>JAEXYH010000041.1 GCA_023451735.1 Pseudomonadota bacterium | reverse complement strand
CGCCAGGTGGCCAATCGCGTCATCTTCATGGACCAGGGCCAGATCGTCGAACAGAATTCACCGGCCGAGTTCTTCGACAATCCGCAGCACGAGCGCACAAAACTGTTCCTCAGCCAGATCCTGCACTGAAGGGGCTATTGAAGCACTTCTCACGCAGGTTTCTGCTCTCTGCATAAATGCGCGATTGGACTAATTTTGGCCGCGCCTTCTATCAATCGTGACATTCGCATACATGCCGGTGGTCCGAAAATCGCTTGGGTTCGTACCGTAAAGACGTCGGAAGACCTTGGAAAAGTAGTTGGCGTCAACGAACCCGCAGAGGGCGGCGACCTCCTTGATAGGCATGTCTGCGGCTTTTGTCAGCAGTTTGGCAGCGCGTTTGAGACGTCGCTGCAATACAAATTCAGCGGGTGGCAAGCCTTCATTGGCAGAAAAGATGCGTGAGAAGTGTGCGCGGCTCACCCCGGCCACTTCGGCCAGATCGCTCACCGAAAGCCGCTCCTCAAGATGGTTTTCGATATGACTGAGAACATATTGCATCGTTCGATACTCCTGGCTGAAGCTGGGATGCGTCCCGAAAACGTCGTCATAGAGCGCCATCGCTGCCTCATAGGCGATGGCTGAAGCCAGGCCTGGTGTTTCGCCGCCTGTGATCAGACGGCAGCAGCAATCGGCGAGATGATCAATCGTTTTGCGTTGCAGACGCAGAATGGGGCCGGTAATGGCGAGGATGGAGCGATGGATGCGCAGCGCCTCCTCGCCGTTCATGGAGATCCAGAAGAACTCCCATTCGTCGCCTGGTTCCAGCCAGTAGCGATGGTTATGCGGAACGAGAACCAGCAGCGTCTCGCCGGGTTTCACCTGCATGGTCCGGTTTTCATAGCGCAGGTTGCCGCGCCCGCTGATGCAGTGCTGCAGCACGGTGAACGGCGCCTGACCGCGGCGACGACCGTCCCAATCATAGGAGATGTCCCGCCTGATCTCGTAACCGCTGCTGGTCGGCATAGTGTGCAGCGTCTGGCGTCCGCGCGGCAGCGTCACCACGCGGCTGGCCGGGCCAGCATCTATCAGGTTTTTGAGCACAAAATTACCCATGATAGCATAATCCTTCTCTGGTCCGGTTCTTGATTATACGCATAATTGCAATTCGAGGAGAAGTTGAAGGGAGGGCCTGCGGAAGCGATTTCAGCAGAATACAGTCACTTATGCGTATTCCATCTGCTGCACTGGCGGCGTTTACATCGTCGTCACGCTTGCGCTTGCCATGCCTTTGAAGTTGCAACGAGGATTTGCTTCATGGGTTTCAAAATCGCTATCATTGGCGCAGGAAGCGTCGGTTTCACGAAAAAACTGTTCACCGACATTCTCTGCGTTCCGGAATTTCAGGACGTGGAATTTTCGCTGACCGATCTCAGCGAACGCAATCTTGGCATGATCCGCGAGATCCTCCAGACGATCATCGACGCCAACAAACTTCCCGCCAAGGTGACGGCAACGACCGATCGCCGCAAGGCGCTGGAAGGTGCGCGATACGTCATCAGCTGCGTGCGGGTGGGCGGGCTGGAAGCCTATGCCGACGATATCGCCATTCCGTTGAAATACGGCATCGACCAGTGCGTGGGTGACACGATCTGTGCCGGCGGCATTCTTTACGGCCAGCGCAACATTCCGGTCATTCTCGACTTTTGCAAGGATATCCGCGAGGTCGCAGAGCCCGGTGCAAAATTCCTGAACTATGCCAACCCAATGGCGATGAACACCTGGGCGGCGATCGAATACGGCAAGGTCGATACGGTGGGCCTGTGCCATGGTGTGCAGCACGGCGCCGAACAGATCGCCGAGGTTTTAGGCGCCAAATCGCTCGATGAACTCGACTATATCTGCTCCGGCATCAACCACCAGACGTGGTTCACCGAACTGAAGCTGAATGGCCGCAAGATCGGTAAGGACGAACTGGTCGCGGCTTTCGAGGCACATCCGGTGTTCTCGCAGCAGGAAAAACTGCGCATCGATGTGCTGAAAAGGTTCGGCGTCTATTCGACGGAAAGCAACGGCCACCTATCCGAATACCTGCCGTGGTATCGCAAGCGGCCGGAGGAGATTTCCCGCTGGATCGACATGTCGGACTGGATCCACGGCGAGACTGGCGGTTATCTGCGTCACTCGACCGAAACCCGTAACTGGTTCGAGACCGAGTTTCCGCAGTTCCTTGAACAGGCGAAAAAGCCGATCGATCCGACAAAACGCTCCAACGAACATGCCAGCCATATTCTCGAAGCGCTGGAGACGGGACGCGTTTATCGCGGCCATTTCAACGTCAAGAACAATGGTGTCATCACCAATCTTCCGGCTGATGCCATCATTGAATCCCCCGGTTTTGTTGACCGTTTCGGCATCAACATGGTCTCGGGCATCACCATTCCGGAGGCATGTGCCGCGACCTGTATGGCGTCGATCAACGTCCAGCGCATGTCGGTTCATGCGGCCATCACCGGCGATATCGATCTTCTGAAACTCGCCGTGCTGCACGATCCGCTGGTCGGCGCTGTCGCCACGCCGGAGGAGGTCTGGCAGATGGTGGACGAGATGGTCGTGGCGCAGGCCCGATGGCTGCCGCAATATGCCGATGCCGTGCCCGCGGCGCGCGAACGGCTGGCGCATTCCAAGGTCAAGACACGTGACTGGCAGGGTGCTGCCCGCCGTAATGTCCGTTCCATTGAAGAGCTTCGCGCAGAAAAGACCGCAATGAAGAAAGCAGGCTAGACTTCACGCAAGGCAGTGATCCGGAGGAGCGGATCACTGCCCCATCGCCATTAAGGCAAGGCAGCCCGATGCGATGCTGCCGTCAGGGAGGAATGACGATGCCGTTTCAGACCAGAATCTCGACCATTGCCGTGCTCAGCCTCGGCGTTTCTTTATGTGCATTGAAGGCCCACGCGTTCGAGCCGACCACGCCTCCGGAACCGCCGAAATTTCCGGCAGAAGGCAAGGTCACCTATGTGCCGCGCGATTCCATCCTGGAGTTCAAGGCGCTGCCGCAATACAGCCAGCCGGAATGGGTGGCGGAAAAGTTCGAAAAGGCCGGCAAGCTGCCGCCGCTGAAAGATCGCCTGCCGGAAGAGCCGCTGGTCTACAAGACCGGCAACATGCCCGACGGCGTCGGCGTTTATGGTGATACGATGCGCCATGTGGTCGGCGGACGACCCGAAGGCTGGAACTACATTGCCGGCCAGAGCCAAGGCTGGGGCGGTATCGATATCGCGCTCTCCGAATGCCTGACCCGCACCGCACCACTATTTCAGGTCAACGCCGCTGATACGGAGCCGTTGCCCAATCTCGCCAAGAGCTGGGATTGGTCTGAAGATGGGCACAAGCTTACCATGCATCTCGTCAAAGGGGCCAAATGGTCCGATGGCGAACCTTTCAACGCCGATGACGTGATGTTCTATTGGGAAGATGCCGTTCTCGATCCGAATGTCTCGCCGCTCGGCGGCGGTGCGTCGCCAGAGGCGTTTGGCGAAGGCACGGTGCTGAAAAAGATCGACGACTATACTGTCGAATGGACCTTCAAGGCGGCGTTTCCGAAACAGTATCTCTATACGATGGCCTATCCGACCTTCTGCCCCGGACCGTCGCATTTGCTAAAGCCGAAACATCCGAAATATTCCAAAAATACTTATAACCAGTTCAAGAATGCATTCCCTGCGGAATTCATGAACATGCCGGTCATGGGCGCGTGGACACCGGTCAGCTATCGTTCCGACGATATTATCGTGCTGCGGCGCAATCCCTATTACTGGAAGGTCGACGAGAAGGGCCAACAGCTGCCTTATCTCAACGAGATCCACTACAAGCTCTCGACATGGGCCGACCGTGATGTGCAGGCGGTTGCCGGTTCTGGCGATATTTCCAATCTCGAGCAGCCGGAGAACTTTGTCGCCTCCTTGAAGCGCGCGGCAGATGAGAATGCGCCGGCGCGTCTCGCCTTCGGCCCGCGCCTCACCGGCTACAATCTCCTGATGAATTTCTCCGCCAACGGTTGGGGCAACCCGGATGAACGCGGCCAGGCGATCCGCGAACTCAACCGCAACCCTGAATTCCGCAAGGCGGTCACCTCTGCGATCGATCGCAAGGCAGTCGGGGACTCGTTGGTTAAAGGGCCTTTCACCGCCATCTATCCGGGCGGGCTTTCCTCCGGCACGAGTTTTTACGATCGTGCCTCCACGGTCTATTACCCCTTCAATCTCGAGGAAGCCAAGGAGGCGCTGAAGAAGATCGGGCTGGTCGATACCGACAATGACGGTTTCGTCAATTTTCCGGCTGGCACCGCGGGCGGCAAGAATGTCGAGATCGTGGTTCTGGTCAATAACGGCTACGCGACTGACAAGAGCCTTGCCGAAGGGCTGGTGGGTCAGATGGCCAAGCTTGGCATTCGCATCGTTCTCAATACGCTCGATTCCAACCAGCGTGACGCCAAGCATTACGGCGGCCAATTCGACTGGGCGGTTCGCCGCAACAGCACCGAACTGTTCTCAGTGGTGCAGAACACGGAGCAGTTGGCGCCGGTCGGCCCGCGCACCAGCTGGAACCACCGCGCGCCGGAGGGCAAGCAGGTCGACATGATGCCTTTCGAGGCTGAAATGGTCGAGGTCGTGAACAAGTTCACCGCATCGCAGGACAATGCCGAAAAGGCTGAACTGATGAAACGGTACCAGAAGCTCTACACCGAAAATCTCTACACGATCGGACTGACGGAATATCCGGGCGCCCTGATCATCAACAAGCGCTTCTCCAACGTTCCGGCCGGCACGCCGATCAACATGTTCAACTGGGCCGAAGACGCCATCATCCGCGAACGCATGTGGGTCGCCGCTGACAAACAGGGCAAGTATGAACTGTTTGCCGAGCAGTTGCCCGGCAAACCGGGCGACAAAGGTCCGACCCAGTAATCTCCTCCCAGAAGAAGCCACCGGTCGCGCGTGAAGCGCGGCCGGAGAGGATAAAATCCGGACGCTCCGGCGTCCGTCAAAAGGAGAGAGACGGAAATGCTGAGATTTCTGTTGACCCGCATCGGCTCCGCCATACCGGTGCTATTCATCCTGAGCGTGGTGACATTCGCCATCATCCAGGCCCCACCCGGCGATTATGCCGATTACATCCGTTCGCAGCTGATGAACCAAGGCGGCGCATCCTTCGAACAGGCGCAAGCGCAGGCGCAGGCCTATCGTATCGAGCATGGTCTCGATCAGCCGATGGTGGTGCAGTATTTCAACTGGATCAGCGGGATCGTGACGCGCGGCGATTTTGGCTACAGCTTCTATTACAACAAGCCGGTTGCCGAAGTGGTGGGCGAGCGCCTGCCGCGCACGCTGGCTCTGGCCATCGTCTGCCACATCCTTGCATCGCTGTTCGGCATCGGTTTCGGCATCTGGGCGGCAACCCGGCAATATTCCTGGATCGACAACGTCCTGTCGGTCGTCTCCTTCCTCGGCATGACCATCCCGCGCTTCCTGATGGCGCTGGTGCTCGTCTATTTCATGGTCTTTCATTACGACGTGTCGGAGATCGGCAGTTTCTTCTCGCCGCAATATGGCGGCGCGCCGTGGTCCTGGGCCAAGTTCGTGGATCTGGTCAGCCATGTCTGGCCGGTCGTCGCCATCGCCGTATTCGGCGGGCTTGCCTACAATATGCGCGTCATGCGCGGCAATCTGCTCGATACGCTGAATGCCCAATATGTCGAGACAGCACGTGCGAAAGGCCTGTCAGAGGGCGCGGTCATCATGCGCCATGCGGTGCCGAATGCCGTACATCCGCTCGTCATGTATCAGGGTGTCGTGTTGCCATACATGCTCACCGGCGAAATTGAGACGGCGATCATCTTCTCGTTGCCGACCGTTGGCCCGGCCATCGTCGGTTCGATGGCGGTGGGTGACGTCTATGTCACCGCCACCTTCATGATGGTGCTCGCGGCGACGCTGATCATCGGCAATATCATCGCCGACATGATGCTGGCCCTGCTCGACCCGCGCGTCCGCGAATTCGGGAGGGCGTGAGATGACCGCGATCGATCAAACCACCACAACAATGATGACACCGGTCGCCGAGCCACAGCAGGCCAATGAAAGTTACGTTGCGCTGGTCTGGCGACGTTTCCGCCGCTCGGTCACCGGCATGCTCGGGCTGATCCTGGTCGCCCTCTTGTTCCTCATTGCCATCTTCGCCAACTTCTTCGCGCCGATGGACCCGATGGAAACCCATGCGAGTTTTTCGCCACCACAGGCCATCAGCTTCACCGACAAGGAAGGCAGTTTCAGCATCTTCCCGCGGGTCTATGCCATTGCAGAAACCGAGGAGCTCGATCCCGTCACTTTCCAGCCGATCGTCGGGCCGGATTACGATAACCCGCATTATCTCGGCTTCTTCGTGAAGGGCGCGGAATACAACCTGTTCGGCCTCATCCCGATGGATCGCCATTTCTTCGGCGCCACAGATGGCCAGCCCGTGCATTTTCTCGGCACAGACAAGTTCGGACGCGACGTGCTGTCGCGCGCCATTCATGGTTCGCGCATTTCGCTCGCCATTGCTCTGAGTGTTGTGTTCATCGTCACGGTGATCGGCACCACGGTCGGCCTCGTTTCCGGTTATTTCGGCGGAGCGGCGGATACCTGGATCCAGCGTTTCGTCGAGGTCGTGCTGGCCTTCCCGCAACTGCCGCTTTATCTGGCGCTCACCTCGCTGATCCCGGTCACCGCGCCAACCCACGTGTTCCTGACATTCGTGGTCGTGGTCATGTCGGCGCTCGGTTGGGCGCAGATGTCACGCGAGGTGCGCGGCAAGTCGATGGCGCTTTCCCGCATCGATTATGTCCGCGCAGCCATCGCCGTCGGTGCAACCGATCGCCGCATCATCTTCCAGCACATTCTGCCCAACGTGATGAGCCACGTGATCGTATCGGTCACGCTACATATCCCGAGCGTGGTGCTCTTGGAATCCTTCCTCGGCTTCCTCGGTTTCGCGGTCAAGCCGCCACTGATCTCCTGGGGCCTGATGTTGCAGGACACCTCCACCTATTCCGTCATCGGGTCCTATCCGTGGATCCTTGCCCCCGTCGGCTTCGTGCTGGTCACCGTCTTTGCGTTCAATGCGCTGGGGGACGGTCTGCGCGATGCGGTCGATCCATATTGAGTGGAGGACAGAACATGGCTCTTGCAATCGTCAACAATTACGCGCCGTCCTCGCGCTTCGATCATGATGCACAGAAGGGCACGCCGATCATCGATGCCCGCAATGTCGGCGTCACCTTCAAGGTGGAGCACGGCACGGTAGAGGCGGTGAAGGATGTCTCGTTCCAGCTTTATCGTGGCGAGACGATTGCCATCGTCGGCGAGTCCGGCTCGGGCAAGTCGGTGACGGCACGAACTGTGATGGGGCTGTTGTCGAAACGCGCGACCATCTCGCCGAAGGCGACGGTCGGTTTCAACGGTGACAATATCCTGAAATTTTCGCCGCGTGCCCGGCGCGCTTTGCGCGGTAACCGCATATCGATGATCTTTCAGGAGCCGATGAGCTCGCTCAATCCGCTTTATACGGTGGGTAGCCAGATCGTCGAGGCGATCCGTGCCCATAATAGGATCAACCGGAAGCAGGCCGAGGCGAAGGCGCTCGATCTGCTGAAGCAGGTGCAGATCCCGGAACCGGAAGCGCGGCTGAAACAATATCCGCACCAGTTGTCCGGCGGCCAGCGGCAGCGGGTGATGATCGCTATGGCGCTGTCCAACGATCCCGACGTGCTGATTGCCGATGAGCCAACCACAGCGCTCGACGTGACGGTGCAGGCGCAGATCCTCAACCTCATCCGCGACTTGCAGACGCAGCGCGGCATGGCGGTGGTGCTGATCACCCACGACCTGACGATCGTGAAAAAGTTTTCCGACTACGTCTACGTGATGCAGCATGGGGAAATGCGCGAACACAACACGACGGAGCGCATCTTTGCCGATCCGCGCCACGCCTACACGAAGAAACTGCTGGCTTCGGAACCACATGGCAATGCCGGTCCGCTGCCGCCGGATGCCGGTGTTCTGCTCTCGGCGAATGGCGTGCGGGTGTCGTTCATGATGCGCCATGGCGGTCTCTTCAAGCCGGATCTGCGGGAACTGGTGGCGGTCGACAGTCTCGGCCTTACACTGCGTCGGCACGAAACGCTTGGACTGGTGGGTGAATCCGGTTCGGGCAAGACCACGTTCGGCCAGTCGCTGTTGCGGCTCAACCAGCCCAGCGCTGCGGAAATCACTTTTGCCGGCGAGCGGATCGATGCGCACTCGCGTGCACAGATGCGACCGCTGCGGGCGCGAATGCAGATCGTCTTTCAGGACCCGTTCTCCTCGCTCAATCCACGCATGACGATCGGCCAGATCATCGAGGAGGGCCTCGTGGTCAACGGGCTCGGCGCGACCCGCGCTGAGCGGCTGGAGCGGGTGCGTGATGCGCTCGATGCGGCCGGGATGCTGACCAACATCCTGTCGCGTTTTCCGCACGAGTTTTCCGGCGGCCAGCGGCAGCGTATCGCCATCGCGCGCGCTGTTGCGCTGGAGCCGGAATTCATCCTGCTCGACGAGCCGACGTCCGCGCTCGACCTGTCGGTGCAGGCGCAGATCATCGAGCTTCTGCGCAAGCTGCAGGATGAGCGGGGGCTGAGTTACCTGTTCATCAGCCATGACCTGAAAGTGGTGCGGGCGCTCTGCCACCGCGTCATCGTCATGCAGAACGGCCGCGTGGTCGAGGAGGGATCGGTCGAGGACGTCCTTTCGAAACCGAAAACCGAATACACGCAGCGGCTGGTTAAGGCCGCTTTCGAGATCGCTTGATATTGCCCAAGGCCGGAGGTGCACATGGCAGGACATCCAAAGATTACATTTATTGGCGCAGGTTCGACGGTGTTCATGAAGAACATCATCGGTGATGTGCTGCAGCGGCCAGCATTGGCTGAGGCGCATATCGCGCTGATGGATATCAATCCGCAGCGGCTGGAAGAAAGCGCCATTGTCGTCAACAAGCTCATTTCGACGCTTGGCGTCAAGGCGACAGCGGAAACGTTCAACGACCAGCGCAAAGCACTCGCGAATGCCGATTTCGTCATTGTCGCCTTCCAGATCGGCGGTTACGAACCCTGCACGGTGACCGATTTCGAACTGCCGAAGAAATACGGGCTGCGTCAGACGATTGCCGATACGCTTGGTGTCGGCGGCATCATGCGGGGCTTACGCACCGTGCCGCATCTGTGGAAGATCTGCGAGGACATGCTCGCCGTCTGCCCCAATGCGATCATGCTGCAATATGTGAACCCGATGGCGATCAATACCTGGGCGATCGCGGAAAAATATCCGACAATCCGGCAGGTGGGGCTCTGCCACTCGGTGCAGGGCACCGCGATGGAACTCGCTCATGATCTGGATATCCCTTACGAGGAAATCCGCTACCGTTCGGCCGGCATCAATCACATGGCGTTTTATCTCGAATTCGAGCATCGCCAGAAGGACGGTACGTACCGCAACCTCTATCCTGACCTGCTGCGCGGTTACCGTGAAGGTCGTGCGCCGAAACCCACCTGGAACCCCCGTTGCCCCAACAAGGTGCGCTACGAAATGCTGACCCGGCTCGGTTATTTCGTCACCGAAAGCTCGGAGCATTTTGCCGAATACACACCCTATTTCATCAAGGAAGGCCGCGAGGACCTGATCGAAAAATTCGGCATTCCGCTCGATGAATATCCAAAGCGCTGCATCGAACAGATCGAGCGCTGGAAAAGCCAGGCGGATGCCTATCGCTCGGCGGAAAAGATCGAGGTCAAGCAATCGAAGGAGTATGCCTCGTCGATCATCAACTCGGTATGGACCGGTGAACCTTCGGTCATCTACGGCAACCAGCGCAACAATGGCTGCATCACCTCGTTGCCGGAAAATTGCGCGGCTGAAGTGCCCTGCCTTGTCGATCACAACGGCGTCCAGCCGACCTTCATCGGCGATCTGCCGCCGCAACTGACGGCGCTGATGCGCACCAATATCAACGTGCAGGAATTGACGGTTCAGGCGCTGATGACGGAAAATCGCGAGCACATTTTCCACGCGGCCATGATGGACCCGCATACCGCCGCCGAACTCGATCTCGACCAGATCTGGTCGCTGACCGAGGATCTTTTGAAGGCGCATCAGGACTGGCTGCCTGAATGGACGCAAAGCGCACCCATTCGGCAGGCAAAAGCGGGCTGACCCAACCGGTTCGCTTCAACCCGCCGCGGCACGAGTGTCGCGGCGGAAATCCGATGGCGGCATGCCGGCCGTCGACCGAAACGCCTTGTTGAAGGCGCTGACCGAACCGAAACCACTGTCCATTGCCACCTGCAAAATACTGTCGCCGCTATGCATCAATTTTGCCTGCGCATGTGAAAGCCTGAGCAATGTCAGGTATTTGATCAACGTCATTCCGGTCGATTTGCGAAACAGGTTCATCGCATATTTGGGATGAAGACCCGCTGCATCGGCAATATCGGCGGCATCAATTTCTTCAAGAAAATTGGCGGCGATAAAATCGCACATCTTGACGACAGCGGGTGAGGGCGCTCCGGTGTCGGTGTCCTTGGCATTTGCCCGACCGGACGAAACGACCGCGTGTGGCTCGATAAACATCCGTTCGATGCGCAAAAGCAGTTCCTCGACGGCATGCTGCGCGCGCAATTCCTCTCCCGATGTCACATAGCGGAACCAGCGCGGGAAATTTTCGCGGTCGGCAGCGTCTGTGTGTGAGGTCAGCATGGTTGCGCCGCTCATCAGCATGCCGGAAACCGCGGAGGGCAGGCGCATGCGGAAAAAATGCACCAGCGGCAGATGCGCGCCCGCATAGACCGAATCCGGTGAGGATTCGTCCATCCGGTGGGGTTGGCCGCCCCAGAACAGGCAGATCTGACCGGCGGACAGTTTCAGGTCATGTCCACCCATGCGATAATGCACATGGCCGCGCATGATGTAATTGACCTCTATCTGCGCGTGCCAATGCGGTCGCAGCATGACGCGCGGATGGCCGTGGAAAAATTGCAGCGTCGTCGGCATGCCCTCGATACTGCTGGCACCGGGCTGGTAGAATGCCGTCTCGCCGATCTTACTTTTCGACAGGTCCTTATTCCCTTTGTACGAGACAGCTTTTTGCCAGTCGCTAATGTGTTCATGTTCGCTGAAGAACGGCAATTGAAAAGGGAGGTTTTCAATGTGCTTTCGACTTCTGGGCGCAACGGCATCGCTTGCCGTTCTGATGGCCGTGCCGGCCACTGCGCAGACCACCGAAATTACCATCTGGAGCTGGAACGTTGCCGCCTCGGCATTGAAATCCACGCTCCCTGGCTTCAACCAGAAATATCCCGACATCAAAGTTACGGTTCAGGATCTCGGCAACAATCAGGTCTTTGACAAGACGCTGGCCGCCTGTGCTGCGGGAGGCGATGGACTGCCGGACATCGTGACGGTGGAGAACTTTGAGGCTGAACTTTTCTGGAACCGTTTCCCTGATTGTTTTACCGACCTGACGGCACTCGGTTACACGCCGGAACAGCAGGCGCTGTTTCCTGAATTCAAGCGGACCGAACTGGAAGTTGATGGCACTGCCTATGCGATGCCGTGGGATTCCGGCCCGGTTGCAGTCTTTTACCGCCGGGATTTTTATGAAAAGGCAGGTGTCGATCCGGCCACGATCAAGACCTGGGACGATTTTCTGGCGGCCGGCAAGAAGGTCATGGAAGCCAATCCCGGAACGGTGATGGCGCAGGCCGATTTCAACGGCGACAGCGAGTGGTTCCGCATGATCGCCAATGAGCAGGACTGCGGTTACTTTTCGACCGATGGCCAGTCTATCACGATCAACAAGCCGGCTTGTGTCGCGACGCTGGACAAGATCAAGCAGATGAAGGATGCCGGCATCATCACCGCCGCGATCTGGGATGAAAAGATCCAGGCCAATACGGCCGGCAAAACCGCCAGCCAGCTTTATGGCGCCTGGTATGAAGGCTCCATTCGCTCGGGCTCGCCTGATCTTTCTGGAAAGTGGGGTGTCTATCCGATGCCAAGCCTGACGGCTGACGGACCGCATGCTGCCAATCTCGGCGGTTCGTCGCTTGCCATCAGCGAGGTGTCGGAAAACAAGGAGGCCGCCTTCAAATTCGTCGAATATGCGCTGACCACCAATGAAGGTCAGGTGTCGATGCTGAAATCCTTCGGTCTTGTTCCGTCGCTTCTATCGGCGGTCGAAGACCCTTTCGTCAAGGAAAAGCAGCCCTATTGGGGTGATCAGGCGGTGTGGTCCGATATTCTTTCCACCCTGCCCAAGATCAAGCCGGCGCGGGGCACGGCATTCCAGGCGGATGCGGACGGCATCTACAAGGCGGTGCAGGCGAAATACTTTGCCAACGGTTATCAGGACGCCAAAACCGCGCTCGACGATGCCGCCAAGCAGATCGAAACGGCCACCGGCCTGCCCATCGCGGAATGAGCAACCGGGCCGGGCGTATCGCCGTCAGGCTCAAACCTCTCCCGCCGAAGACGACCGGAGGATGCCATGCGTCTGCGCAACGGGATTGCCTATGCTTTCCTGGCCCCATATCTGCTGATCTTCGCTACGTTCTGGTTGTGGCCGATCATCAGTTCGTTCCTGATCTCGTTTCAGAACACCCGCGTCAATCCGTGGCGCTTCAACCCCTCGGTCAACTGGGGCCGGTTGGTCGGCGATCCGGCCTTCTACAACGCGCTCTACAACACGCTGATCATTCTGGTCATTCAGGTGCCGGTGATGATCGCGCTTGCCACCGTCATGGCGGTGCTTCTCAACTCTCCGCTCCTGAAGGCGAGGCCTCTTCATCGCTTCGCCTTTTTCGCGCCCGTCGTCGTTGGCGAAGTGGCCTATGCCGCCGTCTTCCGGTTGATGTTCAGTGCCGATTTCGGCATCATCAACAAGATCATCGGCGCGGTAGGTTTCGCGCCGGTCTCATGGTTCGACAACGGCACGGCCGCGATGGCGCTCCTCATCATGGCCGTCACCTGGCGCTGGGCCGGTTACAACGCGATCATCATTCTCGCCGGCCTGCAATCCATTCCCAGCGACGTCTATGAGGCGGCAACGCTCGATCGCGTCGGCAAGCTGCAGCAGTTCTTTCATATCACCCTGCCGCTTCTGAAACCCATCATTCTGTTCTGCATTGTGCTTTCCGTCATCGGCACCATGCAGCTGTTTGCCGAACCTTTCCTCATCACCAATCGCGGTGGGCCGGGCGGGGCCACCGAAACGCTGGGCCTGCTGCTCTACCGGCAAGGTTTTACCTCGCTCAATTTCGGTTACGCCTCGGCAATCGCCTATACGATCGCGGCACTGGCTGTCGCCATTTCGCTGCTCAACCTGTTTTTCGGGAGGGAGGCGAAATGAAATCCAGATCCCGTTCATTGCTGATGCGCAAGGTGGCGCTGCATGTCGCTCTGACGCCGCTCGCCGTCATCTGGCTATTTCCGTTATGGATGATGTTCGTGTTTTCGACCATGTCGGACTACGGCATTTTCAGCCCGGACATCGTGCTCGTCCCATCCACGCAGTTCATCGAGAACTTTCAGAACCTGCAGGCGGATACGAATTTCCTGCGGGCGATGTTCATTTCCATCACCGTCGCCGTCATCTACACAGCTCTCTCGGTCATGCTGACCTCCATGGCTGGCTGGGCGCTGGCGCGCTATCGTTTCGCCGGCCGCTCCGTCGTCATCGCTATCATTCTCGGCACCATCACGCTGCCATTCGCTGTCGTGGTCATTCCGCAATTCATCATGGTGGCGCGAGAATTCAAGCTCGCCAATACATGGATAGCGCTTATCGTTCCACCCCTGTTCAATTCGCTCGGCGTGCTGTTCATGCGCCAGGCGTTTTCGATGATGCCGTCCGAACTCTTCGATGCCGCGCGTGTCGAGGGCGTCAAGGAATGGCGCATCTTTCTGCACATCGCCCTGCCGTTGGCGCGGCCGACCATGGCGGCACTGTCGATCATTCTCTTCCTTGCTTCGTGGAACAACTATCTCTGGCCGCTGCTGATCAACTCGCGGCCGGGCATGATGACGGCGCCTGTGGCGCTCGGCACGCTGATCGGCCTTACCAAGGTTTCCTGGGGCGGCATCATGGCAGGAGCCGTCCTGCTCACCGCACCGATCCTCTTCGTCTTCATCTTCCTGCAACGCCATTTCATCTCCGGCATCACAGCCGGCGCCGTCAAGTAATCGGAGGCATCATGGCCGGGCTCACCCTCACCAATGTCATCAAGCGTTTCGGCGCCATGCAGGTCATCCATGGCGCCGATCTGGAAATCGCCGATGGCGAATTCGTGGTTTTCGTCGGTCCATCAGGCTGCGGAAAATCGACGCTTCTGCGCATGATCGCCGGATTGGAAGATGTGTCCGGAGGTGAAATTGCCATCGCCGGGAATGTTGTCAACGATGTAGAACCGTCGGAGCGCCATATCGCCATGGTATTCCAGTCCTATGCGCTTTATCCGCATATGACGGTGCGCAAGAACCTTTCCTTCGGATTGCATATGAACGGCAACCCGAAGGCGGATACCGAGCGCCGGGTGGCGCAGGCTGCCGAAATCCTGCAGATCGACGAGTTGATGGACCGCCGTCCCGGCCAGCTTTCCGGTGGCCAGCGCCAGCGTGTCGCCATCGGCCGCGCCATCGTGCGCGAGCCGCAGGTCTTCCTGTTCGATGAACCGCTTTCCAACCTCGATGCCGAGTTGCGGGTTCAGATGCGTGTAGAGATTTCCAAGCTGCACAAGCAGCTTGGAACCACCATGATCTATGTCACGCACGATCAAACCGAGGCGATGACGCTGGCCGACAAGATCGTCGTGCTGCGGTCTGGCCGTATCGAGCAGGTGGGTGCTCCGCTTGATCTCTATGACGATCCGTCCAATCAGTTTGTCGCCGGCTTTGTCGGCTCGCCGAAGATGAATTTCCTGAAGGCGACGGTCAGTGCTGCAAAACCGGACGGCGTGGTCGTCTCGCTGGTGGCGGACCCGAGCGTCAGGGTTACATTGCCGATTTCGCATCGTCTGGCCGTCGGTTCATCCGTTACTCTGGGTATCCGCCCGGAACACTTTGCCGATGCAGGCAATGGTGAGGCGGACCTGACCGTGGACGTCGATGTCGCCGAACATCTTGGTCATACCAGCTATGTCTACGCCGCCATTTCCGATGAGCCAGTGATCATTGAGCGACCGGAAACCCGTCATGCCGGTTCCCAGAAAAATCTGACCGTCGGCCTGCCGGCCAAACGCTGTTTCCTGTTCGACGCCGAAGGCCAGCGCCTTCGTTGAACTCTCTTCTTTCCATCTCCCAATACCGACCGAAAAGGACATGCCATGAGTGCAGAGCAGAAAATCCGCTGGGGCATTATCGGCCCGGGCACCATCGCCAAGACGTTTGCAGAAGGTATCGCCGGCTCCGCGACTGGGCATCTTGAGGCCATAGCAAGCCGCAATCCCGAAAAGCCGGGGCTCGGCGACGGCTTTCCCGGTGCCCGTATCGTTCACGGTTATGAAACCCTGCTTGCCGATCCGGAAATCGACGCGGTCTACATCGCCACGCCGCATACGGGGCATGCGGAATGGGCGATCAAGGCCGTGCGGGCAGGCAAGCATGTGCTTGTTGAGAAGCCGATGGCGCTTTCGGCCTTCGATGCCGATGTGATCTTTCATGAGGCTAAGAAAGCCGGCGTGTTCGCGGGCGAGGCCTATATGTATCTTTTCCATCCGCAGACGGCCCGCCTCGTCGAGCTGGTTAAACAAGGCGTCATCGGCGATGTCCGCCTCATCCGCTCGAGTTTCGGTTTCGACATGGGCGGCTTCCGACCCGAGCACAGACTGTTCTCCAACGATCTCGCCGGTGGCGGCATTCTCGATGTCGGCGGTTATCCGGTTTCGATGGTGCGGCTTCTCGCCGGTGCCGTTAGCGGGTCATCTTTCGCCGAACCCGTCAGTGTGACTGGAGCAGCCAACCTCGGCCAGTCTGGTGTCGATGAATGGGCGTCCGCTGTCCTGAAATTCGAGAACGGCATCGTTGCCGAAGTCTCGTGCTCGATCATGGCGCAACAGGACAATACGTTGCGTATCATCGGCTCCAAGGGGCGCATCGAGGTCAAGGATTTCTGGTTCGCCGGTGGCCGCAAGGGCGGCACCGGCAAGATCGAGATCATCAAGGTCAATGAACGCGAGGTGGTCGAGGTCGTGGAAAATCGCCACCTCTATTCTTTCGAGGTCGATGCGGTTGCCGCCGCCATTCGCGCAGGTGACAAAAGCTTTGCATATCCGGGAATGAGCGGAGCCGAAACCCTTGCCAATCTGCGCGTACTGGACCGCTGGCGTGCATCCATCGGCCTGGAATACGGTATCGAAAAGGCGGCGCAACGTACGGCCAATATTGTCGGTGCGCCCGTTGTTGCCGGAAACAGCGTGCCGAAGCGGCAGATCCCGGGGCTTGCCAAACCGGCATCGGTGGTTGCGCTCGGTTTCGAGTTCTTCCCCAATTTCGTCTCCGCTTCGCTGACGCTCGATGCCTTCTATGAGGCAGGCGGCAACCTCTTCGATACCGCCTACGTTTACGGTGGCGGCAAGACCGAGAGCATTTTTGGCGATTGGCACACAAGCCGGAAAGTGCCGCGGGACGAGATGGTTCTGATCGGCAAGGGTGCTCATTCGCCGCTCTGCTATCCGGACGTGATCGCAAAACAGCTTGACCAGTCACTGGATCGGCTGAAAACCGATTATCTCGATATCTATTTCATGCATCGCGACAACCCCGACATCCCGATCGGCGAGTTTGTCGATGCTATCGATGCCGAGGTGAAGGGTGGACGAATCCGCGGCATTTATGGTGGTTCGAACTGGACACGCGAACGGCTGGATGCGGCGATCGAATATGCTGGTAAGAACGGCCGGACAGCCCCCGCTGCTCTTTCCAACAACTTTTCGCTGGCGGAAATGATCGACCCGATCTGGCCCGGCTGTGTTGCCGCCTCCGATGCCGAGTGGAAGGCGTGGCTGAGCGAACGCCAGATTCCCAATTTCGCATGGTCGAGCCAGGGGCGTGGCTTTTTTACCGACAGGGCAGGACGAGACAAGCGGGACGATGAGGAGATCGTGCGTTGCTGGTATTCGGACAGCAATTTCGAACGCCGCGATCGCGCGATCGCGCTGGCTGACAAGCGCGGCTGCAGCCCGATCCACATCGCACTCGCCTATGTCATTGCCCAGCCATTTCCCGTTATCCCTCTGATCGGGCCAAGAACGGTCGGCGAATTAGAGGACAGCCTTTCGGCGCTGGCAATCAGGCTGTCTCCGCATGACGTTGGCTGGCTTGACGCGAAAGAGTGAGTTTCCCCGACACCTCAAGCCCTGCCCTCCACTGCGTTGGAGACGGCGGGCAGCGTGTTGGGGCGAATGGAGATTTTGCACGTGGATGATAATCGCCGTGCGAAAGGACGAAGGCATTTATTTAAATCGTAAAATTCGATATGAATTCCTGATTCCGATGTCCAGGCTTGGCGCATGAACCAGAAATTTCTCGTTATCGATCCCGAAAAAGACTTGGCTGCGATCAAGGGAGTATCGTCGCTCCCGCGCATCAAGCTGTTGAAAGAACTGTCGAAACGTCCCGGTATCAACATCAATGACCTGGCGCAGGCAGCCAATCTCCCGCAATCGTCCGTTTCCACGCATCTTCAAGTACTGGAAAAGGCGGGCCTTGTGCGTATCGAAGTCCAGAAAGCGCGCAAGGGCAACCAGAAGATCTGTTTTGCCGTCTATGAGGAATTGATCGTCACATTCCAGCCGAAGACGCAGGAGCTTGCATCCGACCTGATAGAAGTTTCGATGCCGCTCGGCTTGTACACGAACAATGCTGTCACTGCGCCCTGTGGGATTTGCTCGACGGAGGGCATCATCGGTCTGCTCGACGTGCCCGAAACCTTCATGGACCCGGAGCGGATGAAAACGAGCCTGTTGTGGTTCACCAGCGGCTTTGTCGAATACCAGTTCCCCAACAATGCCAAGTTGCGCGGAGATGCGATAGAAGCTGTTGAAATCGTGATGGAAGTCAGTTCAGAAGTGCCTGGAACGCTCTCCAACTGGCCGTCCGATCTGGTGCTTTCAATCAATGGTTACGAGATCGGCGTATGGACCTCGCCTGGCGATTTCGGCGATCGCCGGGGCACCTATACGCCCGATTGGTGGAAGCTGAAGGGCTCGCAATACGGCATGCTCAAGACATGGTCGGTAACGGGGGCTGGCACCTATGTGGACGGACTGAGGATATCCGATGTCACAACCGCCCAGCTGGCGCTGGACGACCATCGCTCGATCCGTGTTCGTGTCGAGGTCAAGGCCGATGGCAAACATCCCGGCGGTCTCAACATTTTTGGCAAGGGCTTCGGAAACTACGATCAGGATCTGCTCTTGCGCCTGAAAACAAGGCGATAAATCCTATTTTTGCGCCGCTCTTTCGCCTGTTTTGCTGCGGCGCACCACAACTTCCCCATTGACATCAATGGCCATCTCTCATGAGTATATCAAAAAATACGATTTATATCGTTTATATGATTGCTTCTGGGAGGAATAAGCATGAAGGCACGCGTGGCCGTCCATCGGGATTTCAAGATCAGCACTATCGACGAGCGGCTCTACTCCGCATTCATCGAGCATATGGGGCGCGCTATTTATGGCGGCATCTACGAACCCGGTCATCCGGAGGCTGATGCGAACGGATTTCGCAAGGATGTCCTGAAATTCGTGCAGGATCTCAAGATTCCGGCGATCCGTTATCCCGGCGGGAATTTTGTTTCCGCTTATCGCTGGGAGGATGGTATCGGACCGCGTGACCAGCGACCGGTGCGCCTCGATCTCGCGTGGCGTTCGAAGGAAACCAACCAGGTCGGCATCAACGAGTTTGCCGACTGGTCGAAAATGGCGGGCATCGAAATGATGCTTGCCGTCAATCTCGGGTCGCGCGGCCTCGAAGAGGCCCGCAACTTCCTCGAATATGTCAACTTTCCCGGCGGCACGACCTGGAGCGACCTGCGCCGCTCGCATGTCGACAATGACGGTTACGGCGTCAAGATGTGGTGCCTGGGCAACGAGATGGACGGCCCATGGCAGATCGGCCACAAGGTGGCGACGGAATACGGCCGGCTCGCCAATGAAACCGCCAAGGCCTTCAAGGGATTCGACAAGTCGATCGAGGCAATTGTCTGCGGCAGTTCCAACGACGGCATGGCGACCTATCCCGAATGGGAACGGGAGGTGCTGGAGGAGTGCTACGAGAATGTCGACTACATCTCGCTACACAAATATTTCGGCAACAAGAGCAAGGATACGCTCAACTATTTCGGTAAGATCGAAGAGACCGGCCGTTACATCCAGACGATAGCGGGCGCGATCGATTACGTGAAGGCGAAGAAGCGGGCGAAGAACGATGTTTATATCTGCTTCGACGAATGGAACGTCTGGTACCATATCCGCGAGGAAGACAGCCAACGCTGGCGCACATGGGACTGGCCGGAAGCGCCGGCGCTGCTTGAAGAGACGTATAATTTCGAGGATGCGCTCTTTGTCGCCGGTCTCTTGAACGAGTTCATCCGCCGTTCCGACCGTGTGCGTATCGCCTGCATCGCCCAGCTGGTTAACGTCATTGCTCCGATCCGGGCGGAAAAGAATGGCCCGGCCTGGCGCCAGACCATCTACCATCCGTACCGTTTTGCCTCGATCTATGGCCGCGGCGATGCACTCAGCGTTGCTGTCGACGTCCCGACCTATGATTGCAGCGTTGCAGACGATGTCCCCTATCTCGACGTGGCGGCAGTCCATAATCGCGAAGAGGGGCTGCTGACGCTGTTCATCGTCAATCGTCACCTGACGGAGGCGGCCGAACTCGATGTCGGACTGACCGGATTTGCCGATCTGACGCTTGTGGAACATCATGCAATGGAGGGGTATGGCCTTAATGAGACAAATGGTCCCGACAAGCCGGATCATGTCGTGCCAAAGGCGGGCTCCGGCGTCGGCGTTGAAGACGGCAAGCTCAAGGGGTCGCTGAAGGCGCTCTCTTATCACGTGCTTCGCCTGAAGGTCGGTTGAGGCGACGACATGGGTATCACCATACGCAATGTCAGTAAGAGCTTCGGTTCGGTCGGCGTCATCCACGACGTCAGCATGGATATCCCGACGGGCGCCTTTGCGGTTTTCGTCGGGCCTTCCGGTTGTGGGAAATCAACGCTTCTGCGGATGATTGCAGGCTTGGAAGATACGACGGCCGGGACGATCTCGATCGAAGGTCGCGATGTCACTGAAGTCGAGCCCGCCCAGCGCGAGGTCGCGATGGTCTTCCAGTCCTATGCGCTCTATCCGCATCTGACGGTCTACGAGAACATGGCATTTTCGCTGAGGCTGAAAAAGACGCCGAAAGCGAGGATCGACGAGATGGTGCACGAGGCGGCGCGTGTGCTGCATCTCGACGATCAACTGAAAAAGAGGCCTGCGGAGCTTTCCGGCGGTCAACGCCAGCGTGTCGCGATCGGTCGCGCCATCGTGCGCCAGCCGAAGGTTTTCCTGTTCGACGAGCCGCTGTCGAACCTGGATGCAGAATTGCGTGTCCAGATGCGGCTCGAGCTCGCCAAGCTGCACAAACAGATCGGCGCGACGATGATCTACGTCACCCATGACCAGGTTGAGGCGATGACGCTTGCCGACCGTATCTTCGTCCTGAAGCGCGGCAGGCTGCAGCAGGCGGGCCGACCGCTCGAACTTTACGACAATCCCGACAACCAGTTCGTCGGCGGTTTCATCGGCTCGCCCGCGATGAATTTCCTCGATGGTCGTGTGGCAGGCCGCCAAGGTGAGTTGTTGCGAATCACGCTCGATGGCCTGGGCAGGGAGCTGTTCGCCAAGGTGAGCGCCGATGTTGCCGCCGGCACGCTCGTCAAGGTGGGACTCAGGCCAGAGCATCTCAATCCGGCGGATGACGGGTTCGATGCCATGGTCGAGATGGAGGAGGATCTCGGCGGTGTATCCTATCTGCATGCCCGGCTGGCAAGCGGCAAGGAGATCGTCGTGGAAACCCGCGGGCGGCGCGAGAGCCTGGATGGAAAGTCCGTCTCGCTTTCGGCCGAGGCGCGAGACGTGCTTGTCTTTACGGAGGACGGAAACCGGCTGCGCTGACAGGCTGATACATAGTGATTGCAACCTGCCGCTATTGGGAGAATGGCGGCCTGATCTTTGGAGGAGATCCGATGCGATACAGACGACTTCTTGCAGCAGGCGCCATGGCGCTGATTGCCATGCCCGCTCTTGCCCAGCAGAGCATCACCTGGTGGGATTTCCTGAGCGGCGGAGACGGTGTCCGCATGAAGGCACTCATCAGTCGCTTCAACCAGGAACATCCGGATATCAAGATCACCGGCACGACACTGGAATGGGGCATTCCCTATTACACAAAGGTACGCACGGCGGTCGCGGTCAAGCAAGGCCCGGACATCATGACCTACCACCTGTCGCGCATGCCGCTCGGGCTGGAGGAAGGTGCGCTCGACGAGATTTCCGACGAGGACCTGAAAAATGCCGGCGTGTCGAAGAGCGACTTCTTCGAAGCGGCAGTGAGTGCCGCAAGCGGCGATGACGGCAAGCTCTATGCGGTGCCCTTCGATATCCATTCGATCGTGCTCTACTACAACAAGAAATATCTCGAAGGCTCGCGCTTCCTCGATGCCGACGGAAAGCTGACGGGCATTGGCAGCCTTAAGGATTTCGAGGAGGCTCTGGCAGTCGCAAAGGAAAAGGGAGCCGAGGCTCCGGTCACCTATGCAACCGGTGACGACGGCGGAACCTATCGCGTCTTCTACACCTTGTTGCGACAGCAGGGTGGTGAGCTGATCAAGGATAAGGAAGTTTTGCCTGGCGACAGCCTGGAAAAGGCTTCCAAGGCAATCGAGGTGATGACCAAGTGGGGCACCAATGGCTGGCAGCCGGAACAGGCGGCCTATGAAGCGTCCGTCGCTCTCTTCACCTCCGGCAAGTCCGCCTTCATGCTGAACGGCGTATGGGAAGTGCCGACCATGGTCGACCTCGCCAAGAAGGGCACGCTCGGCTTTGAATGGGGCGCGGTGCAGGTGCCGAACCTGATGGGTACACAGACCACCTGGGCGGATTCGCATGCCTTCGCCATCCCCAAGGACACCGGCATGTCGCCGGAGAAGCGCAAAGCGGTGATGACCGTGATCGGCTGGATGGAGAAGAACGCCATTTCCTGGGCCGACGCGGGCCACATCCCGGCCTACAAGCCGGTGGCCGAAAGCGACGATTTCAAGAAGATGGAACCGAACGCGACCTATTCGTCGCTCGCCGGCAGCGCTTCCTACGATCCGCGCTCGCCGATCGCAGGCGTCGCATCGCCCGCCTATGACGCGGCAATCAACGTCATTTCGCCGGCGATCCACGGTTATGCCGAGCCGATGGCCGCGGCCGAGCAGGTGAAATCCGACCTCGAAGGCGCACTGAAATAAGAACGCAAAGCGGCTGCACCATCTCAAGGTGCGGCCGCCTCTGCTCGATGTCCGGGAGATACCCACGTGGCTATGCTGACCAACCGACGCAAGGAAGTGACTGTCGCCGCCACGCTGGTGGCACCCTTCGTGCTTACCTTTGCGCTCGTCTTTCTTTTTCCCGCGATAAGGCTCGTTGAACTGAGCCTGACGAATTCGCCGCTGATCGGGCCGGGCGAATGGGTGGGCCTCGACAATTTCAAGCGTCTGCTGACAGACAAGCTGTTCCTCACATCGTTGAAGAACAACGGCTATTTCATTCTTCTGACGGTGATCCCGACGACGGCGCTGGCGCTTGGCATCTCGCTGATGATCACGCGGTTGCGCGGATCACTGCAGGCATTGGCGCTCGCCATCTTCTTCCTGCCCTACATCCTGCCGGTCTCGGTCGTCACCCAGATCTGGACCTGGATGCTCGATTTCCAGTTCGGCGTGCTGCAGCCCGTCATCAGTTTCTTCTACGGCAAGCCCGTTCCCGTGTTCAAAAACCCCTATTGGGTCATGCCGATGGTCGCGATGGTAACGATCTGGTGGACGAACGGCTTTAACGTGCTCCTGTTCATCGCCGGTTTGCGCAATATCCCGAAGGATTATTACGAGGCGGCGCAGCTTGATGGGGCGACACGGTTCCAACTCTTCACCAGGGTCACCTGGCCGCTGTTGTGGCCGGTCACCGCGCTGGTGTTGACGCTTCAACTCATTCTGCAGCTGAAGATCTTCGACCAGGTCTATCTCCTGAGCAGCGGTGGACCGTTCAACTCGTCTTATGTGCTGCTTTTGATGGTCTATCGCGAAGCCTTCCAGCTCAATCACGGCGGCTACGCCTCTGCGATCGCGCTTGTCCTCTTCGTCGTGATCGCGGTGCTGTCGGTACTGCAATTTCAGCTTCTTCGCGCAGGAGGCCGCCGATGAGCATCCGCAAACTCGAAGACGGCGTCCTGACCGTCGGCACCTTTCTTGCCGCGGCATTGTGGATCTTCCCGCTCTACTGGGCCTTCATCACCTCGATCCGTAGTGAGGAGCGGGTCGTGTCGGCGGAGGCCGGCGTGTTTCCTGACGAGTTCAATCTCGCGGCCTATGTCGACATCCTGTGGAACTCGAACATCGTCAACTGGTACATAAACTCGATCGGCACGGCCGTCATCATCACCTTCACCGTGATCGTTTCCGGCATGATGTGCGCCTATGCGATTTCGCAGCTCAAATTTCCCGGTCGGCGCATTCTATATGGTATCGTCCTGGCGAGCTTCATGGTGCCGACGCAGGCTCTGGTCGTCACCCAGTTCATCCTGATGAACGATCTCGGCCTGATCAATACCTGGGCCGGCATCATCCTGCCGCAACTGATCGTTCCGGTGGTCATCATCGTCTACAAGCAGTTTTTCGACGCTGTGCCGAAGGAGATGCGAGAGGCGGTCGTGCTCGATGGCGGCGGCGACTATACGCTGCTTTTCAAGATCTATCTGCCGCTCAACTGGGGCATCACGACAGCGCTCGCCATCATCACCTTCATCATGGCCTGGAACCAGTTCCTATGGCCTTTCCTTGCGGTAACGACTGAAAACAAGATGACCATCCCTGTCGGCATCACCCAGGTCAATGACGCATTCGGCGTCTATTACGCCCGCCTCATGTCGGTCGCCCTTCTCGGTGCCATGCCGGTCGCCATCGCCTATCTGATCTTCCAGAAAAAGGTGACGGAAGCAGTGATGATCTCGTCGGGTGTGAAAGGCTAGAATTGCATTTTGAGCACGGCCAGCTTAACCATCCGCGAGCTGAATCACGATGTTGGCAAAGCAAAGAAAGCCGTAAAGGCAGACCATCGCATGTTTTGATGACATACGGCGAGTTTGAGCCTGACCGGCAAAGAGCCGGTCGCTGTTCCCAGTGCGGTGGCGCGCAGACCTGCTATCGTTGCTTCTTCTTTGCGAGCGTATCGACAATCGCTGCGGAGCAACCCGTGTAGCCTGCCGTATCAAGCGTCACCATGTCGTAGCTCGCCATTTCCGGGTGCTCGGCGATCGCTTTCGTGAAGGGCACGCCCTCCATGACCGAACGCTGGGCTGCCTCGTACAACATGTGATGCGCCTTGTGGCGGCCGAGACGGTCGGAAAGCTGCATCATGGCCGCTTCGGAAACGATCAGGCCGTTGGTGATTTCGACATTGCGCTTCATCGCGTCGGCATGCACCACGAGGCCGGTGACGAGCCGCGCGAGGGTGGCGGCAACCGAGGCGCCGAGGATGGCGATTTCGGGAACGGCGACATCGGCAACATTGGTGGCAGACGAATCGCCCTCGTCCATGCGCACCATGGATCCCAGCATCAGCGGCAGGCGCGCGGACAGGAGCCTGCAGAGACTGATCAGCAGAAGTGCGGTCGAGGGGTTACGCTTCTGGGCCATGGTCGAGCTGCCGACCTTGCCCATGTGAAATGCCTCCTCAACTTCGCCGATCTCCGTGCGCTGCATGAAGACGACATCCTGGGCAATCTTTTCGGCGGTTCCGGCCAGAAGCGAAAGGGCGCAGAAATAATCGGTTGCCCGGTCGAAGGAAGAGCGCATCGGCAGGACTGCCGGCTCAAGTCCGAGGATTTCGGCCATCTTGGCCTCGACAGCCGGCCCCATGTCTCCCATTGCCGCAAAGGTTCCGATGGCGCCGCCGAGGCAGGCGACGAAGGACGGCACGATGCGATCCTGCAACCTTGCGCGATCGCGGCGGACCTCTTCCAGCCAGCCCGTCACCTTGAAGCCGAACGTCATCGGCAGGGCGTGCTGTCCGTGGGTGCGCCCGGCCTGCAGCGTATCGCGATGGGCGATCGCCAGTTCCGAAAGCGATGTTTCCGCAATGGCGAGGCTGGAATCGATCAGCGTCTGGGTGCGGCGCATCTGCAATGCCACGCCGGTATCGAAAATATTCTGTGTCGTCGCACCCCAATGGATATAGCCGGCTGCCGGTTCGCCGGCGAATTCCTCCATCTGGCGCAGGACGGGCACGAACGGATGCTGGGCGTGGGCGATATCGCGGCTGAGGCGCTCGGTATCGAAGCGCTCGTGCCGGCTTGCTTCCGTAATCGCCGGCACGACATCGGCCGGAATGACGCCGAGCTGGCCCTGAGCCTGTGCGAGTGCGGCCTCGACATCCAGCCAGGCTTGCAGGGTCTGCAGGTCGCTCCAGATTTCCTTCGCCTCTGTGCTGAACCAATGGCGGGTGATGAAGGAGTCGAACATTCCTGCAGTCATGGCAAATCCGGATCTATATCAATCAATGAAATGAAAAGGCGCCCCGGCAGACCGGAGCGCCGCGCGCGTTATTCCACGGAGATCGAGGATTCCTCGACGATCTTCTTATAGGTATTGGCCTGTTCGTCGATGAAGCCGGTGAATTCGCCGACCGGCATCGGGGCCGCGGCAAAGCCTGCATCGGCAAGGCGCTTCTTGACGTCATCCTGAGCCAGCGAATCCGCGATCGCATCGCTGATCTTCCTGGCGGCAGCCTCATCGGTGCCGGCCTTGACGAACAATCCCTGCCAGAGCGGCAGCGCCAGGCCGTTGAAACCTTCGATCTCGCCGAGAGCCGGCACGTCAGGCAGGGCAGCAGCGCGCTCGGCACTGGTGACGGCAAGAATGCGGATCTTGTTTTCCTTGGCGAAAGGCAGAGCCGTCGACGTCGTCAGCACCGCGGAATCGAGAATGCCGGCCAGAAGATCGTTCGAAACCTGGGTGCCGCCGCGATAGGGCGCATGCAGGAGCTTTACGCCGGCGCGGTGGCCAATCATTTCTCCGACGAAATGCTGGGCGGATCCGATGCCCGGCGAACCGTAGGTCACCGTTTCCGGCTGTTCCTTGGCGGCGGCGACAAGCTCTGCCAGCGTCTTGTAAGGCGATTCCGCGGGTACGGCGATTGCCATCGAAGTCAAGGCGGTGCGACCGACCGGAAGGGTCGTTTCCTTCCAGTCGATGCCGACGGACTTGTTGACCATCGGCACGGCAACCGTGTCGAAGCCGCCGTAATAGAGTGTCGAGCCGTCGGCCTTGCCGTTGATCAGCTTTTGCAGGGCGATCATGCCGCTGGCGCCGGTTGCGTTTTCCACCACAACGGAACGGCCAAGACGTTTGGTAAGCTCAGGCGCCATGACGCGTGCCGCATAATCGGCACTGCCGCCGGCCGAGTAACCAACCAGCAGCGTCATCGGACCGCTATCCTGCGCAGATACCGCAATCGGCGATGTGGCGAAGGCAAGCGAAGTTACCGCCGCGGCGATGAAAGAACGTCTGAACATTTTTCCTCCTGGCCAGATACAATACATATTGTATCGAAAAGATAAGTCATGTAGATAGCTACTATACCCCAAATAACAGCGTTTCAAGCCGAATTGCAAAAAATCAGATTCTGCTTGATGTATCATATTGTATTGTATTAAGGAGGCATTCATGTCCGAGTCGAGCCGACTTCAATCCTATTTGCGGTCCGTCGCCCTGACGGCGACGCCGGGAGAGCGCCTGCCTACCGTGCGGCAGTTGATGCGCGATTTCTCGTTGAGCCAGCAGAATGTCGAACGCGCATTAAAGGCGTTGAAGGATGAGGGGCTTGTTGCCGCCCATGTCGGTCGCGGCACGTTTTTCACAGGCACGAATATCGAGCCGGTTTCCGCACCGCGCGGTCCAGCCGGCGCAGAAAAGGCTCAGCGCAGCGTCATCCTTTTGAGGCGCTCGTCCAACAATCTTCGCGGGCGGTTCGTTCTGGAGGAGCTGCAGCGGCGGCTTTCCGACGCCGGCCATGTGACGCTTGAAGTCGGTTATTCCGATCCTGAACATGCCAAGCAGGTGCTTCAGACCCTGCCGCGCTTCGATGCCTGCATTGTGCAGAACTCGTTCGATACGATGCCGGTGGACATGATCGCCGCGATCCGCCGCAAGACCGAGACGATCATCGTCGACGGCGCCTGGCTGGTTGGTACCGATATCGATGCAGTCGGGTTCGAGTGGGGACAGTCGGTCGAGACCGCGGTTCAGCGCCTGATTTCGACAGGGCACGACACGATCCAGTTTCTCACCACAGCCAGCTTCTTTCTGGCCAATGAAATGGGCCTTCATCGCTGGCGCAATCTTCGTGAGCGCCCGGATCTGGCCAAGACCCTGCAGCCGGAAATCCGCGTCGCAACACTGCCGCCCAAGGATTACGAGCATATTGCAGTCGGCGCGGTCCTACAGGCATTACAGGACAGGCCGAAAGCCGGCCGGCATGCACTGGTCATCTGGGGTGTCGATGATGGCGCCAAGTTTAGGTCACTTATGGAACAGGCGGGGTTCGGCATCCCGACAGACCTGTCGGTTATCCTTCTCGGGCGCACTGATCTTGCGCCGGAAGCCGGCGGTTTCTTTCACGTGATCGGCTACAGCGCCGCCGATCAGGTCGATGGCGTCTATCGCCGTCTCATCGAGCGCTGGCAAAAGCCGGAGGAGCCTTTCGGGCTCAGGCTTTTGCCGATGACAGAACATCCTGGCCCCTCTCTCGGCGGGCAGGTCTCGACAAAATAACCTTCATACCAGGGAGGAAGGTAAGCATGACGCGGATACGCGGACAAAAGGATCTCGGCATCGGGGTGATCTATCTCGCCCTCGGTCTTGCCGGTTTCATCATCGCCAGGAACTATTCCTTCGGCACGTCGGGACGCATGGGCCCCGGTTATTTTCCGACCATCATCTCCGGTCTGCTGATCCTTTTCGGCATCGTCGCCATGCTGCGCGGTATTTTGCACGAGGGCCAGCCGATCGGCCGTATAAACTGGAAGGGGATGGCGCTGATCACCCTGTCGGTCTGCGCCTTCGGTTATCTGCTGGAAACGACGGGCGTCATCGTCGCGCTCCTGGCGCTGATCCTGATCTCGGCTGCGGCCAGCGAGAGGTTCCGCTTCGAATTGCGCGCAGCGCTCGGCCTCGTTGCTTTCATCATCTTCTGCGCCGTTATCTTCATCGAGGGCCTTGGCGTGCCCATGCCGCTCATCGGCGAGTGGTTCAAGTGAGGTCGATGTGATGGATATTTTCGCAAATCTCTGGCTCGGTTTCACCGTTGCCGGCACATTCTACAATCTGTTCTATTGCCTTGTCGGCGTCTTCCTCGGCACTGCCATCGGCGTTCTGCCGGGCCTGGGGCCGGTTGCGACGATCGCCATGCTTCTGCCGATCACGTTCGGCCTGCCGCCGGAATCGGCTCTGATCATGCTGGCCGGTATCTATTACGGTGCCCAGTATGGCGGATCGACGACCGCAATTCTCGTCAATCTGCCGGGCGAACCGTCTTCCGTCGTGACCGCGCTCGACGGTTACCAGATGGCGCGTCAGGGGCATGCCGGCCGCGCGCTTTCGACGGCTGCCATCGGCTCCTTTATTGCCGGCACGATCTCGACCATTCTGATTGCAGTCTTTGCGCCGGCGCTTGCCGCCGTCGCGCTGCAGTTCGGTCCGGCCGAATATTTCTCGCTGATGGTTCTCGGTCTGATCGCCTCGATCGTCATGGCGTCCGGCCCGCTGCTTCATGCGCTTGGCATGATCCTTGTCGGGCTTTTGCTTGGCATGGCGGGTACCGATGTGAATTCTGCCGTACCTCGCTATACATTCGGCATGCCGCTTCTATCCGACGGGCTCGATTTCGTCGTTATCGCCATGGGCATTTTCGGTCTCGGTGAGATCATCGCCAATCTCGAAGACGAGGCGGACCGCTCGGTCATGACGAAACGCGTCACCGGCCTGATGCCGTCCAAGGAAGACTGGAAGCGTATCATTGCCCCTATCCTGCGCGGTACGGCGCTCGGTTCGCTGCTGGGCATTCTGCCCGGCGGCGGTGCAGCGCTTGCTTCGTTCGGCTCCTATTCGCTCGAGAAGAAATTCGCCAAACATCCGGAAGAATTCGGCAAGGGTGCCATCGAAGGCGTTGCCGGGCCGGAATCGGCCAACAATGCCGGCGCCCAGACGTCGTTCATTCCCATGCTGACGCTCGGCCTGCCGTCGAACTCTGTGATGGCGCTGATGATCGGTGCGATGATCATTCAGGGCATTCAGCCCGGTCCCTCTGTCATGACCGAGCAGCCCACGCTGTTCTGGGGCCTGATCGCCTCGATGTGGATCGGCAATGCGATGCTGCTCGTCCTCAATCTGCCGCTGATCGGGCTGTGGGTTCGGATGATCGCCATTCCCTATAATTTCCTCTTCCCGATCATCATCGTTTTCTGCGCGATCGGTGTCTTCAGCGTCAATAACAACGCTTTCGACGTCTATATGATGGCGATCTTCGGCGTGGTCGGCTACGTCTTCCGCAAGCTCGACGCGGAGCCGGCACCGTTGCTGCTCGCTTTCATCCTCGGCCCGATGATGGAAGAGTTCCTGCGCCGCACACTGCTCTTCTCGAAGGGCGATCCGAGCGTATTCATTACCCGTCCGGTGAGCGCAGGCCTGCTGATCGTCGCCGCTGTGTTGCTGGTCGCCGTGCTGCTGCCCGCCGTACGCAAGGGACGCGAGAAGGCCTTTCAGGAAGAGTAATTGGTCTTTCACCCGGACAGGCGCGTGCTGCTTGTCCGGGTAGCCGTTTCGAACATAAGGCCTGCCGTTGATACTGCGGCTTTTCGGCTCCAATCCCTTCAATACCAGGCAAAATTTAGTGCTCCCAGCTTTCAGGCTCACTGACCTGCTTCAACCGTTGCCCGATGTCGGGGGAGAAACAGCAAATTCTGTCCTGTTGTGCGTGATCCGTAAGTAAGAGTAATTTCGGCTCACTTTTCGGGCAGACCTGCTTTCAAGAGGTCAGCCAGATACGGCTCCAGCAGGGAAGGGACGAGTTGTGGGTGCTTCGTCGATGGCCAGACGGCCTCATCGCGAGCGGTCCAGCCAGGTCTCTGCGCCAACAGCTTTTCGACACTGGCGCGAGCCTCATCGAGTTTCCCCAAAAGAGCGTAAGAAGCGGCAAGCGTCTGGTAGGCGGGATGCTCCATTTTGGTCGCAACATTGATGGCATCCGCCGGACGCCCCGCGAGGTAGTAGGCCAGAGCGAGGTTGGAGAAATACCACTCGAGCGGGTTTGCATCACGGTGTATCGCCTCTTCGATCCACTCGATTCCGCGATCGACCTCTCCGGCACCAGCAATCGCCTGACCGAGGTCAGCGTGCGAAAAGGGATCATAAGGAACAAGTTTCACAGCGATTTCGGCTTCGGCTACGGACCGTTTAAAATCCCCTTCGTGGTACTGATAGAGAAACGCCATGATCCAGTGGGACAGGAACGTCTCAAGTTGAGATTTCTCGGGGGACTGGAGCGCTGCCATGCCATACTTCCATGCCAGTTCGGTAGTCTGCCAAGGATCGTCCGACCCGTAATATTGAAGATCCAGCACGTAGTTGAAAGCGAGTTTTGCCTTCAGAAGGGCGGAATCTGGATATTTCGACAGTCCTTCGAGCCAGATCTCCCTGGCCTTCAAGTTGTCCTCCTTGGTGAACCGAAAGAACACCTGGTGACCGCGCAGATAGTAGTCGTACTCGCCAAGACTGGGAGCGGACTTGGTCCACGCGTCGTTCTCTTCCCGCTTTCTGATCTCCCCTCTCAGGCCGGCCAGCGTATTGTATATGCGTTCCGCAACGTCGTCTTGCAGGGCGGTGACATCCTGGCCCTCCTTGTCATAGCGGTTCGCCCATAAATGTTCGCCGGTCGATGCGTCGATTAACTGAGCGGTGACCCGCACGTTATCGACAGACCGGCGCACGCTGCCTTCGATGACATAGTTCACCTTGAGGTCTTCCCCAACCCGCTGCACCTTTACTGGCTTGTCGTAGCCAAAGCTGGAACTCCGGGAGACGACGCGCAGGCTTGGGAAAGACGACAACATCGTGATCAGGTCTTCGGCGATTCCAGCACCCAGATAGTCCTGGTTCGGGTCGCCACTCAAATTGACGAAGGGCAGTACGGCCACAGATGGTTCACCTGATTGCGCTGGCGTGGGCCGCAGGCCGTAAAAGACGGCGCCGGCACCCATCAGGACGACGACGGCGATGGCGGCGATGATGGGACGGTAGCGACCCTTTCTACGCCAGTTCGCTCGCGTCGGCGTTCCGCCATATCGCACTCTGAACACCTGGATGGGCTCGGCGATGTTCCTGACCTTCTGCTCGCCAACTGGTTCGAATGTGAAGGCGAGCTTCTTCTCGACTTCTCGCGCGATCTTGCCTGAAACGAAAATCGAGTCAGGTTCGGCCAGATGCTCAAGTCGCGCTGCAATATTGACCCCTTCGCCATAGCGATCCTCGCCCTCGATAATGACTTCACCGAGATTGATCCCTATCCGAACATGGATACGCAGGGTTTCGTCGAGAGCGGAATTCCGATCGGCCAAGCCCCGCTGAAGGCTGACGGCGCATTCCACCGCGTCGACGATACTGCTGAATTCCGCCAGCAGTCCATCGCCCATCAGCTTGAATATCCGGCCATGGTGGCGATTGATTTCAGGTTCGAAGAGATCCTTTCGCCTGGCATTCAGGCGCTCATAGGTGCCTTGCTCGTCCCGCTCCATCATTGTGGAGTAGCCAACGACGTCAGCGCACATGATGACGGAAAGCTTCCGGTCCATGACCTCGTCTCCCATCTGTATATTAGCGCATAATGAAGCTCATCGTAAGGTATTGCTGGGCCTGTCCTCCTCTAGCCTCGGCTCGAGCGAGGTTTTGGAAGTCGTGCGAATTGGGATCTCCCTACACGCGGAACCGGTTCCGGGTATCTGCTGCAGCATTGTCGGTGCAGCATGCTGCGACCACCAAGATGGCATCCGGACTGTTGATAAACCGTTTTTCACATCTGTTTGGGGAAACTCATAGTTCGTCGTCCAGCTGCCAAGATGAGATGGTTAGCCCTAACGAAGCGGCAAACGACACCGTCTGATGAACATCGGCCACAAGCTCTCTTCCCGGTATGGGAGTGTAAGGTCAATTCTGCGCACCGTGACGACACAAGATAAAGACTGGAATTGCTAAGCCTCTATTTTGCAAAATCTGATTGTCGCAGTTCAACGAGAATGAACGGTCCAGGTCCAACCCCAATCAAGACCAGGCGGAATGATCGCCGCGGACGTGTGCGATGCTCCTGACCGATCTTGGGCGCGTGAAATCATTGCTGCGGTGCCTGTGCTTAAAAAAAGGCGCGTCTGATGCGCGAGATCTGACGCGCTTGTGTTTATACCCGGCGCCGGATTTGTATTGCAGGTTTGGAAGTGCCTATGCTCATTATTCTTGAGCCGGATTTGGGTGTGATCTATTGCTTTGCCGGTACCGAAAAATCCGTTCTGCCGGAGGCAACGGATTTCTTGCTGCAAGGCATATCCGGTTGGTCATGAAACGCAATTTGCCACTACGGGTTCGAGCATGAACATAAAGCAACTGGAAGTGCTTCGCACGCTTCTGGCTACCGGATCGACGATTGCTGCGGCAAAAACGATGGGCCTTAGTCAGTCCGGTGTCAGTCGCATGCTGCAGCAACTGGAGCAGGATCTCTCGATCACGCTGTTTGCACGTGACAAAGGCCGTCTCATCGCGACGCCCGAGGCGCTTGCGCTTGGCCATGATGCGGAAAATGTTCTTCTCGCCGTGGATCGCATGTCCAGTCATGCGGAAGATCTGCGCAGTGGCGCATCAGGCCCGGATATCGTGCGCATCGGCCTGCCAAGCAGCATGTGGGAGAATTTCGCTCCGGCCATGCTGGAGGACTATATTCGTGATTTTCCCGGTGTGCGTATCGAGACCTTTTTCGAGAGCACGACGGCAATCAACAAGCTGGTCGGCGAGAGGGTCATCGATATCGGATTCCTGCGCATGGAAGGCGAGACAGGGCCGGGTATCGTGGTCGACAAGGTGGCGAGCGGCACGAGTGTCTGCGTTGTTCCGAAAGATCACCCGTTGGCGGAACTTGAAGAGATCTCGACAAAGGATCTGCGCAATGTGCCGCTGATCCTGATCGGCCGGCAGAGGCCGAACCGCATGGCGCTCGACCAGCAGTTTGCACGCGCGGGCGTGAAGCAGATGGTGAAGATCGAGACGCATACCAACAGTTCAGCCTGTGCCTATGTTGCACAGGGGCTGGGGGTGTCGATCATCAGCAGTTTCTACGCCAATCTTTACCGTCATCTGCCTGTCGTCCAGCGCCCGTTCGTTCCGCAGGCAAAGCAGGATTTCGGCCTGGCGCGCGCCGCCGGTTTTCCGCTGTCGATTGCGGCGCAAGCGCTGAGCGATGCGCTGGAGCGGCAGATTCAATTGTCTCAGAAAATCGAATGAAGTCGTATGCTTGGGCGGAAACGGCGCCTGTTTCCATCGGCGGAATGCGGCCCGCGGGACGCATAGATATATGATAAAATCGCATAGTATTGCGCAACTAAATTCATTTCGTCATAGTCTTAATTAACGAAACCGATGCTGGCGGAACGGAAAGCCGCCTTCAATCGTGGGGAAAAAATGCTGAGATTCATACTGAGCCGTCTTCTGATGGCGCTGCCGACGATCGTGCTTGTCTCGATCACGGTCTTCGCCCTGATCCGTTTCATTCCCGGTGATCCTGCGGCCCTCATGCTGGGCGACATGGCGCAGCCTGAGCAGATTGCCGCCATGCGCACCGAGCTTGGTCTCGACAAGTCGATGCCGCAGCAATTTGTCATCTGGGCCGGCAATGTCCTGCAGGGCGATTTCGGGCGCTCCATCGTCAATGACGAGGCAGTCCTGCCGCTCGTCATCTCGCGTTTCGTGGTCAGCGCGGAAATCGTCGTGATTGCAGTTCTGCTGGCCAGCCTGATTGCTGTGCCGGCTGGTGTGATTGCCGCATGGCGACAGAACAGTGTAACGGATCTGGCGCTGGTTGGTACCGCGACGGTGCTGTTGTCGATCCCGACTTTCTGGCTTGGCCTTCTGCTGCTTCTTCTTTTCGGGCTGAAGCTCGGCTGGTTGCCGGTTCTCGGTTACGTGTCGATCAGCGACAACATCGTCGGCGGCCTGCTTTACCTCGTCCTGCCGGTCATGACGCTGGTCATCCACGAAGCGGGCGTGCTGATCCGCATGGCGCGCGCCTCGACGCTGGAAGTGCTGCGCCTCGATTACATTACCCATGCCCGCGCCAAAGGACTTTCGGAAAGCGCCGTGTTGTGGCGGCATGCGTTCAAGAATGCATTCGGCCCGACATGGACGATGATCGGCCTCATCCTCGGCAATCTTCTCGGCGGCATCGCAGTCATCGAGACGGTCTTCACCATTCCCGGCCTTGGCCGCCTGATGGTGGACAGTATTTTTGCCCGTGACTATCCGGTTATCCAGGGCTGCCTGCTGTTCGTCTCCTTGTCCTATGTGCTGGTCAATCTCGTCGTCGACCTGCTCTATCCCCTGTTCGATCCGCGGGTTGTCGCCGAATGAAAAAGTTCACTCTCAACGGCCTTATCGGCGGGGTTCTCATCGCCGTTCTCATCGCAACCGCCGCACTCGGCCTCTTCTGGACGCCGTTCGACCCGATGAAACTGCCGTTTACTGCGCGTCTTGCCGGACCGAGCGCCACGCATCTTCTCGGGACCGACGAATTCGGCCGCGATGTGTTGAGCCGCCTGATGGTTGGCGCGCAGGCAAGCGTCTGGATCGGCTTTCTCACCGTCAGCTTCGCCACCATATGCGGCACGCTGATCGGTCTTGTCAGCGGTTATGCGCGCGGCTGGGTGGATGGCGCCATCATGGCGGTCAACAACGCACTTCTGGCTTTTCCCGGGATTCTCCTGGCGCTTGGCCTGCTCGCCGTTTTCGGCGCCAACCAGTACGGCATCATATTTGCACTCGGTATCGCCTATACGCCCTCCATGGCGCGTGTAGTGCGTGGCGCCGTCCTGTCGCTGCGCGAACGGGAATTCATCGAAGCGTCGCGGGTGATGGGCAATGGCGAGCTGTTCACGCTCTTCCGCCATATCCTGCCGAATTGCCTTGCCCCTATCACCGTTCTTGCCACGTCGATGTTCGGCTGGGCGATCCTGTCGGAAAGCGCGCTCTCCTTTCTCGGCCTTGGTGTGCCGCCACCGGCGCCCACATGGGGCAACATGCTGGCCGCCGGCCGTCCGTTCATCCAGCAAGCTGTCTGGCTGGGTCTATTCCCCGGTATCTGCATCGCGCTGACGCTGCTCGGCATTAATCTCCTCGGCGACGCTCTTCGCGACCGCCTCGACCCGCGCATGAGGGGCCTGAAATGACCAAGGAAACTCTCGACAACGCGCTTTTGAGCGTTACCGGTCTTGCACTCGAGGTTGCCCATACCGGTCTCGAAGTGGTCAGGGGTATTTCCTTCGACATCGCGCCGGGCGAAATCTTCGGGATCGTCGGCGAAAGCGGGTCCGGCAAGACGCTGGCCACACGTGCGCTGATCTCGCTTCTGCCACCGGCCATCAAGGTCACGGGCGGTTCGGTTCGCTACAAGGGCCGCGATGTCCTGACGATGAAGGATAGGGAGCTTCGGCATCTGCGCGGCGGCGAAATCGGCGTCGTTTTTCAGGAGCCGATGACATCGCTCAACCCGTCTATGACGATCGGTCGGCAGCTGGAGGAAGGACTTGTTCTTCATACCAAACAGTCGCCGGAGGAACGCCACAGCCGCATCCTCGACATGCTGAAGCGTGTCGGCATCCGCGATCCGGAAGGCGCACTTGCCGCTTTCCCGCACGAGTTTTCCGGCGGCATGCGCCAGCGCATCATGCTGGCTTCGGTCATGCTGCTGAAACCGGCGCTGCTGATCGCTGACGAACCGACTACGGCGCTCGACGCCGTCATCCAGCGTGACGTCATGGAACTGATGGTGGAACTGACACGGGCCGAAGGCACGGCCGTTCTGCTGATCAGCCACGACCTGCCGATGGTGGCGCGTTATACGAGCCGCATCGTGGTGATGGAAAAGGGCTCTATCGTCGAACAGGGGCGCACCGAGGATCTGCTTGATGCCCCACAGCACGCCTATACGAAGAAGCTCCTGTCCTCTCTGCCCTTCCGCGGTGAAGCGCGTGCGCTCGACATGTCGAAGGCGCCGATGGTCTCGGCCCGCAACATCGTCGTCGATTACGCAGGCCGCAAATCGCTGCTCAAGAAGGCGGTGCCCAAGCGCGCCCTGCACGGGATCAGTATCGATATCCACGAGGGCGAAGTCGTCGCGCTTGTCGGCGGCTCCGGTTCCGGCAAGACCACGCTTGGCCGCACGATTGCGGGTCTGGTCAAGGAAAGCGAAGGCGATATCCGCTTTCACGGCCGTTCGCGCGATGAGGACTGGCGCGACTATCGCCTGAACTGCCAGATGGTGTTTCAGGATCCGTATTCCTCGCTTGATCCGCGGATGACGATCCTGGCGCTGGTCGAGGAGGCGCTCAGGCTGGTGCCCGATCTCGACGCTGCGGCAAAACGGAAGCGGGCGCTGGAAACGCTGGAGGAAGTGGGGCTCAATGCCGATTATGCCAGCCGCTATCCGCACGAACTGTCCGGCGGACAGCGGCAGCGTGTGGCGATTGCTCGCGCGATTGCCCGCCGCCCGCGCTTCCTGATCGCCGACGAACCGGTGTCCGCGCTCGACGTGACGGTGCGCGCACAGGTGCTCGATCTCTTTTCCGACCTGCAGAAACGCTACGGTTTTTCCTGCCTGTTCATCAGCCACGATCTCGGCGTGGTCGAACAGGTGGCCGACCGTGTCGTCGTCATGCAGGACGGCCGGATTATCGAAGAGGGGGATCGCGACACGATCTTCGACAACCCCAGGCAAGCCTATACCCGCCGTCTGCTCTCGGCCATTCCCGCGCTTGGCCACAACGAGCGGGGCGGCGTGACACTCAAATGGCGCCTCGAAAACGATGCATAACAGGATGAATACGATGACCACTGCCGACCAGTTGTTCGCGATCTGCGATGCCCAGCCCTTTGTCACCCGCTTCATGGTGCGCAATCTCCTGACGGGAGAGGAAATCCGCCGTGGCGCTGACGAGGAAACGCCTTCGGGCAGCACCCGCAAGACCTCGATCATGATGGCGGCGCTAAAGGCAGCGCATGAGGGCCGGCTCGATCTCGATCAACCGATCACCTACGAGAAAAGGCTGGCCGAGGAAGTGGCAAGCGGCATGTTCCGCTACATGACGCCGGGCATCGTCATTTCGCTGAGGGACGCAATTACCGGCATGATGACGCTGAGCGACAATGTCTGCACGAAAATGGTGCTGGAGCGGCTGACGTTGGAAGAGGTGGACGGCTATTGCAAGGCGCTTGGCATGGCCAATACTCATCACCGCTTCCTCATTCCGCCGCTCGCCCTCCCGGCCGATCATGCGCTGACGACGGTGACGACGACATCGGCCGCCGACCAGGTTCTGCTGCTGCAGACCATTCTCGATGCGCAATCCTCGGTAGAGGCGCAGAAGAAGCTCGGCTGCAGCGCCGAACTATGTGCCTTCGCCATGGAGACGTTGCAGCATCAAATCCTGCGATATGGTATCCGTTCGCGCCTGCCTTTCGAGACGCTGGTGGCGAGCAAGAGCGGGCGCGGCAAGCGCGGGCGCATGGATGCCGGCATTGTTTACAGACAGGGCGCGCCGTTCTTCATCATCACCGCCTATACCGATGACGTGCCGCAGGTAATGGCCGATGGCACGCCGGGATACACGCTTTCGCTCGAAACGATCGGCCGGCTGGCGCAGGCCTGCTGGAACGGGTTCCAGTCGTAGAAATCAACAATAGCAAAAGAGGGTAGAACAATGAAAAAGCTTCTTCTGGCAGGCACGGCTCTGCTGGCAATGACCGGCATCACCAACGCCCGCGATATCACGATTGCGCAGAGTTCCGACCTGCGCAGCGCCAATCCCGGCGTGAACCGCGACGGCAATACAGATGGCGTCATACTGCACATCGTCGAGGGTCTCGTCGGTTACAACAATAGCGGCGAGGTGAAGCCGCTTCTGGCCAGGAGTTTTGAAACATCCGCCGATGGCCTGACCTATACGTTCAAGCTGCGCACTGACGTGAAATTCCACAACGGCAAGACGATGACAGCCGATGACGTGGTCTGGAACTGGACGCGCTATCTGAAGCCGGAAACCAAATGGACCTGCCTCAACGATTTTGCCAAGGGCGGTGCCGCGCCGGTTGCGGGTGTGAAGGCCGTCGATGCGGCAACCGTCACCATGACCCTTGAAAAGCCGTCCGCCGTTTTCCTCGGCCTGATGTCGCGCCCTGAATGCGGTTACACGGGGATGATCTCGCCGGATTCAGTTGCAGCCGATGGCAGTTTCGTCAAACCGATCGGTACCGGCCCATTCCAGTGGGACGAATGGAAGAAGGGCGAATATATCCACCTGGCGAAGTTCGCTGACTACGTGTCTCCGCAAAATGACGGCAAGCCGGACGGAATGGTCGGCTCCAAGCGGCCGCTGGCTGACGGTATCAAGTTCATGGTCATTCCGGATGCATCGACCGTGAAAGCCGGTCTCGAATCCGGTGTGCTCGATACTGCCGAAATCTCGCCGGACCTGATCCCGGAGTTCAAGTCCAACGACAAGACGCAGCTGATCGTTTCACGCAACAACGGCAAGAACCTGTTCTACATCCAGACCCGCGACAAGGTTCTGAGCAATCCCGGCGTTCGCCGTGCCATGGCGATGGCGCTCGATCTCGATGAACTGGTGGCCGCCGCATCGAACGGGACCGGCGAGGCGAACGGCTCGATGGTCTCGCAGGATAGCGTCTATTTCGACGAGACCCAGAAGACGCGTCTTCCCTACGATATCGAGGCTGCCAAGAAGGAACTTGCGGATGCCGGCTACAAGGGTGAGCCGATTTCGATCATCGCCAACAAGCGCGGCAACGTGCCGAGCTTCCCGGCGGCCGTCATGGCGCAGGCGATGATGCAGCAGGCGGGCCTCAACGTGCAGATCGAAGTGCTGGATTACGCGACCCAAGTCGATCGCCGCCGCTCCGGCAATTATCAGGTCATCTCGCAGTCGGTCGCACCGCGTCTCGACCCGGCGCTGATGTATTCCTTCTACGTCGGAAACAAAGACAAGAATGCCTCGCTGATGTGGGATGATCCGAAAGCCGTCGAACTGATGAACGCGGCTTACGCGGAAGCCGATCAGGAAAAACGTCAGAAGATTTTTGACGAGTTCCACGAGCTGATGCTTAAGGAGATGCCGGGCATCTTTCTCTACGACATGGTCGATGTCTGGGGCGCAACCAAGAAGCTGAAAGGCCAGCCGGTCTGGCAGTCGAATGCCCGTCTCTGGGAAGTTTCGGTCGAAGACTGAGTTTTGAGCGCGCCGGCTGAAACCGGCGCGCCGTCATTTCATCATTTGATAGAAACACGTCGGCGCATGTTCGCCGGCCGGTTTTCTGCACCCTGAATTATGTGAGGACAGCCATGGATCGGAATTCTGTAAACGCGATTGCAGATGCGATCGAGAAAATGAAGCCGGACTTTTCCAAGCTCAGCGACAGCATCTGGGACTTTGCCGAGCTGAAATTCGATGAAAAACGATCTTCCGGGCTTCTGGTGAAAACACTCGAGGACAATGGTTTTTCCGTGCAGCGCGGTGTTGCCGGCATGGAGACTGCCTTCATCGGCGAATTCGGTCGCGGCAAGCCGGTGATCGCCATCCTCGGCGAGTTTGATGCGCTTGCCGGAATGAGCCAGGCCGCGGGTGTTGCGGAGCACAATCCTGTTGTGTCAGGCGGCACGGGTCACGGCTGTGGCCATAACCTGCTGGGCGTCGGCTCGATGATGGCCGCGATTGCACTTGCACAGCATCTGCAGACAAACGGGATTGCCGGCACGGTGCGTTATTACGGCTGCCCCGGCGAGGAGGGCGGATCCGGCAAGACGTTCATGGTACGCGCCGGCCTGTTCGATGATGTCGACACCGCGCTGACCTGGCATCCGGCACCCTTCAATGGCGTGCGCTCAACTAACAATCTGGCTGTTCTGGAATATTACTACCGTTTCAAGGGCGTTGCGGCCCATGCCTCGAATGCTGCGCATCTCGGCCGCTCGGCACTGGATGCCGTTGAGCTGATGAATGTCGGCGTCAATTTCCTCCGCGAGCACATGCCGCAGGATTGCCGCATCCACTATGCCATCACCGATACGGGTGGCCGTGCCGCCAATGTCGTGCAGGCGCAGGCGGAAGTGGTCTATCTCGTCCGCGCACCGGAAATGGCGCAGGCACTGGACCTCGCCAAACGCGTCGACAAGGTAGCACGCGGCGCGGCGATGATGACCGAGACCGAGGTTGAGATCGTCTTCGACACCGCATCCACCAATCTTCTGCCCAACATCACGCTCGAGAGCGCCATGCATGAAAATATGGTGGCGCTCGGCCCGATCGCCTTCGACGAGACGGATCTTGCCTTCGCCAAGTCCATCCAGGAGACGTTCACCGAAGAGGCGATCAAAAGCAGCGTGCGGCTCTACCAGATCAAGGGCGATGTCTTTTCCAATGCGAAGGTCGATGGTTCGACACCGCTACATCTGGGCTTGCGTGATTTCGAGGGCCAGTCGCATTTCCGCGCCGGCTCGACCGATGTCGGTGATGTCAGCTGGGTGACGCCGACGGCGCAGTGCTGGACGCCGGCCTGGGCGATCGGCACCAACCCGCACACCTGGCAGGTCGTGGCGCAGGGGAAAAGTGCACCCGCACACAAGGCGATGACGCATGCTGCCAAGGCAATTGCCACTACTGGCCTGTCGCTGATCACCTCACCGGAACTTCTGGCGGCGGCAAAGGCGGAATGGGCGGAAAAAACCGATGGAAAGGCTTATGTCTGCCCCATACCAACCGAAATTACGCCCTCCATGCTCGCCGGTACACATGCTGTCGAGAAGTAATTTTCGAGGGACGCGGTGCCAGATATTGGCGTGCTTTTGAGGTATGGGGTCAAATTTACCATTTTGATCCCATACCAAGTTCCATAAGTCACTTGATGCCGTAGATCGTGAACCGTTTCCGCGGGTTGTTCACATCCATCCAAGGACAGAGCAAGATCTCTTGAATATTGCTATTCCTCTATAGCGCCACGTCGCCAATACGAAACCACCAGATGCTCTTCTTTTGCAAGTCGAAGTTCGTTTCGCAGATAGGCCCGGATATGCCGAAAATCCTCGAGCTCGCAACCTGACCAAACGTAGATCTTCCTTCCGTCTCGCGGAATGTCGGCGCTTCTGACGGCATTGAGCAGCATTGAAGCTGTTTCGGTTATCGACCGATCCCGCATCAGCCAGATCAGTTCGATGCCTTCCGGATGAACCAGACTCTGGATCTCATCCCTGCTTGCGACCTCGATAATGGCCTTTCCGCTTGTGTTCGCCGGCAAGGCCTCCAGCATGCGTGCGATAGCGGGGAGGGCGGTTTCATCACCTGCGAACAGATACCAGTCCGCTGCGACGAGGCCACCGCCACCAGGCCCTGCTATACCGAACCGGTCTCCTATCTTCGCGCGCTCAGCCAAATCTGACCCCGGTCCCGCATCGGAGTGCAGAACGAAATCGATATCAATCGTTTCTGCTTCTCTATCGACTGATCGAACTGTGTATTTACGAAAGTCCGGGCGCAGGTCTGGCTCAGCCCAGAGGATCATTCCGTCCGGTCCGACAGTTGGCCATTGTGGTTCACGCACGCCCGGCTTCTGGATGAGGATATTGAAATGCAGCGCGTCGAGCGGCAGGAACCGCGCGACGTTTTCGCCCGAAACTGTCAGCCTGCGCATGCGCGGCGTAATGTCTTGAATTGCGCGGACTTCGACGATCTGGAAGTTCGGTGGACGCACGAGATTGCCACCATCGCCCTGCCACACAATCGGCGGGACAATACCCGTTGCGAACTCCTTTATATGCGAGGCCACTGCCAAGCGTGTGAAGTAGATACCCTCAAGGTCCGTCGAGCGAATGTCGATGACCGTGGTGTTGCCGTCCTGGCGAAAGCTTGCGACTGAGTTCTTGAAACGCAAGATCCGAGTGCCATCAGCTTCTTCAAGTTCCGCGTCATGCTCTACCATATGACGACAGAGTTCGGCGAGAATGCGGTCCGGGTCGGCGAACGTTATGCGTGCCTGTGATTGCAGCCGTTTCATGGTGAGATCCAGAAGGTGCCCTCAAGCGGCACTGCAAAAAAACGTTTGTTGATTTCTTCCAGCGTCTGATCAACGTCGATGTCGGACATCGCCTGTGGGTGCAGCCACTTGGCGAAGCTTTCGAAGACAAGAATGTTGAGCGCCGAAATCGCCATTTGGTGGGAGACTGCAAAGACCTTGCCTTGCTGTACGGCGCTCAGGCCGTCAAGAAGGTTACGGTTGGTGATGGCGCGCAACGAGGCTTTGGCCGTGTCGGCCGATATGCCGCCACCCATGGCCATGCCACCACGGTCCGCAAGCAACGGCATTCCGGTGGCGATATAGATATCCGGATTGGCACCGAGCACATACTCGATATTGACGCGAGTATCGTAGCCGGATGCGGCGTCCGCACCAATGCTGTGGCCGCCGGCAAGTTCAAGATATTGCGTCATTCGATTGCTGGAACCTGCAGTGTAGCAGCAAAGTGAGCCCGCCTGAACGTCGATCAACACAGACGGCTGTTCTGTAACACCGGTTAGACGTTCGGCAACTCTTGTGTATCGGCTATTGACGAACTCTTTATATTCTTTCGCCTTACGCTCTGTTCCAATAATCCTGCCAAGAAGTTGTACCGAGAACGCGGCCGCTTCGGGTGGCGACAGCCTGTCGATCTGCGGGCCGTCGAGAAACACGACAGGAATTTCGGCTGCCGCCAGTTGTTCGACCAGCACATCCCAGCCGACCTGCCATAGTCCGACGACGAACACGTCAGGCTTCATGCCGATAATAGCTTCAACCGAGATCTTGCCAGGGACCACACCACCAATATCCGGGATTGTGTCGATCTCGGGAAAGCGCTTTCTGAAAGCGGCGTATACGCCACCATCAATCCGTCCAGGCGTACCCCATCCGGCAAGCCTGGAAACCGGATCGGGATCGATCAGCGCCAATGAATACAGGATAAGGCTGTCGTTCACGACCATCCGCTGCGCGGCTTTTTTCAGCTTTACTTCCCGGCCAAGTGCATCGTGCAACACAATTTCCGCATGAGCCGAAGAGGCAAAGATCAAAGCCATGGCTATGAGGATCGAGCCTAGCCAGGATCGGCTTGAGATCACCATGTATATTTCAGGCTGGCCGTGATGGCGCGTCCTGCTCCGTAATTGCAACTGCCGCCGGTCAGGTTAAGGCAATGGGATACATATTTCTCATCGAAGAGGTTCGTGACATTGACCTGCAATTTGGTCCCCTTGAATTCCTGTTTCAGGGCGCCGAAGTCGTAGGACGCACCGATGTCGACCAGTGTGCGCGCGGGAATACGGAGCTCATCTAGATAGGTCACGTCGGTCTGGTATGAGGACATGTACCGCACACCGGCAGTCAGGGTCAGACCTTCGATGGCGGCCGGGCGATAGGCTCCCCAGAGGCTCGCCTGGTGTGCGGGCAGCCTCAGCACTTCCTTCCCGACTGCGATCGCGTTGGTCGATCTCAGGACTTCGGAATCGGAATAGGCGTAGGCAGCGATCACATCGAATTCGGTAGTGACCTCATATTTGCCCTCAATCTCGAGCCCACGAACCCTTTGACGTCCGTCCTGAAGGTAGCTAACCGGCCGTGCCGGATTCGGGCCGACCGGCGTGAGCGCATTTTCATGGATGAGGTTAAAGAGCGAAACGGTGATCATGCCGCGTCCTCCCTCGGGCTCATACTTGACCCCGACTTCGAACTGATCTGCTGTCTGCGCCTCAAAGGGAAGACCCGAGGCATCGGTACCCATCAACGGTAGGAAGGCAGTGGAATAGCTGGCATAAGGCGCGAAGCCGTTATCGAAGACATATGTCAATCCGGCTCGCCATGTCAGGGCGTTGTCATCCGTGCTGACGGTTGCTCCGGTCAGGCGGTTTCTGTTGTCGATGTTCGACCAGTCATAACGAAGCCCAAAAGTGCCGAGCCATCCGCCGTAGCGGATCTGGTCCTGCACGTAGATCCCGAACTGATCCTGGGTCTGCAAGCCGCTCGCGGTGATAGGTGCAACAGGGAAGTCGAGGCCGTAGACCGGATCGAGAAAGTCTATGCCCGGGACGACGGTGCCGAAACCGGTATTGCCAAAATTGGTGCTCGATTTGCCGTGGATGTAGTCGAGGCCAAACAGCGTTGTGTGTTCGAAGGCACCGGTATTGAATTGCGCTTCCACCTGATTGTCGATCGCGAAAGCGGAGGTCCAGTCATCCGAAATAGCCGTAACACGATCCAGATTCTCGGATGGAGCGCCTGTATAAGCGAATGCGGGATTGACGAGCACGAGATCCATGTGCTGGTCGGAACGGCCATAGCGGAGGTTCTGGCGTAGTGTCCAGGTTTCGTTCAACGCGTGCTCGAACTCATAGCCCAAGTGATAGTAGTCGCGACGGAAGCCGCCCCAATCCGGATCCCCTAGGAAAACGTCGCGCGAAATTTGCCCCGCCGGGTTCGGCAGCAGAGTGCCATAGGCGGGATAGAAGCGCGGGCTGAAGACGGGGTCGTCGTGCTGGTAATAGCCATAGAGCGTCAACGAGGTTTCCGCGGTGGGAGACCAGGTAACCGACGGCGCGATCATGAACTGCCGGTCGCGCTCGTGGTCGATCTGCGTATGCATGTTGCGGGCCTGGCCGAGGAGACGATAGCTCCACTCGCCGTCGTCGGTCATCGGGCCAGTAAAATCAAACGAGGTTTGAGCGCCACCAAAACCCGATGTGCCGACAGAAACCTCGTGATGCGGCGTCGCTTGAGGGCGTTTGCTTACCTGATTGACCAGTCCACCGGGGACAGTGCGGCCGTATAGAACGGATGCTGGGCCTTTGATGACTTCAACGCGTTCGAGCGAATAGGGATTGATCGTTGGTGTCGCGTAGTTCAACGGATCGCCCGGGATGACGAGGCCGTCCAGCCACATCGTGCCGTAGGAGTTGAAGCCCCGGATATACAGCCAGTCGTAACGGACGTCATAGCCGTTCGGGTCCGGGAGGACGCCCGGCGTATAACGCAGTGCCTCGGCGACGGTATTGGCTCCCTGTTCTTCCATCTGCTCGCGCGTGACAACGCTGACGGCCTGGGGTGTTTCGAGGATCGAGGCGTCGGTTTTCGACGCGCTGCGGCTTCGTCTCGCAACCAGGCCCCGATCAGGCCCAATTGGGCTTTCACTGTCGAGAACGATGGGAGCCAGTGTCGTGTCGGGCTGCTGAGCACCAGCGGCGCCTGCGAGAAACATCAGGCCGGCTGTGGCCGTCAGGAAAGTTGTCGTCAGTCGGCTTGCCCTATTATTGTTAGGGACGACCGCCGCCGCTGGTCGCTGCCTGTCGCATCTTCTGGACCCCTGCATAATCCCCTCTGTTCTCCGATTGCGCATTAACTTGACCGTGCTCATCAAGTTAATGTAGCTTTTATTGCATGTCGGTCTGAGTGGGAATGCGATGGTCTTTGCGGGCCAACAATAAACCTTTGCCGGACAACAAAATTAACGACGAGCTGTCTCTCTGGTCATCGGCTTGTTTATCACTGACCTCGAGATTGCACCGGTCCGAAGAAAGGCGCTCTGATGACACGACTTTCAGAAGATGCGGATCAGAAGGTGGCCCGGTCAGACGAAAAGCGGACGTTCTGTGTAAAGGACTTTCTTCGCTCGGACGGTGTCTCGGTCGCCAGCCCGGACAGCCAGTTATCTCCTGATGACACATTGATCCGTGGCGACTTCCTGCATGCGGAACTGCGACCGGGGCTATTTCTGCATCTAAGCGATGTGACCGAGGAACGTGCGTTTACGGCGACATCGGCGCTGCACGAGGGGTTGTCCTGTATTTTCTTTTTGAACGGCAAGGTCGATCTCAAGATCGGTGACCGCAACTTCGCTTTCGATGGTGTCGGACAGAGGAAGCCGACCGGCGTCGCCATCATGAACAGCCGCCGGGAAAGCTTCGAACGCTCCTCGCGGCAGCGCCAGTATCTGCGTCATCTGGTCGTGTCGGCGTCGTCTGAATGGCTGAGCCTCGATGGACTGGCCGAAGTCCAAGATGCCGCTCCAGGAACGCGCTTGTTGAAGGACCATCTCTCTCATCACAAATGGGAAGCGACGGCGAAAACCGCCAAACTGATAGCTGAGATTCTTTCCCCGCCGCCGCTTTTGCCGCAGTTGCGTAATCTCTATCTGGAGGGGCGCGCAGTCGAGCTCGTAGTCGAGAGCCTTACCGCGGCAACGCGAACGGAGAAGCTCGTAAACGAAGACGCACTGGTGACCGTCGTGGACAGATCGAGGCTGTCGCGAGCAATCGATATTATCGAGGCTAATTTGGAGCTTCCGCTGAGCGTTTCGGCTATAGCGCGAGAAGCGGGCATCAGTGCAAGTGGGTTGCAAAGTCTTTTTCGAAGATCCGAAGGTAAAAGCGTTTTTGAATTCGTTCGGGAAAGGCGTCTTCAGAAGGCCTTCTCCGCTCTGAAATCCCGCGAGGTCTCCATCCAGGAGGCCAGCGTCATGGCCGGTTACGCTGATCCGGCAAATTTTGCTACGGCGTTTCGCAGGCGTTTTGGGTTGGCACCCAGCAGGATCTAGCACGGGCAGTATCGTTTGGGCGCTTGCGGTCCATAATTGCTCAAGACCTCAGAATAAATCTCTCCCGTCTTTCGGATGCGGTCGCAACAAAGATCGCGGCGCGTGGCTCCGACTTTCCGGATTTGCCCTCAAGATTTGTCGCTCGCTCGGCCACTCGCTTTTGCAAACCGCACTTCCAAGCCGCACCGTATCAATCGATATTGGCCCAGCCCCCGACAATAACCCATTTGCTCGTCGCGTGAGGCGGCGAATTGACCATCGTGTTGCCTCGGTTTTTTAGTTTCCTGGTAGGGCAACGGGTTTACATGCTTCCTGCCTTGAGGAAATGGCGGTTACAGCGCATTCGACACCGAGCCTCGCTCTATCAGACGAAAACTCATGTCTATGCTTTTGACACTTGTCTCAGGATCATTGCTCCCATTGCGGAAACGGCTGGGTTCACCGCTCCAGGTCAGCCATCGGCGCGCTGCCGAACATGCTCTTGTACTCGCGGCTGAATTGCGAAGGGCTTTTGTAGCCGACCTCATACGCCACGCGCGATACATTGGTGCTGCCTGCGATAAGAAGCTTTCGCGCCTCAAGCAAACGGATATGGCGTTGAAACGCAAGCGGACTAAATCCCGTGACCTCCTTGAAGTGCCTGTGAAAGCTCGTGATGCTCATCCCGGAAGACGCGGCCAAGTCGGGAATGTTGACCGTATCGCTATGATTGGCGGCGAGCCAATCGGCAGCCGCTTTGAGCTGCTGGAAACGACCGGTTCTCTTGCCAACCTGACGCAGTGTATCGCCCATCGAACTCTGAAGTAGCCGATAATAAAGTTCGAACTCGTAGTGCGGCGCGAGTGCGCCGACGTCGTCAGGTGCGGCCAGCAATCCTGCGAGGCGGGCGAATGCGTCGCCAACCGGTCCGTCCATATGCCCTGCTGCAACGGCACATGTCCAACGATCCTCGTGCTTGGGCATATCGAGCATGACACGTGTCAAAAGGTCGGCATCAAGATTAAGGCTGATACCGACATAAGGGAGATCGATTTTTGCTCCGGTCAATTGATGGCTGTAAGGCAGGCCGAAGGACGAGACTGCGCAGGATCCCGCGATCAATTCGAACCGATTAGCGCCCATGATCAAGACCTTTGTACCCCGCAGGACCGTATAGAACATAGGTTCGAAGATCGCTGGTGTGGGGGAGGTAATCCGCGTGCTCGTCCAAATTGTCAGACGCGGAACAGGCGTGCTCAAGCCGACAGTTCCCCCATGCGCCGAAACAAACGGCGCAACTTGGTTCAGCAGCAGGTTGGTGGCCGTTGGAGGATCGAACATCATGGCAGCATGTAGTGGTTTGGAAGGATCAGGCAAGTGTCTAGCAAGATCAGGAATGCTGTTCGCATCGCGACTGCCTATTTTAGCCTCAACGAAATATCCGCCGGAGCAACCAGTACCAAGAAATGGGCCAGGAAATTGACGCCACGGCGACAGGACATCGGAAAGGTCTTATTCATGCAGGAACTTGATGGAAAGAACGCGCTTGTGACCGGCGGATCACGCGGTATAGGTGCAGCTATTGCACTTGCATTGTCCAAGAAGGGTGCAAACGTCGCGATAACGTATGATCGCTCCGCTGACGCTGCGGCGCAACTCGTGCGCTCTATCGAAGCGAACGGGGGCAAAGCCGTCGCGATACAGGCCGACAGCGCGGATCCCGCGGCCATCCAACGGTCGGTGGACGAGACTGTCCGCGTACTGGGCGGTCTCGACATCCTTGTCAACAATGCCGCGATCGCGCGGTATAACAATATTGCAGATTTCACGGTCGAGGATATCGACGCGCTGCTGGCTGTTAACGTGCGTGGGCCTGTTCTCGCTGCAAAGGCTGCCATTCCCCACCTCACGAAAGGCGGGCGAATCATTACCATCGGATCAGCGGGCGCGGACCGCATAGCCGGCGTGCCTGGTACGGTTTATTATATGACGAAAGGCGCGCTCCAGGCATTTAATCGCGGCCTCGCACGCGAACTGGGCGTCCGAGACATAACGGTCAATCTCGTTCAACCCGGGTCAACAAATACCGAAGCAAATCCCGAGACCGGTGAATTTGCCGACTTCCAGCGTGGTCTGAGCGCGCTTGGCCGCTTTAACCAGCCGGAAGATGTTGCGGCCGCAGTCGCTTTCCTTGCCACGCCTGCCGCCCGGCAGATCACCGGTACCATCCTTACGGTAGACGGCGGCGCTCTTGCGTAGTTGTTGAAGGTTGCTCGACGGAGGTCGGGCAACCTTCGTCTTATGAATATTGTGTCAGCCGGAGAACTCGCGTTCCTCTTTTGGCGACAGAGTTTTGCCGATGTGATGACTATTCGAGCCAGTTCCGCAACGATACCAAACTCAGTGAGACGCGGACCGGCCAGGCAAGGTCTGTTGCTGGCTGCTCAAAACAAGAGACCGGGGATATAGGCGCATGGCTGAAGCGAGTTTGGGGCAGACTATTGGACCTGCGATCGTCCTGATGGGGGCCGCCGTGGTCGCGATCCCCCTGTTTCGGCGGCTTGGCCTCGGTTCGGTTCTCGGATATTTCGCAGCCGGCGTACTAGTCGGGCCTTCGGTGATCGGGCTCTTTTCCGATGCACTGTCCATCCTGCATTTTTCCGAACTCGGCGTGGTAATGTTCCTGTTCGTGATCGGATTGGAATTGCGACCGCACAAGCTATGGGCCATGCGCGGCCAGATTTTCGGACTGGGCCTAGTTCAGGTCGTGGTGGCAACCGCAGCCCTGTCATTCGCGGGTATGCTGGTCTTTGGTCTGCCTGCCACCGTCGCCTTCGTCGCCGGAGCGGGTTTCGTCCTGTCCTCGACGGCCGTCATAATGTCTGTGCTGCAGGATCGTGGTGAGATTTCGAGCCGAGAAGGGCAGAAATCCGTTTCTATCCTTCTTTTCGAAGACCTGATGATCGTGCCGCTTCTGGCGGTGGTCGCCTTCCTCTCACCTTTATCACAGGAGCAGTCGGGGTGGTTGGATGTTCTCCTCGCGCTTGGTGCACTTCTCAGTCTTCTCGCTGTGTCCAAATGGGGCCTGAACCCGTTCTTCGCTCTGCTGGCGCGGACCAGAACACGAGAGGTGATGACGGCGGGCGCTTTGCTGGTGGTGCTTGGAGCAGCATTGCTGATGGCCGGCGCCGGCCTGTCCATGGCTATGGGCGCCTTTCTCGCCGGGGTAATGTTGTCCAGCTCCAGCTACCGGCATCAGATCGAAAGCGATATCGAACCGTTTCGCGGCCTGCTGATGGGCTTGTTTTTCATGGCGGTCGGCATGTCGCTCGACCTTGCCGTCGTAGCGGCGGAGTGGTCGTTCCTCCTGGCCATGCTGATCGTTTTTACAATCGCAAAGGGCGGAGTGGTTTACGTCGTTGCTCGACTGTTCGGCAGCTCCGGTCACCAGGCGTTGCATCGCACTTCGATGTTCCTGCAGGGTGGTGAATTCGCCTTCGTGCTCTATGCTGCCGCGGATACAGGCGGGGTGATTGATGCACGTGAAAATGCGCTATTCACCACCGTTGTGATCTTCTCCATGGCCCTGACGCCGCTTCTGATGATCGCCGCTGACCGGCTGCTGCGCAGCGAGACCTCGATGGAAGGTGTTGAAGCCGCGCGAGACCTGAGCGGAAAGGTGCTCATCATCGGCTTCGGTCGCTTTGGCCAGATCGCCTCGCAACTGCTTCTGTCGAAGGGCGTCAACCTTTCCGTCATCGACATGAACCCCGACCGTATCCGTGAAGCGGGGCGCTTCGGTTTCAAGGTGTTTTTCGGCGACGGCACGCGTCTCGATACGCTGCGCCATTCCGGCGCCGGTTCGGCAGAGGCCTTGCTGATCTGCATCAACGACCCGAAGGCCGCCCTGCAGATTGTCGAGTTGGCACAGCATGAATTCCCGCAGGCCAAGATACTGGTGCGTAGCTACGATCGTGGCCATGCCGTGGACCTGATCCGCGCCGGCGTCGATTACCAGATCCGCGAAACGGTCGAATCTGCCTATATGATGGGCGCGGAAGGCCTGCGTGCATTGGGCTATGCCGAGCTTGACGTGGAGGAGGCTGCCGAGGATGTTCGTCGCCGGGACAATGAGCGGCTGTCCGAGCAGGTGCAGGGAGACGCGATGTCGGGTCTTGACCACCTGCATGTCCGGCCCGTTCCAGAGCCGCTGAGTGGCGTGCCAGCAAAATAGCTGAAGAGCAAAAATGATGAAGGAATTAAAGATTGCGATTGCAGGTTTCGGCGGCGTGGGCCGGGCAACCGCAAGCCTGCTTCTCTCTCGGCGCGTGCGTTATCGCGAAGTCTTCGGCGCGGATGTGCGGCTCGTGGCCGTCTGCGGATCTCGGTCCGGCGCGAAAAGCGCGGATGGACTGGAAGAAGAGCAGCTAGGCACGCTCGAGGACGGCTTGTCGGGGCCGGTCTTCATCGAGGAGAGCGGTGTCGATATCCTGATCGAGGCGGGGCCGAGCGATTTTCGCACCGGTGGCCCGGGCCTTGCCTATATTCGCTCGTCGCTTTCGGCCGGGCGTGACACGATCGTGATTTCGAAGGGCGCGCTGGTTCATAGTGGGCAAGAACTGCGGCAGCTTGCCCAAGGCTCTGGGGCAATACTGAAGCTCAGCGGCGCCACCGCAGCCGCCCTGCCGACGATCGATCTGGTCGAGCACAGTCTTAAAGGTTGCGAGGTGCTCGAAGTCGAAGGCATTTTGAACGCCACCACCAATTATCTGCTCGATGCGATGGCGACTCGCGGGATCGGCTTCGACGAGGCATTGCGCGAGGCACAGCTTGGCGGTTTCGCCGAGGCCGATCCACGCAACGACACGGAAGGCTGGGACACGGCCTGCAAGCTACTGCTTATTGCCAATTTTTGTCTCGGCGCGGATCTGGCGATGGAAGATCTCACCGTCGAGGGCATCCACTCGGTCACCGAAGAAAAGATTGAGGCATGGCGCGGGCAAGGGCTCGTTCCGAAACTCGTCGGCCGCATCTCGCGCGTGAATGGCGCAATCCGCGCTGATGTCGGCATCAGGACATATCCGCTTGCCGATCCGTTCGCGAATATCCGCGGCAAGGACAAGGCGATCCGCATCGTGACCGACGCGATGGGCGAGACGATCGCAATCGGATCCGGCAGGGAGCCGCTAGCGACGGCCGCCGCAGCGCTGAAGGATCTGGAGCATATTCTGGCGGCACGCACGGGCTGAGAGACGGCATACAACGTCGCGACTATTGATGGCGGAAGTCCCTGACGGGAAAGGAAAAGCACATGAAGGCTGCAGTCTATGACAATCCAGGTCCCCCGACAGTCTTAAGATATGCCGATGTTCCGGATCCCGTCTGTGGGCCGGAGGATGTGCTGATAGCCGTCGAGGCAATTTCGATCGAGGGCGGCGATCTGATTAACCGGCGCTCGACACTGCAACAATCCCCGTGGATTGTCGGTTACGCCGCTGCCGGAACCATCGTTGCGGTCGGTGAAAATGTGGGGGACCGAGCCATTGGTCAAAGGGTGACGGCCTTCAATATGCAGGGATCGCATGCCGAACTCTGGGCCGTACCCGCCCCGCGCACATGGTTGATCCCGAACGACGTCGACATGACGCAAGCGGCGGCACTACCAATATCCTTCGGGACGGCCCACCACTGCGTCATCACCAAGGGCAGGCTAGAGGAAGGTGAGACAATCCTGATCCAGGCCGCCGCTGGCGGTGTCGGTCTGGCGGCCATTCAGCTGGCGCGTCAAGCGGGGGCGACGGTCGTTGCGGTTGCCGGTGGTCACAAACGAAAGGCGCGTCTGACTGCACTTGGCGCCGCGCATGTCATTAATCGACTTGAGCAGGATGTTGTTGAGGAAGCTCGTCGGTTGACCGATGGCAGGGGAGCTGATCTCGTGATTGACCCCGTTGGATCGACCTTGCAAGCCTCTGTTTCCGCGCTTGCCGTCGAGGGACGTCTCGTCTTCGTCGGAAATGCTGGCGGTGGCGGTCTCGACGTCGATCTCTGGTCGCCCATGCAGAACAATCAGACCCTTTACGGCGTTTTCATGGGGTCGCTGTTCGAACGGCCAGCCGTGCATCGGACGGTTGACGAACTTCTGGAGGCCACTGCGGAAGGGCGGCTGGATGTGGTGATCGATCGAGTTTTCTCTCTGCGAGAAGCATCAAAGGCACACGAATATGCTGAAACGGCAAGGCCATTGGGCCGCGTTGTGATGACGCCCTGACGCTTGGCGTCGGAAAACTGGTTCTGCAGGAGGAGAACAGTCGGCATGAAGCGGATCTCGTTCAAGAACAGAAATATTGAGGTTGCCGGGAATATCCATCTGCCTCCCGGTTTCGATGAACGCCGGTCATATCCGGCACTCGTTTTGGCGACGCCGGGCAGCAGTGTGAAGGAACAGATCGGCGCAATCTACGCGGAGGGATTGGCTGAACGAGGCTTTGTCGCGCTCACCTTCGATCCTTCCTATCAGGGCGAAAGCGGTGGCGAGCCGAGGGATATTGAGGATCCGGCCGTCCGCGCCGAGGATATCCGTTGCGCAGCCGATTTCCTGACAACGCTTCCTTATGTGGACGAAGAATGTATTGGCCTCCTCGGAATTTGCGCCGGTGGCGGCTACGCGATCAACGCCGCGTTGACGGAATACCGCTTCAAGGCCGTCGGAACGGTGGTCGCCAACGATATCGGCCGGGCATTCCGCGGCATGGTTCCGGATATTCGCCAAACGTTGGTGGACGTCGGAAAGCAACGGACAAAAGAGGCACGCGGTGGCAATCCGCGCAGGGACCCCTGGATTCCCGACAGTCTGGAAGATGCGAAAGCGGCGGGCGCTACGGACCCGGACCTGCTCGAAGCCGTAACTTTTTATAGGGAGTCCGGTTATCGCCACTCAAATTCCACGAACAGGTTGCTCTTCGTTAGCTACGGCAATCTGCTCGGCTTCGATGCCTTCAACCTCGTTCCCGAGCTTTTGATACAGCCACTGCAGGTCATTGTCGGCGGTCGCCGCGGGGCTACCGGCCAATACGAAGCCGGCCAACGATTATTCGATCTTTCACCGAGCGATGAGAAGGACTTTTTCGTAGTCGAAGGCGCCGGCCATTACGACATGTACTACAAGCCGGAATATGTGAGGCCGGCAATTGACCGGCTGACGGCGTTTTACTCAAAGCATCTAGTCAAGTAGTGGCAGGCCTGCATACTGGCCCGAAACAACCCCAATCGACTGTCCAATACCGCTACGCGAGTTTGTCAATTCCTTGCCCGCCGCTATCGAAGCACTCGATCAGCATTTCGGTGAGAACGCGCACCTTTCTCGAAGGGTGTTGTCCAGGCGGGCGCACGACATAGATCCCGGCAGGTGGCGGCGGATGATTTTTCATGACAGTCACCAGCGCCCCGGAATCCAGATAGTCCTGGGTAAGACCATCGGGTAGCGCTGCGATACCCAATCCGGCCGCGGCAGCAACGACGAGAGCAGCCCCGTTATCAGCTTTGAAGCGACCCTGCGGGCGAACGGTGATAATCTTATCCCCATCCATCACCTGCCATGTTTCCATTCCCTGCATAAGCGCCTGATGCCTGACAAGCTCCTCAGGCGTCTCTGGGGAGCCATGGGCTTTGATATAGGCGGGGCTCGCGACGTAGTTTCCGTATAGCGGACCAACGCGTCTCGCGATCAGGTTGGAATCTTGAAGCGTACCAACCCGGATCGCACAATCATATCCTTCGGCGATCAGGTCCACGAAACGGTCGCTATAGCTGGTCTGGATCTGCAGCTGTTGATGGCGCGACGCCATTTGCGCAAGAACAGACGCGAAGTGGGTCGGGCCGAAAGACAGCGGCGCGGCGACCCGAAAACGGCCGCTCAGTTCGCCAGCCGGCAGGATCGTATCCCTGGCCACCTCAATCTCTTTGCTGACCCTTGCAGCATAATCTCGAAAAGTGGCACCTGCTTCCGTCAAGGATGCCCCACGTGTAGATCTTGCGAGCAACTGGACGCCGAGCTCTGCCTCAAGCCGCACCAGTCGCCGGCTAACCATCGACTTGGAAACGCCCAGACGAAGAGCAGCAGATGTAACTCCGCCCGCATCCGCAACCTCCACAAACGTCCGCAGATCTTCGATGTCCATACTGCGTTCCCCGTTTCGCGACACTGTTCGGCACAAACGATGACTACCGCATCGAAATCGGGAATGACAAGGTCCTATCGCAGACGGGGCTTCGGAGGGCGTTCGTTCCCTCCAGCAACGTGTCTCAATCAACCGCCAACCTAGGATTTATATATGACCTTTCGTAACGGCCTTGACTCACTTCTTCGTCCCGAAGACTCCGTCCTCGTTCTGATCGACCATCAGCCCTATCAACTTGCAAACGTGAACAGCCACGATCCGCAGGCCGTCGTCAACAACACGACGGCGCTTGCGAAAGCTGCAAAGGTTTTCAACATCCCCACTATCCTGACAAGCGTGATCGCCGGTCGGGGCGGTCTGCTCTTCAAGCACCTCACCGATGTGTTCCCAGGACAGGAAGTGATCGACCGCACATTCATCAACACCTGGCAGGACCAGAAGGTGGTGGACGTGGTGAAATCCACCGGCCGCAAGCAGCTCATCATTGCCGGCCTGTGGACCGAAGTCTGTGTGGCAATGCCGGCAATCCAGGCCGCCGGCGAGGGCTGGGACGTTACAGTGATTACTGACGCATCGGGTGGGACGTCGGTTGAAGCGCACCAGGTCGCTATTCAGCGAATGATGGGAGCCGGCATCAACATGATGACCTGGCTTGCGATCGCTGCCGAATGGCAGCGCGATTGGGCCCGTGAAGAGACTGCGGGTGCGCTGACGGACGTCATCATCGAGCATGCCGGTGGCAGCGGCATCGCCTATCTTTGGGAGCAGCAGCTCCTCAACACGCCGGTACAGGCGGTTTCCCAAGCGGGTCTCTAAAAAGGGAGCAGGGATGATGGGGCTCGGACACTGCCTGTGATACGGGCTCATTTGGTGTCTTGTCATCCCTCTTAAGCTTTTCGATGCCTGCAGCCACTCGTCGAAAGTCTAGGCAAGATACCGTCCTGCAAGAAGACTGGGCGCTGCGCAGCCTGGGGGTAACGCGTCGCTTCTGGGATGTGTCGCCGGTATCACCTGAATGTGCAGCGGCGGCAAAGCGACCTGGTGCGCAACAGATCCAGTCCAACTGATCAACCAGCGATAAGGACCACTATGGAAATCGGTATCGACAGTTTTGCAGCCATCCTTCCTGATCCGGCGACGGGAAAGCGTCCGTCGCCGACCGACCGCATGGCCGAGCTCATCGAGGAGGTCGTGGTCGCGGATCGCGTCGGACTCGATGTTTTCGGTATCGGCGAGCATCACCGGGGTGAGTTTCTCGATTCCGCCCCGACTGTCATTCTGGCCGCGGCCGCGGCCCGCACTGCCCGTATCCGGTTAACGAGCGCGGTAACGGTTCTGAGCGCCGCCGATCCGGTTAGGGTGTTCCAGGAATTTGCGACCCTCGACCTGATTTCCAAAGGTCGTGCCGAACTCGTGGTCGGCCGCGGATCCTTCGTCGAGGCCTACCCGCTATTCGGCCTGGATACGCGTCACTATGATGAGCTCTTCGCCGAAAAGCTCGACCTGTTTCTCGAGCTCGGTAAATCGACCAATATCACTTGGGAAGGCCGCTTCCGGCCGCCACTCAAAGAGCAAGGCGTCTTTCCGCGTCCACATCAACCGCGGCTTCCGGTCTGGATCGGCGTTGGCGGTTCGCCGGAATCCTTCGCTCGCGCCGGTGCACTCGGCCTCCCTTTGATGGTCGCGATCATCGGCGGCAATTTCGAACGGTTCCGGCCACTTGTCGATCTCTATCGCGAAAGTGGCCTGCGTGCCGGGCACCGGCCGGAGACGCTCAAGGTCGGAATGCATGCAATGGGGTTCGTCGCCGAAACCGACATGGCAGCGAAGGATGCCTTCTTCCCCGGATGGGCGCATCTGACGACGAAGATTGGTCGTGAGCGCGGCTGGTCGCCACCAACGCGCCAGCAGTTCGAGATTATGGCGGGTCCCGGCGGTGCATTCCTGGTTGGTGATCCAAAGTCTGTTGCGGCCAAGATGCTGCAGGCGAGCGAAACACTTGGCGGTCTTTCGCGCATCACCTTTCAAATGAGTACCGCGTCGCTCGAGACGGAAGCGATGAAGCAGTCGATCGAGCTTCTGGGCGCCGAGGTTGCGCCGATCATCAAGGCGACGCGATAGGACGGGTATCGACCGTTTCGCAACGGAGGCATGCCACATGGACATCGAAGATCTGCGGATATTTGTGGAGGTCGCCGATTCAGGGGGGATTACCTCGGCCGCGCGCCGACTGGGGGTCTCCAAGTCGATGGTCAGCCGCGGCCTAACCAGGATCGAAGCTGCGCTCGGTACCCAGCTTCTCGCACGAACGACACGAGGAGCCGGACTGACGGAAGCCGGTGTCCTGTTTCGCGATCATGCAGCCAAGGTTTGTGCCGAAATCGACATTGCGCGCGAGGCAGTCCTGCCGGAAGGTGATCTCCGTGGACGTTTCCGGGTTGCCGTTCCGCTGACATCGGGTCCGGTACATTTCGCACCGGTTCTGGCCAAAATGGCGCGCCACCACCCGCAGCTTCAGATCCAAGCCGACTACAGCGACCGGTTCGCCGACCTGATCGTCGACGGGTTCGATTGTGCGATCCGTGTCGGCGCCCTTCGCGATTCGAATCTGATCGCAAAACGCGTCGGCCAGATCCATGGCAAGCTGGTGGCGAGCCCGGACTATATAAGATTGCATGGCTCACCTGAGACGCCGGAAGACATCACATCACACCAGGCTTTGGTTGGCGCGGAGACCTGGCGATTCATGGATGGTGAGAGGATCATAACCGTGCAGCCGCAGGGTCGCTTCAGGACCGACAATGGCATGGCGCTTGCGGGTGCAGCTGCTGAGGGGCTTGGCATCGCCTGGCTCCCCGATTGTGTCACCCGTGATTATCTCGCCTCAGGAGATCTCGTTCCGATCATGACCCGCTTTCCGCTACCCGTCGGTGGAGTTTACGTCGTACGCGCCCCCAGCCCGCATCCATCTCGAAAAGTGCGGGTTCTTTCGGAGTTTCTGATCGAATCCTTCGAGAATGACGCGCGTCTATGGGGTGCAGGGAGTTGATGCCGCGAACAGCACGTTCCGTTTGCCGCAACACAGCGTATCGTTCCCCGCAGCTAGCCGCGGGTGCCGAAGCTTTCTAGTTAAGGCTACGGCTTTTGCCGACCGGAATGCCGCCCAGCGGCGCTTACTTTGCACAGTGAAGAGGAGAAGATGCATGAGTTGGAACCCCGCCATTGCGCCGGCCTGCCCCGAAGAAGTCGGTCTGGACGCGATCGACACTCTTATCATTCCCCGTTCGCGCGACCTCGGTGGCTTCGAAGTACGTCGCGCGTTGCCTGCGCCGAAGCGCCAGATGGTAGGGCCGTTCATCTTCTTCGATCAGGTCGGGCCTGCCGAGTTCCTGACTGGACAGGGCATTGATGTGCGGCCGCATCCGCATATTGGTCTTGGCACCGTCACCTACCTCTATCGCGGCGACTTCCATCACCGCGACAGTACCGGGGCCGACCAGATAATCCGCCCCGGCGAGCTCAACTGGATGGTCGCGGGGCGGGGTGTTTCGCACTCCGAGCGCACAACAGCGGCGGGCCGTAGCGGGCCACAAAGCCTGTTGGGAATACAGACTTGGGTCGCGCTTCCCGACAGTCATGAAGACATGGCGCCGATGTTCGAGCATCACGGTAAGAATGCGCTTCCAATAATCGAGGACCACGGTGTCAAGGTGCGGCTCATCCTGGGAAACGCCTACGGCAAAGACGCTCCCGCAACGATGTTTTCCGACACTTTCTACGCCGATGTCGCGCTGGAGGCAGGCGCTCGGTTACCCCTTCCGGACGATCACGAGGATCGTGGTATCTATATCGTCGAGGGTTCGATCTCTATTGCAGGCCAGGACTTCGAGGCACCGCAGATGATGGTGTTCCGTCCCGGCGACAGGATCACGGTCACCGCCGGTGGCCAAGGTGCCAGGCTGATGGCGCTGGGCGGTGCCACACTTTCGGGACCACGCTACATCTGGTGGAATTTCGTCGCCTCTTCGAAGGAGCGCATCGAGGAGGCCAAGGCCGAGTGGCAGGCTGAAAACTGGGGTGAGGGTCGTTTCGATCTCCCGACCGGCGACAGGGATGAGCACATCCCCTTGCCTGAATAATTTTTGCTGGTCGGCTTGGATGGGGAAGGTCATCCGAGGACACATCAGACACAGGATTGATACGGAGGAAATGCGTTGAGCGAAGTCGTTGAACGGGAAGATGGCGTGTCCAAGGGGCGCTACCGGATCGTAATTGATGGGGCCGAGGCCGAAATGACTTACAGTCGAGCGGGGCAAAGGTTGATCATCATCGACCACACGGATATTCCTGCCGTATTGCGCGGCCGAAAAATTGGCGAGCAATTGGTCCGCCAGGCGGTAGAGGATGCCCGGCGCGAAGGCATCAGGATCATCCCGCTTTGTCCATTTGCGAAAGCGCAGATCGAACGCCATCTGGAATGGCAGGATGTTTTGAATAAATGAGTAAATTCTGCCAACCAGCGAGATAGAGCCGGCGGAAAGGAGTGTTATGCAGAAGAGCACCTATGTATTCCAACAGGTGGAACAGACCCTTCAAGCTGCTGTCGATGCCGCAATCGAGCATGCCGCCGAGACCGCGGGAGCCGAGCTACGATCGCTGGGATCACGCATGTCGCCGCATGAATACTTTACCGACGTTATGATGCGAAATTTGTTCCTGCGGCTCTGTGGGGCCGATCTGGAGACGAACAGGGGCGGCGACCCGGAGGCTGCATGGAGGATTCTCTATATGGGTCGCAATGTAGCGCGTCACTGGGAAAAGGAACGAGGTAGTGCGGCGGCAATTCGGAAGAAAAATGAGCGGCCGGAGGATATCGAAAGAGACATCAGCGAAGCACAGCAACTGGCACTTTCCGCAAAAAATCTCGCGTTGAAGACGGTCATCCGCGCTCTTGTCGATCATGTGCGCGTATCGGATCCGCACATCGAAGAACGCCTCGAAGCCGCGATCGATGCCCGCCATGCAGCCATTGACTACCCATCAGACACTGACCGAGAATTTACTGAGAAAGCAAAAGCCTATCTGTCACTCCTCACCGCCGCGCCCTTGAGGTAACGCCAGTGGGTCAGGTATCCAAGATCAATTGACTGCCAACGAATTGAACGATGCTGCGCTAGCGCTGCGGTATTTCGCGGCAGTTGTTTATCGGCGAATGTATTGTCTCACGTGCGGTGCCGACCCGGATACCTTTGCAGGTAGGGACCCAGAAACCGCCTGCCAGATCATCCGCAACAGACAAAACACCGCCAAGTATTATTGGTCAGCTGAAATCCAGCCTTTTCCCGCGAAATAGCGTTGGGTCGTCCATCCCGCAATCATTCTCGGGCTGATCATTAATCGGTTTGATCCGGGCAGTGTAAGGCAGTGGCTGTTGGTGGAATGGCTTTCAAACCAAGCCATCGCACAACCGAAGAGAGGCGCCCGAAGTCTCGTCTCGGAATATTGTCGGTGAAGCAGCCGTTAGGGCATCACAACAATCAGTGAATTGCGAGGGTCCGGGTTCGAGCCCCTTCGAGAGCTTCAGATATTGACCACGTTGTCTTCATCTGTGGATCGACGGTCTGCGTGGACCGGCGGTTCGGTTGCGGAATTTTATATGGTGTGGAGCGGCCTTCGCGACTGGCATTTTTTCCAACCCCTTTTCGGGTTGTAAGAAGTCAAGGTCGCGATGGAACGTTTCAATAATAATTATTTTGCGTCGCACATATTGTGCTGCATGTGCGAAATTTTATGATTGCCGTGTCGCACAAAAACCATGCTAAATTTTTGAATTTAAATAGTTAAATAGTATTTTTGTCGTATATTTCAGATTGATGTGATTTTGATGAAACGTTTTATTGACGTTCGTTCTTGTCACGGTTATTGTCTGTCTTGCGAGCGCAAAATGACGGCGACTTGGGAGTAGTCGCCGTCGTCATGAGAGTGAAGATTTGCGCGCTTGCCGTCTTTGGGAGGAGATCGACAATGTCATTGCGCCTGGGCCGCCTTTTGGGCGGGACTGCTTTTATTTCTCTGGTTCTGGTCGGCGCTTCGTCGGCCTGCGAGTTGAAGATTGGATCGCCTTCGGTCCTGTCCGGACCGGCCGCCCAGTGGGGCATCGCGCTACGTGGCGCAGTCGAGTTCGCGGCAAAGGAGGCGACCGAGGAAAAACTTATCGTCATTGATGGCGAAGCCTGCACCGTCAGCACGAGCGTGATCGATTCGAAATACACGGCCGAGGGCGCGGCCTCTGCGATGAGCCAACTCGCAGCGCAGGGCATCAAGGTAATCGTCGGCGGCGTAGGTTCGCCGGAAGTGACTGGCCTGAAGCCGGTAGCGACCCGCAATCGCATGGTTGCGATGGTTAACAGTTTCGCCAAGAACTCGATCGGTCCGCAATGGCCGAGTGTCTTCCATATCGGGCCGGGGCCTTCCGGCTGGGCGGGGCCGATCATTGATGCAGGCCGCGAACGTTTCAAGTTTGAAAGTGTGGCGATCGTGGCGCCGAACGACCAGGGCGGCACGGATGTGGCCGGGGTGAACGGCGACATTTTCAAGGAAAAAGGTATCCAGGTCACCCAGGAATATTATCAGCGCGGGACGACCAATTTTGCGCCGATCGTCACCCGGGTGATGAATTCCAATCCCGGGGCACTCGATCTCGCGTCATCGCCTGCGGGCGATGCTGGCATCATCGTGAAGCAGTTGCGCCAGGCGGGATTCGAAGGTCCGATTTTCCGCCTCGGAGGTCCGGGCTTTGATGAGATCGCACGCGTTGCCGGTGGCGTAGATGTGCTGAAAGATTTTCTCTGGTACGAGCCGATCTACATGGATGAGAACATGAAGGCTCTGGAGGAAAAATACCAGAAGCTGATGGGATCACCTCGGCCGGAAAACAGCGATTTCTTCCGCTGGACGTTTGCCGCACGCATGATGATCAAGGCCGTCGCTTCGGCCGGAACCGTCGACGACACCCAGAAGATTGCCGATGCCATGCGCGCGCTTCCGGTAGAGGACGCGAACATCGGCAAGGGCCATTGGATAGGCCAGTCCTTCTTCGGCATCAATCAGGAAATGTCCTACCCGTTTGCCATAGGCATCGTCCAGAACGGGCAGAAGCAGCCCTACCTGCGCGCTGAAGCGGTCAGCGAAAAATAAGGACAAGAATTATGGAAGGTTTCATCACAACGGGGCTGATCGGCATCAGCCTCGGGTCGCAATATACCCTGCTCGCGCTAGGGTTCACGCTGATTTTCGGTATCCTCGGCGTGGTGAACTTTGCCCATGGCGGCTTCTATGTAATGGGCGGCTACGTCGCCTATTACTGCACCTCGACACTTGGGCTGCCCTATGCTGTAGCGGTGCTGGTTGCACTTGCCGCCACGGCCATTCTTGGCTGGCTGTTCGAGGCGATCGTTCTCGAAAGGGTGATCGACGATCATCAGGCGACGCTGATGGTGACCATGGGGTTCTATCTTGTGATGGCAACGACGATCCTCGTGGTGTTCGGGGCTGAATCACCGCAGTTCTCATTCCCTGTCTCCGGCGTCTGGCGTATGGGCGGCGTGTATTTTCCCTATGCCAACATGATCGTGCTCGGCGCCTGCCTTGTCGCCATCGCGCTGGTCTACTGGCTCGTCTATCGGACGAATATCGGCCGCGGCATGCGGGCGATGGCGGAGGACCGTGCGGTGGCGAGTGCTCTCGGCATGCGCACCAAGGCACTGTTTCCCTTCGCCTTCGCTCTTGCCACCGGCCTTGCCGGCGTGACTGGTGCACTTGTGACGCCAATCCTGTCGCTTGCACCGCATGTGGGTGACGCGACGCTTGCCTATTCCTTTTTGACCGTCATCCTGGGCGGACTTGGTAGTGTCACCGGCGCGACTGTTGCGGCATTCATTGTCGGCTTGATCGAGGCCTATGCCGCAGTCTATCTCGGCGGTTCGAAAGGGGCACTCACACTCTTTGCCCTCGTCATGGTCATTCTCGTCGTGCGGCCCCAGGGGCTCTTCGGCCGGGAGGTCCGTCGCTCATGAGCAACCTCATTTCCTCTGCCCCTGTCGCAACTGATAAGCGCCAACCGTTTTTCGGCATCCCTGACTGGATTACGCTTGCGATCCTGGCGATGTCCTTCGCGGTTCCGTTTTTGAGTTCCAACCCTCATATACTTTCGCAAACCAACCTCATCCTGATCGCGGCGACTGCAGCGCTCGGCGTCTACATCATGCAGCGGCTCGACCTGATGAGCTTTGCCGTGCCCGCTTTCATGGCGATCGGCGGATATACGGTTGCGATCCTGAGCCTGCGGCTCGGGGTGACCGATATCTTTATCCTTGCGGCATCTGCGTTTGCCGTGCCGGCCCTCTGTGCCATCCCGCTTGGCTCCCTGATCCTGCGGCTGAAGGGCGTTTACTTCGTCCTCGTGACTTTTGTGCTCACGGAGATCGTCCAGCTTCTCCTGTTTGAAGCAGAACCGCTGACGGGCGGCGCCAACGGCCTTGTTGGTATGCCGGCGGTCACCTTCTTCGGCATGGAGTTGTGGGACAATTCGCTTGTTCTCGTTACCACCTGTGCGCTCGCCTTCACCGGCTTCCTGATCACTGCCGTCTTCACGCGCTGGTATCGCTACGAATTTGCGGCGATCGAGACGAATGATGTGCTTGCCGAGAGCCTCGGGCTGGCTGCCTGGAAATACAAGGCTATGGCTTTCACCGTGGCCGCGGGGGTGTCGGGTTTTGCAGGTTTTGCGCTGGTCAACATGCTCCTGACCGCGCATCCCACATCTTTTGCGCCGATGTCGTCGGTCACTTACATCACCTACACGATCGTCGGCGGCAAAAAGACCATTCTTGGCACGTTGGTGGGAGCCATCGTGTTGGTGTCGGCTACCGATTACTTCGCCCTGTCCGGCGAGATGTCGCCTGGTCTCTTCGGCTTCCTGATCATTGTCGTGACACTCGTCGCCCGAGGTGGTCTCGTCGGCATCGCGATCTCCACCTACCGGAAGCTGGTGAACAGACAGCCGAAGGACATGGCAGGTCTCTCGACGGAGCGGCCCGCAAACCTCGCAACGGGGGAGAAGGGCTGATGAGTGTCGAAAATTCCTCAACCGGTGCGCTGAAGGCGGACCATATCTCCAAGGCATTCGGTGGCCTCAAGGTCTTCAACGATGTCAGCTTCACGCTGCAGCCGGGCGGTCTTCTGGGCGTGATCGGTCCGAACGGGGCCGGGAAGACAACGATGATCAACATCATCTCGGGCCGTCTGAAACTGAGTTCAGGCAAGGTTACGCTCGGAGAGGCGCGCGTCGATGGTCGGCCGGTTTACGAGAATGCGGACAGGGGTCTCGTGCGTAGCTTCCAGCAGACCGCGACTTTCCACGGCTATACGATCGAGGACAATCTTCTTTCGGCGCTGCGTTTTTCCAAGAGCGACCTCTCGATACTGGAGCGACTGATGCCGCTTCTCGATCAGTTCGGCCTGAAAGCGAACTGGAGCCGAAACGCTGAAATCCTGCCTTACGGTCTTCAGAAGATGCTCGGATTGACCATGGCCTTAGCGGCCCGGCCGAAGATGCTGCTGCTCGATGAGCCGGCGGCCGGGCTGGAAAAGTCCGAGCGAGGCAATATCGATACCTATGTGCGGTTTGCTCGCGAGGAGTTCGGCTGCGGTGTGCTGCTGGTCGAACATGACATGGAGCTCATCAAGCGGCTCTGCCCGTCGATCATCGTTCTCGATGGCGGGAGGTTGATTGCCGAGGGTACCCCAGCTGAAGTGCTTTCCTACCCCCACGTCATCAACGCCTATCTCGGTGGCACCGAGGAAGACGAGGAGGAAGCCGATGCTCAGCATTCGTGACCTGCATGTAACCTATGGCGGTACCCGCGCCCTCTCCGGTGTCAATATTGATGTCGAACCGGGGCAGACGGTTCTGCTCATCGGAGCAAACGGCGCCGGTAAATCAAGCCTGATCAACGCTGTAATTGGCCTTGTGCGCTCTGCACGCGGTCAGGTCAGCTTTGACGGACGCGATATCAGCGGGCTGCCAAGTGATGCCCGCGCACGTCTTGGCATCGGTTATTCGCCGGAAGGGCGGCGGGTGTTTCCGTCTATGACCGTGAAAGACAACGTCCTTTCCGGTGCCGGTTCGCTTGGCTCGCGTGATCAGGCTCGGGCATGGGACAGGCTCGTTGCAAGCTTTCCCTTTCTCGGCGAACGTCAGGCGCAGGCGGCCGGAGAGCTTTCCGGAGGGCAGCAGCAGCTCGTGGCGATCTCGCGAGCAATGTCTGGCGGACCGAAGCTGCTTCTGCTCGACGAACCGTTTCTCGGCCTTGCGCCGGTTTGGATCCAGCAAATCTCCGTCGCCGTGCGTCAGATGCAGGAAGACGGGATTGCTGTGTTGATGACCGAGCAGATGGCACGACCTGCGCTCAAGCTTGCGCATAGCGGACACATCATGCGCGGCGGGCTGATCCGCCGCTCTGGAACAACCAGCGAAATCAAGGGGGCGGCTTTGGCGGAGGAATACCTCTGAGCCGACGGGCCGCACCAAGTTTCGATAGGAGACGTATTTTGGGTAACTCCGCACCACTTCATGGTCTGACCGTCCTGGAATTGGGACATAGCGTGGCCGCGCCTTTCGCGGGCCTGATCCTTGCTGATCTTGGTGCACGTGTCATCAAGATCGAAAACCCGATGACCGGTGATTATGCCCGTGGCTGGGGGCCTCCTTTCCACAAGGAGGACGCGACCGTTTTCCACGCGCTTAACCGCGGCAAGGAAAGCATTACGCTTGATTTTTCCGATCCGGCGCAGCTTGCTGTGCTGAAACGCCTGATGCTGGATGCTGATGCTGTGATCCAGAACCTGCGTCCCGGCCTGCTTAAGAAGTTCGGCGTCGATTTCGAGGATGTCCGCAAGCAGTCGCCCGGCCTTATCTGGTGCGATATCGGCGCTTTCGGCAAGACTGGACCGCTGTCGTCCAAGCTCGGTTACGATCCGCTGGCCCAAGCCTCCTCGGGCATCATGTCGGTAACCGGCGAGGTGAACCGGCCGCCGGTTCGGGTCGGTGTGTCCCTCGTCGACATGGGGTCGGGCATGTGGGCCGTGATCGGCATGCTTTCGGCGCTCTTCGAACGGACAAGAAGTGACAAGGGCGCGCATATCGCCACGTCCCTGTTCGAGACCGGCCTTTCCTGGATGACGATGCCGCTCGCGGCTCATGCGGTGTCGGGAGAGGTCCGTAAGCCATACGGATCCGGGCTTGCGGAGATCGTGCCCTACCAGGCCTTCGAGGCGCGCGATGGCTGGGTCATGATTGCCGCCGGCAATGACAAGTTGTTCAAGAAACTCTGCCAGGGGCTGCCGGGCCTTGAGGCTCTCGGTAGCGATCCGCGCTTCGCCCTCAACCGCGACCGAGTGACGCTTCGCCACGAGCTCCTGCCACAGATCGAGGCAGCCATTGCGGTCATGACCGTTGCTGAAGTCGGCGCTGCGCTCGACGGTGTCGGCGTTCCCAATTGTCCGCTCTTGACGATCGACAAGGTCTGGACCCATCCGCAGACGGAGGCGGTGGGCATCCTGACGGAGGCGGACGGTTACAAGTGGGTGGGCATGCCCTTCACCATAGACGACACGCGCCCGACCTCCGGCGGCATCGCACCGGCGCTCGGCGCTCACAACGACATGACAAGGCAGGAATGCTGATGGACCGCTCGTATGAAACGCTGGCGCTTGAGCGCATAGACGATCATGTCCTCGTCATCAGGCTGAACCGGCCGCAGGCCGCCAATGCGATGAATACGCGTATGGGCGAAGAACTCATGGACCTGTTCGAGGGTTTTCAGGTGGATACCGAGGGCCTGCGTGCACTGGTCCTGACAGGCACCGGCGAAAAGGCTTTCTGTGCCGGTGGTGACCTGAAGGAGCGCAACGGCATGACCGACGAGCAATGGCTGCGCCAGCATGCCATGTTCGAACGGATGCTGCGGGCGATAGTCGGTTGCCCGCTACCGCTCATCGGAGCGATCAACGGTGCCGCCTATGGCGGTGGCTGCGAGATAACCGCTGCACTAGACTTTGCCTATGCTGCGGACAATGCACGTTTCGCTCTGACCGAAGTAACGCTCGGTATCATGCCCGGTGCCGGCGGTACGCAGAACCTGCCGCGGGCGGTGGGAGAGCGCCGGGCCAAGGAAATCATCCTCACCGGTCTGCCCTTCTCAGCGGCGGAGGCTTGCGAATGGAGCTTGATCAACCGCGTACTGCCGCAAGCCGAGCTGATGGAGGCGACGCTTGCCACAGCCAGACGAATCGCCGGCAATGCGCCAATCTCGGTGCGACAGGCCAAGCAATCTATCCATCGGGGGCTGCAGATGTCGCTTGCCGATGGTCTGGCCTTCGAGATCGAATGTTACAACCGCATGGTCTCCACGGAAGACCGGCATGAAGGCGTACGTGCCTTCAACGAAAAGCGCCGGCCGGCGTTCAGGGGAGTGTAAGCGATGGCCGAGCACGTTACCCTCCGTGAGGTCGGGCTTCGCGATGGCATCCAGATGGCGAAGCGCTTTCTTGATACGGAGCGCAAGCTGGAATGGGCGCTGCGATTGAAGCAGGCGGGCGTTCACGAAATCGAGCTGACATCCTTCGTACCGCCGAAGATCGTGCCGCAATTCGCCGATGCCGACGAACTGTCGACACATCTGCCGCAGCTTTCGGACACCGTGCCTTCAGCGTTGGTCCCGAATCTAAAGGGGGCGGAGCGGGCGCTTGCTGCCGGCTTCCGGCATATCAACTACGTGCTGTCCATCTCGGAAGCGCATAGCCAGGCGAATGTCCGCCGTTCAACGGATGAAGCCATTGCAGAATTCGAACGTATCGTGGCGCTGAAGCAGACCGATACAGGTCGCGGCATGGTGCTCGGCGTCGGTCTTGCGACTAGCTTCGGTTGCACGTTGCAGGGCGAAGTCTCACCTGACCGGGTTTTCGAGGTTGCCCGCAAGGTCGCCGGTGGCGGTGCTGACGAACTCATCGTCGCCGATACTGTAGGTTACGGCAATCCGGCTCAGGTTCAGGCGCTCCTTCCGCCGATCATCGAGATTGCTGCCGGCCGCCGGGTGCTGTGCCATTTCCACGATACGCGTGGGCTTGGTCTCGCCAATGTTGCGGCGGCGCTGGAGACCGGTGTGAGGGCTTTCGACACGTCGCTCGCCGGACTCGGAGGGTGTCCCTTTGCTCCGGGCGCGACGGGCAACATCAATACCGAAGATACCGCTTTCATGCTGGAAAGCATGGGCTTTTCGACGGGCGTGGACATCGGGGCGCTGCTTGAACTGCGCCTCGATGTAGAGACATGGCTCGGCAGCGAGGAGCGCTATAGCGGCGCCATTGCTCGCGCCGGCCTTCCGAAGACATTTTCAGTTGCAAGGTGAGACTGCGATATGACCCAAGACGTTATCAGCATGGAACTCGGCGAAGACTATTCCGACCTGCGTGATTCGATCCGCAGAATTTGCGAGAACTACCCGCTCGAATATTGGGCGAAGCTCGACGAGGAATCCGGTTATCCATCCGAATTCGTCGCCGAGTTGACCGAAGGCGGATTTCTCGCGGCCCTCGTGCCGGAGGAATATGGCGGGGCGGGCCTGCCGCTGCGCGCCGCGGCCGTCATCCTTGAAGAGATCAATGCCTGCGGCTGCCAGGCGAGCCCGGCGCATGCGCAGATGTACATCATGGGCACGTTGCTCAGGCATGGTTCCGAGGAACAGAAGCAGAAATATCTACCGGAGATCGCTGCTGGCACGCTGCGTCTGCAGGCTTTCGGGGTAACGGAGCCGACCACCGGTTCCGATACCACCCAGTTGAAAACGAAAGCGGTGCGTGATGGAGACCATTATGTCATCAACGGCCAGAAAGTCTGGACGTCGCGGGCGCTCTATTCCGATCTGTTGCTGTTGCTAGCCCGCACCACGCCGATCGACAAGGTTGCCAAGAAGACGGATGGCATCTCGGTCTTTTTGATCGATCTGCGCGAAGCGCGTGGAAACGGGATCGATATCCGGCCGATCAAGGCACTGATAAACCATAACACCACGGAAATCTTCATCGATAACCTGCGGGTTCCCGCGTCCGCTCTGGTCGGTGAGGAAGGAAAGGGGTTCCGTTACATTCTGGACGGAATGAATGCCGAGCGCATTCTGGTCGCCTCCGAATGCATTGGTGACGGGCGCTATATGGTGCGGCGCGCGGTGGACTATGCCAAGGAACGCCGGGTATTCAACCGGGAGATCGGTGCCAATCAGGGCGTCCAGTTTCCGATCGCCCGCGCCCATGCTGAGCTTGAGGCCGCCGACCTGATGGCGCGCAAGGCGGCCGCCCTGTTCGATGCCCACCAGCCCTGCGGCGGCGAGGCGAATATCGCCAAGATGCTGGCGTCCGAAGCGACCTGGAAAGCCGCCGACACGGCGCTGCAGACCTTCGGCGGGTTTGGTTATGCGGTGGAATATGGCATCGAGCGAAAATGGCGCGAATGCCGCATTTACCAGACGGCGCCGATCTCGACGAACATGGTGCTCGCCTATGTCGGCCAGCACATTCTCGGCCTCCCGCGCTCCTATTAAGGTTGGACCATGGACAGCATCACCAGAAAGGCTGCCGAATTCGTTGTGAATTTCGACTTTGCCTCCGTCCCGGCAGAGGCGGTTCATGCGGCGCGCATCGGTATCGTTGATTGCGTCGGTGTCATGCTGGCGGGCGCGCGGGAGCCGGCAGTCGGTTTAGTTGCCGGTATCGCGACGCCTGCAACCGGCAGCAATGATGCTCCGCCGGCCGTCAACGGCTTGCGCTATGGCGCTGCGGATGCTGCTCTCGTCAATGGTGTTGCGGCTCACGTGCTTGATTTCGACGACGTTGCGCTCGCCGGGCATCCGAGCACGGTTCTGGTGCCGATGATCCTCGCCGAGGGGTACAGATTGCAATCTTCCGGACAGGAGGCGATTGAGGCTTATCTGGCGGGATATGAACTCTGGGCTCATCTGGCAGAACTCGAGCCTGGCCATATGCATGATCGCGGCTTCCATCCGACTGCGGTGATGGGTACGCTCGCCTGTGCTGCCGGTGCCGCGCGGCTCAACAGGCTTTCACCGGAGGAAACGGCCAACGCGCTTGCCATCGCCGCATCGCTTGCAGCTGGCCTGGTTGCCAATTTCGGCTCGATGACCAAATCGCTGCACGCGGGCCGCACGGCGCAATCTGGTATCCAGGCGGTGCGACTGGCGAAATCCGGTTATACCGGCAGCCTTGATGTGCTGGAGCATCGCACCGGTTTCCTGCGTTCCTTCTCGCCATCAGGCTCGCCGGACACGGATGCTTCCGCCTTTCGCATCGGGGAAGAATCGCTGGCAGCCCGATACGGCGTCAACATCAAGCGCTATCCGACCTGTTATGCCACCCATCGGTCGATCGATGCGATGATCGATCTTGCCGACGAACACGACATTACCCCTGAAGATGTCGCGACGATCCATGTCCATACCGGCGTGACGCAAAGGCTGATGCTGCGCAACACCCGGCCCCAAACGGGGCTTGAAGCGAAATTTTCGATGGAATTCGCAATGGCTAGCGCCGCGATTGCCCGCAGGGTAGGTCTCAAGGAATTGACCGACGGCTTCGTCACCCGCTCCGACATTCAGGCAATGCTGGAAAAGGTCGAGGTGACAGTAAGCGAGGAGAAGGATGCTGGCGATCTTCCCAACGCCCCCTTCGATCTCGTATGGGTCACGCTCGAAGATGGCACGGTTTTACGCCACGAACCGGTGGAGCATGCGCGTGGCAGCTGGCAAAAGCAACTCCGGCGATCTGAAATCGCTGCAAAGTTCAGTGAATGCGCCAGCATCCTGTTGCCCGAAGAGAAGGTAGGAGCGCTGTTCGACAGGCTATACGATCTCCAGGCGATCAACGATATCCGGGAGCTGGAACTGTTATGATCGGTATTCCGACAAGGCAAATTCCCGGTGTTTATCACCGCCGATTCGGCGAATTTCTGGTGACGGGAATTTCCGACGGCTATGTGGAGATGGGCTACAACATCTTTCGGGAGTTCGAGCCGCAGGACGTGGACCTGATGATGGCGCGCGATCATCGTGTTTCTCCGCCGCGCATTTCCGTCAATTGCTTCCTGTTGCGCGGCCCGGCCGGAATGGTGCTGATCGACTGCGGTTCGGGAGACAAGTTCGGTCCTACAGCCGGCAAGCTGTTTGAAAATCTGGAGGCTGTCGGCATCGATCCCCAGGAAGTGGACCATATCTTGCTCACCCATTGCCACCCCGACCACTCCTCGGGCCTGACAGATCCCGAGACGGGCAGGCGGCTTTTTCCGAACGCCACTGTGATCGCCAATCGCAAGGAGATCGAGCACTGGTTTTCGGATGAGGAGATGGCTGCCGCCGACGAACGCAAACGGCTGCGCTATTTTGCCTGGACCCGCGAGCAGGTGGAACCTTACCGAGAAAGGCACCTTCGGCTGGCGGAAGACGGCGAGGAAGTTTTGCCCGGCATCACGTTGGTGGAGTGCGCAGGCCATACCCCCGGACACAGCACCTGGCTGATCCGCTCGCAGGACAAGCAGATGATCGTCTGGGGCGATTTGGCGCATGTGCCGGAAATCCAGGTGGCACGTCCCGATGTGTCGATGAGCTTCGACCACGACCCGGACCAGGCGGCGAAAAACCGGACGGCGTTGCTGGCGCGCATTTTCGAGGAGGATATGCTAGTGGCCGGCATGCATATTCACTTTCCGGGATTCGGCTGGCTGGTGCGTGAAGGCTCCGGCTACCGGGTTGCCACCGAACAATGGAACTTCGAGATCTGAAAGGCTTGCTGCAGACCACCATGGCAAAGACACCCACCATACGCGACGTCGCTTTGCTCGCCAACGTGTCCATCGGCACGGTGTCGCGTGTGGTCAACGACGCGGCGGACGTCAAGCCGCAGATTCGCAAGGCGGTGGAAAGCGCCATCGAGAAACTCGGCTACGTGCCTAATGCGGCTGCGAAATCGATGCGGATGGGTCGCACCCGCACGGTGGGTTGTATCCTTCGCGAGATCAATATCGCCCAACTCGGCGGTTTTGTCTCGACGGCGCATAACATGCTGAATGAATCGGGTTATGCGCTGCTGATCGCCAATTCGGAAGGCCGGCGGCAGCGCGAGATGGAACTCCTGCGCAATTTCTCGAGCGGCCAGGCGGATGGCGTGCTGATGGGACCTTATACGCCGATAGAAGGCGAGTTCGAAGATCTGCTGCGTGGTTTGCCGATCCCCTTTGTAATGATCGATCGTGACCAGCCTTCCTGGTGCAATGCTGTCTACGCTGATCATGAGGGCGGGCTTGCCCAGGCGACCGGCCATTTGCTCGATCTCGGGCATCGCCGGATCGCGCTTCTAACCGGCCCGACGCGACTTCATCCGGGCGCCGCCCGCGTGCGGGGTTATGAACGCGCCTATCGGGAGCGGGGGTTGGAGCCGGAGCCGGAACTTGTGGTGGCCGAAAGTTTTCTGCGCGATCAGGGCTATCGGGTCACGTCTTCGATGCTGGGTATGTCGCAGCCGCCGACCGCAATCATCGCGGGTGGTATCGACATGCTGTCAGGCGTTCTCAAGGCGATCCGCACGCGGGGCCTGAGAATACCCCAGGATATTTCCGTCGTCGGATCGGGCCAGAGCGATCTCGCCGACCTGCATCAGCCGCCGATAGCGGTCGTCGGCTGGGACCAGAATGAGGTCGGCGCAACCGCTGCGGCGCTGCTGCTCGATCTGATCGCTCACGGCAAGAGGGAGGAACCGCGCCGTGTCATTATTCCAACGACCTTCAATGCGCAGGCATCCTGCATGCCGCCGCCGGCGAGGGACATGACGCCGGCCTGACCGGCAAACGCCAATGATTGAGAAAGACGGAGCCGCGTTCGCAAGATCGCGGAAGGGAAAGTTGTTGCCTGCGATCTGAACTATCGCGGCAGAACGGGATCAAGGGAGAGAGAGATGCCGCATGACGTCCGTTTGTTTTCCGAATTCAAGCTGCGCAGTCTGACACTGAAAAATCGTGTCGTAATTTCGCCAATGGGCACCTATTCGGCGGAGAACGGCCAGTTGCAGCCCTTCCACCATACCCACTATGCGAATTTTGCCATGGGCGGCGCAGGATTGGTGATGGTCGAACAGACCTCGATCACGCGGCGCGGCCGTGTCACCAACGGTGATCCCGGACTTTGGGAGGATGGTCAGATCGCCGGCATGCGCGCGCTCGTTAGCCACATGAGGAGTTACGGGGCGAAGGCGGGCATCCAGCTCAATCATGGCGGCCGCAAATCCAGCATGCAGCGCGCCTTCCGCGGCAACGGGCCGCTGACCGACAGGGACATCGCCATGGGCGAAGAAAAATGGGTGCCGCTTGCGCCCTCCGCCCTGCCGCTTGGCGAGGGTTGGCTGACACCGGAAGCGATCACCAGAGACCATCTGGACGGCATCCGCCAGGCATTCGTAGCCGCTGCTCGCCGCGCCATGCTCGCGGGCTTCGATCTGATCGAGGTCCATATGGCACATGGCTATCTCCTGCAGAATTTTCTTTCGCCGCTCGCCAACCAGCGCGACGATGAATACGGCGGCAGTCTGGAAAACCGCATGCGTTTCCCGCTGGAAGTAGTGCAGGCGGTGCGCGAGGTGGTGCCGCAATCGATGCCGCTCTTCGCCCGCATTTCGGCGACCGACTGGATCGAGGGCGGTTGGACGATGGACGACAGCGTCGTTCTGGCAAAAGCCTTGAACGAAGCCGGCATCGACCTGGTCGACTGCTCCTCCGGCGGCAATCTGCGGATTGGCGCGACCAATGCCAGCCTCGGCCGAGGGCCGGGTTATCAGGTGCCTTTTGCCGAGCGGATCCGTGCCGAAACCGGCATTCCGACCGCTGCCGTTGGCATGATCCGAACCCCGGAATTTGCCGAACGGATCGTACAGGAAAGCCGAGCCGATCTCGTCTGCCTCGGTCGCCAGGCGCTATTTGATCCGTTCTGGGCCCGGCATGCGGCTGAGAAGCTCGGCGCTAACGAGAATTTCGCCGACTGGCCGCCGCAATACGGCTGGTGGCTCGACAAGTGGGGCAGGGCGCTTGCCGCCAATGGCGAGGTGCCAACCGGGCCAGAGGTCTTTCCTGAACCCGTAGCCGGCGGGCCGGTCCGACGACAGGCTTCGGTCTGATCATGCTTAAGGGAGGAAGTGAATTATGGGCCTGAAATTCTGGCATCAGTCGGTCAACGAGCTTAGCCGCATTGAGGCTTACAAACGCGGCATCGAGGCACACGCGCAGGCGTTTCTCGGCAACGAGGCGGAGGTGCATGTGAAGGGCATGCCGGAGGGCACCTATGGCGCGCAGAGCCCCAGCGATGCGCTCGGCAATGCCTATCTCTACCACCGCGTCCTGTCGCCAATCGTGGAACAGGCGGTCGAAGCCGAACGGCAGGGCTATGACGCCTTCGTCATGGGCTCCTTCAGCGAGCCCTATCTGCGCGAAATGCGCACGGCAGTCGATATCCCCGTGGTGTCGCTAACGGAGGCGGCGCTTCTAACCGGCTGTGCGCTCGGCGGCCAGATAGGTTTTATCTCGAATGCTCCGAATGTTGCATTCATGACCAGACTTTCCGTTGCCAAGCATCATCTGGAGGCACGGGTTCTCGATATCACCGCACTGTCGCCTGGCATGGACGAGTACGAACTGATCTCCGCGCGCGATGAACCTTCGTCACTGGTCGAAGCCTTCAAGGCAACAGCGCGTGTCTTGATTGACCGTGGCGCGGAGGTGATCGTACCGGCCGAAGGGGTCATGGCAGAGATCCTTGCCCGCGAAGGGCTGAAGAGGATCGACGGGGCAACCGTTATCGATGTTTTTGCAGCAGCCTGGAGTCAGGCGCTTGGGCTGGTGCGGATGCGCAAGGCCGGCATGGGAACGAGCCGTGCCTGGCTTTACAGCCGCGGCTGACTTTTAGGGGCGAAGCGCCCGTTCGAAGTTCTGGGAGGAACATGCTCATGACGATGGCCAAAAGGGCTGCAGGCGACATTCTCGGCGATTACCTCGGCGGCTTCCAAACCGTCGACCTGGCGGCCGATATTCGTGAAAAGGCATTGATGTGTCTCATCGACGCGTTGGGGCTGGCGCTTTCCGCGCGCACCGAACCGACCACCCGAGCGGCACTCGCTCTGTCTAGCGTGCTGCCTGAGGGCTCGAAAGGCACAGCTGCTGCGTGGGTATCCGGCGACCGTTTATCGGCAACTGAGGCGGCCTTTGCCAATGGTGTCGCGACCCACGCCCATTTTCAGGATGATACGGATCATGAATCCTGGACTCACCCCGGTTCATTGGTGCCACCGGCGATTGTCGCGCTTGCCGAAAAGCACGGAGCAAGCCTTGACGCCGTGCTGCGAGCGCTTGTTGCGGGCTACAGCGTGATCAATTGGCTCGGCCGCGAAGAAGTGGTCGCCCGCAAGTTGATTGCCCGCGGATTCCGCACCAGCCCGACATTCGGCACGATTGCGGCTGCGGCCGGCAGCGCGGTCATTCTAGGGTTGGATGCAGCCAAGGCCGCCTCGGCCGTGTCGATTGCCGCGTCGACCACGGGTGGCACGCTGGAGCCGGTCCGTGCCGGCGCGGACGAATGGCGCGTACAGAACGGTCGCGCCGCGCAGGGCGGGCTGATCGCTGCCTGCCTTGCTAACGCGGGTGTCGTCGGTGCACCGCAGGCGCTCGATGGGCCGAAGGGATTTCTGGCAACCGTCGCCGGTATGGACGAGACGCCGAACGTCTGGTCGGCACTGCCCGACCCGGCGATCATGCGCCGGTTGCAGGCCAAGCCTTATGCCACGCTCGGCGATAACATGGCTGCGGCGACGGCGGCGCAGAAGCTTCACCAGGATGGGATCGACGCAAGCCAGATAGCTGACATTCAGGTGACACTGTGGGAACCCTTCACCGTCTATCCGGGCACCAATTTCAAGGGGCCTTACGAGCGTATGGTTCAGACCCAGGCAAGCACCGCCTTTGCCGTGGGCGCGATGCTTTCGCGCGGCGATATCACCTACGAGATGGGCAATACCCTACGGCAGGATCCTCTAATCCTTGATCTCGTGGCGAAAACGACGGTGGTGCCGGATGCGGTCAATGGCGCCCTGGATTCACTGATCTCGATAACAATGAAGGACGGCAGCAAGCGGCAGGCGCATTCCCGTGACATGCCGGACCAACTGGTGTTTCAGGATCGTGCCCGATCGCTCTGCGTCTTCGAGCGGCGGATGGTGGAGATCGGTGCTGTGCCTGGAGCAGCGACCGCTGTCGGCGAAAAGCTGTTCGTCGAACTCGAAGCCGGCGCGAGCCGGCCGATCGCCGATGTGCTTCGGGATATTTTCGCCCTCGTTCGTGAAAAGTGAGGTGGTGCAGGCCATGTCCATCCCCTTGCTTTTCCAACCCCGCATATTCCGCGGTGTGACGCTGAAGAACCGCGTCGTGGTGTCTCCGATGGGGACCTATGCCGCGGAAGACGGCCGCCTGACGCCTTTCCAGTTCGCTCATTACGAACGTATGGCGATGGGTGGTGCCGGCCTCGTCATCATGGAACAGACGTTTGTCACCCGAGCAGGTCGGGTCAGCAACGGCGACCCTGGCCTGTGGGCCGATAGCCATATCGAACCGATGGCGCGGCTGGTCAGCGAGATGAAGCGCTATGGCGCCAAGACAGCGATTCAGGTCAGTCATGGCGGCCGCAAGGGTGGCCAGCAGCGGGCTTTCGAGGGCAATGGGCCGATCTCCGAGCGCAATCTGGCTGCCGGGGACGAACAGCTGCATCCGATGGGTGCTTCCGCCGTTCCTCTGTCCGACGGCTGGCTGACGCCGGTGGAGATGAACGAAAAGCAGATCGAGGGCATTCTCGATGCCTTTGCCGCTGGTGCCCGCCGGGCGTTGCTTGCGGGTTTCGATCTTCTCGAACTGCATCTCGCCCATGGCTATTTGTTGCAGAGCTTCCTTTCCCCGCTTGCTAACCAGCGTCTGGATCGCTGGGGTGGTTCGCTGGAAAACCGCATGCGCCTGCCGCTTGCCGTCGTCGCTCGACTGCGGGACTTGATGCCGGATTCAATGCCGCTATTCGCGCGACTGTCGGTAACTGACTGGATGGAGGGTGGTTGGACGGAAGAAGATAGTGTCGTCTTTGCCCGTGAACTGAAGGCGGCCGGTGTCGATCTGATAGACTGCTCTTCGGGCGGCAACATGCGGGCCGGGGCCACCAATTCCAACCTTGCGCGCGGACCGGGATACCAGGTGGCGCTGTCCGAACGACTGCGACGCGAGGCTGAGATCGCCACCGCCGCGGTCGGCATGATCCGCAGCGCCGGTTATGCCGAATCCATCCTGCAGCAGGAAAAGGCCGATCTGATCTGCATCGGTCGGCAGATGCTGTTCAATCCGTTCTGGGTGCGGCACGCGGCCTGGGAGTTGGGCCTCGACCGAGAATTTTCCAGTTGGCCCGAGCCCTATGGCTGGTGGCTGAACAAGTGGGCGAGGGCGCTTGCCGCCAATGGTGAGGAACCGCTCGGTCCCGAAATATTCCCCGAAGCGGCAATGTGAGGAGGTCGGCATGAACTGGGGCAATGAACTTGCGGTGATGCGTGACCGGTATGGTGACCGGATCGGCATCGTCGACCAGGAGGGAACGCATACAACGGCATCAGTGGTCGATCGCGCTGCCGGTATTGCCGCCCGGCTGCGGGAACTTAGCCTCGGACCCGGCGATTTCGTCGCCACCATTTTTCACAATTCGGCGTTGGCGGCAGCCGCCAGTTATGCGGTGGCGCTGGCCGGGGCGACCGAAGTGCCGATCAATCCCGTGCTGAGCGCAGCCGAGATTGATCATGCGTTACGTTGCACTGGGACGCGCATCATTCTTTTAGACGGTAGGGCGGGGCCCGCTTTGTCGGTCGATGTGCCGGTGGAGGATGTGCGTGCAATTTCGTTTCGCCCGTTTGTTCCAGAAGGCTGGCCGGATGTCTTGGACAACGAGCCGAGCCGGATCGTGTTCACCAGCGGCACGACCGGGCCAGCAAAAGGCGCCATCCACACCCATCGCAGCCGCTGGATCGCCTCGCTTATGCTTCGGGCAGCCTTGCCGGTTCTGCCGGGTGGCGACAGCCACATCCTTTTGATGACGCCGTTTTCGCATGGAAGCTCGCTTCTCACCTTCGCCTATATGGCTGAGGGGGCCAGCGTGCACTTGATGCAGGGCGTCGATCCGGCCGTCATCCTGCCGTTACTTGCGCAGGGCCGATTGACCGAAATGTTTGCGCCGCCCACCGTGCTTGCCAAGCTGACCGAAGCCCTCAGTGCTCCGGAACATGCCGGCCTTACTCCGAGGCTGAAAACCATTCTGACCGGAACGGCGCCGCTTTCTCCAACGCTTTACCGTAGTGCAGTGAAAGCCTTCGGTGAGATCGTCCGCGTGACCTATGGCAAGAGCGAGATCTTTAACCCCATTACCGTGCTCGATCCGGCGGAGACGGCTGCCGTTTATGCCGAACCGCCGGGTGACGGGCTTTGCGTCGGATGGCCGGCGACGGGCGTCGATGTGGCGATCCGCGACGAAAAGGGCATGGCCCTGCCGCGCGGCGAAATCGGCCAGATTCATCTCTCCAGTCCGCACATGTTTACGGGCTACATCACCGCGAACGGCCGCAAGATGCTTTCACATGGGGAATATCACGATACAGGCGATCTCGGTCGTATCGATGATCGCGGTCGGCTTTTCCTGGTGGCGCGCGATTCCGACATGATGAAGAGCGGCGGCTACAAGATTGCCCCTGATGAGGTGGAGCGGGCGCTAGCGCCGGCATTGCCGGGAATTGAGCTCGTCGCCCTCGGCTTCCCTTCCGAATATTGGGGCGAGATCGTTACCGTCGTCGCACAACGTCCGCCGGAAAGCTGGCGCGACGATCTCAAGGAAGCGCTCTCTGCGATGACACCATACAAACGGCCGCGCCTTTTCGTTGCGATCGACGAAGTGCCGCGTAATGCGATCGGCAAGATTTCCCGCGCCCATCTGCGGCGCTGGTTGAACGAGACCTATGAGCTCGTCGAAAAACCGCATCCGGCATTCGTGGCCAAGGCGCCGACACTTGCGGAGAAACAGACATGAGCGGCTTCACCCAGATCCCCGGCATCTACCATCGCCCGCTCGGCGAAATGCTGGTGACCGCCGTCTGCGACGGTTACATGGCCTATGATACGTTCGACATCTTTCGTGACCCCGATCATGCGAAGCTGCGGAGGTTTCTGGAAGCCGAGACGCGGGTGTCGCCGCCGGTTGTGTCGATCAACACTTTCCTGGTGCGATACGGATCGCGCAATGTGCTGATCGACTGCGGCTCCGGCGACATCATGGGGCCGACCTGCGGGCGGTTGCCTGGCCTGCTCGACCGGCTCGGCATTGCACCGGAGTTGATCACCGATGTGGCGTTGACCCATATCCACCCGGATCATTCCAACGGCCTGACGAACCCTGAAACCGGCACCAAGCTGTTTCCGAACGCTACCGTGCATGTACATCAGGCGGAAATCACCCACTGGTTTGACGACGAACAGAAGGCAAAGGCAACCGAACGGCAGAAGCGGGTCTATTTTGAAGCCGGCCGCACCCAGATCACCCCCTATCTGAAGGACGCCGTGAACCTTTTCGAGCAGGAATGCGAAATCCTGCCAGGTATTACGGCACTGCCGTCGCCGGGTCATACGCCGGGGCATACATGCTACCTGCTTCGTTCGGGCGGCGAGGCAATGATCGTCTGGGGCGATACCGTCCATGTGCCGGAGGTGCAGCTCGGCGATCCCGACGTCGGCATGATCTTTGATACCGATACGCCGCGCGCTGCCGAATCCCGCCGGCGTATTCTGCAGAAATGCGTCGATGAGGATCTCCTGGTTGGCGGCATGCACATTCATTTTCCCGGCTTCGCGCGTATCCGCAAGGGGTATGAAGGCGCCTACCGTTTCGTGCAGGAACAATGGTTCCATGCTGACAATCACGGACACCGGCCAGACGCCTGGCAACCGCCGGGCAAGGCGTGAGAGGCGAATCAGCAAGATGCAAACGATGACCATCTGCCATGCGCCGCAGCCGGGAGGACCGGATGCCCTGCGCTTCGAAAAGGCGGCGCGGCCACGACCTTCCCCGGGCGAGGTGCTGATCCGGGTCGCTGCGATTGGCGTCAATCGGCTCGATGCAATGCAGCGCGCCGGCGTCTATCCTGTGCCACCGGGAGCAAATCCGGTTCTCGGTGTTGAATGTGCCGGCGAAATTATCGAGGTCGGGGCCGGTGTTGAAGGTATTGCCTCCGGCATGCGGGTGGCGGCGCTGCTTTCGGGCGGCGGTTATGCCGAATATGCGGTGGCGGACTGGCGCCACGTGGTTGTCGTGCCGCAAGACTGGGACGACGTGCTTGCCGCCTCGGTGATCGAGACCTTCTGCACTGCCCACGAAACGCTTTTCGAGCTGTCGCGGCTGTCTGCGGGAGAACGGGTTCTGATCCATGCCGGCGGCAGCGCCGTAGGTTCGACCGCGATCCGCATGGCGCAGCATGTCGGCGCGGAAATCATCTCGACCGTCGGGCGTGAAGACAAGGTGCGGCGGCTGCAGGGCTGGGGCGTGCCGCATGTAATCAACTATCGAGAGACCGATTTCGCCGAGGTTATTCGGGAGATTCATCCGGACGGCATCGACGTTGTTGAGGATTTTGTCGGGCCGGCCTATCTGGCGCGGCACGTATCGTTGTTGCGCTGGCGAGGGCGGCTGGCATTTGTCGGACTGCTCAGCGCAGGAGTTGCAGAATGTGATGTCGCCGCGGTGCTGACCAAGATGCTGCAATTGCGTGGTTTCACGCTGCGGCCACATTCGGCCGAAGAAAAGGCCGCAGTCATCGAGCGGTTTCGCCAGCACTGGATGCCTGTCCTTGCCAATCGGGAAATCGAGCCGGCCATTCACGCGGTCCTGCCCTTCGGCAAGGTGGCCGATGCCCATCACATGCTCGAAGCAGGCGACAATTTCGGCAAGATCATACTCTGTCCATAGCCGAACCCGGCTGCGAAAGATGTTCGAATTGAGAGGAAGGACCGCATGAAGATCCTGGTGCCTGTAAAGCGAGTTGTCGATTACAACGTGAAGATCCGGGTGAAGCCGGATGGCACGGGCGTTGAACTCGCCAACGTGAAGATGTCGATGAACCCGTTTGACGAAATCTCCGTCGAAGAGGCGCTGCGGCTGAAGGAAGCAGGCAAGGCGGAAGAAGTGATAGTCGTGTCGATCGGCCCGGCCAAGGCGGAAGAGACGCTGCGCACCGCGCTCGCCATGGGCGCCGACCGCGCCATTCTGGTCGAGACCGACGATCTGGTCGAGCCGCTTGCCGTCGCCAAGATTCTGAAGGGTGTCGTTGACGCGGAAGCTCCAGGCCTGATCATCGTCGGCAAGCAGGCGATCGATGATGATTCGAACCAGACCGGCCAGATGCTCGCAGCCCTGCTCGGCTCCGCACAGGCGACCTTTGCCTCGAAGATCGAAGTTTCCGGCGACAAGGCGACCGTGACCCGCGAAGTCGACGGCGGTTCGCAGACGATCGAAGTCAAACTTCCGGCTGTCGTCACCACCGACCTGCGCCTCAACGAGCCGCGTTATGCCTCGCTGCCGAACATCATGAAGGCGAAGAAGAAGCCGCTCGACAAGAAGG
>JAEXYH010000040.1 GCA_023451735.1 Pseudomonadota bacterium | reverse complement strand
GGAGACGTTGCGGTCTTTCCGGGCGACATCATGGTCGGCGACGACGACAGCGTCATCGTCATTCCGGCGGAGATTGCCGACGAGATCGCCGACGAGGCCGTGGAGATGACCGCTTACGAGGATTTCGTCGTCGAGCGGGTGAAGGCGGGGCACACGATCATCGGGCTTTATCCGGCAACCGAAGAGAGCAATCTGGCGCTTTTTGCTGAATGGCGCAAAGCCAACGGAAGGTGACAGATATCGGCTTATCTGGGTCGCTGGCTGCGGGCCCACAAGGTCGCCTCACTTTGATGTGCGACCTTGCCGCAATTTGAGGCGTCCCTCGTCCAATTCGTCAGGCTCTGAAACCTTATATCAGCATCGCTTTGGTTCGGTTACGGCCGGCAAGTTTGGCTTCGTAAAGCAATCCGTCTGCTTCTCTATAAAGTTCGGTGAACTCTGCACCAGTATCCGGCATCGCATTCGTCATGCCCATGCTGGCGGTGACGGCTTGCCCAAGGTTGGGCAGGGCGTTTGCGACGGCTGCGGTAATCGCCTGGCGCCGGCGCTCTGCCCGCAGCTGGGCATCCTCGCCGCGCACGAGCAGTACGAATTCCTCGCCGCCGAGGCGGAATGCATGAACCTGCGGATCGGTCTGAAGCGTCTTGGCCACAGTTTTTAGTACCTCGTCGCCAACGCCGTGACCGTAGACGTCATTGATGGATTTGAAATGGTCGAGATCAAGTACCGCAAGCGCACGATAACCCTCGGAAAAATAATTCTCGAAATTCCGTTCGATCGCCCGCCGGTTCAGCAACCCAGTCAGCGCATCGGAATCCGACAGACGCGCGAAGACATCCGCCTCGAAGCGCGCGCTGTCTCTCTGGCGCCTAATCGTCATAAAGCGATCCGCCACGCCGAGAGTTGTAAAAAGAACTTCGCATACGCAACCCGCGTAAAAGAGCAACATGGCATCGTTGCTCTCCAGCCATGGAACCACGCCTGTGACCAAACGCACTGATCCAGCCACGATAACAGGCACATAACCCACTGCTTGAAACTTGGCGGCGCGACTCCCGCGCCGTAGGGCATCGGCAATGGACAGAATGAAAATGACGAGTATCGGTGCAAAGGCCGCCGTATAGACGGTCGATTGAATTGGGCGTGCAACGAAGGGAAACGCAGCGTGAAAGACGCTCAGGAACATCGCCCAGACAGCGCAATACAGCAGTGCCCACCGAAGAAAAGGATGCAGGCGACCCGGCTCGATGAAGCTATGTGTAAACATCGCACCCGATGCGACGGTGAGGCCGAAAATGACTGTCGTCATCCAGCTCAATGTCATTGCTGGCGGATCAAAGAGAACGACTGCAAGTCCCGATGAAACCACGATTGTCAGCAGCAAAGAGATGGTTAGTGCGGAGTGCCACAACACAAATGGCTCATGCAGGATACGGTAAAAGGCGGCATTGAAAATGAGCGGCATGGACAGCATGCCGGCGAGGAGAGCCAAGAGCAGGAGGGAACGCAGAAAGCCCGGAGTCGGAAGAAGGTCAGACGGAGCAAGATATGCTCGTTCGAGCGTCATCCGGTGACTTGGCAAATCGAAGGCGACGACGATCTGTCGTGTGTCGCGCGTTACGTTCGGCAGCGACGCCTTGAAATATCCACCACGCAGAGCGCTTGGCAAATCACCTGCAGCGAGGGAATTCCGGTGTATTGCTCCATCCCGGTCTATGGCCAGAAGATGCACGGACTCCAGCGCACTGCGTCTGGAGAAGAGATATTGAGGGAGCGCATCGTCGGGGCCGATGTCGAAACGCAGAAATACCCGTTCGCCCTCAAGCGAATAGGTCTGATCTCCGCATGACCAGCGCTCAGGCGCGGCAACAATCGTGCTCAAATCCTCCGATAGATCGCCGGATGCCCAGCAGGAGCTTCGAATGCCCGAGGTTTCCCCCGCGCGCAGGGGATTGGCAGCCAGAGACGCCAATATCACAACGCTCAACACGGTCATCGCGACCATTTTTCGGAGACTGCCCCAGAACATGTCCTGAGGCTATACGCCAAAGATTGCAATGAAGTTACACACTTCCGCATGCGTTGGCCGCTTTTGCTTTCGTCCGGAATCTACAATGGCCACTTGTTCGTACGGGAGGTTTGTCTGCCTGCGGGTGACCTCAGGGTGAGCAAAACCTGCATAAAGATCGATCGGTTTCCCGCTTGTTGGGGGCGTCTCACGTTTCGACGATCGGCACATCCGCCGAAAGAGGTGCTCGCTACCCTGGCCGTGACAACGTCGAATGACGGTTGCTGTCCATGGCAATCACTACCAAGTGTATGCCTATACAGCGCAATTCTCCGACAGGGTATTGCTTGTCTGCGAGAGATGCTTATCTCCAAAATATGAAGACAATCTCGATGAAACAGGTGAAGTGATGGCTTGGGCCGCTGCCGTCGCGATCCTATTGGTGGGGTTGCTGTTTCTCTTTAATCGACGCGCCGCTTATCCCGCATTGGCACTGGTGGCGATCATTGGTGTCACCGTCGCTGTGGCAACCGCGCTGCAGCCATCGTCGCGGCAGAATACGAAGGAAGCAGTCACGGCCAAAGCTTCGGTCGATCCGCTGGCATGCCAGGATCCCTCAAATCCCATCTCAATCGAATTCGTCAACGCGAACAACACGGGTGTCCAGAGAGTCTCTTTCAGCCTCCTCGGACGAGTGAAGGGACATTCTTCGATCGCCTATCGCGGTTTTCTGCGGGACGACAAGATCATCGCGCCGGGGCAATCCTCGGTGAGCTGCCATGGACTGCTCCCGCTGGGCTTTGTGCCTCCCCGACCCGCGATGATCGTCCCTCAAGATTACGAATGGTCTGTCGATATCTCGCTTGTCGATTTTTCGACCCGCTGAGCCTTCTCGAGAGCCGTGTTCGAGCTCAGTCGCCGAAGACCGGAACGGCAAGTCCTTCGCTGCGGAAAAGCTGCTCCAGTTTTTCGATGTCGGGATATTCCGGCAGGGTCTGCAGCAGGTCGGGGCTTAAATCGCCCTTCGCAAGTGCGACGACTGCAGTTGCGAGCACTGTCGTTCCGGATGCTATCTCGCCGCGAAGCTGCGGAACGAGCGTCTTGGCGTGGATGAGGTTGCTGTTGGCAATGGCGCTGATGGCCAGCCCGCCACGCTTGAAGGCCGGAGAAAGGTCGAATATGGCACTGGTATCGGTCTGGCCATGCCATATGGCACTTCCCTCACTTTGTTCGGCGAGGTCGGCGTTAAAATCAGCCCGCGGGATGGCGAAACCGCCTTCGCTTGTCTGAAGCGGGCGAGGCGTCGCGATGCGGTGAATGCGGATATGCCAGGGATTGGCGGGAACAATCCATGTCTCGATGGTGACGTCATCCCAAGGCTTCCATCGTGAATAGAGCTTGTCGCCAGCAATGCGTGCCTCCTCCAGCGTCTCGCGCATGCGGAAATGCACGCCGTCGTCGGAAAGGCCCAGCATTCCGTCGAAGCTTGCGGCAAGAAAATGCCGGTCGTTGAGCTCGATGTTAAAGGCATAGCGCGTCGAATAGGCGAACTTCGAATATTTCTCGTTGGCACCGAGCATCTTGTCATGCTGCTGACCTGAGGAGAGGATAACCGTATTGCCCGGTGTGTGCATCGCCACCATACCGGCCTCCTTCAACGGAACGGTCTCGGCGAAATCGGGTGCCGAGGTTTCTTCTGCGGACCAGAAGGGATGGTCAGCAGGCAGGGCCAGTGGCAGGAAAAACTTCAGCGCCCAATAGGGCGATCCGGCCGAATTGTAGCTCTCGCTCATCATCAGGTTCGGGTAACCATAGCCGATGGAAAGAACGCCGTCGCGATCGGCGATCGGGAGCGCCGACCACCAGCGGATATGGCGCATGTAATAACCCTTGATCTCGCTCCAAGGCAGAGCTTCGACCCCTGCGAACGCAAACGCGCCCCAGATACCGCCGCAGGCGAAACGATAGGTCTGGCTGCGGCCGAAGGCCAGCGCCGCACCATCAGGCCCGAACCAGTGGCGAATATCCTTGGCAAACACATTCGCCCGCTCACGATAGGCGGCGGCTCTCTTGGTGTCGTCCTTCGCAATCACGGAATAGATCAGCGCATAGAAATGCAGCGCAAACGGAACGTAATGGTCGGCGCGTTTTACCGGCCCATCGCGATACCAGCCCTCGCCAAGCCGGAACGCCTCGACCTCATCGAGATATTGCTCGGTCAATGCACGGTCGAAATCCACGCCGGCTTGCTTCAGACCGAGATCGATCAGAACACGGAAAAATTTCCAGTTATTATCGACGAATTCCTTATCTCGCGCCGAGATCAGATAAGCGGCAGTCTTCTTCTTCTGGGTGTCGCTCAATGGGTCCCAGATGAACTGCGGCACCATGGCAATGGCAAAACCGATGGCGGCAAGTTCGACCTGTCGCTGGTCGGTGCGGGAAACATCACCCCAATATTCCGAGTGTGCCGGATCGGTGCCGTTGGCAAGGCCGCGACGATAGAGTTCCCAATGCGGAAAATCGTATCCACCCGCAGCCAGCGGCACGATGCCCCAGAGCGGGCGGGCAAAACCTTCGAGATCAGCCGCTGCGCGATCGAAATGGGCTCCGGTGGCACTGAGGCGCACGCGTGCCCCTCCTTCGGAGAAATAGGGAAGCAGCGGCTTGAACAGATCCATCACCGCTTTCGCGACGTCATCGCGTGTCTTGAGAGGATTGCCATTAAGGGGATTGGCGCGGGCGGGATCGTAGATCATCGGTCTTCCAGTCATTCGTCGAGCATTGAGAGTGTTACGCAGACAAAAGAAAACCCCGCGGCAACCAAGGTTACCGCGGGGGCAAGGAGTGTTACTTGATGGCCTTCACGCCATCGGTCATTTCCTTCAGACCGTCGTCGATCGAGATGTTGTCGGTCATCAGCGAGTCATGCGCACGATTGAGGATGACCTCGATACGGGCTGCATTCGGCGTCACGGCCATTTCCAGGTAGGACTTGCCGGGCTCAAGCGCCGCCTTGCTGGTCTCGTCCTGCGGGAAGCCGTCGAGCGAGGCGATCTTGGCCGTTACTTCCGGCGTACGCACGGTCGGGATCGTGCCGGTCGATGCAATGATCGAGGCGCCTTCCGAGCTGGTGACGAACTTGATGAAGTCGAGAACAGCTTCCTTGTGGTTGGAATTGCTGTTTACCGAAAGGCCGGAAATCTGTGCGGCCGTCGTGCCGGCAACAACGCCTTCCGGATGCGGGAACTTCACGATACCCCAGTTCTTGCTCTTGGATTCGCCGGACTTGACCTTGGCGATCTGAGTGCCGACGAACCATGTCCCCATTGGCAGCATGCCGATCGTGCCGTTGAAGAACGGACCGGAATAGTGGGTGTTGGAGGTCTTCAGCGTCGCGTAGGACGGCACGACACCGTCTTCCTGCAGCTTCAGCGCACGCTCGTACCAGGGCTTCAGGAAGGTGTAGTCCGGGCCTGCCAGCGTGTTCTTGCCGTCCTGGATGCCGGCCAGCTGAACGGTGGAGCGCCAGGTGTGCAGAAGCGCACCATAGGTCTTGTTGACGCCCATGCCGCCGGCGAGTTTCGTCGCAGTCTCGTCGAATTGCGCCCAGGTCATGTCGTTGGTGGGGTAGGGCACACCGGCTTTGTCGAAAATGTCCTTGTTGTAATAGACGACCCAGAAGTCCGAGCGGAACGGCAGCGAATAGATCTTGCCGTCGACCGTCATTTCCTCGGCCAGACCGCCGAAGGAAGCCGGATCGATATTGGCTTCCTTCATATAGGCCGACAGGTCCATGATCGAACCGGCGCGGATGAGGTTCGTATAGTTCGGCACGTCCTTGACGGTGACGATGTCGATATCTTTTGAGCCGCCCGCGAGCTGCGTGGCGATCATCTGCTGATAATCCTGCGAGCCGAGATCGATATGCTCGAATTTCACATTGGGGTTCTTGGCCTGATAGGCTTCGATCAGCGGCTTGTAATAGGCCACCTTGTCCCAGTCCCACAGCGCCCAGCGCAGCGTGACGGCGTCACCGGATTGCGCTAAGGCTGCACCGGCGGTGGAAGCCGCCAAGGCAAGGCCCGCTAGCGTGAGCTTCATGCCTCTCCCGAAAATCTCCAAATACATCCTGTTTCTCCTTCCCTGGATTGTCTCTGGTCCTGATTTGTCTGCTTCAGAAATCCCTCGCGCCCGCCGCCTCCGCTTCGGTAGTCGGCTGTGTCGCAACGGGCAGGGCAAGCACCATCCCCGCCGCACGGTGGGCGGCAAAGGCGATGGCGAACATGCCAAGAGAAAAATTGAGCGTGGCCGGCATGAACACCGACACGGGATAAAATGCGATATGGGTGAGCCACAGGCCCGCCACGAAAAGCAGCGCCGCCATCACTGGCAACGGTCTTATGATCGAAGCAATGGCCGAAAGCTGCAGCAGTTTTCTGGCCGGCAGATCGCGCATCACCATCAGCACCAGTAGATGACAGGCGGTGATGCAGAGGAATAGGGTCACGACAAAGGCGATCGCCAGCGGCACCGCCATCATCAGATTGTCACGCGCTGCCGATGCGTAGGTGGCAACGGCGTAACTGCCAAGACTGATGGTAAAGGCAAAAAGCAGACCCCATCCCGTGGCCTGCCAGAAATAGCGGCGCATCGCGTCCACGAAATCCCGCAGCAGATAGGTGTTGCGGTCCTCGACAAAGGCGACACAAACGAAGGCCATTGCGGCCAGCGCGGCCGGCAGAGGGATGATCAGCAGGGCGGCCAAAATGAACAGGATGTTCAACTTGACCATTTCCCACCATTCACGCGCGAAAATCTGACCAAATAGGGCAAGGCCGATCTTTTTCGGCGCATTCTTGGGGATGCCCGGCCCTTCCTTCGTCCACATGTCCCGCAGCCACTGCATGGCCTTCCTCCAGCGTCGATCTCCTCAATAGAGGATCGAGCGTTCCGTTTCCTTGTCGAACAGCTGCATGTTTGTCGTATCGACCACCAGCTTTGCCGTTTCGCCTGTCTTCGCCTTGAAGCGCGGCGAGACACGAACGGTCATGGCTTTTTGGCCGGCGGTGATATTGAGATGGATCTCGGAACCCATCGGTTCGGCAAGATCGACCACCGCATCGAACGGCGCGATGTTTTCCGGGTTGATGTCGCCCGGCGCCAGTTCATGGAAATTCTCCGGTCGCAGGCCGACGACGACTTCTTTGCCCTCGTATGGCGCGATGCGGGCCTTGTCGAAGTTTTGTGGGATCGGCAGTACGCGGCCGTCAAAGATGGCGACATAGCCTTCACCGCGCTTTTCGATCTTCGAAGGCAGCATGTTCATCTGCGGTGCGCCGATAAAACCAGCCACGAACATGTTGATCGGGCGGTCATAGAGGTTCTGCGGCGTATCGACCTGCTGGATATGGCCATCCGCCATCACCACGATCCGGTCTGCCATGGTCATGGCCTCGATCTGGTCATGCGTCACATAGATGAAGGTGGAATTCAGCCGTTTGTGCAGCTTTGTGATCTCGGCGCGCATCGTGCCGCGCAGTTTGGCGTCGAGGTTGGACAGCGGCTCGTCGAGCAGAAACACTTCCGGATTGCGCACCATAGCGCGACCAAGCGCCACACGCTGCCGCTGGCCGCCGGAAAGCGCTCTCGGCTTGCGGTTCAGAAGATGCGTGATGTCGAGGATCTTGGCTGCTTCCTGAACCTTCTGGTCGATCACCTCGCGCGAGGCTTTACGCAGCTGTAAGCCGAACGCCATGTTCTTGTAGACAGTCATATGCGGATAAAGTGCATAGTTCTGGAACACCATGGCGATGTCGCGGTCCTTGGACGGGACGTCGTTGACGACATCACCACCGATGATCAGTTCGCCGCCGGAAATTTCCTCCAGACCGGCGATCATGCGCAAGGTGGTGGATTTTCCACAGCCGGACGGGCCGACGAGAATGATAAATTCCTTGTCGGCGATCTCCAGATCGATGTCATGGACAACGGTCAATGCACCGTAGGTCTTGTTCAATTTCCTGAGTGAAATGCTGGCCATCGGTTTGTTCTCTCACCAGTAGGAAGACCACGAACGCGACAGGCGCGTCAGGGCTTCCATGTAATAATAATCACCCCAGGACACGCACTCATCGACGCCTTCGCCGCGGCAGGTGTTGTAGGGGGATTTCTTGGAATAGGTGCCATGCAGCACAAGCCCGTTGGAAACCTCGGGATCTTTCACGGCGTAGCTATCCGCAAGGCTCTTTATCATGCGGCGCGCCAGATCGCGGTAACGATCTGCCGCTTCACCGCCGACGAGATCGGCCATTTCCAGCAAACCGCAGGCCACGATCGATGCTGCCGACGTATCGCGCGGTTCATTGTTGCCATCGGAAAACACCATGTCCCAATAGGGCACCATGTCGGAAGGCAGCTTGTTCAGGTAGAAGGCCAAAAGCCTGTCAAACGTGTCGCGATATTCGTCGATGCGCTCGTAACGATAGGAAAAGGCCATGCCGGCCACGCCCCAGGCCTGACCGCGCGCCCAGAAACTGTCGTCGGCGTAACCCTGCTTGGTGGCGCCGCGCACAGGCTCACCGGTGACCGGATCCATATAGAAGGTGTGATAGGTGGAATCGTCCGGTCGCACCGAATTCTTGAGCGTCGTGCGGGCGTGGGTCAGCGCAATATCGCGGTATTTCTGGTCGCCGGTTTGTTCCGTCGCCCAATAAAGCAGCGGCAGGTTCAGCAGGCAGTCGATGATATAGCGGTATTCCTCTGCGACGCCCTTGCGGCCCCAGGCCTGAATGAACTGGCCGATCGGCTGATAGCGCTCGAGCAGCTGGTCGGCGGCAAGAAGTGCTGCCCGGCGGCCATCTTCGTCGCCTACCAGTTTCCATGCGGCGATGCAGGAAGGCGAATAGAGAAAACCCATGTCGTGGTGGTCGGTTTCGATGCGGTTTTCGATCCGATGCAGAAAGCTCTGCACCTGGATTTGCGCCGCATATTGAAAGGTCTTGTCGCCGGTATGCTCGAAGGCCAGCCAGATCTCACCCGGCCAGAAACCGGCGGTCCACTGGTTGTTGGCGACGGCGGGGTAGAAATTGTTGACGCTCGAATGGTTCTGCGACGCGTAGGTAAATTCGGGCAAGTTGCGGCGGATTTGCGCGACGGCGACATCAAGGGCAGCCTTCACCTCTGTGTCGGTGATGGGCTGCGGAGCAATGGGAGAAACGGCGTTCATGAACTTAACCCTTGATGCCGGAAGACGCGACGCCTTCGACGAAGAAGCGTTGTAGCGACAGGAAGACGATGAGGACCGGGATGAGCGCCACCACGGATGCCGCCATGATCAGCCCGTATTCGGCGGAATATTGCGAGATGAACATGCGCAAGCCGATCTGGATCGTCTTCAGTTCAGTCTTGGTCAGGTAGATCATCGGCCCAAGAAAATCGTTCCAGGTCGTGACGAAGGTGAAGATCGTCAGCGTGGACAGCGCCGGCTTCGACAGCGGCAGCATGATCTTGGCCCAGATCTGGTATTCGTTCATGCCGTCGATACGGGCAGCTTCGCAAAGCTCGGTCGGGATCGACATGTAGAACTGCCGCATCAGGAACACGCCGAAGGCGGTGAAGGCCTGAAGGCAGATCAGTGCGAGGTGGGTGTTGTTGAGGCCGAATTCACGCATCAGCAGGAACTGCGGCACCATGTATACCTGCCACGGCATGGCGATCGTGGCGATGTAGCCGAGGAACAGCGCGTTCTTGTAGGGAAACTCGAGCTTGGCGAAGGCGTAGGCGGCAAAACTTGAGGTGAACAGCTGCAGTAGCGTGACAATGATCGTTAGCTTTGACGTGTTGTAGATGAACAGCGCCAGCGGGATTTTTGTCCAGATATCGACGTAGTTCTGCCACTGCGGATTGGACGGTATCCATTCGATCGGGAAGACGAACACTTCGCTGCTGAGTTTCAGCGAAGCCGACAGCATCCAGGCGAAGGGAAGCAGCATCACAATGGTAATCAGGATGACCGTCACATAGATGGCGAACAGTTTCCCGGTGAGTTTCTGGCCGGCGATACGCATGGCTCAGTCCTCCTTCTGACGACGGAACTGGACGACGGTGACGGCCAGCACGAGGAAGAACAGGACGAGCGCGATCATGCTGGAATAACCGAGATCCCACGAAATGAAGGCCTCGTTATAGATGTGGTAAACGAGGACGAGGGTCGAAGTGCCGGGCCCTCCTTGAGTGATCATGTAGATCTGATCGAACACCTTGAAGGATTGGATGGTCAGCATCACGGTGACGAAAAACGTCGTCGGGCCGAGCTGCGGCACGGTGACATAGAGAAACTTCTGCCAGGCATTGGCGCCATCCAGATCCGCAGCCTCATAGAGCTCGGAATTGATGCCCTGCAGGCCGGCCAGATAGATGACCATGAAATAACCCATACTCTTCCAAACGCCGAACAGGATGACGGTCACCATCGCCCAGTGGCGGTCGGCGGCCCAGCCGGGCATGTCCTTCGGGTCGAGACCGAGCGTGTAGAGGATCATGTTCACAGGCCCCATCTCGGGGTTGAAGATCATGTTCCAGACGACGGCGACGGCCACCAGTGAAGCGACATAGGGAAAGAACATCGCGGTGCGGAAGAAATCGCGGCCGAGGATTTTTTGGTTGAGCAGGATGGCCAGCCCGAGCGCGCAGGCAAGCGTCGCCGGCACCGAGACCACCGTATAGATGATCGTGTTCCAGAAGGCGTCCTTGAATGCCTTGTCTTCGAAGAGGCGCCAGAAATTGTCGAGGCCGGCAAAGGTAATGGCGTTGCTGCCGTCCCAGTGCATGAATGCCAGTACGAAGGCGAACAGGATCGGGCCGAGCGTGAAAACCGCAAAGCCAAGAAAATTGGGAGCAATGAAGGAATAGGCAACGAGTGCGTCCTGTACCCGGCGGCGACGTTTGGACACCACCTTGCGCCGTCTCGTCACGACCGGCGTCTCGCCGGCGGCAATGGTAGAGTTAGCCATCATACTCCTCCGAAAGAAAATGCCACAGACGGCGCCCCCTGAGAGCTTATCCGCGGATGCACGGCAAAAAATTGATCTGCCTTCCGTGCCTCCTCCCACGATCGACATATCATATCCACGACATTGGTCAAACAACTTATAAATGGATCATATGAATTCTGTAGAAAATCCAAAATACATATGATAGGCGATGTCTCAGGCAGTTTTCATGGCAGGAGGAAACGATGTTTCGCGAGGCTGCAGCGCGCATACCTTCGGTTTTCTCAAGGTTTCTTCCCGGTGCTCCATTTGATGATCGAGACGCGTGGCGAGGCGTAGCCGATCAATTGAAAGCGCATGTACTCACGGACGCCGAGGCGACATCCTGTCGCAGCTGGTCGGTGATCAGGGCTGAGGATTACCGCCAGTTTTCGATTACGGGGAACAGAGCGGATTTCGAGGCCCTGTATTTCTCCCGTCGCCGGATGCTGAACGACCTCGTGCTCGGCGAATTGGTCGAAGGCAAGGGACGTTTCCTGTCGTCGATCATCGATGGCATCATGCTGATCTGTGAGGAAAGTGGTTGGCAGCTTCCGGCGCATAATTCTTATGAGCGTGGCGGTGTGCGTCATCCCCTGCCGGATGTGGAGCGTCCGGTCATCGATCTCTTCGCGGCAGAAACCGGCGCATTACTCGCCACCGTGGCCGCGCTGCTTGGCGGGCCGCTGGACAAGGTCAGCCCCACCGTCCGACGCCGCATCGAGCATGAGGTGCATGTTCGAATTCTCGCCCCCTATTTCGGGACCCATTTCTGGTGGATGGGCAACGGTGCGGAGCGCATGAACAACTGGACAGCATGGATCACCCAGAATGTTCTTTTGGCGACCTTCAGCCTGGGTGCCGAGGACGAATTGAGGCGTCGTGTGGTGGAAAAGGCGCTCGGCAGCCTCGACTGCTTTATCAAGGACTATGCCGAGGACGGCGCCTGCGAGGAGGGTGTGGTTTACTACCGGCACGCAGCGCTCTGCATGTTCGGCTCTATGACGATCCTCGACACTGTCGCGCCGGGCAGCATCTCGTCGCTCTGGGCTGCGCCGAAGATCCGCAACATGGCCGAATATATCCTCCATATGCATGTGGATGGCCGCTCCTACTTCAATTTCTCCGACTCCGCAGCCGTCATCGACCCCTGCACGGTTCGCGAATATCTGTTCGGCAAGGCCGTCGGATCGGATGCGCTGGCGGCCTTTGCCGCAAGGGATCGTGCGGATAGCACGGCACCTCACCTGCCGGGGGAATGGAACCTCTGGTATCGTGTTCAGGAGCTCCTGACAGAGGTTCGGGCACCTGAGGTGGACGTGCTGCCCGCCGCAGACGCGTCCTATCCCGGGATCGGACTGTATATCGCCCGCGACGATCGCTTCGCGCTCGCCGTCAAGGGCGGCAATAATGGCGAGAGCCACAATCACAACGATGTCGGCAGCGTCACGCTCTACAAGGACGGCCAGCCGTTCCTGATCGATGTCGGTGTCGAGACCTATACGGCCAAGACGTTTTCGGCTGATCGTTACCAGATCTGGACGATGCAGTCGGCCTTTCACAATCTGCCGACATTCGGTGCCGTGATGCAGTCGGCCGGCGCGGCTTTTGCTGCGCGCGACATGCAGGCGGAATTTTCCACCGAGGCTGCGGAAATCTCGCTCGATATCGCTGCCGCCTATCCGGAAGAAGCAGGGGTGCGGGTCTATCGCCGTAAGGTCTCCCTGTTCCGCGGTCATGGCGTGGAGATCACGGATGACTACGATGGGGACTTGCCGGCCGTGCTGTCGCTGATGACGCGCGAAGAGCCTGTCCTTCGCGGCGGGTCGGTCGATGTTGGCGAACTGGGACGGATCGAGATCGAAGGGGGCGGCGATATTGGCATCGATGTGATCGAGATCGACGACGCACGCCTGGCGATTTCGTGGCCCTCGAAAATTTATCAGCTGCGCATACCGTTTGTCGGCAGGCGGATGAAATTGCAGATCGTCTGAGGAGGACGGAATGGAACTGAGACTGAAGGTGATCGGCGCAAGCGGCATGGTGCGCGCTGAAGCGGCCAATACTGACGAGGCGTTTCTGATCTTTCGCGGCGCCTACGAAGATGGAGATCATGTGGTGGTCGAAGCCTCGGAAGCAGGGCATGTCGTGCTTGCGCTCGATGATGCGATGAGCCCGTCGCTCGTCTATCTGAAAGGCGAGAACTACGCACTGGCCGTTCCCTTCGAGATCCGGCGCGCGCCCTATTCACCCCGGGCCTTCACCGGCGATCTGCACCGGCTGCATGTCCGCACGGCCCGTCCCGAAGAGGTCGTGCAGCGTCGCAATCTCGCCCTCAACCCCTGGGACGACAAGGGCAATACGACATTGTTTCCGCATGCGGAGGCAAACGCCCAGACGCGTGGCGAAACCCAATTTGCCGCACGAAATGCGATTGATGGCGAAAAGGCCAATGATGATCACGGTCGCTGGCCCTATACCAGCTGGGGCATCAACATGGATCCGGCGGCGGAGCTGACGGTCGAGTTCGGCCGGCCGGTCAAGGTTGATGAGATCGTTCTCTATCTGCGCGCGGATTTTCCGCATGATGCCTGGTGGGACAACGCCAGCGTTACGCTCTCAAGCGGTCAGGTGTACAGCTTTCCGCTGGTGAAAACGGGCGGCGCGCAAAGTTTTCGTGTTGAGGAGCAGACTGTCGAGTGGATCAAGTTACACAGCCTTATCAAGGCGGAAGATCCCTCGCCCTTTCCGGCGCTGACGCAGATCGAAATATGGGGGCGTGACATCGGTTAAGCCTGGTATTCGCCCCGGGGGATTAGCGAGGATCAGCCGGAGATGGCGCGCGAGTTGCGAAGCAGTTCGCGATAACGGGTCTGGCTGCCTCTCAGGTGATCGCGCATCGCGTTGCGCGCCGCTTCTTCGTCACGGTCGGATATCGCCATGACGATTGCCTCATGCTCCTTGTGAATCAGGCGGCGATAGGCGGTCTGTTCGGCAAAATCCGGGTCCGGCAGGGGTCTTGATTGAGGGATGACCGCGCCGCCATGAAACTCCAGATGCTGCCGGAACAGTGGATTGTTGGTTGCTTCGGCGATTGCGACGTGAAGCGCCAAATCGGTCTCCCGGATCGACTCATTCTGCTCGATGCAGCGCAGAACCTGCCTATGACACTCGAAAATCGCCTCCTCCTGCGCCGGCGAACGGCGTGCGGCAGCAAGCCCGGCAGCTTCGATCTCCAGCGGAGCACGAACTTCGAGCACTTCGAGATCCGATGACACGCGCGCCTTGTCGACAGTGCGGTTCGCCGCAAGCTGAAAAGCCGGGTCGAGCACAAAAATGCCGGCACCTTGCCGAACTTCCACAAGTCCATCAGATTTTAGCGCGGCAACGGCCTCGCGAATGACCGTACGGCTCACTTTGTGGGTTTCCGTCAGTTCCACCTCGCTCGGCAGTTTCTGTCCGGGCGAATACTGGCCGCTTGCTATCGCGTGCCGGAGGCTTGCCCCCACTTTTGAAACCAGTGATCCCGGCCCCTTTGGCCGAACCTTGGTCTGGACCGTCACAGCTGTTCCTCGCGATGCTACGGAGAGACGAAACAATTTCAGCATATCCGCGTGTTCGCTAAATAGGTATGACAAATTTCAATTATTATCAATCGCGGAAAGGTGATTTACAGCGGATTCGCGTCTAATTGACGCTTTTGCGATACGGAAACGAAAGCTGGACTGAGGTATTTGCCTGCTGTATCTCTGAAATGAGCGCACTCAAGCTAAGTCATATTATGACCTGCTCGGCAGCATTTTCGGGAGGATGCAGGCACTATGCCAATGGATGACATATTCGATCAACGCCGTTGTGAACTTGGTGAAGGCGCATTCTGGCATCCACAGCGTCAGCAGTTCTTTTGGTTCGATATCGTCAATAATATGCTCCTGAGCCAGGAAGGCGGCAAGCCGCTCGCCTGGACGTTTGACGAGAATGTATCGGCTGCGGGCTGGCTCTCCACAGACGAGTTGCTGATCGCGGGAGAAACCGGCCTCTCGAGCTTGAATTTGGTATCCGGGAAACGCCAGCCTGTCGCCGCGTTCCCGCACAATCCGATCCTTCGGTCCAATGATGGCCGGGCGGATCCTTATTGTGGCTTCTGGATCGGGACGATGGGCAAGCGTTCCGAACAAGAGGCCGGTGCGATATGGCGATATTGGCGCGGCGAGTTTCGCATACTGTACGATAAAATCAGCATTCCCAATGCAATCTGCTTTGATTCGGAACGGTCGCTTGCCTATTTCTCCGATACACGACTGAAGAAGATCTGGCATGTCCGGTTGGATGCCGAGGGATGGCCGCTTGGTGACCCCGAATTGTTTGTCGATCTGATGGGAGCGGCCCACTCTCCCGACGGCGCGGTGATTGATGCAGAGGGTAACCTGTGGAACGCTCAGTGGGGCGGACACCGCGTCGCCTGCTACGCGCCCGATGGGCAGGAAATCGCAGCCGAATATTTCGAGGCGACGCGTATCTCATGTCCGGCTTTCGGCGGCGCGGATATGCACAGCCTTTTTGCAACCTCCGCCTGCCAGGGCATGAGCGCCGAGGCGCGAGAGGCTGAACCGCTGGCCGGCATGACTTTCGAGCGTAAAAGCAAGTTCAAAGGCGTAAGCGAGCCTCGGGTCATTCTGGGCTGACCATCGTTGTTCGCTTCGCGAACTGGTCTGGATGCTACAGACATGAATAGGACAAACAGATGAACCATGAAATCTCCCCAGCTCCCGGCAACGACAAGACGGCAGCGGATCGCCACGCACGGCTGGAATTCATGACCTGGGAGCGCACGCCGGCCGACGTCGACAGCCCCGGCCAGAGGGCATTGAAGGACAAGCTTGCGCGAACCGCCAATGCACGGATCGCCGAGACGGCCTATATCGCCGAGGATGCCCGTATTTTCACTTCGGCGCTGACCGTAGGCAACCGGTCGTGGATCGCAGCCCATGCGCTTGTCCGCGGAGATGTTGAATTCGGCTCGAATTGCTCGGTCAATGCCTATGCCTGCATCTCGGGAAAGGTTTGTTGCGGGGACGGGGTGCGCATTGCCTCACTTGTATCGATCGTCGGCTTCAATCATGGTTTCGATGATCCCAACATACCCATCAACAGTCAGCCTCACGAGATCAAAGGTATCGTCATCGGTGACGACGTCTGGATCGGCGCCAATGCGGTCATTCTCGATGGCGTGACGATCGGCAACGGCGCGGTGATCGCGGCTGGCGCTGTCGTCAACAAGGATGTCCCGCCGCTGGCGATCATGGCAGGCGTACCGGCAAAACTCGTCCGCCGCCGCGGGGAAAAACCAACGGCGGCAAAGTCTCGCCGGGGCGACGCCGAACAGGCACTTCGTTTGATCAGCGAAATGGCGAAAAGCCAATGGCAGGACATGCTAGGTCATTATCGCCGGCCTGAAGGATACGTCTCTGCAGATGCCAGCGGTATCGTTCGCGAGAGCGCGCGGCATCAATGCGACGCGATAGAAATTGCAGCAGGCTTCGGTGCGTCTCCTTCCGGAGAGGAGGCGAAAGCGATCATCGCTCGCCTGCAAGCGATGCAGGACCCGCAGACAGGGTTGTTTCCCGATCCCTCTGCGAAATTCGATCTATCCAAACCCGTTCTGGAGGATAACCTCTCTCTCTATAATGTCCTCGCCGTCGGCTACGCCCTGGAAATTCTCGGTGCCAGACCGAAATTCCCGATTGCGAGCGCGGAGATGGATGCAGTTGCATTGTGCGAATGGCTGGAGGCCTTGCCCTGGAAGCAGCGCGCCTGGCGGTGTGGTGATCGTATCGACGGGATCGCAACCGCGCTCTATTTCAATGCGCGTTATTTCGAAAGCGGCAGGGGGCGTGAAGTCCTGTTTGGATGGCTTGCAACGCATATCGATCGCGCCACGGGTCTCTGGGGCTGGCCGACCGCGGAGCAGGGATTCCTCCAGCCGATCAACGGCTTTTATCGTCTCTCTCGCGGAACTTATGCACAGTTCGGCATATCGGTTCCGTATCCCGATGCGACGATCAATTCCGTTCTGACCCACTACCGGAACTATCAGGGTTTTTCTGGCGAAAGCTACATGGCCTGCAATCTTCTCGATACGATCCACCCGCTCTGGCTCTGCCTCAAGCAGACGGATTTCATGCGCGCCCAAGCGGAAACCGTGGCCGAGACCATCATTCTGCGTGCGCCGGAACGCTGGCAATCCGGAACAGGGTTCGCCTTCGCAGATGGTCAGCAGGCAAGCCTGCAGGGAACGGAGATGTGGCTTTCGACGCTGCATCTAGCAGCTAATCTTTTGAACCTTACGGAGCATTTCGCTTTTGTTCCGCAAGGCGTGCACCGCACCAGGGCCGCCGGACTCGGAGTTTAACCGGCCTTTTTTTCTAGAGGACCGTCGCTGCTATATGTGCCACCGATATCGCCGGTCATCATTGTTACGAAACGCGAAGCCGGCCCGTAGGTGTCGCCGATACGCTTCCATTCACGGGCGATGATGTCGGTTGCTTCGTCCCAGGAAATCCGCTCGAACTTGCCTTCGCCGCGCTTGCCCACTCGCTTCATCGGGTATTTCAACCGGCCAAAATTGTAGATGAAGCGCGGATAACCGCGACCGCGCACGCAACCGCGCATGATTGGCATCCCAGACCGCTTGGGGCAGTAAGCACGCTACGGTACGACGCTAACTCTGACGCGTTAACAGGACTTATTGGCCGCGGCGGCAAGGTCAGTCGAGCATGACCATGTAGGACGCAACCTGCTCCTCGAAGAATTTCGAGAACGAAGCTATGCGGGGTGGCAGGGCCTGGTAGGGCGGATAATAGAGGGTGAGCCAGAGTTCCGGCGGCGCCCAGCCTTGCAGAACATGGACAAGGCGGCCGGTCCGCAGGTGTTCTGCGATGTGGAAACCGGGCAGCATCGCCACACCGGCGCCATCCGCCGCCATGTCCGCCAGCACCTCGCCGCTATTGGCGCTGAATCCGCGACCGGCCGAGATCGTCATGCTCGATCCGCCATCCGATAAAACCCAGGTCTCCCGACGACTCTCGCCGCTATAGGCAAGGCAATCGTCCGGCGAAAGCTCGCTCGGATGCTGCATCTCGACGAAGCGACTGCCGGGCGCTGCTACGAGAATGCGCGGCACGACCCGGATCTTGCGCCAGATGGTGAACTTGTCGGAGGGTTGCGACGAGATACGGATCGCCAGATCGTAATCGTCGTCGACGATGTTCACCAGACCATCGGATAACGAGATCTCGAAGCTCATCTTCGGATAACGTTCCTTGAAGCCCGAGAGGATCGGGGGCAGCACCGCCTTGCCGAACCATGTCGGCGCGCTGATCCGCAGGCGTCCTTCATCAGCCTTGTGAGCGTTCATGACCTCCCTGCGCGCATTCTCCAGCGTATCGATGGCGGGCTGGACCTGTGCGGCAAAAATCGCGCCGTCGGTCGTCAGCGACACCTGCCGTGTCGTGCGTACGAAAAGCTGGACGCCGAGATCGTTCTCCAGTGCCGCGATAGCGCGCGTCACGGCGGCCGGCGTCATGTCGAGTTCGCGGGCGACCTGGGCGAAATTCCGCTTTTCGGCGGCGAGAAGGAAAATCCGGAAAGCTTTGTAGTCGTTCATCTCGATTATTTCAAAATTGGCAATTCAATCAAAATTAATATTGCAATTTCGCATCCGGATCAATGCGCCTAAATCTCTGTCCACGAACACGAACAAACGCCGAGACAGAAAGGCACCAGGATGATCAAGGATATCAAGGGACTGCACCATGTCACATCGATGGCATCGGATGCACGCCAGAACAACCGCTTCTTCACCGAGACGCTCGGCCTGCGCCGCGTCAAGCAGACGGTAAACTTCGACGATCCCAGCGTCTACCACCTTTATTACGGTGACGAGAGCGGCTCTGCCGGCACGGTCATGACCTATTTCCCGTTCCAGCACATGATGCTCGGCCGCCCCGGCGTTGGCGAGGTCGGCGAAACCCAGTTCTCTGTTCCGAAGGGAGCGCTGAAATTCTGGCAGGATCGTTTTACCGCGCAGGGTGTCGATGGGCTTGAGACCGATACGGTCTTCGGTGCCAACCGGCTGCGTTTCATGGGACCGGATGGCGATGCGCTTGCGCTGATCGAAGCGGCCAATGACCGCCGCACGCCCTGGCTCGCGGAAGGGGTTCCCGAAGATGCCGCCATCCGCGGTTTCGCCGGCGCGCGCTTCAACCTGCACGACACGGGGGCAACGGAAGAACTGCTCGGTTATATGGGCTACCAGCGCGCCGAAAAGCAGGGTGACGTGACCCGCTTCATAATTCCGGGCGGCAACGGTGCCGACACGATCGATGTCGCGGCTCTGCCTAAAACGCCGTTCGCCCGGCAGGGTGCCGGCTCGGTGCATCACATCGCCTTTGCCGTCGATAACCGCGAAAAGCAGCTCGAAGTCCGCAAGGCGCTGATGGATACCGGGTATCAGGTCACGCCGGTCATCGATCGAGATTACTTCTGGGCGATTTACTTCCGCACGCCGGGCGGCGTCTTGTTCGAAATCGCCACGAACGAGCCGGGCTTCAACCGTGACGAGGACACCGCGCATCTCGGTGAAGTGCTGAAGCTGCCCACCCAGTACGAGCCGTTCCGCGACCGGATCGAAGCCAATCTGGAACCGCTGGCAGCCTGACGGCTCCAATCGGCCAGATGATACAACAAGAGATCAAAGCGCCGCGTGTCCGACCGACCGCGGCGTTTTAGTTCCGATGCCGGGAGCGTCCGTAACGCTGCGCGATATGCGCGTTGAATGCCAGCGCGACATGCACGAGAAGCCGGTCGGTCACATCGTCGGCCATGTCGAAAAGCGGCATCAGGGCCGCGCCGATATCGCGGACTATCCGGTCCTCGATCCCGCGACAGATCGCCAGATCGTCGACTCGCGGCTCTCCTGCCTCATCCGCAAGTTCCGCCAAATGCTGGCGCGGAATGTGAAAGACGAGCGCTTCGAAACCGCCCCGGATGGCAATGGCCGCGCCCTGTTTCAGGCTGATCAGGCAGATCGAGCCCTTCGGATATAGCTTCAGCGGCGCAGGTGGCCGATCAGGCCAGATATCGCGATGTTCGACATCGGTGAGATAAAGCACGACGAGAAATGCGTCATCGGCAGGCAGCACGACGGGACGATCGCCATCCTCGTAAGTGCGCCAGAGATGCGTGATGGAAAGCTCCGCCCGGCGGAGCGGTCTGGTCACCAGGGATCGGGCATTATTAATCCCGAAATAGTCCGCAATCTTCTCGCCTACAGGCAATGCTTCACTCACATGTGTCTCGATTGTTCCGGCATCGGATCCTATACGCCCGCGCTGTGCAAAGAGAAGAGTGGGTAAAGTCGAAGCCGGTTATCCGTTTCGACTTAAGCGGTATGGCGTAATCAATCATATTCGACAATCATACGTGTGATAGAACGGAATAGACCAAATCTTGCAGCCATGGCATCAAAACGCATGTCGGCCCGTGGTCGCTCCTGATCGACCTTGAGCGGTGAAAAGAGAAAGTAGTGCCCTTGCTCCGTAAATCCATCGCCGGGACGAAATCGAATAGCGCGCAGACGACCGACAGTTTCGGATGTTCTTTCGACAAGCTCTACAAGGATCAGTCCCTTCGCGGCGCGGACATATCGTTTTTCCGCAAGGGAACGCGCGATGACGGGATAGAGCAGGTCGTGACATCGGCCAGCGATCGCGGTTTTGCCATCGGCATATCGACTGTTGTTGGCCATACACGCCGGATCTTCCACGAACATCACGCCACGACCCATCTGTTCGAGGAGGATTCGCTCTACATCCGCAATCTCGCCGAGCCTTACAAAGCCGATCTCAATGGGGCCTTCGACATGCTCCTGCTCGAGATTTCGCCGGCGTCGTTGAACAGAATTGCGCAGGAGGCGGACTTTTCCGGCGTGACGATGCTGGAGGCTGAAACCGCGTCGACAGACCCGGTTCTCGCCAATCTCGTGCGCGCGCTCATTCCGGCACTGGAGCATCCTGAGCAGGCAAGCAAGCTGTTCGTCGACCAGCTGGCGACGGCGATCGGAACCCATCTGGTTCAACGTTACGGAGGCAGGACGCAGCTATCCTCGACACGATCGAGAAAGCTGTCGCGGTCACACGAAGTGCTCGCCAAAAACCTCCTGCTCGAAAACCTGGACGGACAGATATCCATTCTGGATGTCTCGCGTGCCTGCAATCTGTCGCGCGGCTATTTCATTCGCGCCTTTCGCGAGACCACCGGCGTGACGCCCTATCAGTGGCTTCTCAACGAACGGATTACGCGGGCGCGCGAACTTTTACGCGGCTCGCAAGTCTCGCTGTCCGAAGTGGCGATTTCCTGTGGCTTCGCGGACCAGAGCCATTTTACCCGGGTTTTCACCAACGTCGTGGGAACGACGCCGGGGCATTGGCGCCGCAACAGCTGACCGTCTTTCCAGACCGATTTCGTCGCTGCTGCCGGCAAGCCTGAAAACCTGCCGCCCTATGTCCGTTTTTTGCCATTTGGCAAACCTGACATTCCTTACGTCCAATTCACCGGACTTTGAGACAAGACCATTTTCAACAATTGAGCCACTTTCCATGCTGCCGAACGATCATCATCGGGGCTTAGCCCGACACGACGGGAGCCGGGAGGGCATAAAGTAATAATTTCGAAAATCGCAATTCACTCGCAATTAATATTGCAATTCCGTGAATTTCGAAATCGCTTTAGGTTTCTTTTCAGCAGCCAAGACGAACGAGAGTGGACGGAGCGACAAGCTCGAAAGTTTCCAGACACTCACGAACCTCCTGAGACGAGCGCCGACACCCCGGCGCCCGGTCGGCAGGTGCTGCCCAGTCAAAACCTGCCGCGTCAGCGGTTCAACCAACGCCAAGAGGAACCTGAAAATGTCCAAGCTCGAAGTCCTGACCCCGAAGAACAGCCAGCTCATCTTCATCGACCAGCAGCCGCAGATGGCCTTCGGCGTCCAGTCGATGGACCGCCAGGTCCTGAAGAACAATGTCGTCGGCCTCGCCAAGGCTGCAAAAATCTTCAATATCCCGACCACGATCACCACGGTCGAAACCCTTTCCTTCTCCGGCCACACCTTCCCGGAATTGCTGTCGGTCTTCCCGGAAAACGACATTCTCGAGCGTACCTCGATGAATTCCTGGGACGACCAGAACGTCCGCGACGCGCTCGACAAGAATGCCGCCGAAGGCCGTAAGAAGATCGTCGTTTCGGGCCTCTGGACCGAAGTCTGCAACACGACCTTCGCGCTGTCGGCGATGAACGACCGCTCCGACTTCGAAATCTACATGGTCGCCGACGCCTCCGGCGGCACGACTGCCGACGCCCACAAATACGCGATGGACCGCATGGTTCAGGCCGGCGTCATCCCGGTCACCTGGCAGCAGGTTCTGCTCGAATGGCAGCGCGATTGGGCACACCGCGAAACCTATGACGCCGTCACCACACTCGCCAAGGAACATTCCGGCGCTTACGGCATGGGCATCGATTACGCCTATACCATGGTCCACGACGCCGCAGAGCGCGTCACCCACGGCAAGCGCATCGGCCCGAACCCCGCCAACAAGTAAGGCCTGATGGAACTGCTCCGATAACCCCGATCGGAGCGGTTTTCCTGTCACCGAGGAGGTTTCCCATGAAAATCTATCTTCTGTCTCTCGGCGCCGGTCTTCTGGTCGGCATCGTCTACAGCCTGCTCAACGTCCGCTCGCCCGCCCCGCCGGTCATCGCTCTCGTCGGTCTGCTCGGCATTCTGGTCGGCGAACAGATCATCCCGCTGGCGAAAACGCTGTGGAGTAAGGAGCCTGCGGCGATCTCATGGATCCACCAGATCAAGCCGCACATGTTCGGCCACCTGCCGAAGGGCAATGAACGGTCTGCCGAAATGGCCGGCCGCAAGACATCACCTACAGAGGAGAGAAGCTGATGCCCACACGCAGAACCCTTCTCGGCGCGGCATCGACCCTCGCCTTTCCGTCGCTTTTCTCGTCGGCGCGCGCTGCCGATCCCGTCAAAACCGGAACCGATACAATGCACCCCGAAACCATTCTCCATAACGGTCGCGTCACCACGCTCGATCGGACCAACCCGAATGCCACGGCAATCGCCATCAAGGATGGCCTATTCCACGAGGTCGGCACCGATGCCGAAATCATGGCACTCGCCGGTCCCGATACGAAGATCATCGACCTTAAAGGCAAGCGCGTCCTGCCCGGCCTGATCGACAACCACACCCACGTCGTGCGCGGGGGGCTGAACTACAATATGGAACTGCGCTGGGATGGCGTCCGGTCGCTGGCCGATGCCATGGACATGCTGAAACGCCAGGTGGCGATCACGCCAGCCCCGCAATGGGTCCGCGTCGTCGGCGGTTTTACCGAACATCAGTTTACTGAGAAGCGTCTGCCGACCATTGAGGAGATCAATGCGATCGCCCCCGATACGCCGGTCTTCCTTCTGCATCTTTATGACCGGGCGCTTCTGAACGGCGCCGCCCTTCGCTCCGTCGGTTACACCCGTGATACGCCGAACCCACCGGGCGGCGAGATCACCCGCGATGCCAACGGCAACCCGACCGGCATGCTGCTTGCCAAACCCAATGCCGGCATCCTCTATTCGACATTGTCAAAGGGGCCAAAGCTGCCGTTCGACTATCAGGTCAATTCTACCCGCCATTTCATGCGTGAACTCAATCGCCTCGGCATCACCGGCGTCATCGATGCCGGCGGCGGCAATCAGAATTACCCGGACGATTACCAAGTCATCCAAAAGCTGTCGGATGAGAACCAGCTCACCGTTCGCCTCGCCTACAACCTCTTCACCCAGAAGCCGAAGGAAGAGAAGCAGGACTTTCTCAACTGGACGTCTTCGGTCAAATACAAGCAGGGCAACGATTATTTCCGCCACAACGGGGCTGGCGAAATGCTTGTCTTCTCCGCCGCCGATTTCGAGGATTTCCGTCAGCCGCGCCCGGAAATGGCGCCGGAAATGGAAGGCGAACTGGAAGAGGTCGTGCGGGTTCTGGCCGAAAACCGCTGGCCCTGGCGCATGCACGCCACCTATAACGAAACCATCTCGCGGTCGCTTGATGTCTTCGAGAAGGTCAACAAGGATATTCCGCTCGAAGGCCTCAACTGGTTTTTCGACCACGCGGAAACCATTTCGGAACGCTCGATCGATCGTATCGCGACACTCGGCGGCGGCATCGCCACCCAGCATCGCATGGCCTATCAGGGCGAATATTTCGTCGAACGGTATGGTCATGGTGTTGCCGAAGCCACGCCGCCGATCAAGCGCATGCTGGAAAAGGGCGTCAACGTCTCGGCCGGTACCGATGCCACCCGCGTCGCCTCCTACAATCCGTGGGTTTCGCTGTCATGGATGGTGACCGGCAAGACGGTCGGCGGCATGCAGCTCTACCCGCGTGCCAATTGCCTCGACCGCGAAACCGCGCTGCGCATGTGGACCGAAAAGGTCACATGGTTCTCCAATGAGGAAGGCAAGAAGGGCCGTATCGAAAAAGGTCAGTTCGCCGATCTGGTCGTGCCGGACAAGGACTTCTTCTCCTGCGCCGAGGACGAAATCTCGTTCCTGACGTCCGAACTGACCATGGTAGGCGGCAAGATCGTCTATGGTGCCGGTGATTTTTCCGCGCTCGACGAAAGCAATATTCCTCCAGCCATGCCCGACTGGTCTCCGGTCCGCACATTCGGCGGTTATGCTGCCTGGGGCGAGCCGGAAGGGGCGGGTGCCCGCTCGCTGCGCCGCACGGCCATCTCGACATGCGGCTGCGCCAGCGATTGCGGCGTCCATGGCCACGATCACGCCGGTGCCTGGACCTCGAAACTGCCGATCTCGGATCTGAAGGGCTTTTTCGGCGCGCTCGGCTGCTCCTGCTGGGCCGTGTGAGGTCTGGCCGTGGCAAAGCGGGGCGTTGGCGACAATGGTTCAACGTTCCGTGCAACGTCGCAACCATATGAAACGTCATGCTCGGGCTTGTCCCGAGGATCCGTCCACGTTGCAGCCGCTGAGACGTTGCAGATGCTCGGACAAGCCCGAGCATGACGGCGGAGTGGGCGGATGCCTCGCAATTCGAGCCCCGTCGCCGGCACGGTGTCAGCGAGTTCGCTCTACACCATAATTGCTATAATCGAAATTATATAGAAATAATTGATGCAATTGTTGGCCGCAATCTTTCCAGCCAATATCGCTCCATCAGCCGACATCAACGCCGCTCAGTTCGACCGGCCAAATCTTAGAGGAGCAGACATGACCGACCACTCCCCATCCACGAGGCGCCTGAGCAGAGTTCTCGCCGACGTCGTGGCCGCGCCTGCAACACGCACAGTTGCGCTTCTTGCGCTCTGCGCGGCCTATATCCAGGGGCCGCTCACCAAAATCTTCGACTTCAACGGCGCGATTGCAGAAATGCAGCATTTTGGCCTGCATCCTGCCGTCTTCTTTGCCGTGGCCGTCATCGTGTTCGAGCTTACGGCATCCGCCATGGTCGTATCCGGTTTCCTGCGCTGGGCAGGCGCGCTCGCGCTGTCGGGCTTCACGCTTCTCGCCACCTTCATTGCCCTTCGTTTCTGGGAAATGGCGCCCAGCATGGACCGCATGATGGCGACCAATGCCTTCTTCGAACATCTGGGCCTCGCCGGTGCATTCGTCATCGTCGCCGCAATCGATCTCACCAAGGGAGATGCCAAATGAGTGCCGCAAAAATCCCATCAAAGTCGGGCGGCGGCAGCTTCGCCCCGCTCGCCCAACCGGTTTTTGCCGTCCTCTGGGCAGCGACCGTGCTGGGCAATACCGGCAGCTTCATGCGGGATGTCGCCAGCTCCTGGCTGATGACGGATCTTTCCGCCTCGCCGGCTGCCGTCGCCATGGTTCAGGCGGCCGGAACACTGCCGATCTTCCTTCTCGCCATCCCGGCGGGCGTGCTGACCGACATTCTCGATCGCCGCAAATTCCTCATCGCGGTACAAATCCTGTTGGCATCAGTCAGCCTCACGCTGATGGCGCTCGCCCATACCGGCATGCTGTCGATCAGCTCCCTCATCGCTCTGACCTTTGTCGGCGGTATCGGTGCCGCATTGATGGGGCCGACATGGCAGGCGATCGTTCCCGAGCTTGTGCCGCGGCAGGATGTCAAAAGTGCCGTGGCGCTCAACTCGCTCGGCATCAACATTGCCCGGTCGATCGGCCCCGCCGCCGGCGGCCTGTTGCTTGCCGCCTTCGGTGCCGGCGTCACCTACGGCGCGGACGTCGCGAGCTATCTCGTCGTCATCGCCGCACTCATCTGGTGGCCGCGTGCCAAGAACACCAACGACGCGTTGGCGGAAGGCTTCTTCGGCGCGTTTCGTGCTGGCCTTCGCTATACCCGTGCCAGCCGCCCGCTGCATGTCGTGCTTGTCCGTGCCGCGATCTTCTTTGCCTTCGCCAGCGCCGTCTGGGCGCTGCTGCCGCTCGTGGCCCGTCAGCTGCTCGGTGGCGATGCGAGCTTCTACGGCATCCTGCTCGGCGCAGTCGGCGCGGGTGCGATCGGTGGTGCCTTGGTCATGCCGAAACTGCGTGAGCGTTTCGATTCCGATGGCCTTTTGCTCGGTGCAGCCATCATCGCCGCATTGGTCATGGGTACGCTCGCACTTGCCCCGCCGAAATGGTTTGCCATCGTCGTCCTGCTTTTCCTCGGTGGCGCCTGGATTACCGCGCTGACCACGCTGAACGGCGCAGCCCAGGCCGTCCTGCCCAACTGGGTGCGTGGCCGTGGACTTGCCGTCTACCTCACCGTCTTCAACGGTGCGATGACGGCGGGCAGCATCGGCTGGGGTGCGGTTGGTGAAGCGACAGGCATACAGACAACACTGCTGATCGGCGCTGCCGGATTGCTCGTGGCGGGTTTCATCATGCATCGCCTGAAACTGCCGACCGGCGATGCGGACATGATCCCGTCCAACCATTGGCCCGAGCCGCTTGTCGCTGAACCCGTCGCCCATGACCGCGGCCCCGTCCTCATCCTCATCGAATACCGTGTCGAAAAGCACCATCGTACCGCCTTCCTGCATGCGCTCGATGAACTTTCCCAGGAGCGCCGCCGCGATGGTGCCTATGGCTGGGGTATAACGGAGGACAGTGCCGATCCGCAAAAGCTGGTCGAATGGTTCATGGTCGAATCCTGGGCAGAACACCTTAGACAGCACAAGCGGGTTTCCAATGCCGATGCTGACCTGCAAGGCAAAGTACTTGCCTATCATTCAGGTCCGGAAAAGCCTGTTGTTCGCCACTTCCTGACGATCAACCGGCCCGGCGCTGCCTAACAAGCTTGGCATGGGCGGCAATTGTCTCCCACGCCATTATTTCAATAAGTGCAATTAAATCGAAAATATTAACGCAATTGTTGGTCTCAGTAAAATTGAGCAATATCCCCTCGTCAGACAGAGATAGTGTCGCCTGTGACAAGCGACAGAACACCCGGAGACAAGCATGGCTAACGATCTTTCCCTTACGCGCCGCGGCGCATTGCTCTCTGGAGCCGCTGTCGCTGCAACCCTTGCACTCCCATCCTCATTCTCCCTCGCAGCTAATGCTGCATCCACCCAACACCCCACGGAAGGAAACAAGACCATGAGCACGATCACCACCAAGGACGGCGTCGAAATCTTCTACAAGGACTGGGGTCCGAAGGACGCTCAGCCGATCGTTTTCCACCACGGCTGGCCGCTCTCGTCGGACGATTGGGACGCGCAGATGCTGTTCTTTCTCTCCAAGGGTTTTCGCGTGGTCGCCCATGACCGCCGTGGACATGGCCGCTCGGCCCAGGTCTCCGAAGGTCACGACATGGACCATTACGCCGCTGACGCCTTTGCCGTCGTCGAGCATCTCGACCTGAAGAATGCCGTCCATATCGGCCACTCCACCGGCGGCGGCGAAGTTGCCCGCTATGTTGCTAAATACGGCCAGCCGGCCGGTCGCGTCGCCAAGGCGGTTCTCGTATCCGCCGTGCCGCCGCTGATGCTGAAGACCGAGAGCAATCCCGGCGGCGTGCCGATCGAAGTTTTCGACGGGATCCGGAAGGGCGTCGCCGAAAACCGTGCGCAGCTCTTCGTCGATTTCCCGACCGGCCCGTTCTACGGCTTCAACCGCGAAGGCGCGAAGGTTTATCCGGGCGTGATCCAGAATTGGTGGCGCCAGGGCATGATGGGCAGCGCCAAGGCTCATTACGAAGGCATCAAGGCCTTTTCCGAAACCGACCAGACCGAGGACCTCAAGGCTATTACCGTACCGGTCCTCGTCATGCATGGCGACGACGACCAAGTGGTGCCGATCGACAATGCAGGCAAGCTCTCCGTCAAACTGGTCAAGAACGGTACGCTGAAGGTTTATGCCGGTTATCCGCATGGAATGCTGACGACCCATGCCGACGTCCTGAACGCCGATCTGCTGGCCTTCATCCAGGGCTGAGCGGTCCGACTTCCGAATAGAGGCTGCGGCAAGATCATGCCGCAGCTTTTTTGTTGTCCGTAGTGAATGGACAGCAAGGAGATTTGTTCGTGTTTCATGACAACGATCAATCTCGTCAGGCTCCTGATGCTTTAGCCATGATTTCGATCCCCGCCGCCGTTGCGGCCGTCATTCCTGCGATGCAGTCCTTCGGCGATCGAAATGAGATGTCCATGCGAAAGAGTACCGGTTTCCAATGAGCCTTCCACCCAGTTTCCGCCAGGTTCGCGCCTTTCTGGCCATTGTGCAGCACTTGAAATTCACGCGCGCTGCACAGGAACTGAACGTGTCACAGCCAACGTTGACGGTACAGATCAATCAGCTCGAAGAGCAATTGGGCATCAAGCTTTTCGATCGCAACAAGCGGAGGGTAGAGCTGACGCCGGCCGGGCGCAACATTCTGCCGCTGATGGAGCGTCTGGCCATGAACATGGACGAGATTCTGCTCGCCGCAACGGACCTCACCTATGCGCGAAGGGGCATAGTCAAGATTGCCGCCTTACCGTCTGTTGCAGCAAGCTTTCTGCCGCGTGCGATCATGATTTTCCGCGAGCAGAACCCTGGGATCGAGATCAACGTCTGGGATGTTGTCGGCGAAGACATCATCAAACTTGTCAAAGCCGAAGAGGTCGATTTCGGCATCGGAACGCGGATCAGTTCCGATCGAAGCATAAAGGTCGAAGACTATGTGTCCGATAGCCTCTGCGCGTTTTTCCCCGTCGGCCATGCGCTGGCCAATGCGGCGCCTGTTCTGCAGATCAGTGACTTTACTTCCTATCCGCTCGTCCTGACGCGAAGGAACAGCACAGTCCGGGTGCTTTTCGAGCGCTCGATGGACCGCGAGGGGTGCGAAGTCAATGTAGTCATGGAAGCCAACTACATGTCGACGGCGCTGAGCATGGTGCGGGCAGGGGTCGGCGTCGCCATTCTGCCGACATCCGCGGTAGAGGCTGGCAATATGACGGGCCTCGCTTACAAACTCGTTGATGCGCCCTGGTTCAATCGCCGGGTAGGCATTATTCGCAAAGCGGATCGTTCGCTTCAGCCAGTCGCCAAACGTTTCATTGAGACAATGCACAGCATGCCAGATCTTCGTGCCGATGAGAGTTTCAAATCGGCCCGCCGGCTCGATACCGTGCCGGCCAGAGCGCCGGGAACGGGGACAGGTAAAACGGATAACTCTTTCGCAATGCTTCCCTGAGAGGGCGGTTTAAACGGATAAGATGGGGTCCGGCTATTCAAGTCACACCCTTTCCTTGATCGCGATCTTTAGCTCGAATTACGCCGACTATAGTGGCTTGGTGCCTGATCCATCTCGATCACGTGTTGAGCTCATCGGCTATGGCATGCTTCTGGCGCCGATACCTGACATGCTTGAGGCTCTGGCTCCTCGCGCGGTGCGCAGGTGGCGGACCATGAGGAACATTGTTTATTTAATCCATCGGCACGCCGCGCGAATGGCGTCATTTCCAAGGCTGGCGTGAGCTGTTTTCCCTGCCTGACGGCACATTCGTTTCCGTCAACGGTCTAATCCTTCCCGCTGCGAGTTTTCCACGGCGGTTTGTGATCTCTGGGTTGCCCAAGCATCAGACATTATATAAACGATATAACATTACCTATTGTGGATTTTCTAGCTGCGTTGGATCGACGAGAGAAAACCGGACCGTGTATCAACCTTGCCTAACTTTCCGCGACTTGGCGCTGAGATATGACCAGCATCCTGCGGTGCACCACCTGAGCGGAATAGTCCGCAAGGGAAGCCTTTTAGCGTTAGTCGGAGGAAATGGTTCCGGCAAATCGACGCTCATGAAGGGCATTGCCGGGTTGCTGAGGCCCATTGGCGGGACATACTCTGTCGAGCCGGGGGGCCGGCTCGCCTACCTGCCCCAACAATCCGAGTTGGATCGCTCCTTCCCGGCAAGGGTTATCGATCTGGTATTGTTGGGCTTGCCGCGGCGTGGCCTGCTCGGATGCCGTCGGCCCCAGGACAGGAAGATCGTTTCCCGGGGATTGGTTGCCGTCGGTCCGGAAGGCTTCGACAGTCGACCTATAGATAAGCTTTCCGGCGGACAGTTGCAGCGTGCCCTGTTTGCGCGCGTACTGGCGCAGGATGTTGACCTCATTCTCCTCGACGAGCCCTTCAATGCCGTCGACGAGCGCGCGATTTTGTTGGTGCCGGATGGAGTGGCGGGGAGCTACATCGAAATGATGCGCACAACGTGAAGACCCTGGTGGCGGCGATCAATCGTGGCTGAGATCAGGAAAACAGTCGCAAATTTCAACCCATAAACGTTACGATATATCATTAAAAAAGGAGAGAAAAGTGAAACACTTGATCCTGGGAGTTTCCGCCCTTGCAATATCGGTGAGCCCGATTGGCTCGGCAGCATTCGCGCACGATGACAAGGAAGATGTGACGCTCTATCGCGTCTTTGTCGGTGACCACGCAGGCGGAAAGGTGACGGCCTTCGATGTGAGCAAACCGGAAAACCGCTGGACGTTCGAAACGAAGGGGCAGAACAAACTATACAGTGTGAACGAAGGAGCGGCGATCGTTTCGGTCCAATCCGACAACGATACCATCACCTTCATCAATAGCGGCATTTCGCTTCACGCCCATGGCGATCATTCGGACATTGAGATTGCCGACCCGTCGGTGATCCAGCAACTCCTGAGCGGGCCGCGGCCTTTCCACGTCATCGACCATGACGGCAAGATCGTCGTCAATTTCGATAAGGGTGGTTATAACGAAATCGTCGATGCGTACGAACTTTCGCAGGGTGGGATCGAGTCCACTCGGCTGAGCCAAGCCCGTGCGCATCACGGCTTTGCGGCGCCTGTCGGAAGTGCATGGGTGACGACTGTCGCCTCGGACGCTCCCGTCGATGGTGATGCTGCTCCGACGCGCGTCGGCCTTCAGGCGGTCAAAGCGGACGGTACGCCGGTCGGCGACGTGGCGACCTGCACTGGCATTCACGGCGAAGCCTTCTCCGGCGCCTACCTCGCTGCAGGCTGCAAGGAGGGTATTTTGACCGTCACGGCTGGCAAGGACGGCCCCGAGACCAAGCTGCTCAGCTATCCGGCTGAGCTGCCGAGCGGACAGACAACGGGAACTTTGCTTGGCGCCAAGAGCATGCAGGTGTTTCTCGGCAATTACGGAGCCAAGGGCCTCGTTGTCGTGGACCCGGTCGATGCGCCGAATTTCCGCTACATCGAGCTGCCGTTCCGCAGGATCGATTTCGTGCTCGATCCCGCAAACGCCCGCTTCGGTTACGTTCTCACCGAGGACGGCTCCCTCCACCAGATCGATGTTCTGGACGGCAGGCTGTCGAAAAGCGCCGAGGTGACCGAACCTTATTCCATGGACGGCCACTGGAACGATCCGCGTCCGCGCATCGCCATGGCAGGCGATGAAGTCGTGATGAGCGACCCGAATGCCGGAGTGGTGCGTCGCATTTCAAAGACGGAGCTGAATGAAGTCGGCGCGATCAAGGTGGAAGGCAAACCTTACAACATCGCGGTGGTCGGTGGCAGCGGCAAGGTGCACGAGGGCGGCGAGGGCCATGATCACGCCGGTCACGACCACAGCCATGGGGATCCCAGGATTTATGCAGGTTATTTCGAGGATAGCCAGGTAAAGGATCGTCCATTGTTGGACTATGCCGGGGATTGGCAGTCGGTCTATCCGTATTTGCAGGACGGCACACTCGATCCGGTCTGGGCACACAAGGCCGAGAAGGGCTCATCAAGCATTGAGCAGATTCGTGCAGAGTATGAGGTCGGCTACAAGACCGATGTCGAGCGCATCACCATTGAGGGCGATCAAGTAAGTTTCTACAAAAGCGGCAAGCCCAAGAAAGCGACTTACGCCTATGATGGCAAAGAAATACTGACCTATAAAAAGGGTAACCGCGGCGTGCGTTTCGTCTTCAAGAAGGCTGAAGGTGACGCGGATGCCCCGCAGTTCATCCAGTTCAGCGACCACAAGATCGCGCCGGAAAAGACCGATCACTACCACATCTACTGGGGCAATGATCGTGCAGCACTGCTTGAGGAAGTGACGAACTGGCCGACCTATTACCCGTCTTCCTTGAAGGCGGAGGAGATCGTCAGCGAAATGAAGGCGCATTGATCGCACCAATATAAAATAGCGTCCGGGCCACCAGGACGAAGCTGCTGAGACTTGCGTAACGGCGGCAAGCCTATATGGCTTGCCGCCGTCGGTTCTCGTAAGGGACGAACAGGGGATTTGGAGCGGACGGTTCTTCAAACGAAACTGCCCAGGCGGCGGGCCGCGTGAATCGCCGTCGCTATCCAGCCGACAACTATCAGGTAAAGCTCGACTATCTAAAGGCTGATTCCGGCTCGCATGCGCATCCGGCAAGGCAGGTGCGCGTCGTCATGTCCGGTACTGGTTGGTACAGGAGGAGGGCAGCGAAAAACACGAAACCAAGGCAGGAGCCGCGATCGGGTGCCACTGGGTGTCAAGCACTTGCACGGGACGCCAGCGAGGAGGCACCGCGACCCGGATGGAGCGCAGTACCGACCGGCACTACCACTACTAAAGCGGTTAATCGCCGCTCGAAATAGGCGATGCGATGGCTCAGCACACGAAAAAGGTGCGTCTTCGCCCAAAATGTAGCAAAAGTGACATTTAAGTATGCAAAGTGACATTTCGTCCGCTGGCGCGTTGTTGCAGATGGCCTTTTGCCTATCGCCGCGTCTGTTCGGAGTTACGTTTCAACGGAGTGTTACGTGCTTATCGACGGTCGAATTTCAAAACCTAAATCAAAAAACCGGCGCCGCGCCACCAGCCTCTTTTCTGGCGTGGCGCTGACCATTGTCATTGCCAGCCCGTCCCATGCGGATGATGGAACCCTGCGCCTGATGTCACTGAACATCTGGAACAAGTTCAAGCAGAGCCCTGAAATCACTCGCGACTTCATGGTAAACGGCAACTGGGATGTGCTGATGTTCCAAGAAGCCAACGGAAGCAAATATGTCAGCGATATCCCGGCCATGCTTCAAAATGCAGGTCTTGGTACATACAATGGCAAGCTGACGGGCGACGTGGGTATCATATCGCGTCTCCCCGGCACCATCGCCTCCTATGAGGCGCCGGGCATGAACACACAGGGTCGTTTCGTTACCTATCAGGACATTGATGGTGAAGCAGGCAGGCCGAAGACCACCGTCGGCACAATCCATTTCGACTATAGCGACGAAGCGACCAAGCGGGTTGTTGAGGCCAAGGCTCTGAATGAATGGGCCAAGGCTGCGACCAACCCTGTGATCGTGGCCGGCGACTTCAATGCCGGGGATGTTTCCGAGCGTGGCCTGCATTCCAGAAGCCAGCAGGAATTGCTGTTGCGCGTCTATACCAAGAGCGCCAATTCCTTCTATTACGATTTGCTCAAGCAGTATGCCAAGGATCAGGTTGCGCTCGACAAGTTTATTGCCGACTGGAAAGGCAAGCCAGGCGCCGATATCGACAAGGCGGCCATTCCGTCAGACCTGTTTGAGGATGAGATCTATCCGGTTGCTGGCAACGAACCGCAAACGATGAATCTCTTGAAGAAGCAGTTCATGCTGCTGCAGACGGAAGGTGAGCGTGAGCAGTTCAAGCCGCACGACCTCAACGACGGCAGCGCGACCTGGCCTTCGGCAGGCGAAGACGCGACGAACACTTGGGGAAGCTGGCACCGGGTCAAGATCGATCACTTTCTCGTCTCGCGACCATTCGGCAAATGGTACATGATTGCGGACGATCCAAACGATCCTTATCTCGGCGTCATCAAGGATGTCTACGTTACCCGTCCGGACGGCAGCAAGACGCCTCTGTCGGATCATGAGCCGGTTGCACATGAGTTCAAATGGATAGGTCCGAGCCTGGAGACCTATAAGCAGACTGTGGATGGTGCTCAGGTCGACAAGACCCGCCTTGTTTGGGGCAAGAACGCGACAACCTTCGCCGACGGCAAGGAATTTTACCTGACGCGCAACAATATGCGCCGGGATGTCTATCTCGGACAGATTTCCGACGAGAATGGAAAAGCGATCCTTTCCCGCCTGACGGATACCGAGAAAAAGACGCTGCTCGATTGTAAGAGCAAAGACCCGCGCTTTGCTCAGGCGATCGTCGACTATTGTATCGACGACCACGGTTTTATCGGCGAAACATTGGTGGCCGATGGAGGGACGGTGATCGTCGATGAGGACGCGGCCCTTGGCAGCAGCAACGCAGCCCTTCGCCTCGACAGCGGAGCGTTGAGAATCGCCGGCACTGGAATGCAAAAACTCGACCGATCGGTCATTTTGGAAACTGGTGGTGGCACGCTCGATATTGCCGATGTAACCAATTCAGTTGTTATCGACCGTACGGTCTCCGGTATCGGCAGCCTAACGAAGACGGGCAACGGCACCCTCAACCTTACCGCCATTAACGCTTATACCGGTGACACTAACGTCAAAGGTGGCCGCCTGGCGGTCAATGGTTCGATCGCCAATTCAGGCAAGACGACGGTTTTCGACGGCGGGGTAATTGGCGGCACCGGCACGGTCGGCAATCTCGCCATAGCAGACGGCGGCACGCTTGCACCCGGAAATTCGATCGGCACTTTGAATGTTGCCGGCAACCTCGATTTTGCCAAAGGCTCGACCTATCAGGTCGAAGTCGATGAGAGCGGCAAGACGGACCGCGTCACCGTGACTGGAAAAACCACCATATCCGGCGGCACGGTGATGAATATTGCGGCCGGGAGTAACTACAAGCCGCTGACTGACTATTCCATTATCAGTTCCGCCGGTGGCATCGATGGGCAGTTCGACTCGATCGTTTCAAATTTCGCCTTTCTTGATCCGAGCCTGACCTATGGGGCCGGATCTTTGACGATGCGACTGGAACGCAATGATACGGCATTTGATGGTGTGGCCTCTACTTTCAATCAACGTTCGGCTGCGCTGGGCGTGGATAGTCTTGGTTTCGGAAACACGCTCTACGATGCGATCGTGTCGCTGGATGCCGAGACGGCCCGTTCCGCCTTCACACAGGTTGGTGGCGAAATCCACGCATCGACCTACGGTGTGTTGCTCGACAATAGCCAGATCGTCCGCGACGGTGCTTTTGACCGGCTGCGGTCCGGACTCGGCGGCAAGGATCGCGGCACGACGGAGCTTCATATCGGCGAGAGCGGAGTGGCGGCAGGCGCTGCGGATGCCGGTTCGGTCGGCTTCTGGACGCGTAGCTACGGCGCTTGGGCGAACAAGGACGGCGACGGCAATGCCTACGGCGTCGATCAATCCGCGGGCGGTGTTCTGGTCGGTCTTGACGGCATGGTAGGCAACGACTGGCGGATCGGCGCCTTCGGCGGTTACGGCCACACATCCGTATCCACCGACTGGCTGGCGTCGAAAAGCGATGTCGATCAGTTCGATCTCGGTGTTTATGCAGGCACCTATCTCGGTCCTGTCGGGCTGCGTTTCGGCGCATCGCACAGCTGGAATAATGTCGACAGCGAGCGGTCCCTCTTCATTCCTGGAGTGACAGAAAGACTGACCGCCGGGTATGATGCCTCCACATCGCAGATTTTTGGCGAGATCAGCTATCAGCATCAGATTGGCCGGGCTATCTTTGAGCCTTTCGCCAATCTCGCATACGTGAATTTCCAGAACGATGATTTCTCCGAACGCGGTGGCGCGGGTGCGCTTTCCGTCGATGACGGCAGTCGGAATGCAGTCTTCACTGAACTAGGACTGCGCGCTGCAACGGAGTTCACGCTGCAGGAAACCACCGGTATGCTGCATGGCTCGATAAGCTGGCGTCATGCCGACGGCGATGTCACGCCCGAAACGAAGATGGTGCTTTCCGGTGGCAGTGCGTTTGAAGTGCGCGGTGCGCCGCTTGCGGAAGATGTCGCCGTCCTTAATGTCGGAGTTGGCTTCGATCTCAGCAAAAAGGCCGCCCTGACCTTGTCCTATACCGGTAAATTTGGCTCGGGCGCCAGCCAGAACGGCATTAATGGATATTTGGGCGTGAAGTTCTGATAGCCGATGCAATACTGTCTCCGGCCCGAGCGATCGGGCCGGAGAGCTTGTTTTTTGCAGGCAGTTTCCAGCCCGCGCGCCGCTTGATAAGCGTTGTGCGGGTTTTCGTTTATTAAGAGTCTCCAAAAAGGACAGAAGGCACGATGCGATTTGCAGGCAGTGATGATGATGGGGGAAAAAAGGAGCGCCGGCAGGCGTTTCTCATCCGCTATATCGAACAGCACAACTACATAACGCTGGACGATATCGTTTCCCTCTGCTCGGTCACCCGTCAGACGGCCCGCCGCGATATCATGGCCCTGGAACAACAGGGGAAACTCAGGAGGACCCATGGCGGGGCAGTGATCTCTCTTCCATTGGAAACCGGTATCTATCACCAGCGACGCGTGGCTAATGCTGATGCCAAGGCCGCGATCGCTAAGAAGGTTTCCGAACTGGTGCCGGATAATGCGTCGGTATTTCTCGATACCGGTACAACCTGCGAAGCGATCGCCCGAGCCCTGGTCGGTCGCCAAAAGTTGCGTGTGGTTACCTATAGTCTCAAGGTCGCAACCATACTCAGCGACAATACCGATTTCACAGTTGCCGTTCCGGGCGGCTTTATCCGCAATGTCGATGCAGCGGTTTTCAGTGAGAATGCGCAGAGTTTCATTCGTGCGTTCAAGTTCGACTACGTTATTGTTTCGGTCAGCGGTATCGATGAAGAGGGCGATATCGGCGACGACGATTATGCAGAGGTCGGAGCTGTCCGTGCCGCGATGCAGCAGGCGGGACGCGTCGTCCTTGCTATCGATAGCAGCAAGTTCCAGCGGCGTGCTCTGGTTCGGCTAGGCTCGATTGCGGAAATGGACATGGTGGTCTGCGACGCACCGCCACCGAAGAGCTTGTTTGCATTACTTCACGGAGGAAAAACAACGTATCATGTTGCCGATGTTGATTAATTACAGCGTAGCATCGGCTCCGGATGCGTGGAGCGGCTGGCAACAGCGAAGATAAAAAAACTGCACAGATTGCAGGAGCGCAAGCGCCGTAGAGAAAATCAAACCGCAGACCGTCAATTTATCAGGAGCTGGGCTGCCCTGATAGTTGGGTCCAGTATTCGGATCTCATCAAAAGCATCGGGAGCAACTGGCAGTGGTGCTGCGGAGTAGAGCTTCGCCTGTTTGAGGCGGCCTTGTTTTCCTGTCGATAAAGATAGGTTCCGGACTGAAATCGCACTTTTGCCTGACGGATTAGCCTGAAAGGATGTCGTTTATAGTTCGAATGGGTAAGATATAGTCTCTTCTTTTTCGGTTATATTTTGAGGAGAGCTTGTGGAGCGAATTTCATATATTTCATCTCCGAATTTTGCGAGAGGGGCATGTTATGTATCGCAGCGCTCGCCGGTGGGCCTCGAGTTCACTTTGGGTGGATGCCTTAGTTCCCAAGTATCTGAGCGCCGGCGGAAGCGAGAGGCTACGCAAGCCTGCGGACGGGCGCGAGGACAAGGCGCAGCTTGCAACACATGTACCGCCCACAGGCGTTAGCGAGAGCGGCGCGTTTGTCGAAAATCCCGACGATAGTTCCGCGCTGGACGAGAATGCGGCCGGACAGAGGGCGGCTCTTGTCTGGGACCCGGAGGCCGAGATCAAGATCGACGAAATCGGCCACGCCATGCCGAACGTGCCGGAAACGGTTGCGCGAATTTATGGCACGAGGCTGACAAGCAGAGACGCCGGCGAGTCCCTGTCGGCCACCATTCCGCAACATTTCGCGTCCTTCCACCGGAATCCAACCGGCGCTGGGTCCGGTGGCCGATCGCCCATTCCTCTCACCTACATGGCAACCAGTCCCTTCGCCGAGGACCCTCTGGCTCGCTATCTGCCGCAGAGCCCGATACCGGCAATGTCAGAGCACGGGGCTCCGCCGGATTTGAGCGCTGCCGCCAGCAAGACGACATCAGGCAATGTCGTCATTCTCGAGTCAGCACCGTCGGCGCAGGCAGCCGCGCATCTTGGCGGAGTTCATTCGTTGGCGGTCGGCATGCCTTTCGGTGTTTGCGGGTGCGGCTATCTCACGTCGCCCACGCGAATGCTCGATTGGGCGCAGAAGGGGGGGATACTGCGAGAAGACGGTCAATTGCCCGGGACGAGGTTGACCGAAGGACCGGACTACGTGGCGGCATCCAAGCCGACCATTGGGGCCTCGACCAACGATCCCTTGCTGGATCGCGACCTGTCACCGGCCTTGGACTGGCGGGGGACCGCCAGTGGAACCCAATCGAAAGTCTGGACGGGATCATTGCCGGGCGGCGGGGAAACGGGAACAGGTCCAACCAACTCCAAAGGTATTGGCTACCTCGGCGGCTCGGTCACCACGGGTACTGCGGGAAGACCGAGCACGCCCTCGGTGATCACGGCCATCAACCCGATCGTGCTGGAAAACCAATTGCAGGGCAATCCCGAGAGCGAGTGGGGCATTGACGGTGCCGGCAGCACCAATATCGAGGGGTTCGCAACCGATATCAGCGTCGACAATGGCAACACCATCAATTTCAAGATCAATACCAATTCGACCAATTATCGCATCGATATCTATCGGCTCGGTTACTACGGAGGGATGGGCGCCCGCAAGGTCGATACTCTTCAGCGCACTGGATTGCAGACGCAACCCACGCCGTTCCGCAATGCCGCAACTGGCACGGTGGACGCCGGCAACTGGGCCGTCTCGGCCTCCTGGGCAGTGCCCGCCGATGCCGTTTCCGGCGTCTATGTCGCCAAGCTCGTACGTCAGGACGGCACGTTCGGAGAAAACCACATCCCCTTTATCGTGCGCGACGATGCGAGTCAGAGTGACATCGTCTTCCAGACCGCCGACCAGACCTGGCAGGCCTACAACGGTTGGGGCGGAGCAAACTTTTACGGTGGAAACGGTCCGGCCACGGGGCAGGGCGCGGGCCGGGCCTATGCGGTCAGCTACAACAGACCGATCGCGACCCGCGGCGGGGTCGGTACCTTCGCCGGTCCCCAGGACTATCTGTTCGGGGCTGAGTATGCCGGCATCTACTGGCTGGAACAGAACGGCTATGACGTTTCGTATATGGCGGGCGTGGATGCCGATCGCTATGGCAGTCTGCTTCTCAATCACAGGATGTATCTTGATGCCGGGCACGATGAATACTGGTCCGGGCAGCAGCGGGCCAATGTCGAGGTGGCCCGCGATGCCGGCGTAAACCTGCAATTCTGGAGTGGCAATGAGGTCTACTGGCGAACCCGCTGGGGCAGCAGCTATAGCAGCGACGCAACACCCTATCGTACGTTGATCTCCTACAAGGAAACCTGGGCGCCGGGCAGTAGCATAGATCCGTCGAACCAGTGGACGGGCACGTTCCGCGATCCGCGCCAGAGCCCGCCCGCGATTGGTGGCGGAAGTCCGGAGAACTCCCTCACCGGGCAATTATTCAAGGTGGATGATGTCGGCACCAATCTTCAGTCGATCACCATCCCCCATGACGATGCCAATCTGCGCTTCTGGCGCAATACGAGTGTCGCCAATCTCCAGCCGGGCCAGACGGCAACGCTGACCAAGAACTATCTCGGTTATGAGTGGGATGAAGCGGTCGATAACGGTTTTGACCCGGCCGGTCTTGTGAAACTGTCGTCAACGACACTTCCGGTCAGCACCTATCTGCTCGATTACGGAAACACGACCGGTAATGGCGTCTCAACCCACAACCTGACGCTTTACCGGGCGCCAAGCGGCGCGCTGGTTTTCGGCGCAGGTACGGTCTACTGGTCCTGGGGATTGAGCGACAATCACGACAAGGAAGCGACGCCCACGGATCCGCGCGTGCAGCAGGCGATGGTCAACCTCATGGCCGACATGGGCATTCAACCTGGCACGTTGCAATCGGGGCTGATCGCGGGCACAGCGTCCAGTGACAAAACGGCTCCCACTTCCGTCGTCAACGCACCCACCACCGTGGCGATCGGATCAGCGGTCACTCTGACGGGAACAGCGACCGATACGGGCGGTGGTGTCATTGCCGGTGTGGAAGTCTCGACTGACAATGGCGCAAGCTGGCATCCGGCGACGGGCGACGAGAACTGGACATATTCCTGGACACCGCAGACAGCGGGAATTTATACCATCCGATCCCGCGCGGTGGACGACAGTATCAATCTTGAAACGCCATCGGCCGGGCGCACGGTTATGGTCAGCGGGCAAAGCTACACATCGCTGTTTTCGGCCTCGGCCGCACCTGCCGTTGTCAACACCGCTGATAACTCGCCAGTTGAACTCGGGGTCCGTTTCCAGACATCGGTGGCCGGCACGATCAGTGGAATTCGGTTCTATAAAGGTAGCCAGGATACAGGCACCCATACCGGATCGCTTTGGAACAGTACAGGGACGCGGATTGCGACCCTTACCTTTACCAACGAGACCGCCAGTGGTTGGCAGACAGCCAATTTCTCCAGCCCCGCGACGTTAACGCCGGGTCAGGTCTACACCGCGTCCTATCACACCAATGCCGGAAACTATTCGACGACCGCCAACTACTTCACGTCAACTGTGACGAGCGGCCCGCTGACTGCTCCAGGCAGCAACAACGGTGTCTTCGCCTATGGTGCCGGCAATATAGCCCCGACGGAGACCTATCAGGCAACGAACTACTGGGTCGATGTGATGTTCAATCCGTCGACGACACCCGGCAACACAGCGCCGACGGCAGTTGCCGATGCGGGCGCGGCGACCGAAAAGGGCGGTGTCGCCAACGGCTCAGGCGGCGCGAACGCTACCGGCAATGTACTCACCAACGATACCGACCCAGATGCCGGTGATACCAAGACCGTCACCGCAGTTCGTTTCGGCACCACTACCGGCACGCTCGGCACCGCCCTGACCGGGACTTACGGCAGCCTCGTGCTGAGTGCGGCCGGCGCCTATACCTACACAATCAACGAGAACAATGCCTTCGTGCAAGCGTTGCGGCTTTCGACCAACACGCTGAACGATGTGTTCAGCTACACGATGCGCGATACCGCCGGTGCCACCGCCACGGCAAATCTCACCATCACCATTCGCGGCGCCAACGACGCCCCGATGCTGGCGGCTCAAACCGCCAACCAGAATGCCACGATCGGCACGGCCTATTCCTTCGTCCTGCCGATCAATACCTTCACCGATGTCGACAGTGGTGACACACTCACCTACACAGCCGCCGCGGCCGACGGTTCGGCGCTGCCAGCCTGGCTGAGCTTCAACGCCGCAACCCGCACCTTCAGCGGCACGCCGACGGCAGCCGGCACTTATGGCATCAGAGTCGCCGCGACCGACATCGGCGGCCTTTCCGCCAGCGAAACCTTCAACATCGTTACGTCGACCACGCAGCAGCCTGCGACCTACAGCCTATTCTCCACCTCGGCCACACCGGCCGACACCGGCCTTAACGATGGTCAGCAGCTCGGACTTGGTGTCAAATTTCGGTCGAATGTTGCCGGACAGATAACCGGCATCAAGTTCTATCGCAGCCCTGGTGACGTCGGGCAGAACGTCGTGGACCTGTGGTCCGCGACGGGCGCGAAGCTGGCAACCGCCTCCTTTTCCAACACCTCGGCAACCGGCTGGCAGACCGTGAACCTTGCGACACCCTATACGATCGCAGCCAACACGACTTATATTGCATCCTACCACACGACCGGCACCTACGTGGCGACCGATGGCTTCTTCAACAGCACCGTCACCAGCGGTCCGTTGTCGGCACTGTCGAGTGCCGCTGCCGGTGGCAACGGCGTCTACGCCTATGGCGGATCCGCCTCTCTGGGGATTTTCCCGAACAACACCTATGACTCGGCGAATTATTGGGCCGATGTCGTCTTCCGGCCGCAGCTTGCGGCGTGACGCATCAAATGGGGCAGAGCAGGGTGCACAACGAGTGTGATAGCAAGCACAAACCCAATGCGGCGAACGAGCCCACACAAAGGCCTCCAATGAGCAGGGACGGCCGGTTGCCGGTGACCGTGCTTGCAGGGTTTCTCGGTGCCGGCAAGACGACGCTCCTCAGTCATGTGCTCACCAACCGCGAGGGGCTGCGGGTTGCCGTTATTGTCAACGATATGAGCGAGGTAAGCATAGACGCTAGCATCATTCGTAACGGCGCCTGCAATCTCTCGCATACTACGGAGACACTGGTTGAGCTCAGCAATGGCTGCATATGTTGCACCTTGCGTGAAGATCTCCTGGCGGAGGTGCGACGTCTGGCTGAAGAGAAGCGATATGACTACCTTCTGATCGAAGGGACCGGAATCGCGGAGCCGCGCCCCATCGCGGCAACATTTTCCTTCCGCGACGAAAACGGCGTTTCACTTTCCGATTTCGCCAGACTCGACACGATGGTGACAGTCGTCGATGCCGCCAGCCTTTTCGCCGATTACAGCAGCGCCGATCTTCTTCGTGACCGTGGACTAGAGCGCGACAGCGACGACCGGCGAACCTTGATCGACCTGTTGGTCGACCAGATCGAGTTTGCCGATATCGTCGTGATCAACAAGATCTCTGACGTGACCGAAGAGGTTCGGGCAGAGGTTCGAAAGACGGTTGCCGCGCTCAATCCGGATGTACGTCAGGTGGAGGTTGATTTCGGCGAAGTCGCTCTTGCGACCATTCTCAATACCCGCCTCTTCGACGAAGAAAAGGCTGCGGCCCATCCGCTATGGCACAAGGAGCTTTACAGTCCGGGCGAGCATATACCAGAGACGGAGGAGTACGGGATCTCAAGCTTCGTCTATCGCACCAGACGCCCGTTCGACCCCGAAAAATTCAGAGCGTTTCTCGACGATCCTTGGCCAGGCGTCATTCGCGCCAAGGGCCATTTCTGGCTGGCGACGCGTCCACGTCACGTCGGCTTAATGTCGGTAGCCGGGGTGCAGCGCCGCTGCGAACCCATGGGGTTTTGGTGGGCGACCGTTCCCCGGCAGGACTGGCCAAGCCATCAGCAGTTTCGTCGACATGTGGAAAGCTGGTGGGACAATGCCTGGGGTGACCGCCGTCAGGAACTCGTGTTCATCGGCGTAGGCATGGACGAGACAGGCGTGCGCGCTGCGTTGGACGCCTGTCTGGCCAGCTCCGATCCGCGTGAGTGGGGCAATCTCAAGGATCCTTTTCCAGCTTGGTAGAGCCGCACGCTTCCGGTCTATCTTGAGAGAGAACATTCTTCCTCGGAGGATCCAGTCTAGAGGCTGGGCCAAACGTCGTATCGGCATGTCGCATGACGTTTGAGCTGCCCATGAATGCCAATTTTCCGGCGGTGCCAGCGAGGGCTTACGGCTCCCGCAAGGCGCTATCGAGGCCTTTGACCAGCGGATATAGAATATACGAAATAATCGTGCGACGTCCGACCTTGATTTCGGCTGAGACCGTCATTCCGGGTAGCAGCCTGACGGTTTCATCCGGCACTTCGAGGCGGGTTCCGCTCAATGCGACCCGAGCCCTGAAGAACGGTAGGGGAGACTGCCCTGCCGTTACCTCCTGCTGGGTCGGTTCGAACGTATCCCTGCTGATAACCCTGACGCTACCGGAAGCAGTGCCGTATTTCTGGAACGGATAGGCATCGAGTTTGATGCGGGCATCCATGCCGTCGGCGATGCGGGCGATGTCGAGGGAGCTGACTGACACTTCGGCTTCCAGCGGAACGTCAAGGGGCACCAAAGTCACGATCGGTTCGGCGTCGCGTACGACTGAGCCGACTGAGCGCTGGGCAAGGTCGAGTACCACCGCATCGGCCGGCGCCTTGAGGGCAACCATCGCGCGGCGCAATTCCATCTTCTTGAGTTCCTCAGCTGCCGTATCGCGCTGATCGCGCATTTCGACGAGCTGTTCCATCGCTGCCCGGCGGAAGTCCTCCAGAAATGCCTGTCTCTCTGCCGTCAGCCTTTTCAGCATGTGCTGCGCCTCAGCGCTTTTACCCCGAATTGCAGAGAGGTCGGCATCGACATCAAGACGTGCATCTCTTGCGACGAGAAGCAGAAGCAGCGACCCCGCATCCCTGCGGTAAAGGCCCTCACGGGTAGCCTCGATCTGGCCCAGCGTGTCTAGCCGGCCTTGAAGTATCTTGGCCTGGTCATTGCCGGCGGAAATCGTTGCCAGCTGACCCGCAATCTGGGAGTCGTAATTCTGCACCTGCGCGCGATAATAGGCGTCCCTTTGTCGAAAGAGCGCGACTTGAAGCTGTTCGTCCGACGAGCCGCCAGCCAACGCCGTGTAATCTTGCCCCGACACTTCCGCATCAAGCCGCTTAACTTGCGCATCGAAGGCGCTGTATTTCGATTGCTGCTGCGCTACGTCGGCCTGGCTGAATGTCGGGTCGAGCGTCGCAAGATTCTGGCCGGCATGAACGATCTCGCCGACGGCGACGTCGAGAGAACGGATGATGGAGGTCTCCAATGGCTGGACAACCATTGTGGGTTGGCTCGTGACCAGCTTGCCGGCAGCGATGACGACTTCGTCGACTTCTGATACTGAAGTCCATAGGATTGCTGCACAGATAAGTGCCGAAAGCGCATAGAGCGTCACCTTCGCCACCCGCGGCGGCGGTCTTTCTTCGAGCTCCACGGCATCTGACTGGAAATCGATGATCACTGCCGACAGCTGCTGTTTCGAGACCAGGGCAGACCCGGGTTTGGAAATGGAAACGGGCAAGTTTTGGTCTCGAGGGTCAGGCGCCGACGTCATGCCACCTGCCTCATCTGCTGCGCCCACAGATGACGATAGGTCATACAGCGGGATAGGAGTTGATCATGCGGGCCGATATCGGCGATCTTGCCGCGCTCCAGCACGAGGATTGCGTCGGCATCGACCAAAGTCGAAAGACGATGCGAAACGATGACGACCGTTCGTCCTGCGGCGATCCCGCTCAAGTTCTGCCTGAGGATCGCTTCGCTGTCCGGATCGAGAGCGCTGGTCGCCTCGTCAAGGATAAGCAGTTTGGGATCAGTGATCAGGGCGCGGGCGATGGCAAGACGTTGCCTCTGGCCACCAGAAAGATTGCTGGCATTTTCCTCCAGCAGCGTGTCGAAACCCCGTGGCAAACGTTCGATGAACTCTTCTGCCCCGGCCAGCCGGGCAGCAGCGACAATCTCTTCGATCGTCGCGCCCGGCTTGGTGGCCGCGATGTTCTCCCGCACGGTTCCGCGAAAGAGGAAATTGTCCTGCAGTACGACGCCTATATTCGTCCGCAGATGCACGAGATCAATTTCGCGACTATCGTAACCGTCGACACGAATGATGCCCTGCTGGTTCTGGTAGAGACACTGAATGAGCCGGGTTACGGTCGTCTTGCCTGAGCCGCTTTTACCCACGATGCCAAACAGCGAGCCGGCCGGGATGATGAAGGAAATTTCGTCGAGTGCAGGCGCACCATCCGGCCCGTAGCGGAACGAGACCTTGTCAAATTCAATGCGGCCGGTGAGGGCAGGGCTGATCCCCCTGCCGCGGTCGAACTGTTCCGGGCGCTGGTTCATGATCTCTCCGAGCATGCGCACGGACAAGGCGACTTCCTGGTATTCGTGTACCATTGTGACGATCTGCAGCAGGGGACCTGATACCCGGCCAGCCAGCATGTTGAACGCCACGAGAGCGCCGATCGTCATCGTGTTATCGAACACGGCCAGCGCGCCAAGCCCGATGATGGCGACACTCATCAGCTTTTCCAGAAGGCCCGTCAGTGCCTGAGCAGCCGTCGAAATCTTGTCGACATGGAAGCGGACGGAGATGGACCGCGCCGACTGATCGTCCCACACCTTCCTTTGACGGGGCTCTAGGGCCAGCGATTTCACCGTCCGCATTCCGTGGACGGTCTCGACCAGAAGGGCCTGGCGTTCTCCTTCCGCCTGGTAGAGCGCATGAAGTCGCCTTTGGAACGGTCCGACCAGCAGAGCCACGACGAGCCCGACAAGGGCCGTGAAGCCGAGAACCACGAGTGTGAGCTTGATGCTGTAGAGAAAAAGAATTGGCACAAAGACCAGCAGTGACAGGCCGTCGAGAAGCGTCAGGAACAGGCGACCGGTCAGGAATTCGCGAATTCGGCCAGTCTGCTGCATGTGTTTTACCAGCACGCCCGCCGACGCCTGCTCGAAGAGCGCAATCGGCAAGAACAAGAGATGGCCGAAGGTTCTGGTCGCGACCCGGATATCTATCCTGTTCGTCGCATAAAGTAGGATATAGCGACGCAAAAAGGTGAATATAGCGTCGAAAACGAGCGCGATCGCTATCCCCACCGTCAATACAGCCAGCGTCGCGTAGCTCTGGTGAACCAGCACCTTGTCGATCACGAGCTGAAAGAAGAGCGGAGTTGCGAGGCCCAGCCCATAGAGGATGATTGCGGCGAGGCCGACATCACGGAAAAGACTGCGCTGGCGGATGATATCCGGCACGAACCAGCGGAGGCCGAATGGCTGGTCGTCGTCCATAATCCGGTAGCCGCGCTTGACCAGGACGACGTTGCCGCGCCAGCTCTTCGAGAACTGCTCTTTGGTCAGAATGATGGATTCCGGTCGTTGTGCCAGCGGATCGAGAACACGGATGGTTTCGACGCCATCAACCGTAGATGCGCCCGCTATCACGATCCAGTTGCCGTTTTCCAGTTCGGCGAGCACCGGATAGGCTTCGCCGAGCGTGAAGAGAGAGTGCCAAGTCAGATCCAGGCTGCGCGCGCGCAGGCCCGCGTCCTTCGCCATCAAAAGCAACTGGCGCGTCGAGACCTGTTTTTCTCCCACGTCGTAGTCATGCTGCAGCCGCTCAGGTGAGAGATCTACCCCATGGTGGCGGCCGACCAGGCAAAGACAGTGCAGATTGGTGTGTATGAGCTCGCTCATCGCTTCAGTCGCCGACCGTAGCCAGTTGCCGTCAGTTGAAGTTCGGCGACGTATTTACCGACGATTGTTCCAGAAGAGGGCCGTCATCCGCAGGTGTCTCGGGAGCATTCCGGCGCAAGGCACCGGCCTCGACCAATCCATCCAGGGCCTTCTTCATGAGATCGACAGAATTGGCGAAAGCTTCTATCGACATGATGACCCGCTGGCGGATAACCGGTTCAGGGTTGCCGTTTTTGTCGCGCTTGGTGGGGGAAAAGGACGTCATATCCAGGCGGACGATCGGACCCGTCACGGTGATTTCACTGATGCCGTCGCAAAACAATTCGTCTGTCATCTCAATCTCCGTCCTATGCAATTGTCGGTCTGCAGGCGCCGAGGAAACGGAGCCGCGAAGTTGAGGGTGTCGTGGTGCATCAAGCGTGGTTTTCTGGTCAGGCAGCCATTCGGAATATGAGCAGCGCCGTCGCGGCCCGATCATTATCCGCCAAAAATCGCGCAAGCGGGTGTCAGCATTTAGGATGGCTGGGTTCGTCGCACACCTCATATGTGATGGGTGCATATCAACCGAAAGACGGAGCCTTGATCCCCCTGCACGACGCCGGCGGTTCGGCGCCAGCCCATTTCAGCAGCGTCGTGTTATGTCCATTATGTGCACCACATGATTGTTATTTCTGTCGGCAGTCACATGTCCCGGCAATCATAACACGAGGGTCTGAGCGAGCCTTCCAGCTTCTAAACTAGGAGCCAAAGAAACCCGGAGACCCACGCCATGGCTCCTTTCCGCCGCAAGGCTCATCTGCGCCGTCCTCTAGGTTAATGGTTTGTTCAACGGGGATCCGCGACCGCGACATAGACGACTGCGTGGCCATCGTAACGAGGCTCGAACCACCGACCGCCGCAATCTCGATAGGAGATCCCGCCGACGATAATGGTCGTGCATTCCGGCGGAAGGGTTGCGGTTGCGGTTCCGATGGCGACTGCCGTTGCGGCACCCCAGACCGCGGCAGGTCCCCAATAGCCCGGCCAATAGGGCCCGGGAGGTGGCGGCGGTAGCGGTCGGGGAGGTGGGCCGGGTGGGTGCGGGCCAGGGCCAGGATGCGGACCTGGTCCTGGAGGACCGGGATGATGCCCAGAAGGATCCGGCCGCGGATGTGGCTCCCGATGCGGATTTGGTGGATGAGGTGCGATTGCCTGATGCGCTCGCGGCGAGAAATGCGTCGGCGCGTTGAACCCCTGGAAAGATCCGCCGCCCGGATGACCGCCTCCATGCAATCCCCCGCCGCCGAAATTCATCCGAGGCATTCGGCCACCGAAACCTCCACGGGCATCCACGACGTGCGGAAGGATTAGGGTGGCAGAAAGCGTCGCGACATAGAAGATTTTGGCGGACTTGGTCATTTCTTGTCCTCCTCGCCAAGAAACCGGATTTTGGTCGCGCCACCGGGTGGTTTGTATTGGAAGGTGTCTTCCGCGATTGTCGCGTTCTCGCTCCATTCAAGTACCGAGGTGATCCTTGGACGGGTCAGGTCATCCCTGTCCACCAGTGAAATTTTTAAGGGCAAGGGGTTTCCCGCCTTTGCAATCCAGATCTCGGCGTCCTGATCGGGGCCGCGATAGGCCCAATGATCTGTTTCCTTGCCGTTCACATAAGCATGGCCGACAAAGAAACCTTCCTTGATGAGATCGATCGGTGCATCCGGCGTGCCCCATGAGAAGAGGTCTGCCAGCGGAAAGGTCAGATTGTATCTGGCTGCAGCCTCCTCGAGCATATCCTTGATCGTCGTCGGGGCTGGAACTTTCGCGTAAACGTTCTGGTCGGGAGATGCGTAGACAACCGTCTTGCCGTCATAAATGAGTTCGCCATGGACGGCATCAGTGGCGAGGTCGATGCGGAGCCGATCCGGGCGTTTTGCTTCGTAGGTCGCGACCCCGCCGATTTCCAGCCTCTGGTCGTTGTCCAGCACGATCTCGGTTGTGGTCACAGCCTTCAGAGAGAAGGTCTTCAGCGATTGAAGATGATCGCCCATTGCCTTGAGGGCTTCTACAGACTGAGGCTCGATGAGTGGTTCGGTGGGTAGGCGGTCGGCTGCTGACAGACTATTTACCAACATGAGAAAAGACGCAGCGCTGGCCGCCGCAAAAACAGGCTGTTTGAGTAAAACCATGATTGTCTTCCTGTCACCTCGCTATTGCAGATGAAGACAGGCTAGGGATCGGATGCTTGGTCGGGTGAGTACGCAACGGTAAAATTCTGCCGTAAATTTAGCCGGCACCTCCGTGACGGATGCGATGGTGCCCATTTCACGGTGCAGGAGCTGTCGTTTTGGCTTGCGGCATCAGAGCTGCCGTGGCGGCAGCCGCGGCAGCCTGCCGCTCGTCTCCTCCGACATGCACGCTTGGTGTCGCGAAGGCGATGCCGTTTTCGCTGAATGCTTCACGGAGAAGGAGATTTGCCCGCCTTCGAATGAAGGATTGCATCGGAGATGGATGCAAGGTCATTCCAAAGCTTAGTTCCATGCCATAATCACCGAATTCCTCGATTCCTTTCATCTTCAAGGGCTCGATAAAAAGCGGGCCGAGTTCAGGATCTTCCAGGAGGGTGGCACCGATCTTCTTGGTCAGCTTGCGTGCTTTTTCCACATCCGTGTCGTAGCCTACGGAGACACGGAATTTGACGACACCCCAGTCGCGGCTCATGTTCTCGACGGCACCAAGCTCTCCGAAGGGCACGGTAAAAACCGGTCCGCGATGATGTCGCAACCGAACGGAGCGCAGGCTGAAGCCCTCGACCGTTCCCTTGTAGCTTTTTGCCTGAATGTATTCGCCGACCCTGAATGCGTCGTCGAGCATGTAGAAGATGCCGCTGATTACATCCTTGACCAAGGTCTGAGAACCGAAACCCAGCGCCACGCCGAAAATGCCGGCACCGGCGATCAATGGTCCGATTTCCACGCCGAGTTCTGCAAGCACAGTCAGGGCCGTTACGACAATGACGATGACTGCTAGCACGTTGCGGAAAATCGGAAGAAGGGTGTGCAGTCTGGTTGCTGTAGCCGAATGGCGGTTCTTATCTTCGCCGGGTACTGCAGGCATTTTGATCCGTTGTTCGATGGCCGTTCGGGCGAGATGCCAGGTAAGATCGGCGATAATCAGCACAATCACGCTCTTGAGCAGCCCGTAGAGTAGTGCGGTCGCTTCCGGACTTTGACGCGCGAGCGAATAATCGTTGATGTGCCAGACGATAGCCAACCAGATGAGAGCAGCCGATATGATGAGTGCGCGCGCCCCTCGCACAAGAAGCACATTTGCAAGCGGGCGGTCGGCAGCGAGACCTGTGGCCTGTGTCGCAATATCCGCCGCCCGTAGCAGCGGTGGCAGGAGGAATGCATAGATGCCCAACCAGAACAGACCTGGCAGATCCACGCACCAGACGATCCACGTCGCAATGGCGGCAAGGCAGAGGGCAAACCGGAACGCACGACGCCTTTTTACTGTCACCCATAATAGCTCGAGAGCGATACAGATCAGCACGAACGAAAACAGATAGGAGATCGCCTGTCGTACCGCCGCGTCGACACCAAGCGCCTGACCGGCCGCCGCCGAGGCTACCGCGAAGGTCGCCATTCCGAAGAAGAGCCTCGCCCTTGTGCGGATACGCGGATCCGCAATCGCAAGCCCGATCGACGTCGACACGAGGCGATAGATGACAAACGCAGCCAGGTAGGAGAACATGACTATCCGCCCGAGAGGCGGCCAGGGGATCGCAAAGAACACGATGGCCATCGCCAATGAGAAAACGCTGATCGGCAAAAAATGATCGAGAATTGAGCGTGTCCCTCGGCGGCGTCTGAACCATGCTTCAGCCAGGGCACCAGAAAGGAAGATGCCACCCATCATCAGCAATACCGGGGCATATCCTCGCGACAGAGCATCACCTCTGATACGCGTAGCGGTTTTCGAAATCTCGGATGGAATGCGTGGGGCGGCGATTATGGCAGCGCGTAGTCGCTGATGGGTTGCGGCCTCCCATTTTGCAAACGCAGTGCCTGGCCCTTCATCGATCTCTCTCGGTTCCTCCCGCTCCATCAACCAGCCTTGTATTTCGGGATCGCGCAAAAGAGTGAGGAGTTGGTCGATTTTCTGCTGGTTGGATGCAGGGGGGGCGAATGTCTGAGCGGCGGCTGGCGTCGCCGCGAAGAGAAGCACCGCGACCAGCCACTTCATTGTGGGCTCTTTCCAATCGGAAACTGGAAGTTCAGACCTGCAAATATCTGCCAGCGCGGCGCACTTCCCTCGTTCCAGACTGTATATTGGGGTTCGATGAAGGCATTCATCGTAACACCCTTCTCATGCTGGAACACTTTTCCTACGCCAAGGCCGAGCGGGATGTAACCATCGCCACTCTTCAGATTGAAGTTCCAGATCGCCGAAGATCTCAGGTACCAGCCATCACTCAGATTGAAATTCAAGATCGGCTCGAAGGTGAACAGGCTGACGTCCTCGCGATCGCCTTGCCCGGCAAATGATGTCTGGTAGGTGACGAGACCGCCAAGTAGTCCCCAGTTCTGTGGTGCAATCGCTATACCGGCTGCCCCTGCTTGCCATTTCCCCGAACCGAGCCGCTCATCCGTCGCTGTCGGGATGACAACGAGTGGGCCTGCGCCATAGGTCACGTCATCTTGCTTCGGCAAGATAAAAATGTCCATCAGCGTCAGATCGCCAAGACCCGTGACATAGCCATTGGAAATATCTGGTGACGTGGCGATTGGAAGCGTGAAGCGAATGAGCTGCGGAAATCCCCACATGTCCGAGGGCACCAATCCGCGAAGCAGAAATTGGTTCGCATGCGGGTCACCGGGCGTGTCTTTGAAGCTCGCGATGAAATAATCTTGGAAGTTGACAGTGATTTTCGGCGTCAACGGGTTGTTGGCGGCGTTGATATCGTCGTGCTCCTGGGCTGCAGGAAAATCCGCAGCCAAGATGGTAGACGCAAGAGCGAGGCCCGCCAGAATGAATTTCATCGTCATCTCCGTGTCTGGCCGCAAACCGAAACACAGTTCTTGCAAATAGGGGAGTACGTAACGGTAACACAGTTGTAAAAGCCTGTTCTGACTGAGTTTCTCACGCTCGGAACTAACCTGTTACCGTTGCGTACTTCCCAGGCTTCGGAAGAGGCATAGGATGTCCATTAATTCGGCGCGCGGCAGATCGGATGGGGCGATGAGCGGAAAGCAGGATGGACCCCCAGCGCTGACAGGGGCTGCACAAAGAGGTCTTCTGAAACTCATGGTGAAACTCCCCAGCGTGCGGGGCCAGCTACAGGTGATCGCCGGCCGCCAATCTTCGTTTCGCGAACTGCTCGCCGCCTACGACGAGGCGACTGCCATGCTGGAGCGTCTCGAGCGTGGCCAGAAGCGCGACGAAGAGATGATTGCCGAGTATCGAAACGTCTGTTCCGGGATCGAGTCCGACGTTATCGCCCATTGTCTCAATTTCGCGCGGGATCGATAGCACACGTGTCAATTCGGAGCGCCGTTACCGGTTGATTAGCAAAAGCTGTTTCAGTCATGTTGTAATGTGATCCACAATCGGCTTTACTGTTGGGACACGCATCCATCGCATGAGGGGGCGACCATGATCGCTGGCGAGGATAAGTCGGGGCTGGAGGGTGTTTCTCCGGACGAAGCAAGAGCGGAACTCGAGCGGCTGCTTGCCGATCCGAGATTTCATGCGACAGACCGCGCGAAGCGCATCTTAAGATACATCGCGGAGAGATGTTTCGAAGGCGAAACTGTGGGCGTCAAAGCGTACGCAATCGCGCTTGATGTTCTCAACCGTCCAACACATTTCGATACCAACTCCGATCCGATCGTCAGGATCGAGATCAGTCGACTTCGGAACGCGCTGTCGAATTATTACGAAGCGTATGGCAATGAACTCGAGATCATCGCCACTCTCCCGGTGGGTCATTACCTTGCCGTATTCACCCGATCGGTTGGAGGTAGAAACTCTGGCGTCGAGCCCGCTCAAGATGCCTATTTGTCGGGCGTTGCGACAGAGGTCGAAGGCGCTCCCATGAGATCGCCTCTTGCCTGGGCACGTTGGGTTCCGACCACGGCGGGCGTTGCGGCAATAGCCCTGGCAGGATCGGCTTGGTCTTTGATGGGGCAAACCCCGGATATCACCACGCGACCCTCGGTCAGCTTGACCATGACCGCGGCAGACAATCAACATGGAAAGGAAGCAGACGAAATGCGGCGGTATCTCGCCGCCGCCCTGTCACGCTTCCGCACACTGGAGATGAATACAAGGACCTACGCTGCGGTCAGAGCCTCAATTCCCGCCTATGATATCGAAATGAAATATTATGCCGACGATGACGACCGGACAATATGGTGGCAAGTGGTCGATGGTCGCGACGGTAGCATTCTGAAATCCGGTATCGAAAAGGTGCCGATCGATGGCAGGAGCGCGGTAGCCGTTCGCGATGAACTGGTCAGCATTCTCGCCAAGCGTCTTGCCAGTGCTCGTGGTGTGATCAGCAACATCGAAGCGCATCAGGACATGCCTGCCCGGATGCTTGGAAACGTCTGCGTCCTTCGAGCAGAAATAGCTCTCGACGAAGGTGGAGGCAGAGGGATTGCAACCTCGATACCCTGCCTTGAACGAACGCTTGCCCGGCAACCGAACAATGCCGACGCAATGGCCATATTGTCCCGTGCGCTTGTCGCTAGCAAAGGCGGCGACCCGAGAACTACCGATTTTGCCCGCGCGACAATGCTTGCCAACCAGGCCGTTTCTATCGACCCCGGATCGGATCGCGCTTACGTCGCCTTGATGATGGCCCAGTTCTATACGGGCAAGACCGAGCCTGCGATCGCAGCAGGAAACAGGGCGCTTTCTTTAAACCCGGATAATCCAGACGTTCTTGCCAAGCTGGCCGGCGTTCTGTTCAGCGCTGGTTACCGAAAGGCAGCGACTTCGCTGGCCGGCGAGGCATCCGAGCATGTCGAGGCTGTACCTCGAGATGCGGTGATCGTCCTTGCGCTCGATGCCTATCTGCGCCGTGACTGGTCAAATGCTTCTCTGTTTGCCGAACAGATCAATTGCAGCGACTTTGTCGTTCGTGCCATCCGCGCGGCTTCGCTTGGCGAGATGAACGCCTCAGACGCGCGCCGCAGCCTTGCCTATCTCAAACAGATTATGCCGGACTACGAGACGGCGATGGGGGTCTGGATGGAACGTCGCAAATACCCCGAAGACGTCATCGAGGCGCTGGAGCGCGGACTTGGCAAAGCCGAGCGGATGCAGGACAGGATTGCATCCGCAGCCATCCACTGAGCCGATGTTACGTTGCCTGTAACCGTTGCGTACTTGTGGCATAAACCCCTTCTGCCATGTTTCATCCGACGGTAGGCGGACATTTCCGTTTCCGTCTTCAAGAGACGGGGAATGGCATGGCCAGAGTTCTGTTTTCGGCCGCAGCAGCGATTTTCGCCGGGGCTGCCTTGTCGGTTCCAACATTGGCGCTTGCGGCGGAGAATGGCGCCGGCTTCTATCTTCTCGGGGGCAAGGGGCCGGGTGCGGCGATTACGCCGCCCCCGGGCGTCTATTTCCAGAACGATCTCTGGATCTATTCCGGTGATCTCGGGGGTGGGCGATCCCTGCCACGCGGTGGCCAGGTGGCGGTCGGCGTCGACGGTCATGCTGTGCTGGACGCACCAACATTCCTCTGGGTGCTTCCGGAGGAATTTCTCGGCGGCCATGTTGGCCTGGCCGCGACCATACCATTTGGTTATATGAAGACCTCCGCCGATCTGACCCTCACAGGCCCGGGCGGTGGGGTGATAGGGGGAAATGTAGAGGACACGGTCTTTACGCTCGGCGATCCACTTGTGGGGGGACTGCTTGGATGGGAGAGCGGCAATTTTCATTGGCAGTTCGGTACGCTCGTCAATATTCCAGTCGGAGATTATCAAAAGGGAGAACTCTCCAACATCGCGTTTCATCATTGGGGTATCGATGTTTCCGCCGGAGCCACATGGCTCGACCCGACGATCGGGTTCGATCTTTCCGGCGTGATCGGCATGACATTCAATGCCGAGAACCCTGCGACGGATTATCGGACGGGCAACGAGCTGCATTTCGAATGGGCGGCCGTTCAGCATTTCAACGAGCAGTTCGATGCAGGCCTGGTCGGGTATGCCTACCAGCAGGTGACAGGTGACAGTGGGGACGGGGCCACGCTTGGCGATTTCGAAGGCAGGACATTCGGGATCGGCGCAACGGTCGGCTGGAATTTCAAGGTCGGGGACCTGCCTGTCTCGACGCGCGTCAAATATTTCCACGAGTTTGGCGTCAAAAACCGTGCAGAAGGAGATTCTTTCTTTCTGACGATCTCCTTGCCGCTGTCGATTACCAAGCCGGTCAACATCGCCGCCCAATGACGATGGTGTTTCGTCGCTGGAGATCAGGTTCAACGCTGCTTTCCAATCAATGAATATGGAAATTCATGGCAACTTTCTAAGGAGAGCGGCAATGTCTATCAGACTCGTTACAGCGCATGGCATCTCTGGCCGGGTCCGCGTCCTGCGTCGGGACGTCCTGCTGGGCGCAGGCTCTGTGCTTTCCCTTTCACCCTTAATTGGCGTATCGCCGATCGCGATTGTAAGTGGTTCGGCCTTGGCTCAGAACCCGAAACCACAGCCGAGTAAGCTGTCAGCAACCGAGATCGGTGAAATTGCCAGAGCAGCCTACATCTACGCGTATCCCATGATCATCATGGAAATGACGCGACGTGTCGGTACAAACGTTGCGGATAGCAGCCACTTCGGCAAATCGCCGATGAATCAGTTCGGCAACATGCCGGCCTTTCCGGACGCATCCTTCACCGACGTGGTTCGGCCCAACGCAGATACGCTTTACTCATTCATGTGGTTCGATCTTTCGGTGGAGCCTCTAGTGATCAGCGCCCCGGACTCGGGTGACCGCTATTATCTTCTTCCGATGCTCGACATGTGGACCGATGTTTTCGCATCTCCGGGTAAACGCACAACCGGAACAGAAGCGCAGCTTTTCGTTCTTTGCGGTCCAGATTGGAAAGGGCCCTTGCCTGAAGGGACGTCATTGATCCGAAGCCCGACTGCAGCAGGCTGGATTGTCGGGCGCACCCAGACGAACGGAAAGTCCGACTACGCGGCTGTCCACGCATTTCAGGCCGGTTTGGCGGCGACGCCCCTGAGCCACTGGGGCAAGCCATACCAGCCGCCGGCCGGGGCGGTCGTGCCTGAGTGGGATATGAAGACACCTCCGACGGAACAGGTCGAGAAGCTGACACCATCAGAGTATTTTTCCCTGTTTGCCGAATTGATGAAACTCAACCCGCCGCATGCGAATGACTATCCCATTCTTGGCCAGATTAGGCGGCTCGGTATCGAACCTGGAAAACTCTTTGAGTTTGATGCACTGCCTTCCGAAAGCCGACAAGCTTTGACCCAAGCTGGTCCGGCCGCGTTGAAACTCATAAAGTCGCAATTCCTCAAGGCCGGCACACCGCGCCAGGGATGGCGGACGAACTTGTCCTCGGTCGGAACCTATGGCACCGACTATCTGGCGCGAGCCGGGGTGGCATTCGCGGGACTGGGTGCCAATACGGTCGAGGATGCCGTCTATCCGACCGCCGTTACCGATGCCGACGGACAGCCGTTCGACAGTGCGAAGCGTTATGTGCTGCACTTCAAGAGAGATGAAATCCCGCCGGTCAACGCCTTTTGGTCGCTCACGATGTATAATGACCGTCAGGCCTTTGCCGCCAATCCCATCGACCGATACGCGATCGGCGACAGAGACGATCTTAAGATCAATGCCGACGGGTCTCTTGATATCTACATTCAGCGCAAATCCCCTGGAAAAGCGAAAGAGGCGAACTGGCTTCCTGCTCCGGCCCAAGGAACGTTCACGATGAACATGCGGCTCTATTGGCCGAAGGCCGAGGTGATAGAGGGCAACTGGAAACCGCCAGGTGTGAAACGCCTGTGATGAGGGAAATTGACGTGATTTGTTTCTGGCGGCGCCGGATATGTCCTTATGGTTCGAAGGCGTAGATTTTCTTCCAGTCCGCCTTCATGTCGACGATCAGCCAGTTCCGGCGCTCGGCTTCGTCGAGTGCCTTGTCCAACCTGCCGAACTCTGACTTTCGATCGTAGGCATATTCCCGCTCGCTGTCTGTATGATGCACGATCATCGCAAAGCCGGGGCCTTTTGCAGCCGTGACCCAGCGAAGCATCTGGTAATCACCATCGGAATTGCCCGCGACGAATATCGGCTTCCTGCCGATGAACTTGTTGATGCCTGCCGGCTTGCCGGGACCGTCATCGACAAAATCGATCTTCGGAATGCGCTTGAGCACCGGGACGTCGCCAACGATGGCGTATTCGGTTGCAATCGTACTGCCAACGACCTGTTCAGGCGGGATGCCATAAGCTTTCTCGGCGATGGGCCGCATGAATTCGACGCCGCCGCCAGAGACTATATAGGTTTTGAAGCCGTTGCCCCTGAGATAATCGAGTAGTTCGCGCATCGGCAAATACCCCATTTCGTCGAAAGGCTTTCCGCTCTTTGGGTGTCGCGCTTTGGCAAACCAGTCGTCCACGATCTTGGCGAACTGGTCCGTCGTCATGCCTGCGTGGGTCGACATGACGAGTTCGACCATTCCTTTCTCACCGCCTTTTGCTACTCCCTTCAGGTCCCCATCGAGAATGCTCTTGAACGGCTCCTTGGTTTTCCATTCGGGATGTTGTGGAGAAAGCACCTTTACGCGATCAAGCACGAAGCCGAGCTGCACGTAGTTAGGCTGTTCGGGCCAGAGGGTGCCGTCGTTGTCGAAGACGGCAATACGGTTCGCCGGGGCGACATAGCCTTCCTGCCCCTCCGTCGTGGTTGCCTTGACGAATTCCATGATCCTCGTTCTTGCCGCGGTATCGTTCCAGGAGGGTAAGGCCTCTTGCGCCGAGGCTGGCAGCGCACCGGCCACGACAACGACCAAAGAGGCGACAATGGCTTTGAGGCCGGATGCTCGTGCGATCATGGACAGTCTCCAATCCGTGTACGTCGGGTGCTTAAAGAGATTTGATGACTGTGTGCTGGACATGATCGTAACGAGAAGTACGCAACGGTAAATTTACGGATCGAACGCTTTCGAGCGACACCGGTCGCGGTCGGTACGTGGATCACAGAGAAACAGTCATAAACCGGCTCGCCACGACGGTTTTGTGCGCGGTAACGGTTGGTTGGCGCCTTCGGGATGGCGTAAAAGTTGCCGATATTTACCGTTGCGTACTTCCTGACCCCAACATCACCGGCAATCCTTGCTCCGAGAAGCGGGAGCGGGCTATGGCACTGGCATTCGATGATGCGGCAACGCGGGAACACCGTGATCTCGTCAGGATCGAGGGGCGGACCTTCGTGATGGGCTCCGACCGCCATTATCCGGAGGAAGCTCCGGCGCACGCCGTCAAAGTCGACAGCTTCTTCATGGAGCGAACACCGGTCACGAACCGGAAGTTTCTGGCCTTTGTCGAGGCTACCGGTCATATCACGGTTGCAGAAAAGGCACCGGATGCGAAGGACTATCCTGGCGCAAAACCGCATATGCTGCGGGCAGGATCGCTCGTGTTCACCATGCCGAAGATGGTGGATGGGCCCGATATCACGCAATGGTGGCGGTTCAAGTTCGGTGCGAACTGGCGGCGGCCGTTGGGCGGTTTAAGTGATTTGCGCGGGAAGCTCGATCATCCCGTAGTGCATGTGGCCTATGCGGACGCGCAGGCCTATGCCGATTGGGCGGGGCTGGAATTGCCAACCGAGGCCGAATGGGAGCTTGCGGCGCGGGGAGGGATCGAGGGAGCGGATTATGCTTGGGGCGAAGAGTTCTCGCCCGGCGGGATTTCGATGGCAAATACCTGGGCCGGTGTTTTTCCCACCCATAGCGTGAAGCCCAAGGGGCTGGAGCGCACAACCCCTGTCGGGTCGTATCCACCTAACGGTTACGGCCTGTACGACATGATCGGGAACGTCTGGGAATGGACGAGCGATTACTGGTCGCCTCGGCATTCGGAGCCGGTCACGCATTCCTGTTGCATTCCCCACAATCCGCGGGGCGGTGCAGCAGAGGCCAGCCTTGATCCCGGCCAACCGGAGATCATGATCCCTCGTCACGTCCTGAAGGGTGGCTCGCATCTCTGTGCACCGAACTATTGTCGGCGGTATAGGCCGGCTGCCCGCCATGCCGAACCGGAAGACACATCGACCAGCCATGTCGGGTTTCGATGCGTTCTGCGAAAGAGGTGAGGAAGATGGGCCTCGGGCAGATATCCACCCTGCAGCGCATCATGACCTGGCTGGTCGTGGTCCTGACCATTTGCCTGCTTCTGGCCGGCATTCTCATCCATGGCTTTTCGACAGAAGTGCATCAACGGTTCTGGTCCGACATTTTTGGGCGCGCCGATGGGCCGATGACTTTTCGGTTCTTCCTTCAGCCAACCATGGCCTTCCTTGCGGCTCTGCCGGATGGGATCGAGGATGCCCGACACGGTCATACCGGATTTTTCTGGACGCAGCGGAGCCGAATGCATGGTCGGTCGGGAAGGCTCAAACAGGGGCTCGTGTCGACCGCAAGGGTCGTGCTCTTGGGGATCAGCATGGATGTCATTTACCAGATGCGGGTATTCGATCGCTTCTTCCCTGGAGAAGCAGTGCTGATGGCGCTACTTCTCGCCTTCATCCCTTATTTCCTCTTCCGTTGGCTCATCGAGCGCGGGGCCAGCTGGTGGATTGGCCGCAGCGTCAATGGGTTCGGAGGTTGAGATGGAACAGGTGAACGAAAAATCTCAATCGGACAGGATTTCGGTGGAACTCTCCTCGCGCCGGACCGGCATGTCCTTCCAGCGCACCCGCATGAGTGCCGACCGCACATTGATGTCAGTCATCCGCACGTCGCTTTCGCTGATTTCCTTCGGTTTCACGATCTATCAAGTGTTCGAGAAACTGAGGGAAGCGGGAACCATCGCTCATGCGGCGGCCTCACGCAATTTTGGCGTCACGCTCGTCCTGCTCGGTATCGTGATGCTCATCGTCGGGATAATCTATCACCTTCAGTTCATGCTTGGTCTGCGCCATGAGCGGCAGGCGATGCGCGCCGAAGGACTGGTTCATGCCGAAAGCCGATTTCCTCCATCGATGACGCTGATCACTGCGGTCCTGCTGCTGCTGATCGGCTTGTTTGCGATGGTCAGCATGATCGTGGGGGTCGGCCCCTTCGGATGACCGCGCCCATTACCGTGACTTTGATATCCGTTTCCATGGGAGAATTCGAAATGGCCAAGCCATCCAAAAGTGACAAGCCGAACATTCTCGTCATCTGGGGTGACGACATCGGCATATCAAACCTGAGCTGCTACTCGCATGGCCTGATGGGCTATCGGACGCCGAACATCGATCGTATCGCCAAGGAAGGTATGATGTTCACCGATAGCTATGGCGAACAGTCATGCACGGCGGGACGCTCCTCCTTCATCACCGGCCAGAGTGTCTATCGCACCGGGCTGAGCAAGGTCGGCATTCCAGGTGCGCCGATCGGGATGAACGAAAAGATCGTCACCATTGCGGCGCTCCTGAAGGAGCAAGGCTATGCGACGGGTCAATTCGGCAAGAACCATCTCGGCGACCTGAACCACATGCTGCCGACCAATCACGGCTTCGACGAATTCTTTGGCAATCTCTATCACCTCAATGCCGAGGAAGAGCCGGAAATGTACGACTATCCTCCTGAGAAAGACTTTCCCAATTTCCGCAAGAATCTTGGCCCCCGCGGCGTCATACATTCCTGGGCAACGGACAAAGATGATCCGACCGAGCAAGAACGCTGGGGCAGGGTTGGCAGGCAGAAGATCGAAGATACGGGACCACTGACGAAAAAGCGTATGGAAACATGTGATGATGAGTTCGTCGAAGCCGCAATCGACTTCATGAAACGTCAGGAGGACACTGGCAAGCCATGGTTCGTCTGGGTCAACACGACCCATATGCATTTTGTGACCCACACGAAGAAGGAGAGCCTGCGACAGGCCGGTCGCTGGCAGTCGCCTTATCACGACACGATGATCGACCACGACAAAAATGTCGGCCAGCTACTCGATCTGCTCGACGAACTCGGCGTCAGCGACAACACGTTCGTCATGTATTCGACCGACAACGGTCCGCACCGCAATTCGTGGCCTGACGGCGGCATGACGCCGTTCCGCAGCGAAAAGAACACCAATTGGGAAGGCGCGTTCCGTATCCCACTTATCGCCCGCTGGCCTGGCAGAATAGCACCCGGTTCCATCGCCAATGGCATCGTGCAGCATCACGACTGGCTGCCGACCTTCCTCGAGATGACAGGCGCCCTCGACGTTGTTGACAAGCTCAAGAAGGGCTACAAGGCGATCGGCCGTACCTACAAGAACCATATCGATGGTGTGTCGATGCTCTCCTATATCACCGGGAAGGAGAAGGAGAGCCCGCGACCGCTATTTGTCTACATCAGCGACGACGGCGACGTGCTGGCAATCCGTTACGACAACTTCAAATTCGTCTTCATGGAGCAGCGCTGCAAGGGCACGATGCAGGTCTGGGCGGAGCCTTTCACTCGCCTTCGGCTTCCCAAGATATTCAATCTTCGCACCGACCCTTACGAGTTCGCCGACGTTACCTCGAACTCTTATTGGGAATGGTTTTTCTACCACGCATACCTAGTGCTCGCCGTACAGACGATTGCGACCAAATTCGCCGACACCTTCAAGGAGTTCCCCGCGATCCAGAAGCCCAACAGCTTTACGATCGACGATGCAATGAAGGCGATGGCTGAGGCTGGGACCCAAGGGCAATAGCCTGAAGAGGCAAAGGATGATCCCCTGCCTCTTGCGTTTTGCAGGAGCTGATAAAATGCGAGATGCATCCGTTAATGTCGTTCTCCGCGACGGGCCGTTGGTGTGATGCGGGAATGGTTCGTTGTACTGACCGAGGGTATGATCCTCGTCATCGACATGATGGCGTTGCTGGTTGTCGCCTGTGGTGCGACAGAGGCATTCCTGAGGGCCATGCCAATGGTGTTCACCGCGCCGGACGAAACACGTCGACGTGACGTCTGGCTCCGTTTCATGCGGCTGCTTGTGGCGGGACTGACGTTTCAGCTCGCTGCCGACATCATCGAGACGTCGATTACCACGACCTGGGAGGCGCTTGGTCGGATTGCCGCGATCGCTGTGGTCCGTACTTTCCTGAACTTCTTTCTCGAACGGGATCTCGCAGATGCTCAAGACAAAGCGACCGCTGCAGCGAGGGGAAAATAAACTAACGGGAGGAAACCATGGCCCGCTCTTTCGACGGCAAGATCGAACTCGATGTCAGGCAGTCGCAGGCCGACTGGGATGCGTTTCTCGACAAACGAGCACCCAAGGATGCACCAAATGTGCTCGTCATCCTGTATGACGACACCGGTCAGGCGGCTTGGTCGCCCTATGGTGGAAGGATCGAGATGCCGACGCTCGATCGGCTGGCGAAAAACGGCCTGATCTACAGCCAGTGGCACACGACGGCGGTCTGCTCGCCGACACGGTCATGTTTCCTGACCGGCCGCAACCATCATGCGAACGGTTTCGGTACGATTGCCGAGGCCGCAACCGGATTTCCGGGCTATAGCGGCCACATCCCTCTGGAAAACGGTACGATAGCAAGCGTCCTGCGCGATGCCGGCTGGAGCACGTTCTGGATCGGGAAGAACCATAATGTGCCCGTTGACGCCTTCGGAATGGGGGCTTCGAAGAAAAAATGGCCGCTCGGACTAGGTTATGACCGATTTTATGGCTTCATCGGCGGTGAGACGAACCAATGGTATCCGGAACTGATCGAGGACAATCATTTCGTCGATCAGCCCTACCAGCCGGAAGACGGTTATCACTTCTCCAAGGATATCGCCGACAAGGCGATCGCCTTCATTCGCGATGCCAAACAGGCGGATGCCGACAAGCCCTGGTACATGTGGTACTGCCCCGGCGCCAATCACGCTCCGCACCATGCACCGCAGGATTTCATCGACAAGTACAAGGGCGCATTCGACGACGGCTACGAAGCCTATCGCGAGTGGGTGTTGAAACGCATGATCCAGCGCGGGATTCTCCCTACCGATACGGAGCTGACCCCGATTAATCCGATGCCTGCGGAGATCGCCATTGAGGGAGATATGGTTCGGCCATGGAATACCCTGTCAGAGGACGAGAGGCGATTGTTCAGCCGCATGGCCGAAGTCTATGCCGCGCTGTCGGAATATACCGACGTGCAGATCGGCAGGCTTATCGATTATCTCGAGGAGTCGGGTCAGTTCGACAATACGCTGATCTTCTATTGCGCCGACAACGGCGCATCAGGTGAGGGAAGCCCCAGCGGATCGGTCAACGAAAACCTGTTTTTCAACGGGTTCCCCGATGATGTCGGCCGCAACCTTGCCTTGATGGACAAGCTCGGATCGCCGGATACCTATAATCATTATCCGACAGGATGGGCGGTCGGTTTCTCCACCCCATACCGGATGTTCAAACGTTACGGCTCCTATGCCGGTGGCACATGCGACCCCCTGGTGATCCATTGGCCAAAAGGGATCAAAGCGAAAGGTGAGGTGCGCCACCAGTATCATCATTGCACGGATATCGTTCCGACCATCCTGGAAGCCTGTGGTCTGTCGATGCCGGAGGTAATCGACGGCGTGAAGCAGTCGCCACTTGCGGGTGTCTCCATGCTCTATAGTTTCGAAAATTCCGGTGCGCCAACCACAAAGGAGACGCAATATTACGAAATGGCGGGCACACGAGGGATCTGGTCGAAAGGCTGGAAAGCGGCGGCACTGCATGCGCCGATCCCCTCTGATCAGGGCAAATTCGACCAGGATGTCTGGCAGCTTTTCCACACTGACGTCGATCGCGCCGAAGCGCATGATCTTGCAACCGACCATCCCGAAAAGTTGAAGGAGCTAACTGATCTTTGGCTTGCGGAAGCAAAACGGAATAATGTGCTGCCTTTGATCGATCTAAACGTGGCGGCACTTCATGCTGCCGAATATCACGCTCCGAAGCGCGATCGGTATGTCTATTATCCGGGAACCACCGAGGTACCGGAAGCATCTGCAGTACGCACTCTTGGTACTTCCTTCAAGATACTGGCCGAGGTGGAGTTCACCCGCGATAGCGAAGGCGTTGTCGTAGCCCAAGGGTCGCGCTTCGGCGGATACTCGCTGTTCGTCAAAGGCGGCAAACTCTATTTCGTTTATAACTTCCTCGGCATTCCCCCGGAGCAACAGCTTGTCTGCGATGCACCGAAAAGCGGCAAGCATTTCGTGGGTGTGGAATTCATCAAGGAGCGCATCAGTGAACATCTAGAAGCGCTCGGCCAGATGACGCTGTACCTGGATGAAAACGTCTTGGCCCAGGCGCCCTTCCGTACCCAGACAGGACATTACGCCCTGTGCGGTGAGGGACTGTGTGTCGGTTACGACGGCGGTGACGCGGTCAGCAGCGAATACAAGTCCCAGTTTCCATTCACCGGCGGCCAGGTGATCAAGATCGTCTTCGACGTTGCCGAGGACGCCTACGTCAATGTCGAACGCAGGCTCGCCGCGGCCTTGGCGCGTGATTGAAGGAGAGGTGTGATGGATCAGCTTGATGTAAGCGCCGGCTATGAGTTCAAGGGCGGCTACCCAACGGGAGATACGACGCGGCAAGCCTATGATGACCTGGATCTGGTGCGTGCGTTGCAGATGTATCGGGCTTTCTATCCGACCGTTTCATGTGCCGCGATATTCAAGGGTAACGCGGATCTCGGGGTCTTCCCCAATCGCGGCTGGGGCAGCATGAGCACACTGCCGAGACATGTCGGTTTCACTCTCAACTCCGATACACCTTATGGCGGGTTCCTGCTGGATCTTCGTGTCGGTCCAATCGTTGTCGAACTGCCGCCCGGCTTGTTGCTCGGTGTCTCTCTGGATATCAACCAGCGTTGGGTGGCGGATCTCGGCATCCCGGGACCCGATGGAGGAAAGGGCGGCAAGCACCTCTTTCTCCCGCCGGACCATACAGGCTCTTTGCCCAGCGACTATTACCTTTGCCCGAGCGCCAGCTATCGGGTTGTCCTTGGAGTTCGTGCTATCCCGGAAAACGGAAACGTGCAGGCTGCCATGGATCGGCTGAAGGATGTTCGTGTCTATCCTCTCGACCCCAATACCCCCTGGTCACCGCCCAAGTGGCTGGACATGACGCCGGCTCCGCAGGACACCACGCCGCTTCGATGGGAGGATAATGTCAAATTCTGGTATGCATTGCATGACGTGATAGAATCTGAACCGCCCTTTGTTGGATATCGCGAACATTACGGGGAGCTTGAGAGCCTGGGCATCACAAAGGGCAGGCCGTTCGAGCCCGACAAGCGTTTGAGCGCAATCCTGGCAAAGGCGGCAAGATTGGGTTGCCAGCAGATGCGGGTACAGTCATTTGCCGATCGACGTCCCGATCGTGTCGTCTGGCCAGACCGGAAATGGGAATGGGCGGGTCTGCGTTTCGAAAACGGGTCCTTTGACACCGAGAACTTCACCGATACCTACGCGCGTGAAAAATGGTTCTTTCAGGCGATTGCCACGTCGCCGGCCATGTTCCGGCGGGACGCAAATGCAGGCTCGCTTTACTGGCTTGGCCTGCGTGATGCGTCCGGGGCTTATCTGGATGGCGGTGCAAACTATCTGCTGAAAATCCCTCTACCCGTTCCCGCCCATCTGTTCTGGTCGGTAACCGTCTACGACGCCGAAACTCGCAGTCAGATCGATACCGATCAGGGGCATGCCGCATTGCGGTCGCTGTTCGAGTTGAAGGACCGGTCTGGTGACAGCCTGGAATTGCAGTTCGGGCCTAATCTCGCTGGCGATGGGCAGGCCGATCGCTGGATCAAGACGATTCCCGGGAAGGGGTGGTTTGTATATTTCCGGATCTATGGCCCGACCGCACCGGCCTTCGATGGAAGCTGGAAGCCTGGGGAATTCGAGAAATCTTAAAGTGCCTCATAAGAAAAATAGTGAAAAAACAGGACCCTAATTTTGCTAATCTAAGGTGTTCGTAGGTCGAGTCTGTTCAAGATCAGCGGCTCGTCGTGCTGTTTTCCGGCGCTGCGTCGCCTTCTGCATCAACCGCGCTGCGTGGGGCGCTTCTTTCGTATCGCCGGCGTTTCCTTTCTGTCTTCCAGGCCAAGCTTGTCGATATTGGCAAAGACAGTCCGCAAATGGCTGCGAACACTACTTGTCGCAGTTTCGGCATCCCCGCGAATGATGGCATCAGCAATGAGATTGTGCTCGGTGAGAATTTCTTTCACCCGGCCTTTATCCTGCACTGTCAGATAACGTACACGGTCGAACTGCGTTTTGGCGCGCAGGATCGCATTCCAGGTTCCGGCGTAACCGCTCAATTCGGCGATGAGGGCGTGGAAACCGTTATCAAGGCGATAAAATTCGTCGGGATTTTTCGCAGCAGCGACCTGTTCACGGATATTCTCCTTCAGGCGCTTGCGCCCGTCGTCATCGATGTTTCGAGCCGCATCCGCGACAAGCGCGCATTCCAGGTGCTCGCGAATATATTGGCCAACCCTCACAGCTTCCAGAGATATCGGGGCGACAAATGTTCCGACGTGAGGATAGATGACGACCAGTTCTTCCTCGCAAAGCTTGATGAGCGCCTCTCGGACCGGTGTTCGGCTGACCCCCAACTGCTCGCAAATATCAGATTCCGAAAGCGGGCTCTCAGGCGCCAGACGACCGCTCACGATATCGTCCCTGATTTTGTCGAACACCTGGTTTGTCAAACGGTATCGACTGCGGTCCATCATCGTCTCTCTCTTCTCTTTTGCGCTATGTCAAATCGCTATTCACCGCGAAGATACCAGCTCTACCAGAGCACCGGCACGTTGCGGCGCCGATGCTAGCCTTCGCACAAAACCGCGCGTTTTCAGGCTATTCTTCCGTCTCTAAATGCGTTGACCGTATGCATCACGCCCCGGAGTTCGGCAAGTCCCTTGAGACGACCGACGAAGGAGTAGCCGGGGTTCATCGTCTGGCCGATATCATCGCCAAGCAGATGACCATGGTCGGGTCGCATCGGGATTTGCGATACCGGATGGCCGATTGAGGCGCGTCGTGCCTCTTCGGCCATCATTGCCGCCGTCACTGCGATAAGATCGGTATCGCCGGCTAGATGATCTGCCTCGTAAAAGGATCCGTCCGCCTCATGCGTGGTATTACGCAGATGGACGAAATGGACCCTTGATGCAAATTCCTTTGCCATCGCCGGCAGATCGTTTTTCGGGTTAGAGCCGAAAGAGCCGGTGCACAGCGTCAGGCCGCATGCCTCCTGCGGAACCCCCTTGAAAAACGCCCGCACGTCATCGACGCCCGACATTACCCGCGGCAAGCCGAAGATCGGGAAGGCCGGATCATCCGGATGGATGCACAACCGTGCGCCTTCCTCTTCGGCGACCGGTGTGATTTCGCGCAGAAACTCGATCAGATTTGCGCGCAAATCCTCTGTGCCGATCTGCTGGTAGATTTCCAGCATGTCCTTGAACGTCGAGCGGGTATAGGCAAAATCGCGGGCAGGCAGCCAGTCGATCAACGTCCGTTCCAGTTCAGCAACCGCCTCCTGGCTCATTGCCTTGAAACGCTTTTCGGCTTTGGCGACATGTTCATTGGAATATGAGTTTTCGGCACCTTTGCGTTTCAGAATGAAGAGGTCGTAGGCGGCGAAATCGATGCTGTCGTAGCGCAAGGCGTAGCCGCCATTCGGCAGCTCGTACATCAAATTGGTACGGCTCCAGTCAGTGATAACCATGAAGTTGTAGCAGATCACCTTCACGCCGGAACGTGCGACGTTGCGGATCGACTGCTTGTAGTTATCGATCTTCTCACGAAAATTGCCGGTGCGGGTCTTGATCTCTTCGCCGACGCCGATGCTTTCGACCACCGACCAGTTCAACCCGGACGCCTCGATGACGGCTTTGCGCTTTGCAATTTCATCAACCGGCCAGATGCCGCCCTGGTTCATGTGGTGCAGGGCGGTAACGATGCCGGTGGCTCCCGCCTGCCGGGCCTTCTGCAAGCTGACGGGATCTTCAGGGCCGAACCAACGCCATGTCTGTTCCAATGTAGTCTCCTTTTTATATTCGTTTGGTGGCGCAGCGCCTTAATTGTCGGCAAGGAAAGCCTTGAGTGTTTCTGCGGTGCCTTGTTCCATGAGGGTCGAGAGGTGGCTGATTACTGCGGTGCGGAAATGCTGATTGGCTGGAAGGTCCTCACCAAAGATATCCCGGATCGCAAACAGATTGTCGGCGAGCAATTCGGGGTCGTTGCCGGCGTTGCCCGCAATGATTGCCAGCCGTTCGGCATAAGGATCGGCAATCCTGTAGTCTTGTCCGCGCTCATTTCTGCCGGACAGGAAGCGCATCCATGCCGCAACAGTCAGCGAGACAACCTGGGGCTTCTTGCCGATGGCATACAGTTCGCGGGCGGCGTCCAGAAGACGCGGCGGCAATTTTTGCGACCCGTCGGAGGAAATCTGCAGAGTCAGGTGGCGAACGCCCCTGTTCTGGAAACGGGCTTCGAGATCCCGCGTATAGGCTTCGACATTCGTTCCGGGGACGACGGGCAGGCTGGGGATCAGGTCCTTGTCCCACAGTTGACGGATGACCTTCGGCAGATCGGCATCCGCCATCGCGTCGGAGATCGTTTCGATGCCGGCTACGACCGAAAGATAGGCAAGTGTCGAATGAGCTCCGTTCAGGCAGCGCAACTTCATCATCTCGAAAGGATGAACGTCATCCACCATTATCGCGCCGACTTTGTCCCAGGCCGGACGGCCAAGCGGAAAACGATCCTCGATCACCCATTGGCGAAACGGCTCGGTGACGACCGGCCAGGCGTCCTCGACACCGAGACCCATGGCGACGGTTGCGCGATCGGCGTCCTGGGTGGCCGGTGTAATCCGGTCCACCATTGTGCAGGGAAAGAAAACGTTCTCCCGGATGAACCGGCCCAGATCAGCGTCGCGAAGGGTTGCGAAACGCGAAACGATGTCGCGAACCTTGGTGCCGTTCTGGGCAAGGTTGTCGCAGACGAGCACGGTAAAGGGCGGCTGCCCTGCCTGCCGCCTGAGCCGGATCGCTTCCGTCAGAAAGCCGGGAATGCTCTTCGGCACGGTCGGGTTGGCGAGATCCGCCAGAATTGCAGGGTGTTTTTCGTCGAGAGAACCGGTAGCAGCATCCTGGCAATATCCCTTTTCCGTGACCGTCAACGTGACGATGCGGATTTTCGGGTCCACCAGAAGATTGAAGATCTCAAGCAACTGGTCGCTGGTGATCATGACATCGAGCATCGAACCGATGACGCGTAGCTTGTCTTCATCATTGTCGCGAGCGAGCAGCGTGTAGAGGCAATCCTGCGGCTCGAGCGCATCCCGGATGGCCGGCGACATCGTGTCTAACCCGACAATACCCCAGTCCTTTGCGCCATTTTCGAGAATATCGTCGGTGTAGACGGCAAGGTGAGCCCTGCAGAAGGCGCCGAGACCGATGTGCACGATGCCTGGAGATACGCCTTTGCGATCATAGGAGGGGCGCTGAACCGCAGCGGGCAGGGTGGAAAGCGATGCACTGCCGAGGCGTTTTGCCGGAACGGTGCTTTTCGAATGAGTGTCCATAAAATCCTCGATCTGATTTGAGGCGGCGGCCGATTATTTGCCGATCGGCACGCCGCAATATGTTCGCGCCAGAGCCTGTCGTTCGTCTGGCCGAAACCGCAGGCGAGTTGCATTCAAGCTTGCGGCTGATCCTGTCGGTTTCGGGAGATCCCTTTGCGGGGATCTCCCTGTGGGATCAGGGCTTACGCTTCAACGCCGGCTGGGGTCATGCCCGAGCCCGTCTTTGGCAGGATGAAGTGCATCAAAACGAGGCCGATTAGATAAAGTGAGGAGGCGATGATGAAGAGGATGTGGTAGTTGCCCCCCGTTGCATCGAGCAGGCGGCCGACACCCATGGAAACGAACATGCCGACGATATAGGCGCAGAACCCGCCGATACCGACAACCGAACCAACCGTGTTCCGGGGCATCGTATCAGTCACGATCGTGTAGACGTTGGCAGAATATCCCTGGTGGGCGGAAGCTGCGACGCCAATCAGCAGAACGGCGACCCACATGTTGGAAACCTGCGAGGCCATGAAAACCGGCACGACGCAGAGGCCGCAGACGAGGAAGGCTATCTTGCGAGCCCTCAGCGTCTTGACACCCTTCTTGATCAGATACGAGGACAGCCAGCCGCCACCGATACTGCCGACGTCCGCCATGCAATAGATGATAATCAGCGGAAGCATGGCGGCCATCAGGTTGAGGCCATACTGCTGGTGAAGGAAACCGGGAACCCAGTTCAGATAGAACCACCACACCGGCGCACTGAAGCAGGTGCCGACGATATTGGCCCAGGTGCCGCGATATCTAAGCAGCTGCAGCCAAGGGACGTGAACCTGCGGAGGGATGGCGTCACTCCGAATATAAGCCAGTTCTTCTTGTGAAAGGCGTCGGTTCTTCTCAGGTTTCTCGTACATGAAGTACCAGACCACAACCCATACGAAGCCGATTGCCCCGGTAATGAGGAAGCAGGCCCGCCAGCCCCATGTCAGGAGGATCAGTGGAACCAGGATCGGAGCGACGACCGCGCCGACATTGCTGCCGGCATTAAAAATCCCGGTGGCAAGCGCACGTTCCTTGGCCGGAAACCATTCCGTCACCGTCTTGATCGAAGCAGGAAAATTTCCGCCTTCCGTCAGACCCAGACCGGCGCGTGCAACCTTGAAGCCCCAGACACTGCTCATGAAGGCGTGGATCATGCCGAAAAAGCTCCAGGCGGCAACTGCGCCTGGAAGGCCGATCTTTACTCCGACCTTGTCCATCAAGCGGCCAACGCCGATGTAGCCAAATGCGTAAAAGAGCGAAAACGCAGCGACGATGTCGCCGTAATCGGATTCGGTCCACCCCAGATCACCCATCAAGGTTGGTTTGAGAAGGCCCAAGACCTGACGGTCCATGTAATTTATGGTTGTTGAAAAGAACAACAATCCGACGATTGTCCATCGATATCGACCCACCGTCTTCAATGCCTTTGCGGGCAGTGATGGTTCGTCGCCTGTAAGCTCGCTTGTCATCTCTATCTCCCAAATGTTGGCTGACCACTCGGGAGAAACCGCCGTATTCATCCTCGCGGCGCGTTGCTTCCAACATGATCACGGGAGATTATGTAATATACCACCATATCAATGGTCGTTGCCGTTCATCAACCAAGGCGTGTGTCATTTTGTCCCGCGATGAGATCCCGTTGCATCCGCAAAACGTCGATGTCCGGCATATCCTGCAAGTCATAGCTGGCCATGTCTCTTTCTCGCCCTGCTGGACACCCGACCTGTCGAAGAGGTGGAATCCAGACCCGATTAGACCGCCAGAGGTGGAGCTGGTCTCTTCTTCAATGAGAACGTTTTGCAGGCGATCGAACGCTTGTCCCATGGCAAAAGCAGCACCGGAAAATTCTCGAAGGCTCGACGATTGCGATGCCTTCTGATTGATAGGCCCCGCATTGTTCTCCTAAGACGAGTATGAAAAAAAAGGCGCGTCAATGCGCCTGGCTATCTCAAGGAACTCGACGTCATATTTGTCATTCTGGATCTAATTATTGTTGACATTGCAGAGTTTTTTAATGGTATAAAGATTACAACATAGGCGGGCTAAAACATATGTTGGCAATTCTCGCGGACGATCTGACCGGTGCGCTCGACTCGGCGGCCCCATTTGCCGGGCGTGGTCTTCGCACGGAAGTAGCCCTCAGCCGAGAGGCGATCCCTGGCATCATTCGGGATCGTCCCGATGTTCTAGCGATCAATCTCAACACCCGCGAAATCGCCAGGGATGAGGCGCGTGTCGCAACCGCTGCGGTGATCGCCATGCTGTCAACGGGCACGCAACTGTTCAAGAAGGTCGATTCCCGTCTGAAGGGTAATATCGTCGCCGAACTGGATGCCACGCCCTTCAATCAGGCGCTTGTTGCGCCCGCAATTCCGGAATTCGGCCGCATCGTGGAAGACGGATATGTTACCGGTTTCGGCGTCGAGATCCCGATCGTCATCGCCGATCGGCTCGGCGCTCACGCCGCCCACACTTGCTTTCCGGATACCCGCACGCCAGCCGATATGGATGCCATTCTGGTTGATGCGGAAAGCGACGGTACCGATCTCCTGATCGGAGCCCGCGGCCTTGCCGAAGCGCTCGCTCGTCGCATGACCGCTAATAAAGAGGCGCAAGCAGTCGCTATTCCGCCCGGCCGGATCACTTTCGTGATCGGCTCGCGCGATCCGATCACACTTAAGCAGATAGATGCCCTGCGCGGCGGGCACCGCTTGAATTACCTGCCTGCACCCAATGGTCATCTGGATGTGATAGCTGAGACAGGTTCCGACCTGACGCTGCTCCAGGCGACGCCGGGCACAGAGGAAACAGATCCGCAGCTGGTTTCGGAAGCTCTGGCCGATGGGTTGACGCGGCATTTTTCGGATTACAATGGCACGTTGCTTCTTTCGGGTGGTGCGACGGCAGAAGCTGTATTGCGCCGGCTTGGACTGTCGCGGCTGCGACTACATGGTGAATGCCTGCCAGGTCTCGGTCTTGCCTCGGCCAACGGGCGCTGCATCATTGCCAAATCCGGTGGTTTCGGCCATCCCGATACGTTGAAACAAATTGCAGATACGGTCCTGCAAAGGGCAGGTTGAACATGGGACTGGAAAATGGAACCGCCCGCAAGGGCCTCGCCGACATCGTGTTCGAGCGCATGCTGCGCGCGATCAAATCCGGCGCCTACAAGCCGGACGAACGCCTGCCCACTGAACACGATCTTGCGGCCGAATTCGAAGTGTCGCGCCCGGTCATCCGCGAAGCGCTGAAACGCCTGCGCGACCAGAGCCTGATCTATTCGCGCCGCGGTGCTGGCAGCTTTGTGCGCTCTGTGGGCTTGAGAAATCCGCTCGGTTTCGGCCAGCTGGAAAACGTTGCCGATCTTCTCAACTGTTATGAATTCCGGCTTACGATGGAACCGGCCGCAGCCGCTGCTGCTGCCACCCGCCACGACGCTGACAGCCTGAAGGCGATCCGCCAGGCGCTGGAACTACTGCGCGATGCAACCAACCGCCAGTCGCATCGCGAAGATGCGGATTTTCAGTTCCATCTGGCGATTGCCCGTGCTGCCCAGAACAATTATTTCTCCACTGCCATGGAAGCGCTGAAGGATCACATTGCTGTCGGCATGAAATTCCACGGCGCGTCGATCAAGCGAGAGGCTTCCGGTCTCACTCGCGTGTTCCTCGAGCACGAAGCGATCGCCAATGCAATTGCCAGCCGCAGCGAAAATGAAGCACGCGCGCTGATGCTGGAGCATTTGACGGGTTCACGTGAGCGGCTGTTTCAGTCATCGCATAAGTAGGATGATTGTCCGCGCGGTGGGTAAGTAAGTCCTAACCCTGGCCTGCCGGCCATCCCCTCCGCGACGGGAGGGAAAGCTTGGGGTCGCCGCTTGCCTCGATTTGCCCTCGGCGGTTCGATCTGGCTGGCTCTCTCCCTTGTGGGAAGGGCTCGGAGTTTCTTTAGGCTCACTCTCGGACAACATAAAAAAAGCGCCAGCTTCTCAGAAGCTGGCGCGGTAAATCCCCAGAACGTCATCAACGCTCATGTCGGCAGGATTATTGTCCATCAGCCGGCGAATGGCGTGTGCATCGGTTGCAAAACGCGGCAGGTCAGCTTCAGTGGCGCCGTGTTTGGCAAGCGACATCTCGATGCCGAGATCGGCGCAGAATGCGTGCGCCTCTTCCCGCAAGTCAGCTTGCGGCAGCCCTTGACCGAGACCTAGCGCCTGCGCCACCTCGGCGGTCTTTTCGCGCGCCACCGGTTCGTTGAACGCCAGAACATGCGGAAACACGATGGCATTGGCCAGCCCGTGTGGCAGGTGCAGCAGCGTGCCGAGCGGATAAGCGATGGCGTGGCCCGCTGCCGTGTTGACCGGCCCCAGGCAGATGCCGCCGTAATAGGAGGCCAGCATCAAACCTTCGCGCGCCTCGCGGTCCGCACCATCCTTCACCGCGCGGGCAAGAAATTTGCCAACGAGCGAAAAACCCATGCGTGCAAAACCATCGATCATCGGATGTGCGCGCTTGCTGGTAAATGCCTCGACGCAATGCGCCATGGCATCTACGCCGGTCGCGGCCGTGACGGCCGGTGGCACCGAATAGGTGAGTTCTGGATCGAGCACCGCTAGATCGGCGATCAGATGCGGGCTTTCAACGGCGATCTTGTTGCCCTTGACCGGATCAGTGATCAGCGAGCGGATGCCGGCTTCCGAACCGGTGCCGGCGGTGGTGGCGATCTGCGCCAGGCGCGTCTTGCGCACTGCCACCTTGTTGGGGCCGGCGACATCGGCCAGCGTCTGCTCACCATCCCAAAGGGCCGCCACCAGCTTGGCGACATCCATCACCGATCCACCACCGAGACCGACAACGAGATCCGGCTTGGCCGCGCGGGCCGCAGCCAGCGCCGCATCGAGCGTGGCGATTTCCGGCTCGCCGGGAATGGCGTCGAACAGGGCAACCTTGCCCGGCAGTTTCAAACGGTCGACAAAACCGGCGGTAATCGGCGTGGCGATCACCAGCGTCGAAGAAACGTTTGCGGCCCAGGGGCCGACTTCGCCGATCGTGCCGGCACCGACGATCAGCCGCTTGGGCTGATGCAGGATGATGATGGGAGCGTTGCTCATGCCTGCCCTCCTTTACCGCCGGTCACCAGCTTGCGGGCATAGGCGATGGCCGACAGCATGTTGCCGTGGTTGGCGATGCCCTTGCCGGCAATATCGAAGGCGGTGCCGTGGTCGACCGAGGTGCGGTCGATCGTCAGGTCGACGGAGACGTTGACGGCCGTATCGAAGGCGACGAGCTTGATCGGGATATGGCCCTGATCGTGATATTGCGCCACGACGAGATCGAACCCGCCGGAATAAGCGCGGTGAAACACCGTATCGGCCGAGATCGGGCCATAGGCATCGATGCCTTCGGCGCGGGCAGCGGCAACGGCCGGGGCGATCTGGTCATCGTCTTCAGTGCCGAATAGACCGTTTTCACCGCAATGCGGGTTGATGCCGGCAACCGCGATGCGCGGCGCCGCATAACCGGTGCGCTTCAGGTGGTCGTTGCCGGCCTTGATCGTCGCCAGCACCCGCTCGGTCGTTGCGCGGCGGATCGCTTCCTGCAGCGAAACGTGGGTGGAAACGTGGATGACCTTAAGCTTTTCAGACGCCAGCAGCATGTAGGCGGCCGCCGATTTCGTCAGGCTGCGCAGCATGCCGGTATGGCCGTCGTAATGATGGCCGGCAAGGTTGAGTGCTTCCTTGTTGATGGGGGCGGTGACGATACAGCCGATCACGCCGGCTTCGGCATCACGCACCGCCTTTTCAATGAAACGGAAAGCCGCATCGCCGGCGACCGGCGACAGCGTGCCCCATGGTAGCGGCGCGCCCTCGATCTGCAGGTCGACGACATAAGGGGTGAGGTCGATCTCGACGTTGAGCGCCTTTCGGGCGGCTTCCAGCGTCGGCAGGTTGCCGTAGATACGAGTGGCAGCGCGGTCCGCGTCGCCCATTTCGGCCAGCGCCCGCACCGTGATTTCCGGTCCGACGCCGCACGGGTCACCCAAGGTGATGCCGATGATATTGCTCATGATTATTCTCCCGCTTGTACAGCATCAGCCCAGCCCGGGGCCAGGCGAACATATTTGATGGCGCGCCTGTAATAGGTGTAGGCGATGTGAAGACTGCCGTCGGTGCCTTCCAGCAGCCACGGATAGGACATTTCCTTGTTGTGCCCGTCGATGGAGTTGTTCGACAGGCAGGTTCCCGGACCATCCTCGATGAGGATTCGTTGCGAAAAACTCTTGGCCACGTTATCGGAAATGCAGACGGAAACCGGCGCGCGCGGCACGCCCCAGATCGGCACGCAGCCACCATCTGGGCTGGCATCCGGCCGGTCGTCGTCCTCACCCAGCTCGTCGTAAAGCGAGGCGCGACGATCGCTCGACATTTCCGCATTGGTTGGGTTGCAGATCATCGCGATACGGCCGTCCTTGAGGGTGATCGCGGCGATCGAGGAATTGTTGTTGGGCACGTCCGTCGCCTGTGGCGCGGACCATGTGCGGCCGCCATCGGCACTTTCCGTGCGATAGACGAAATCGGCCTGACGGCGGCGAAATACGGCCGCCAGCCTGTTGGCGCCGATCGAAACCGGGCTCATATGCACGCAGCCCGTCGACTGGTCGAGATCTTTGAGGGCCCAGGTCTTGCCGCCATCCTGCGAAATGCCGACGGCGGCGCGGTCATGGCTGCCGTTCCACTTTTGACCCGGCCGCTGGATGCAGCGAAAGATCGGCAGAAGCCATGCGCCGTCGTCGCGGACCGTTAGCGGCGCACGAACGAAACAGCCGCGCGGCAGATCGAGATAGCGTCCCTCGCTGACCGTCAGTTCGGTCGGATCGACAGCATCTCGCGAAACCTCGGCCATGCGGATTCGGCATTCATCCTGATTGCCGGAGGGCTGCGAGGTGTGGAACAGAAACAGGCCGCCGCCGGGCGCAGCAAAGAGAACCGGGTTCTGTTCGGAATGGTTCGGATCGAAACTCAGCCGCTGCGGCTCGCCCCATTGGTCGGACCCGTCCGCCAGAACCGAAGCGAAGATCGAGATATCCGACTTTCCTTCCAGCGTGCCGCCGAACCAGGCGCAGATGAGCGCGCCATCCTCAGTCAGGTGCAGGAAGGCTGCATGGTTCTGGATCATCGGCGAAGCCAGCATGGCTTCATGTCGTCCGTTCCCGGCGGCTTCCACCTTGCCGGTCATGACGTTTGCGATCTGTTCAGGCGTCATCGGGGGTCTCCTCTTGCCCACATGAAAATCACCCAAATAACAAAGTTGTCAAGTTTGAAAAAAATGCCAATTTGCCATTGACGATCTCATATTGCGATACATCTATTTGAAATATAATCATTTTATGAAAGGATATTTTGTACAAATTGACAGTTTCGAATATTTAATTTGACAAACTTGATGATAAATCCGATGGTTTGCGCCAGCCCGCTTATGGCGACGTTGAGGACGGAGGCATCCTGACCGACGCATAGGGTCTCAAGGAGGAATGCCTTCATACCGCGTGAGCCGAACAGGCCGAAGCGAGACGAACAGCAAGCGGTGCGACCCGCACCCAGAGGGAGGAGAATGACATGAAGACTTCGCATTTGCTTGGAGCCCTTTTGGGTTCCGTCCTCGCACTCGGCGCCGGCGTCAGCCCGGTTCATGCCGCATCGACGGATATCAAAATCGTCCTGCCAGAAGAGGCCGATCTGCTTGAGCCCTGCATGGCGACCCGCTCCAATATCGGCCGCGTGATCATGGAAAACGTCAGCGAGACGCTGACCGAGCTCGACGTGCGCGGCAAGGAAGGCGTCATGCCCCGCCTCGCCGAAAAATGGGAACAGACCGGCGATGGCGCCTGGCGCTTCCACCTGCGTCAGGGCGTAAAATTCTCTGACGGCAAGGCGTTTGGCGCCAAGGATGTCAAATACAGCTTCGACCGCATTTTCAGTGACAAGAACATCTGTGAATCCCGTCGTTATTTCGGCGGCATGAAGTTCGATGTGAAGGTTGTTGACGACAACACCATCGATTTCAAGGTCGATCCGGTCCAGCCGATCCTGCCGCTGCTTCTGTCGCTCGTCACCATCGTGCCGGAAGGTACGCCGCTCGAATTCATCCGCGAGCCGATCGGCACCGGCCCCTACAAGCTGTCCAACTGGACACCGGGCCAGCAGATCGTTCTCGATGCCCGTGACGACTATTGGGGCAAAAAGCCTGCCGTCACAAAAGCCACCTACCTGTTCCGTACCGATCCGGCCGTTCGTGCCGCCATGGTCCAGGCCGGTGAGGCCGATCTCGCGCCGTCGATCTCGCAGGTCGAGGCCACCAATGAAAAGACCGACTTCTCCTATCTCGACAGCGAAACCGTCTATCTGCGTATCGATGGCAACATCGCTCCTCTCAACGATGTCCGTGTCCGCAAGGCGCTGAACTTGGCCATCGACCGTCAGGCTTTCATCGGCACGCTGGTTCCGCAGGATGCTGTTCTTGCCACCGCTTTGGTGCCGCCGACCACGCTCGGCTGGAACCCGGACGTCAAGGTCTTCCCGTATGACCCTGATCAGGCCAAAAAACTGCTCGAAGAAGCCAAGGCTGCCGGCGTTCCAGTGGATACCCCGATAACCGTCGTCGCCCGTACGGCCAACTTCCCGAACGTGACGGAGATCATGGAAGCCGTCCAGGCACAGTTGCAGGATGTTGGTTTCAAGATCGACCTGAAGTTCGTCGAAGTCGCTGAACACGAGGTCTATTATTCGAAGCCGTTCAAGGAAGGCCGTGGCCCGACCATAGTCGCTGCCATGCACGACAATTCCAAGGGTGATCCGTCCTTCACCATGTTCTTCAAGTACGACTCGAAGGGCACGCAGTCTGGCTACGCCGACCCCAAGGTCGATGATCTCATCGCCCGCGCCTCGGCCGCCACCGGCGACGAACGTGCAAAACTGTGGTCGGAACTGATCGCCTACGTCCACGACGATCTCGTCGCAGATGCCCTGCTCTTCCACATGGTCGGCTATTCTCGTGTGTCGGAGCGTCTGGACTTCAAGCCCAGCATCGCCACCAACTCCATGCTGCAGCTCTCCGAGATCGGCATCAAGAACTAACCCCGGACCGTAAACAGCAGGCAGCTTGCTCAGGCGAAAAAGCCCCCTCCCAACCCTCCCTAGAAGGGGAGGGCTTTACCCAGCCGAACCGCCAAGCTTCATTTGAGGCAAGGCGGGTGCCGAAAATCCTCTCCCACCTTGTGGGAGAGATGGCGGCAACCAGGGGCTTTGCTCAAGGCAACTGTCCTGATCCAACCCGAGGGCGACCGATCGCCCCAATCGAAGCGAAATGGGCGGCGGTTTCGCCGCCGTCCATTCCAGCAAGATCGAGGTCACCATGCTCAGTTTTATCCGCAAGCGCGCCTTCGCCAGTCTCATCTCGCTCATCGGGCTGCTGGTCATGGTGTTCTTCCTGTCGCGCCTGACGGGCGATCCGGCATCGCTCTTCCTTCCCGTCGAAGCCTCCGCCGAAATGAAGGCCGAATTCCGCGCCCTTCACGGTCTCGACCAGCCGCTGCTCGTGCAGTTCGGCCAGTATGTAGGCAATGTCGTGACCGGCGATCTCGGCGAGAGCCTGCGCAAGGCCCGCCCTGCCCTCGACGTCGTGCTCGAAGCCTTCACATGGACACTCTGGCTCGCCGTCATCACCATGACGCTGGTCACCGTCTGCGCCATCGTCGTCGGCTCGCTCGCCGCCTTCCGCACCGGCGGCTTTTTCGACCGCTTTTCCTCGATGGTCTCGCTGATCGGCGCATCCGTGCCGGATTTCTGGCTCGCCATCGTCGCCATCGTCGTCTTCGCCATCCAGCTGTCCTGGCTGCCGACCTCCGGCACCGGTTCGCTGTCGCACTGGATCCTGCCGATCTGCGTGCTGTTCGTGCGCCCTTTCGGCATCATCGTTCAGGTCGTGCGCGGCTCGATGATCTCGGCGCTGTCCTCGGCTTACGTGAAGACGGCGCGCGCCAAGGGCGTCAAATCCGGCCCGATCATCTTCGTTCACGCCCTGCGCAACGCCATGCTGCCGGTCATCACCGTCATCGGCGACCAGGCGGCCAGCCTGCTCAACGGCGCCGTCGTCATCGAAACCATCTTCGGTTTCCCCGGCGTCGGCAAGCTGATGATCGACAGCATTTTGCAGCGTGACTTCAACGTCGTGCTTGCGGCGATCCTCGTCACCGCTTTCGCCATCTTCCTCATGAACCTCGTGATCGACATGGCTTACGCCCTGCTCGATCCGCGCATCCGCTACTGAGGATCGATATGACCATGGCCATTCAATCCACACCCACCAAGGAAACCGTCGCTGCAGAGCCGAGCGCCGTCGTACGCATGGCGCGCATGCTCTGGGCCGACAAGTTCGCACTCTGTGCCGCGATCTTCCTCGTCTTTGTCGTCATCATGGCGATCATCGGCCCGACGCTGCTCGACGATCTCGCCACCAAGCAGAACCTGCGCGGCCGCAACCTCGCGCCTTTCATGTTCGACCGCGAATGGTTCATGTGGCTCGGCGCCGATGCGCTTGGCCGTCCGCTCTGGCCGCGCATCATCGTCGCGACCCAGAACACCATCATGGTCGCCGCCGGCGCCGTGCTGATCTCCGCCGTCGTCGGCACGCTGCTCGGCCTGATCGCCGGCTTTGCGTCGGAGCGCACCAGCCAGATCATCATGCGTCTCGCCGACGTCATCATGTCCTTCCCGTCGCTGCTGGTCGCGGTGATCGTGCTTTATATCCTCGGCTCGTCCATCCTCAACCTGATGCTGGTTCTGTCGATCACCCGTATCCCCGTCTATCTGCGCACCACCCGCGCCGAAGTTCTGGAAATCAAGAGCCGCATGTTCGTGCAGGCCGCCCGCGTCATGGGGGCATCGTCGAAGCGCATCCTGTTCCGCCATATCCTGCCGGTGGTCCTGCCGACGCTGACGACACTTGCCACGCTCGATTTTGCCTATGTCATGCTGGCGGAAAGCGCCTTGTCCTTCCTGGGCATCGGCATCCAGCCGCCGGAAATCACCTGGGGCCTGATGATTTCGCAAGGTCGCCAGTACCTCACCAATGCCTGGTGGCTGTCCTTCTGGCCGGGTCTGGCGATCATTCTCACCACGCTCTCGCTCAACCTTCTGTCCAACTGGCTGCGTATCGCGCTCGACCCCGTCCAGCGCTGGCGCCTGGAAATGAAAGGACCGAAACATGGCTGATCATTTGCTCGAAGTCCGCAACCTTTCGGTCGACTTCCACACCGCATCGGGTGTCGTGCATGCCGTGCGCAACATCTCCTATTATCTCGACCGTGGCGAAACGCTGGCCATCCTCGGCGAGAGCGGTTCCGGCAAGTCGGTATCGTCTTCGGCGATCATGAACCTGATCGACATGCCGCCCGGAAAGATTTCGTCCGGGGAAATCCTGCTCGACGGCAAGGACCTTTTCAAGATGAGCAGCGAGGCCCGTCGCGAGGTAAACGGTCGCCGCATCGCGATGATTTTTCAGGACCCGCTCAGCCATTTGAACCCGGTTTATACGGTCGGTTGGCAGATGCGCGAGGCGTTGAAGACTCACGGCATCAGTTCCTCCCAAGCCCAGTCGGAAGCCCTGCGTCTGTTCAAGCGCGTAGCCCTGCCGGAACCTGAACGTGCGCTCGACAAATACCCGCACGAGTTTTCCGGCGGCCAGCGCCAGCGTGTCATGATCGCCATGGCGCTTGCGCTCAAACCCGATCTGCTGATCGCCGACGAACCGACGACCGCGCTCGACGTGACGGTGCAGGCGGAAGTTCTGGCGCTTCTGAAGGAATTGCAGCGCGAAACCGGCATGGGTGTGCTGATCATCACCCACGATCTCGGCGTCGTCTCCGAAGTCGCTGACCGTGTCGTCGTCATGGAAAAGGGCCAACTGGTCGAAAGCGGCACGGTGCGTGACGTCTATCGCAACCCGCAGCATGCCTATACGAAAAAGCTGATCGCCGCCGCCCCCGGCAAGGGCGAGATGCATGAGCCGGAAGCGCAGGGCGAAGCGATCCTTCGGGTCAGGGACGCCCGCAAGCGCTATGGCGGCTTCGAGGCTCTGAAGGGCGTTTCCTTCGATCTCAAGCAGGGCGAAACCGTCGCGGTCGTCGGCGAGAGCGGTTCGGGCAAATCGACGCTTGCCCGTATCCTGCTGCGTCTGGAGGATGCGGATGGCGGTACCGCAAAGTGGAACGGCAAGGATCTCTTCACGCTGCCGCCGGCTGAACTCTTCAAGCTGCGCCGCGATCTGCAGATGGTGTTTCAGGACCCCACCCAGTCGCTCAACCCGCGCATGACGGTCTACCAGCTGATTTCCGAGGCCTGGGTCATCCATCCGGAAATCCTGTCCAAGGCAAAGTGGCGCGAACGCGTCGCCGAATTGTTGGGGCAGGTCGGCCTGTCGCCAGAACATATGGGCCGTTACCCGCATCAGTTTTCCGGTGGCCAACGCCAGCGTATCGCGATTGCCCGCGCCCTTGCGCTCGAACCAAAGCTGATCGTCTGCGACGAGGCCGTATCGGCACTCGATGTCTCGGTCCAGGCGCAGGTGATCACGCTTCTGGACAAGCTGCGCAAGGAGATGGGCATCGCCTTCATCTTCATCGCCCACGATCTGCCGCTGGTGCGTGATTTCGCCGATTACGTCATGGTGATGCAGAAGGGCGAGGTCGTTGAGTTCGGCACCGTTGCGCAAATCTTCGACAACCCGCAAAAGCCCTATACGCAGGCGCTTCTCGCCGCCAGCCTCGATCCCGACCCGGATGTGCAGGCCGCAAACCGCAATGCCCGTATGGCAACAGCATCCTGATTTGATTGATACCGGAGTAGAATGATGACCAAGAAAGCCTTCGTCGCGATCGTGACCTGCTTCAACGATGACGAGACCATCAATTACGAAGCCACCCGCGCTCAAGTGCGCCGTCAGGTGGCGGCCGGCAACAACATCATGTGCGCCGGCACCAATGGCGATTTTTCGGCGCTGACCCACGGCGAAAAGGTAAAGCTGCTCGAGGAAGTCGTCGATGAAGCCGGCGGCAAGGTCGATGTCATCGTCAATGCTGGCATGCCCGCGACGTTCGAAACACTGCAGCTCGCCAAGGAATTCGACCGCATCGGCGTCACCGGCATCGCCGTTATCACGCCCTTCTTCATCGCCTGCACGCAGGATGGCCTGATCCGCCACTTCTCGACGGTCGCCGATGCCGTCAACACGCCGGTCTATCTCTACGACATCCCGGCGCGCACTCAGAACCACATCGAGCCGGAAACTGCCCGCAAGCTGGCTACCCACGGCAACATCGCCGGCATCAAGGATTCCGGCGGCGCGCAAGAGACGCTGGCCGCCTACCTTCAGGTTTCCAAGGAGGTCGAAGGTTTCGAAGTCTATTCCGGCCCGGACCATCTTGTCCTGTGGTCGCTGCAGAACGGCGCGGCTGGTTGCATTTCCGGTCTCGGCAACGCCATGCCGGACGTTCTCGCCGGCATCGTCGGCGGCTTCAACTCCGGCAATATTGCTGAAGCCGAACGTCAGCAGGAAATCTACACGGCCTTCCGCACCGACCTCTACGCGCACGGCTTCCCGCCGGCCATGGTCAAGCGCGCGCTTTATCTTCAGGACTCCTCGGTCGGCGCCAGTCGCCAGCCCGCCTTGCTGCCGAACGCCGAACAGGACGCCCGTATCGGCGCAACGCTGAAGAAATTCGGCCTGCTGTAAGGGAAGAGCTGATGTCTATTGTCGTCGCCACGACGTCGCCCGGTTTCGGGCGGCACGGTCGGTTGCCGCAAATGCTCGAGGAAACCGGCTGGGAAATCATCCGTTGCACCGACACTGCTCTGCCGGATGGTGGTCTGTCTGAACATATCGGCCGGGCGGACTTCCTGGTTGCCGGGCTGATACCGGTGAACGCGGCGACATTCAGGGATGCTCCACGGCTCAAGGCGGTGCTCAAGCATGGCGTCGGGGTCGATAACGTCGATATTCCGGCCTGCACGGCGAAAAGATATCCGGTCACCAACACACCGGGGGCAAATTCCAATGCCGTGGCCGAACTGGCCGTGGGGATGATGTTCTCCATGGCCCGTAACATTCCGTATGGCCATATGAACGTGATTTCCGGCGGCTGGGACCGCAAGCCGGGAACCGAGATTTCCGGCAAGGTGCTCGGTATCGTCGGGCTCGGAAACATCGGCAAGCTTCTGGCCCGCAAGGCGATTGCGCTCGGCATGACTGTCATCGCTTCGGATCTTTATCCCGATCAGGCATTCATAACCGAGCACGGCATCGAGATCGTTGAACTCGACACACTGCTTGCCCGTTCCGACTACGTCTCGTTGCACATCTTCGGCGGCACTGGAAATACGGCGTTGATCGGGGCGGATAGAATCTCATTGATGAAACCAGGCGCCTGCCTGCTCAATCTTGCGCGTGGCGAGGTCGTTGACAACGACGCACTGGCGCGGGCTCTCTCCCAGAACCACCTGCGCGGGGCTGCCATCGACGCCTTCGTCACTGAGCCACCGGATGTATCGCATCCGCTCTTCAAGCTTCCGAATGTCGTCTTCACGCCGCATAGCGGTGCCGACAGTCTGGAGGCGATGGAGAATGTCGGCCTGATGGTGATCAGCGACATCAAGGACTTTATTGCCGGGCGCCGGCCGCCTCGCGTTCTCAATCCGGAGGTTTACGACAGATGACCGATCCCCGTTACTCGAGCAATGCCCTGCTCACGTTCGCCCGGTCGCTTTTCTCCGGCGCCGGTCTCGAAGACGACAAGGCGACGGCCGTCGCAACCTATCTGGTCGAGGCGGATCTGATGGGGCATTCGACTCACGGCCTTGCTCTCGCCGGTTGGTATCTGCAAAGCATCGCTGACGGCGTCATGACAAAGACCGGGAGCTTCGAAACCGTGAGTGATCGCGGTGCGTCCGTCTGCTGGAATGGCAATCGTCTGCCTGGAGCATGGTTAACTTCCGAAGCCGTAAAGCTTGCCGTGAAGCGGGCAGGGGAGTTTGGCACCGCCACCGTCGTCATCGGCAACAGCCACCACATTGGAGCCCTCGCCGCTTATCTGCCGATCGCAACCGAGAAGGGCATGCTGGTCTCGATCGCGTCCTCCTCACCTTCGGGCGCGCAAGTCGCACCCTTCGGCGGACTCAAGGGGGTCTACACGCCGGACCCGGTCGCGCACGGCATCCCGACGCCCGGAGACCCGATCCTGATCGATATCTCTGCGTCGATCACCACGGTCAATATGGCGCAGCGGCTGATCCGCGAAGGCAGGCAATACGAGGCCGACTGGCTGATGGATGCCGAGGGAAACCCGTCGCGGGACCCGAAGGTGCTTGAAGCCGGGGGCACGCTTCTGCCGACAGGCGGCATTGACCACGGTCAGAAAGGCTATGGCATGGCACTGATCGCCGAAGCGATCACGCAGGGGCTTGCAGGTTATGGCCGGGCGGATACACCCAAGGGTACGAATGCCGCCGTCACGGTGCAGGTCTGGGATCCGGAAGCTTTTGGTGGCGCGAGTGCCTTCCTCCGGCAGACCGGCTGGCTTGCTGACACCTGCCGCGCCAATCCGCCCCGACCAGGCGTAAAAAATGTAAGGCTGCCCGGCGAGGCGGCAATGTCGCGCAAGCGGACTGCAAGAGAGAAAGGCGTCGTGCTCTATGCAAGCATCATGGATTCGCTGGTGCCGCATGCCGAACGCCTTGGTGTCGCCGTTCCAAAGTCTTTCTGAGGAACGCTTAACCGATGACGGATCGAAAGATCTGTCACGCCGAGACCAATATCTCGGCATTTCGGAGATGATGATGAATGGACAATAGTTCGTCATCAGCTCTCGGTGCTCAGACACTTGCCAATAGCTTGTATTTGTCGCGCCTTGGGGGGCGGTTGCAAGAGACAGTCGAATTCCTGCCGTACAGGCTCAAAGAGGCGCTCATCGTGCGCTAAAATATGTCTCTAAATCCGTAGCTGCGAGTGCGGCGGGCAGGTTTGCGAAAATGGGAAGAACGCGCATCCTGTCAGGAATTCCTGCCCAGGGCACGAACAGTAGTTTCAAGTTCCTCGAAGGATTTCGTGGGTGCGCAATCGAGGCGACTTGCGCTATCGCGAGGCTTTTGTTCGCGGCCCCTATAACAGGATCGCTGGGCGACACGAACTCGCGAGTATCTTGCTCTACACGGATCCGAGACCGGATGCCATTCTCCTCACTCAGTAGGTTGTGATCTTGGGGCGTATACCAGAAGCAGCACGTTAGCGGGTTGGGCTAGACCTATCAAACTCCCACAATTAAATCCTGCGCTTTACTCGGCAAGTTCTGCGACTCCACAGCCCGAAACGTTAGTGTGCCCGGACCGGGATGTCGTCGCTCTTTGAGTTCGAGAAGCAGCAGAAAATCTAACCAAGGGTCCTAAGAAACTCGAGGCATATTCAATATGCTTAGCTTGACATTCCGCGCCGCCCGGCGTGGAAAAGTGGAAGCAGTCGGATCGAAATTCCAGGCTGACAATTGGTGCAGTTCAGCTGCAGAAGATTTTTCCTTGTTGATATCCAATTTCCATGCCGAAAGACATTGGTCCGATGGAAATCGCCCTTCTGGATGGTAGCTGACGATATGCTCCCAAGATAATCGTCATTTGATATAGAATATCATGCTGCCGTTGGCAGTTCTTTCAACCCACTGGATATCACCAGGTTTCAGCTTTCTCGCCTTTAGCTCTGCAACAAGCCATTTATTCGCTCGCACCGCATCTCGGATCGCTTCCACTTCCTTTGCTGTTCCAGGATCGGGGTGGTGCCCCGTTTCATGCTGGGTGTGGTAGCTCAGGACTGTGAAGCGTTTGCCGTGAAAGTCCCTGACTGATTCCGGCAGGTTTTCTGGCCAATTCATTCTTCTGTGTTTTTGACGTGCCGTCTCCTGAGCGCTGGCAGGTAGCGCTGCCGGGATCAAGAGTGATAGAGCTATCGTAAGGTTAGAAACCAATACTCCCTTCTTCATTGTTGTTTACTCCTTCACATCGCGTTCTGATTAAGTTCAAGGCAGTAAGCACAATGGTGGCCGCGGCCGCGATAGATATTACCGGAACTTACGTAATCCATTCTGGGCGGCGAGATGAAGAGCTTGTCCTTTTATTGGGAAAGGTCCCTTCTGGTGACAGGATGTCAGGTGCAAAATTCTGTGCGGTCCGAATATTCGTACTGAAACACGAGTTGCAGATCGACATCGAGCGGAAGTGAAAGGGGCGGGCTCACGGTATGTTTTACGCAGGTCCGATGCATCCCGCTTGATGACTGCGATCGATGCAAAGAATTCGTCGCCAACGGTCTCTCATCCTAAGAATGCTTGTGGCAGACGTCGGACACTGTCAGCATAGTGGGCCAGCAGGTAATTGGCGCCCAAATCCATTCGCGACAACTTAAGAATGGATGACGCTGGAGTTGTCGAGATTGAGGTCCAGACATTGAAGCGGGTCGCAATTTAAGACGACGGCCTAGATGCCGACCAAGCGGCTTGACGATCTGCGCAGCAACGATCAGCGTTTGGCGTCGCGTGCCTGTCCAGATGCCCTCAACTCTTCTAGGCTTTTTCCCGCGCAGCTGCCACCTGTAAGTGCGTCCCCGACCGCCTTGGCCGGCCCTGCAACCGTAATCGTTCCGGCCAGTCGATCGGAAGCTGTAAACGTTGCTGTTCCGTCTTTTGCCACCCTCGACAGATAGAACACATGGTAGGTGTCTTTGTTCTGGCAGGTGATAACGAGAGGGAAGTCGTCAAGCGGTCCCTGCGCGTTGGCTACAGAGCCGTTGCACCAGGAAATACTCGCAGCCGTTAGAAGAGAACCCGCAAGGGATGAAAAACGTGTCTGTATCCGGTGATGTCGCATTGCCTGATCCTGACAAGATTGACGGGAAGAATTCATGTGATGGTTGTTTTGCCTCTTCATTTTCCAGGCGATCAACGAGAAGGCCGACCGATGCGGCTCGCGATACCGAAGTCTACGGCTGAGCGGTCTGTCCCTTGGCCGCACGATAGGCCTGAAGATATCCGCGCGCGACGGAGCGGATACCACGTCCTATCGCTGAATAGGCTTCATCAGGCAGGTTGGCGAAAGATACTCGCACAGACCAGTTCGGTGCCTCGAAGCCCGACCCGTTCAGCACCACGATACCATGATCCTCGGCAAGCTTGAACGCAATGTCGAGCGGGTGCACGTTCTTCTTAACCCAATCCGTGACCTCGTCGCCGACATATCTCCGTGCCCAATATTCGTAGTCGATAATGCCGTAATAACGGTCGAAATAGGGGCGCGCTGCAAATTCGATGCCCATACCATTCATGAGCATCTGGAAACGCTTTTCACATATTGCCATGCATGCCTTCTGATAGATCTTGTTTTCGTCCATCATCTCCACAAGGCCGAACAATGACATCATGACCTGTTGCGGCAAAGACAGGCCGGCAGTGTGGTTCAGCGCCACGTCGCGACTGTCGGCGACAATACGGTCGATGAATTTGATTTCCCGGGGCTTCGGAGTGAGAGCCTTATAGCGGCCATCCATCAGTTTCTGCGTCGCTTCCGGCATGGCCTGGATGGTCTTGTCGAAAATGTTGTCTTGCGCAACTGCAACAACACCCAGCCGCCATCCCGTACATCCAAAATACTTTGAATAGGAATATACGCCGATCGTGTTGTGAGGGAGGTGCCCCATGACAGATTCGAAGTTCGGCACGAATGTCCCGTAGACATCGTCCGTCAGGATCATGAGGTCGGGCCTCTTAGAGCGTACGAAGGAGACAAGCCTTCCCACGGAGTCAGGGTCGATGGCGACCGCGGAAGGATTGCCCGGATTGACGATGAAAAGCGCCTTGACCGTTTTGTCCTCCAGTGGTCGCAGGTCGTCGTCGGTCAGTTGGAAACGGTCTTCCGCTTCTGCTGAAATATGGATCTGCTTGAGGGCGTAGTCTTCCAGATGCGGCATCTCGAGATAGGGGGTGAAGATCGGTGTGACCAGCGCAATTGTATCGCCGGGATTGAGCAGGCGAGCATTCTTCAATGCCTTGAAGATGTAGCACATCGCCGCCGTACCACCCTCGACCGGATAGAGATCGAACTTGGCTGTGGGGCGATGGCCCGCACACATCGCCCACATGAGATATTCGTGGGTAATCGCCTCATTGTGCACCAACGCTCGGTCAGGTACCGGGTAGTGATCACCGATAATCGAGTCCGTCAGTTCGTTGACAAACTTGTCGGGATCGAAGTCGAATTTCATGATCGCAAAATCGACGGCCGCTTGCAGCATATCGGCTCCCGGCGTCTCGGGATCCGTCTTGCGCCTCGAAGTCCACATTTTGAGACGATCATAACAGCCGGTGGTTGGCGGCATGCCGGCAACTCCGGCTTCAGCATCGAAGAAGGTGCGCTTGGATTCGGTCAGGGCAAATTGGCCGAGAAGAAAGAACGCTTCACGTGCTCGGGTAGCAATCCAGTTGGGATTTCCTCGCCCGGCGTTGAGGTAAACCTTTCCAGCCTTGTCAACCTGCGCAAGCCTGATCAGTTCATCCTTGATCTCGAAGGGGCTCAGTTCCTCGAATTTCGCATAAATGCTTGCGTCGCCCATGATTTCCTCCTTGCCAACCCGAATAGGTGGGACGTTTCAGTTTGTGGATCTGCTGAGCGGTTTCGGATCGAAATGATCGTCCCCGGAGCCACGGCATCTGCGTGAATATGCAGTCGAGCGAATCTGACTTGCGAAAACGAGCGTCGATCGATCGCTAGGATCTACTTTTGAACACGCCGAGATTGATGAGTTGGACTCGGCGGTTTAGAGATGCGTCTTCCTTGCTTCCCTCGATCGGCAGATGCTCTCCGACGCCGACTGCGTAAAGTCGTGATGGATTGACGGCGAATGTGGTAGCGAGGACTTCCTTGATCGCATCGGCGCGTCGGCCACTTAGATCGAGATTATGTGCGTCGCTGCCTGTCGCGCTTGCATGGCCCACGACAAGAAAATTGTAGTCCCAGAGGTTCGGATGATGCAGCGCATCGGCTATCATTCCGAGTGTTCGGTAGGATGTTGGCCGGATCGCAACTGAATCATTCTCGAAATTGATTTCAACCACCATCTGCGGAAGCTTTGCTATACGCCTCCAGTTCGGGAGTGCAGACATCGGCTTGTCGCCCCCGTTGATAGCTTCCTGGCGTAGGATTTCGACATCGATCGCTGGGGCTGCGGCGGTAAGTTTACCGAGGCCTTTGACGATCCGCTCCTGGGAAACTTCCTGCGCAGAAGCTGGACCCGACCAGGCCGTAATGGAAAACAACAGAAGTGCGGTTTTGCAAATAGTAGACTGCATGGCATCATCTCCAACCTGCGTCAGTGATCACCTGGTAGCATTCCGGGCTAACGCGCTTTTCCTTCTTGATCAGACAAGCAAGAACGAAGCCGTCGCCTTTGACGCCTGCGCATCTCGCATGAATGTCTCGCTTACATGTTTGTTCGTAGGACGCTTGTGCCTCTTCTCGTTTGCTGATGGATTGGAAGACCTGAGAGAATGAGCCTTTGCAGCTCGCCGATACCTTGGCAGCATTCTGCTGAAGACAATCCAGGATCCGTCCATTTCCAAGATTGAGCCCTTTGCAAAGCTTTTGGATGTCGCTTCCACAGGTGTCGGCCAGCTTGGTCGTCGCTTCGGCATAACTGAGCGTTTGCGCTGCAACGGGCATGCTGATGCCGGCCACACCAACCAAGATGGTCACGATGAGCATTCGTCCGTTCAGCATTTCGCGCTCTCTTTCTGTCGGTGATAAACACATTTGAAGCGTGGCACGATGAGAGCTGTTCCGGGACGTATTTTACGGTAGTAGACGTGTCATGCTGCCGATCAGAGGCTGTGCTGAGTAAGGAGTGCCTCGATAAGCCTCTTGTCGTCCTTTTGCTCCTAACGAACGAGCTGTTGAGGTTTGAGGTCTGCGTCGAGCGTTGTCTCAGCGAGAGGGCGTTTTACGTTGTTTGACAAGGGACGCTCGACTATCGTCGCCGGTGCGGCCACCGCGCTTGCTGCGACGGCGCCGATATTCGTGACCGTACCGCCGACCACGGCGGTGATACCTTGACCAAGCGTAACATTGGAATCTGTCAGGGTTTGTCCCATGATCAGACGTTGTCCTATGAGCTTTACAATTTCCGGGCTTTCGGCGAACTTTCCGTGGTTGAGGCCGTCTTTTGTATCTACCTTCGTTAGGTCAATCGCGGTAATGCCCGCTTTTTCCAGCCGCGAGCGATAGGGTTCTTCTGCCGGATTGATCGCTCCCAGGCGGGACACGCGACCAGTTATGAAACTCGAGGCTGCAAGCGCTTTATCATCGCTCGACATGAAGATCGTGAAGCGCGGACGCGGTTCACCCATTTCGACATATTGCTTAGCAAATACCTGAATATCGATATCGGGTGAGGCGAGGATCACGTTCCTGACCTTCGGATTCACCCGGCCATCGCGAATTCCCATCTGCCGTAGCCCTTCCATGGCGAGCCACGCACCCATCGAATGGGCCAGAATGGTTATGTCCTTGACTTTGGGATCGGCAGCAAGCGTCCGCAAAGCCTGTTCCAATCCTGAGCGCGAGTAGTTGGTGCTTTCCTTGTCGTACAAATACCCGGTGATTTCCGCTCGCGACGGCCATGTGAAGAGCATAGGGGCTGCCTGCATATTGCTGTCGTGAACAATCTGAGCGAGGCGAAAAACGGCGTCGCCATAGGTGTTGTTGAAGCCATGAACAAAGACCAGCGCATGATTGCCGTAAGCCTGTTGCTTGAACCAGGCACGGCCTTCGGCGATGGTCTCCATCTGCTTGACGTTCGTTACAGTGAAATCAGTGGTAGGATCGGGAGGCAGCTTCTTTGGCCACTGGACACTACCTTGCTCACGCCTATGCGGGATTGAGACCGTGATTTCCGTCAGATGCGGTTTCGAGCCACGTTCGCCGTCGAACAGCGTTGCTGCCGATCCTGAAGGTTGGCGTGTCGTAGCAACAAGCATATCGACTTTGGCGGCGACTTTAGTGTCTCCGATCGACGCCGGAACCGGTGCCATCACTCCCTTCGGGTGCCCGCAACTCGTCAGTAGAACGAACAAGGCTGCCGTGGCATATCTCTGCATGTGTATCCCGGTAAAATAACTTCACACTGGGTGCAGAAGCTAACATGCAGGTTCGAGCATGCCCTGTAGCATCGCGTATCATCTGCAGTCTTCGACCTGCCGGACGGCCGGTAGACAGGAATGTATTGGGTCAGTTGGAGATAGGGTTTTCAGGGATGGCCGCTCCCGCTGCTCGCAAGCCGGCGAAGATCCTATCCCGATCTTCTGGCCTCGCCAGTCGTGCCGACACTTCCCGTCTTATGTTTGGCATCAAGTTGGGCGCGTTTGCAGTCAGCCAATCCAGCTCCTTGCGGGCCTGTATGGTTTTTCCCGAGGCGCCAAGTATCGAGGCCAGGACCATGTGATGCATGGGATTATAAGTCAGGTCGGACATTCGTGACCAAAGTTCTGCTGCCTGAAGGTCCCCCCTCATGAAGGCACAGAGTGCCATCCCCACCTCGTAATAGCCCCCTGGACCGGCACCATGACTGACCGCTTTGCTGACAAGATCACAGCCGGTGTCCCATTTTCCACTCATGGACAACCGTAAGCCATATTCGCCGGCGACCTCCGTGTCGTTTGGATTAAGGGCATAGGAAGCCGCCCCTGCTTCCAGGGCGGCAGGAATATCGTTGCTGAAGAAATAAGACAGCATGAGTGCCTGCAGGACACGGGCGTTTTGTGGATCGAGCACAAACGCACGTTTTGCGAGCTGAGGAGCCTTTTCCAGCGCCTCTTTTGGCGGAACGATCCCGAGTTTGTAGGCGAAGCGTACCTGATCAAGATTGGTCAACGAGAGCATCGCAAGCGAGGTGGCATCCTTTGGAAATTTATCGGTCAGAGCTGCAAGGCATTGTTGCGCTGACGTGAGAGCGGCTGTCGTCATCATTCTGCGATAACTGTAGTAGGAAAGGGCGCAATCATAGGCCTCCCATCCTCCTGTCGTCGTCGCATCGGATGGAAAAATGACGCCGAACGGCTGCGCTACGGCCGTTGCAATTTTGTCGGCGAGTGCAGTCTCCGCTTCAAGCGCGCTCTGGATGCTGAGATCCGTGTCATAGTTGCTCGCCCAGATGACGGCATTGTCCGACTGACGAACCAATCGTATGCTGGATCGGATTTTGTCTTCGTGCTTTCGCAGGCTGCCCTCAACCACATATCTCGCAGTTGAAGTTTTGCCCTCTGCGGCCGCGGCGGCTGCGTCGATCACGACGATCTCTTTGAATTTCACGAGCTTGGCAATGAGCTCATCGACGGTGCCTTGCGATATCTTCGACAGGTCCCTGTCATCGGTGGGATAATCGAATAGGTCGATGGCAATAGTTGCGCGGCCGTCACCATTAGTCGCTGGCGGCTCACGCAAATCAGCGAGAAGGAAAACGAGCCCGGCCAAAACCGCCGCTGCGGTCAATCCCGGGATGACGAGACGGCTCCTTATCAATCGGTTATCTGGCGACGGCTGATCCACCGGGGGTTGGGTGGCCGCAAGAGCCACACTGCTCAGCGTAGCCACAGACGGATCATCCGGGTTATCCCCTATAAAATTCGTCCCTCTTTCGAACGTCGGAACATATCCGCCCTTCGGGATGGTGATGATGACCGGCTCTCCCGGTCCCGCCATGAGGTAGTAGCGCTCCAGTTCGCGCCGAATGCGGCCAGCTTCTATCCGAACTGCAGGATCGCTTTGAGCGTCGAAATTTCGCCTTCCGAAAACGACGTCCGCGATCGTATAGGCCTTGAGATATATTGAGCGTCCCGCCAGCGTTTCCGAGACAACGAAGCGAAGAAACTTCCGCGCACGTTCGGGAAGATTTACGCGTTCACACGCAAGTATTCTTTCAAGCTGTGTGTTTATTTCGTCCGCGCAGGGCTCAAGATTCTCACTTGATCTTGCATTTTTCATCGCTCCCCCTCGTACTTTGAAAGTACAGCGTTCTGACTGCGACGCCATTACATAAGCACAACGTAAAGTAACTGACAATATGTCAGTTAAATCTCCACCTCTCGGGTCGTGATTTGGGAGCTCGGCAGAACGATCTTAAATCTCAACATGTCTGCCACATGGTTAAACAAAGATGTTCAGTTGCAAGCTGTCCGCGTTCACTGTCGTTGGTGAGCGCGGGGGAAGCTATGCCGATCGATCGCAGTTCAATGGCCTGTCAAAACCAATGTTTGCACCGGCAGGAAAAGAGCCTGCATCCGCAGGATCATCGCATGCACAAGACCGACCGCATCAATTGCATGGAGGAAGAACCATTGTGCCACGCCGATATTCTTGTCTGCCAGAGCATCGTGATTATTGGTGTAGGCATTTGCGATGCAACTGCTGCCGGGTGGAACATTGTCCAGGCCGCCTTCGTAAAGAGGCTGAAGGAAAACCGTCAGTGTTCCGGGCTTGCTCAGTTGCTGGACGTCAAGAAGTTGGTCGGTTGGGCGTAACTGTCCGGCGGCGATCACATCCTGGACCTCGGTCACTACGAGAGGGATAATGGTGAAAGGCTTGCCGATGCACGTTGCCTCGGCGATCATACCCTTCTTCATGACTTGTGCTTCGATTTGCCCGAACCCCGCAACAAGATTACCCCGCCCCGCTTCGGCCGGCACGAGGATGCCTGCCGGACGCAGCATCGTGTTGACCACGTCGCCGACGCGTAAGGTAAACTGCTGTACGGTTCCCGTGACGCCGGCGTGGACGAGTGTCTTATCCAGATCCACCTGTGCCTGAGCGAGAGCCGCTTCGGCGCTTTGCCTTTGCGCCGGCAAAAGGACATTGATCTGCGTGATGAGAGTTTGCTTTTTCGCCATCGCGGCTCCGAGAGTTCCCTTTCGGGCGTCAATGGTATTTGCAAGCCGCTGAACTTCCCGCCGAGCAACAGCATCCTTGGTCAGCAACTGGGCTTTCATTTCGTACTCGTCGACAGCGACCTGCAAGGAGCCTTGTGCCTCCTGTATCTGTGAATCTGCCGTCGCCAATTCGGTTTGCGCCACCTGGGCCTGAGCATCGATCTCTGCTACCTGCCGCCGAGCAGTTTCGACGGCGGCTTTCTGTTGTGCATCATCCAAACGGAAGAGGGGCGCTCCAGCGGCAACCTTTTCGTTGATCCCGACATAGACTTCGTCAACACGGCCGACGGTTTCTGGCAAAATGGTCACCGTGCGAAAGACCGCGGTAACACTTTTGGTCGAAGGGTGGAAATAGAAGATCAGCGTGATGAGAGAGATTGTAAGTAACAGACAAGCCGAGATACCCCATCGAAGCTCATACCACATGGTATAGAGCGTAATCTCGCGACCGATCCGCTTATTCTGCGCAAAGCGCCGGTAAAGGTAGTCCGGGAAAATTGTCAGGAGGGAGCAAAGCATCAGTTCCAGCATTGTCAAACTCCCTCTCCACCATATGTATTTTTCAAATTGACGTCGTCCTGAAGTGGCGCAATTTCCTCCTCGTTTTTTTCATCAAGTTCCATGCGAACATTGCGACCAGAAAGCTTTCCCAGCGATTCTGCGATCGAGTAGAGCGGTGTGGAAAAATCAGGGATCTGAACGAAGGCAAGCAGTAAGCCTGCGATCCAGAAAAGATGATTGTGCGTGAAAAGCGAAATCAGAGCGAGAACCGCCACAACTTCCATTTGCACCTTGCTGGTGCGATGCGCCAGCCGCTCAGGCACGGCGTGAAGCTGGAAATACAGGTTGCCGATGACCAGAATGGCGACGACTAGGAAGATCACAACGGCGACGAAGAGATAATCAGTCTGACCTGGCTCAGTAATAAACGGTGGTAAGTGATCGATCGCTGCCGGATGAATGTCTTGCGCCATCGCGATTTCCTTTTGCAGAATTGAGCTACCAGTCAAACCGGAACTGCCGAAGGTGCTTGGATCTGCCGCTATCGTGGCGGCGAACTGCAAGAATTCATGCGCGTAGGCGTTAGCACAAGCGGCCTTGGACTTCGCGCTGACGATACGCGCCAAGCGGGGTCTCTTGCTTGTAACATCGTGTAATTTACGGCGGATAGCTTCTGGTTTTCCGGCGTTTTGTCGCGTTTGTAGATGGGTGATGAGACAGCCACCCGACTAGTGGATCGCTGTCGGTTTCGTTGCTGATGGCCGAAACACATTGCGAGGACGATAAAACCTCAACAGGTGCACTTGAACGCCTGAGGCTATCTTTGCCGTTTCAGCTATTTCCTCTCCTGCCGGGTACGTTGAAGGCGAAAAGTAGGATCGCGTAAACTACGCCCATGTGCTGATTTGCGGGTTTATATGTCACTTGGGCTGCAGCAACGTCCATTTTTACTGAGCTGCGTCGAGACACAGAGATCTGCCAGATCCTCCGTATCCGATCCATTGTGCCGCGAATGCGACCTCTTCAGCCCTGCAAAATCTTTTATTTAACAGGGCGAGGTTGACGGGTGATGAAATCGAAACGCTTCACGTTGGTCGCCGGGTTGTCAGCGCTGGCACTCATCTCGTCATATCCCGGTCCACCTGCGTTTTCCCAGGCACCTGTGCCCAAGCCCAACCCGTCAGCGACGTCGGGGCAGGCTCCCACGCAAAACCCTTTGTTGTCGGAGGACGAACTCGAAATCCTGGTGGCGCGGATAGCGCTCTATCCGGACGAGCTCGTCGCCGCGATTTCCGCAGCGTCACTCATGCCGTTGCAGATTGTTGAAGCTGATCGGTTCTTGCAGACCAAGCAAAATAACAAGGATTCGAAGCCAAAAGAAGAGTGGGATGGAAGCGTGATCTCACTTCTCAACTACCCTGACGTCGTCAAGATGATGAGTAATGATCTTACCTGGACACAGGCGCTCGGGAATGCGCTGACGTATCAGCAAAAGGACGTACTTGTGGCCATACAGCAGCTTCGAGACGAAGCTATGGCTAAGGACCTGATCAAGACGGATGAAAAGATCACCGTCGTCGTGGAGAATGAAAACGTGATCATTCGTCCCACTGATCCGGAAAAGATCTATATCCCGCAATATCCGCCGCAAATGCTCTATGAGCCGGGCTATGCAGCTCAGCCGGTTTATTATTCCGATAATTACTACGACAACTACTACTATCCCGGCGCAGCATTCTTTGCCGGCGCCGTAACAGGGATCGCTTGGGCGGCTGTGGTCAATTGGGACGACTGGGGCGTCTGGGGCGGAAGATGGAACGGCGATGTTGATGTCGACTGTAACAATTGCTTCAACGACCGAAATTTCAACGGCAAACTGAAATGGAACGACGTCGACTGGAGCAAGGTAGATCGCAGCAAGCTGAATATCGGCAAGGATCAGTTTGCAAATCTCGATCGTTCCTCGATAAAATCCGGTCTGGTTTCGGACAATCGTAATTCGCTGAAGAATCAGGCCCGTGATCGCAAGGCTACGGACGGGATTGCAAACAGACAAAACCTGTCTCGTCCCGACGACGTTCGCCGGAAGACGGCTGAGGGTCTGAAACAGGGGGCTAGACCGGCGACCAACAGAGGTGCCGAAAATCGGCCCGCAGCAAGCCGCAGCAATCCGGCGGCCAATCGGCCGGCCGCAGAACAACGCCGCAGCCCTCAGTCCGCGCCGAAAGTCAAGCAAGCAAATAAGCCGAAAATGGCCGCACGGCCGGACAATCGTGCGCGCCAACCGAATGCGCTCGGCAATGTCCAATCGGGACGACGGGAAACCGTTGCCTCCCAGCGTGGAGGGCACAGCATGGGCGGCGGGCAGCGTGGCGCACCCCGCGCGACACCCCGCGGTGGCGGCCGCCCCATGCATCATGGTGGCGGTCGCGGTGGTCGCGGCGGCGGCCGCAGATAACATTCCTTCCGGTCTTTGGAGACAGATCATGAGGCAGAAGATTAGATTATTGGCTGGCCTGACTGTCGTGGCCGCTGCAGTGGCTATCGCTGCTCCGTCCGCGGCCGAGAAGCAGACAAACCTCCAGGAGTTCAAAGGCGAGATGCCGCCGTCCTTCGCCGAGCCGTCTGCCGCGATGGACGAATTCGGCAAGGTGTTGAAGGCGCAGGATGTCGACGGCTTGGCAAAGCTGCTTGGGCTCAATGCCACCAAGCTACGCGACAGCAGCGAGGCCATGATGAGCCTGGATCTGATCCGCGAGGGGGCGGCGAGACAGTTGCGTCTTCAGGACGTGAGAGGTTTTAAGGTTGTTGCCGTCGGAGAGATCCTGTGGCCCTTACCCTTTCCTCTCGCCAGGCAGGCCAACGGGCAATGGTCGTTTGACACGGAGATAGGGCTGGAAGAGATAGTCAATCGACGGATCGGCGAGAATGAACTCATCACGATCGATACCATGCGCGACTATGTCGATGCCCAATACGAATATGCCAGGATAGACGAAGACGGGGATCGGATTCTCGAGTTTGCTCAACGCTTGATCAGCTCACCCGGCGAACGTGATGGACTGTATTGGCAAGCCGGCGACGATGAAGAAGAAAGTCCTGCAGGGCCGATGCTCGAATCTGCGGCCTTCAGCAAAGCCAAACAGGGTGAAGGGTACTATGGCTACCGATACCGCATTCTGACGGCGCAGGGGCCGAATGTGCTTGGCGGGGAGTACAGCTATATCGTGAATGGCAACATGACGAACGGTTTCGCCCTAATTGCCTGGCCAGTTAACTACGGGGTCACGGGTGTCCAGACTTTCATCGTCAATTACTCGGGGGTCGTCTACGAGAAGGATTTGGGAGAAGAAACGCAAGAGCGTGCATCGCAAATCCGGATGTTCAATCCGGGTGACGATTGGGACATAACGATGGACTAGCCGCTGTTTGGCGGCCCCGAAAGAATTAAACAAGAGGGACAACGCGAGACCAGGCGCTGTCGGGCCGCAACAGATAACTTCCGGGATCGAAGACACCGCTATCGTGCTTCGTGCGTTGTCTTTATTATAGCTGTTGCTGAGACCTTCTTAGGCTCACGATTGTGACACCGGAACTATCTGTTGCCCTCTCGGATTGTCGGGGGATAGAACCGAGGCAATCGGGATGCAGTCTTCCAATGCCCGCAGCGGGCGTAACAAACTCATGTTGAAGTTGCCTGCTCTGCGGCATCAGCTTCGCAGTCACGTCAGCGATACGATTGACGATCTTTTCGAATCCTACGACCTTGCAACATCTACGCTGGATCGCCTGCGACTTGAGCGGCCGATCGACGTGAGCCGAGTTCGCGAATATGAGGACCTATGCCGCGAAATCGAGCACGAGGTCTCGCGCTATTATTCAGAAAGAAGCTGAGCCTCAGATGAGCGTTGATTTTAGCTGTCGGGCAATTTCCCGCGCCCGATCTCCTCGGGTGGGTTTCCGAAAGACGTAGATGACTGTGCAATGGGCGGCTGCGGCCATACCCAGGCGACGAGTAGTTCATAAAATACACCCAAAACGATCGGACCGATGAAAAGCCCCACCAGTCCGTGGGAGATCGTCCCGCCAATAACTCCGACCAGAATGACGGGCATGGGTGTCGAAAGTCCCCGGGAAATAAGTATCGGTTTCAAAATATTATCTACGAGCATCACTGGAACGGTAATTGCAGTGAACAGGGCGGAGACATCCAGAGGCCATGAAATCCAAATCCAACCAAGGAGCGGCAAGAGGATGAGGCCTGGCCCAATTTGTATAAGACACAGAATGAAGACGCCGTAGGTTAGAGCCCCTCGCGCAGGCACTCCGAAGGCCATGAAGATCAGCCCACATAAAATAGCTTGGAGCAGCGCGACGCCAATCACTCCACGCGAGACGTTCCTTACCGTCGTACCTGCCAATTTCGCGAAGCCCACACCTCTATCGCCGGCGACACGGTTTGCCACGATCTGAATGCCAGAGGCGAGGCGCGGCGCCATGGTTAGAAAGACGCCGCACAAGATTATCGACACGATAAAGCTGAGGATGCCGCCGCCAATGGACAGAACCTTGTTGAAAATAATACCGCCGGCCTCACGCAACGGCTGCTTGAATGACATGATTGCGGCGGCCACGTTGGTGGTGGCCTCATTCCATGCAGAGTAAAGTGTAGCCCCGACGATCGGAATTTCGTTCAACCGCTCCGGCGCTTCGGGTAGACTGACGCCGACATTATCCGCAAAGACTTTTTGTAGAGTGTCGACAAAGTTCGCGGCTGCGAGAGCAAGAGGACTGATGATCACGAGAAGGCAGGTGGCGACAAGAGTGAACGCCGCTAAAAGTTTTCGACCGCCGAGGAGCCTTGTCAGAAAATCGAACAACGGATGGAGTGCGACCGTCATGATCGCGGCCCATATGATGATCAGGGCGAAGGGCGCCACCAGCTGCGCCGACCAATAGGTGAAGGCCGCAATGATCCCGATCCGGACAAGGTCGCCAACGCGCGCTTCGATCGAGATATGGCTTGCCGCGAGAGGGCGTGGCTCCTGCTTATCGGCTGGGGTAGCGGTGTTCATGATCCGAGCTCACTGGCTGACGAATGGGATCAATCACTGCTGGGCGGATCGACTGATGTCAGGGACTACGTGTCGAGGGCTCTGATCTTCGACATAGTCGTTTGGCCGCTTCTGGCGTTTGCCGAGATCAGGGACCTTGAACGCTAATCGTTCATAGGGAATGGATGAGAGAATATGAGTGATGCAATTTACGCGCGCGCGCTTTTTGTCATCCGAGGGTACAATCCACCAAGGCGCATGCTCGGTGTCCGTCATGCGCAACATCTCATCATAGGCCTGGGTGTAGTCCCACCAGCGCCGATAGGATTCGATATCCATTGGGCTTAGTTTCCACTGCCGCAACGGATCTTCGATACGCTTCTTGAAGCGACGTTCTTGCTCTTCTTCGCTGACGATAAGAAAGTACTTCAGGAGCAGGACGCCGCTTTCGACAATCGCCGCCTCGAAGCGCGGCGCAAGCTCAAGAAAGCGGCGTGCCTTCTTCTCACTGCAAAATCCCATGATCCGATCAACGCCTGGCCGATTGTACCAACTGCGGTCGAAGATCACGATCTCGCCGGCAGCCGGAAGGTGTGCGATGTACCGTTGCATATAGATTTGCGATTTTTCGCGTTCCGTGGGAGCCGGAAGCGCGATAACACGAAACACTCTAGGGCTGACTTTCTCCAGAATACGTTTGATGACGCCACCCTTGCCTGCTGCATCGCGACCTTCGAAGATGATGACCACCCGCATGCCGGAATCTTTGACCCACGCTTGAAGATGAGCAAGTTCCACCTGGAGCCGTTTCAGTTCCTTGTCATAGTTCCACGACTTCTTTTGCTTTTTTGCAATCTCGTGACCCGCATTGTGCAACTGGTTCATCCTAGCCTCCTGTACTGCCCTAAAAATGCCGAGCCATGGGCCAGGCCGTGATCGGAAAAAACGCATCGCAGACGGCGAAACCACTGACGGTATTGAGAGCCCGGGCCTCAGGAAGAAATGAGCAACACGGCCAAGTATGCCGGTATGCTGTCGCGCCGGTTGCGAGCCTTCGGTTAGTCTAGTGCGGCCTGTCTCGCGTGGCTCGTAATATCCCGTAGTCTCTGTGTTACGGCATGCTGCGGCAAGCCAACGGTCGCCAACTCAACGATGTTATGACCCGCTATCGCTTGGATGGATAAGTTGGCGAGGCGATGTGTGCCGTCAAAAGCTCGGTAATTTCGAGTATAATACGCCACGCTTTCCCGAACCGCGCTACGATGATCAATCTGTCGCAATCGAAGCCTTCGTGGGGGCCTGATGGAATCCGGCTCAGATAAAGCATCACATTCACGCGGACTTGTCGCCGCTCTCGAGCGTTTTCCCGCTTTGCGAAGACAGATAGACAATCTGTTCCAGTTCGATGAGGATTTCAGGGCCCTTTGCGAGGATCTCGCAGACGTCAAAACCGCTCTGAACGAATGTCGGCATCTACCCTTCGATATCAGAGATGCAAGGCAGCTCGAATACGAAGAGCTTATCGACAGTCTTGCCAAAGAAATCGAACAGGCCCTGTCGCGAGCCAACGTCATCCTGTTGCGACCGTTACGGCCTTAGCGCCCCGCACACTTCGCGAAGAGGTCCTCCAGCCCGCGCGGCGGCTCCGATAATCAGCGTCAGCCGCCGCGGTATATTACCGTATTCTACTTCGCGAACACTCTCTGGTGAGCGACCCTCAACTCGACGCTTCACCCACACGTGGTTTGGAGCAAACGAGAACCGTTCGGGTGCATTCGGAGGGAAACGACCTTCCATGCCCCAGCGATCAACCGAGAGAGGGACCGATGGTTGACTGGTTCGTAAGCACGCTCCGCACCTATCCTGAAATTGCGATCTTTCTGTCGCTAGGCCTCGGTTATTACTTCGGCTCGTTCACCTATAAGGGGCTGGGGCTGGGTGCCGTCACGGCAACGCTGATTGCAGCTGTTCTGATCGGTCAGCTCGGAATCACCATTTCCCCGCCATTAAAATCGACATTCTTCCTTATGTTTCTTTTCGCGATCGGATATGGGGTTGGTCCGCAGTTCGTTAGAGGGATCGCGAAGGACGGAATCCCGCAGGCGCTCTTTGCTGCGGTGGTCTGCCTCTTCTGCCTGGGGGCGGCATATTTCGGCGCGCTCATCGCCGGATATGATATCGGCTCGGCTGCCGGGCTCTATGCTGGTTCCCAGACGATCTCGGCTTCGATGGGGTTGGCGACGGACGCCATTAACCGTCTTGGTCTTCCACCTGAACAGAGCAAGGCCATGCTGGATGCGATGCCTGTCGCCTATGCCGTCACCTATATCTTCGGGACGGTGGGTTCAGCCATAGTCCTTGCCCTGCTTGGGCCATTCCTGCTGGGCATAGACCTGGAAGCGGAATGCAAGCGTTATGAGCTCGAGCATGGCGGCAGGAAGGCTCTGGGTGGTGTCGGGACTGCGTGGCATCATTACGAGCTACGCGCCTATCGGGTGAAGGATGGGGGGCGAGCCGCAGGCCTGACCGTGCTCGAGGCAGAACGCCTGCTACCGCCCGAACGCGTATTCATCGAGCGCATCAGGCGTGACGGAAAGGTACAGGACGCAACCGTGGATACTGTAATCGCCGCCGGCGATATTCTCGCTGTGGCAGGGCGACGGGAAATCCTCGTCGATCTTATCGGCAGTGTGGCTGAGGAGATAAATGACCAGGAGTTACTCGCAGTCCCGGCTGGCGGTGTCGATGTTTTCGTCACCAACAAGGCGGTGGATGGCAAGACGCTTGCCGAGCTGGCGTCCATGCCGCTCGCCCGCGGCGTCTTTTTGCGCAAGATCGTTCGCGGTGCGACCGCAACAGAAATACCTATCCTGCCGAATACACAGGTCCAGCGGGGCGATATCCTGACTATTGTCGGGCGCACGCAGGATGTCGCCGCGGCAACGAAGGCACTGGGCCGGCCGGATGCGCAGACGGACATTGCCGACGTGGCCTTCATCGGCGCAGCAATCACGATCGGCGCGTTGATTGGGGCGGTGACCTACAAGGTGGGCAGCGTACCCTTGACGCTTTCAACATCAGGCGGAGCACTGATTTCGGGGCTTTTCTTCGGATGGCTTCGTTCGGTCCGCCCGACATTCGGGCGCATACCCTCACCTACTGTCTGGTTCATGAATTCCGTTGGTCTCAACGTTTTCATCGCCGTGGTCGGCATTTCGTCGGGACCGGGTTTTGTCGCCGGTCTGCAGCAGCTCGGGTTCAGCCTGTTCCTCTGGGGTGTGATTGTGACGACGGTGCCGCTGATCCTAGCGATGTATGTCGGCAAATACGTTTTCCGCTTTCATCCTGCGATTCTCTTGGGATGCTGCTCCGGAGCGCGCACCACGACGGCCTCCCTTGGGATGATCAACGATCGAGCAAAAAGCCAAATTCCGGGTTTGGGCTATACCGTGACATATGCCGTCGGAAACACGTTTCTGACCATCTGGGGCATGGTCCTCGTCCTGCTTATGTCATGAAACGGACCGCCGGCCAAACATGGCCAATCCCGTTACTTTTGGTGATGCTCAGGCCTTTGCATCCGCAGTCTCTTCAATCACCGGCGACGGAACGCGCCACGAAGCCCGACCGGTGCCGCTGTCTATCAACGGGAAACATCGGGAGCATGATATGTCAAATCGAAGCGTACAGGTCGATCAGTTCCTTCTCCTCCATTCTGCGCGTGCGGACAAATGGCGCGAACTGACGGCGATGGCCGATGGCTGGACAAAACAGCAAGGTGACAGGTCGAACCTTGAAGCCGTTTTAAACACCCTCGAGGCAGTGGAGGAATATCACGCCTATCCGGGGCCCCAGCTTCTCGCGGCATTGCGGGAAAGCATTGCCGCAAATGATTCCGGTGGCGCAGCACGATTGGCCCGGCGCATATCCAACGGGTTACTGACCGACGCCTATCGCTGCAGGCCTGCCGAATGGGACGTCCACGACGAAATGTCATCTTCGGAGGTTCCCGATGTCCTGCCGCCTTCGGCGAATGAAGCCAATGAACGACGTCCCTATTTCGAGGTTTTGTTTGTGAACAGCCAGCCGGCGGCCAGATGGCCAGCCTTCGCACGGGAAATACGCCGGCTGCGGCGTCGCGAGGATGCTTTTGTCTACGAGCCGGTGATGGTCGGTTCCTTCGAGGATGCCATCTGCGCCACCATCCTCAACCCCAACATCGTCGCCGTCGTTCTCGCGGAAGGATTCCCCTATCGCTCGCGTCACGATGCGCCGGTGCTGCGTTCCGTCCTCGATCCGCTCGGCGAAGTTGAAAGTGCCGACGTCTCCGCCTTGCGCCTTTCCCGTACTCTGCACAGGCTTCGCCCGGAACTCGACGTCTACCTGCTTTCCGATCGTGATGTGGAGAAGATTGCCGGCGATGCGAATGCGAAGGGCGTGCGACGGGTCTTCTATGCGGTCGAAGAAATGCTCGAATTGCACCTTGCCGTACTGGAAGGCGTTTATGCTCGTTACGAGACGCCGTTCTTCGACAATCTGAAGAAATATGCCCGGCGGCCGATCGGCACGTTTCACGCATTGCCGATCGCCCGAGGAAAGTCGGTTTTCAAGTCAGATTGGATCCGGGATTTCGGTGAGTTCTACGGTCTGAACCTGTTTTTGGCCGAGAGCAGTGCGACGACCGGCGGGCTCGACAGCCTTCTGGAGCCCACGGGGAATATCAAACGCTCGCAGGAAATGGCGGCAAGGGCGTTCGGCGCCGACCGCGTCTTTTTCGTCACCAACGGCACGTCCACTTCCAACAAAATGGCGGTGCAGGCGCTTCTGGCACCGGGCGACATCGCTGTCGTCGACCGCAACTGCCACAAGTCGCACCATTACGGCATGGTTCTGTCAGGCGCACAGCCCTACTATGTCGAAGCCTTTCCGATGACGGCATATTCCATGTACGGCGCAGTGCCGCTGACGACGATCAAACGTGCACTGCTCACGCTGAAGGCCGAAGGCCGGCTCGACCGGCTCAAGCTGCTGGATCTGACCAACTGCACGTTCGACGGCCATATGTACAACGTTCGTCGCGTGATGGAGGAATGCCTCGCGATCAAGCCGGATCTGATTTTTCTTTGGGACGAAGCCTGGTCGGGCTTTGCCCGTTTTTCGCCCTTCCTGCGCCAACGAACCGCGATGGGTGCCGCAGCGGAAATCGGAGACTGGCTGCGTAATCCGGCGTCCGTCAAAGCATTCGAGGCGCAGAAAGCGCAAATTGGCGCAAATCCGGGCGATGATGTCTTGCTTGCGGCGCGCCTCATTCCCGATCCACGTCTTGTCCGGCTTCGTGTCTATCAGACGAATTCCACCCATAAATCGATGTCCGCCATCCGGCAGGGTTCTATGCTTCTCGTCAAGGATGTCGACTTCCATACCGTAGCCGCGCAATTCCGCGAAGCCGTGTTTACCCATGCCTCGACGAGTCCCAACCAGCAACTGATCGCAAGCCTTGACGTCGCGCGCCGGCAAATGGAACTGGAAGGTTATGGCCTCGTTATGAACGCCATCGAGATTGCACTCAAGATCCGGCGCGGCGTGAACGAGCACAAGCTGATCTCGAAATATTTCAAGGTGCTCGATGCCGGCGAGATGATCCCCAAATCCTATCGTCAGTCGGGATTTGAGGGATATATCCGCGACGGCACCACATGGGCGGATGCGGTCAAGGCAATGCATGAAGACGAGTTCTATCTCGACCCGACGCGCATTACGCTTGTCTGCGGCACGGCCGGCTTCGACGGGACGCAATTCAAGAGCCTTTTGGCGGAAAAATACGGCATCCAGCTCAACAAGACGTCTCGCAACAGCGTTCTGCTGCAATCCAACATCAACAATACCCGCAGCGATGTCGCGCATCTGATCAGAGTGTTAGTCGAAATATGCCAGTCGATCGAGGAGCGTCTCTCCGATGGTGGAGAAGGGGAGCGTACGGCTTTTGCTGCGCGTGTGAAATCACTGATGACGGATGTGCCGGACCTGCCCAACTTCAGCCACTTCCACGACGCGTTTCGTCGCGATGCAGGCCGCGACACGCCGGAGGGCGATATCCGGACGGCGTTCTTTAAAGCCTATGACGCGTCGGTGTGCGAATATGTGCCTCTGTTCGGTGCCGAATGCGACAAGCGTCTCAAAGATGGGCCGGAAATGATCTCGGCCAATTTCGTGATTCCTTATCCTCCAGGCTTTCCAATCATGGTCCCAGGCCAGGTCCTGACGCAGGAGACCATCGATTTTATGCGCAAGCTGGACGTGAAGGAAATCCACGGTTTCGAAAAGGCCAGAGGGCTGAAGCTTATCCGCTCAGACGCGATAGCGGTGTCTGAGCGACCACGAAAGAGCAAGGACGATAAGCGATCGCATTGAGAATGGTGCCGGACCGTCGGCGTCGGATAGTGCAGCCCGGCGCGTTCCGGGAGCAGACAGGGCTGGTTTCAATGGTCTGGACCGACGATCCCTTATTAGAGAGATACGCCGGCAGTGCCGCCCGGCCAGATCCTTCTTACGACTTGGGGAAGCGTAATCGTCAATGTGGTCGCAGGTTAGGGATCGCCGATGCCCAGCTATCTCGTGCGTGAATATCTGATCTGGCAGGTAACAGGCAATTTTCGCGGTGATCGTAAGGAACGGTAACGATGATCGGGTCATCATCTTCTGGCAACACTGCCGATGTGTCTTCTGGAACCATCAGGCGAGATGTCCTCGCTGGTTTGACGGCGGCGGCTGTCGTCCTGCCGAAGGCAATGGCCTACGCCACGGTTGCCGGATTGCCGGTGATCGTCGGCCTGTACACGGCATTCGTGCCGATGATCATCTATGCTTTTCTCGGTTCGTCACGGGTGCTGAGCGTCAGTTCGACGACAACCATCGCAATCCTGACCGCAGCGGAACTGCAAAGCGTCGTACCCGATGGAGACCCAAACAAGTTGATCGCGGCCACCGCAACCTTTACGGCTTTGACGGGCGTGTTGCTGCTTGTGGCGTCCGGTTTGCGCTTGGGCTTCGTCGCAAATTTCATATCGGTGCCGGTGCTGACGGGTTTCAAGGCCGGCATAGGGTTGGTGATTATCCTGGATCAACTGCCGAAGCTTTTCGGGCTTCACATTACCAAGACGGGCTTTTTCAGAGACTTATTGGCGTTCCTCGAACAGCTTGCCCAAGCCTCTGTGATTACCGCAATAGTCGGATTGATCGCGCTTTTCCTGTTGTTAGCGATGGAGTGGCTCCGTCCTCACTCTCCGGCGCCGCTTGCTGTCGTGGGGGGCGCGATTGCCGCCTCATGGATGTTAGGTTTGAGCGACAGAGGCGTCGCCATCATCGGTGAGATACCACGGGCGCTGCCAACGGTGACTGTGCCGGATCCTGATCTGATCATGATGCTATTACCTGGGGCAATCGGCGTGGCGCTGATGAGTTTCACCGAGACCGCAGCTGCAGGACGCGCGTTTGCAATTTCTTCGGATCCTCCAATTCGCCCCAATCGCGAGTTGTTCGCCATCGGTGCGTCCAATCTCGGGGGAGCATTTTTCGGTGCGATGCCGGCCGGAGGCGGGACATCGCAGACCGCAGTCGTACGTGCCGTCGGAGGGCAGACCCAGCGTGCCTCACTGGTCGCGGCCGCCGTCTCCGTTGCGACGATGTTGGTGCTCGCCCCCTTGCTGGGGCTTTTGCCCCAAGCAGTGCTTTCGGCAATCGTCATCGTCTATTCACTCGGTCTGATCCGGCCTACCGAGTTCAAGGAGATACTTCGGGTTCGTCGGATGGAGTTTCGCTGGGCCTTGGCTGCATTGGTGGGAGTGCTCTTCTTTGGCACGCTTCAGGGTATCGTTGTCGCGATAATTGTTTCTCTGCTTGGCCTTTCCAGCCAGTCCGCCAACCCACGGATACATGTGATCGGCCGTGCTCGCGGGGATAGGGCCTTGCGGCCAGTCTCGGAAAAAGACGATGAGGAGAATATCCTGGATGGGCTTTTAATCCTGCGACCGGAAGGGCGGCTCTTCTTTGCCAATGTACAGCAGGTGGCCGATCGGGTCCGCGACCTCGTGCTGCGAAGAAAGCCGAAGGTTCTGTTGCTGGATCTGAGCAGAGTGTTCGACATCGAATATTCCGCAATGCAGACGATGATCGCAAGCGATCAAAACCTCTCGGCGCAGGGCGTGACGTTGTGGCTCGCCAGCCTCAACCCCGATGTACTCGACTACGTCCGCGCTTCGGGCTTTGCTGAACATCTCGGGGAAAGCCGCATGTTCAAGCGGGTGGATGACGGGGTTCGCCACTTTCAGCGTGGCGCCGATATGGTTTCTTCAGACCAGGGCATCCCGCTGGTGACTGAGTAAGGAGAAGGGGATGAGGATCACGTTCGTCTCAGCGTGGTCTAGATCTGGCCCTCCCCCCGTATCGTCCTGCCAGAAAAGGGGCATTTCATGTTCACCGTAATCCTGCTTTCTGCTGGCATACTTTTCTTTACTATAGTCATTCACGGGCTAGTCGTTACGTGCCTTTACAGCCTATGTATTGGCGCAGTCCGAAATGCACAAAACCTATCTAGCATAGCCAGGCTCAGCCTGAGCTACGTGTTTGTCATAGGTTTTGTCCTTGCCCATTTTTTTGAAATCGTGATCTGGGCGCTCCCTACAGGGCTTTGGGTGCGCTCGGAAGCATGGAAGAGTCAGTCTATTTCTCTGCCGTTACGTTCGCGACGATCGGCTACGGCGACGTTACGCTCTCCGGCAGCTGGAGGATTGCGAGTGCAATCGAGGGCGTCAACGGCATTCTTCTTTTCGGTTGGACGACAGCATTCCTGTTCAAGGTTTCGGGAGCACTGTGGTTTTCAGAAGACAATGTGGCTCCGAGGATCGATCAACCGTAAATATCTACGTTTCCACGAGGCTGTAACGGACGGTGTGTCTTTTCGCTCGGCGCTTCGGTAGATTACGGTATTCTACGTATACGCAGCCTAGTTCCTCGATATCATCGGCCATAACTTTTCTGAGTACCTGTCCAGGAAATACGGATAATGAAGTGGCTGGGGCTATCGCTGTACCTGCTTTTAGCCGTCGCGCCCGCCTATTCGCAGTCGGCCCCCCCTCTGCGCGAGAAGATCGAAGCGCTTACTACGCTGCTTCAGGATCCCGAAGTCCGATCATGGATCAAGCAGGCGAACGATAAAAGCGCGCCAGTTCCAGCGGCATCTCCCGGAGCTTCTATCTCGGCGTGGGAGGCTGCTATTAGAACCCGAATGGACACGATTGTTGCCGGAGTTCCCAGAATTCCAACCGAGGTCCTTGAGGCTGTTGAACGAGTCCGGGCGGATGCCGTGTCCAATGGATACGCGCCTGTCTTCCTGATATTTGCGGGGCTTATCCTTGTAGGAATGATAGTCGAGCAGCTTTATATCCTGATACGGCCAGATACCGACAGTACCGTTTATGGCTTGCTTTCTGTCTTCGTTTTTGCCGTCCCCATGGCCGTTATATTCTTCGCCGTAAACTGGCCGCCGCTGGTCCGCATGGTTCTGCTCGTCTACCTGATCGCCTTCGTCGGCTTTCGGTTAGTTTCCGCACTGGTTGCGTCGGCAAGTCCACGAGAGGGCCTGATGCGAGGACGTCTCCTTGCCGGAATAGTGATTCTGGCGTTCGCTAATTCGGTCGCCGGTCCCCTGATCGGCGTCGATCAGGATGTCGTTGATGCCCTGTCCTACCTCAGCTCGATCATCCTTCTGGGCGTGCTGCTCGAAGCCGTCTGGTCGGTGCGGACGCGCAGTCTGCGACGCAGGTTTACGTTGATGCTTGCCATCGTCTTCGTGTGGGCGCTTTGGTGCTTGGGCTTCAAAGGGCTTTTCTGGATTGGTGTTTACGTGTTGGTCCTGCCTGGCACGCTTCAGGCTGTGGGAAAGGCGGCACTGCGTTTGGTGCCGCATGCCACGGGAATGCGTAGTGTACTCCTCACGCGCGGTGCGCGTGCAGCGACTATCGTTCTTGCGCTCGCCTGGCTTATCGTTGTGTGGAAGATGAACCCGGAAGGGCTTGCCCGGCGAGATCCTGCGCTTTCGGCACTCTTTTATGGCCTGCTGAAGAGCATCATCGTCGTGCTTGTGGCCGATCTTCTGTGGCACATGGCGAAATGCTGGATCGACGGAAAACTTGTAACATGTGACGAAACAAGTCTGCCGCCTCAGGAAACAGCGCGCCGCGGTCGCCTGCGCACCTTGCTGCCCATCCTGCGTAATGCATTGGCTGCCGTCGGCCTGACAATAACCGCGCTTCTAGTGCTTGCGGAAATCGGAGTGGAGATCGGCCCGCTGATCGCAGGAGCTGGAGTCTTCGGGGTCGCGATCGGTTTCGGATCGCAGACCTTGGTAAAGGACGTTATCAGCGGTGTCTTCTACATGCTCGACGATGCGTTCAGGGTTGGGGAGTACATCCAGGCGAAGAATTATAAAGGCACCGTGGAAGGTTTCAGCCTCCGATCTGTTCGTCTCCGGCATCATCGCGGGCCTATTTTCACAGTTCCATTCGGTGAGCTTGGTGCGGTGGAGAACATGAGTCGGGATTGGGGCGTGGTGAAATTCCGCATTTCCGTCGGCTTCGATACCGATGTTGAGAAGGCACGGAAGCTGACGAAGAAAATCGGTGCTGGGATGCTGGAGGATCCCGAGTTCGGGCCAATCTTCATCGAGCCACTGAAAATGAAGGGAGTGGAAGAGTTTGGCGATTACGGAATGGTGTTGAGCTTTGGCATGACCTTGAAGCCTTCCCCAATGCAGTCCTTCATTCGACGACGCGCAAATCTGCTCCTGCGAGAGGCATTCATCTCGAACGGAATTCAGTTCGCACAACCAACGGTGACTGTCGGGGGAGAAGGTGCCGCAGGTAACGCGCCAGCAGCGGCATTACAGATATTGAGCAAAAACACCCAACTGGCCGCAGCCTCCGATGGAAACCCGCCGTGAGGACGAAAGCTGCCTAGCAGACATGCGTTAATCACCAATGCAGAGAAAAGTTCGTAAGATCTCGCGACCGAATAAGTTGGAAGCTGGCTGCGATTTCTTGTGCGTCTACGAGGTGCCGATTGTGATTGATCGGGAAGCAGATATTGAAGCGCTTTGGAGACATCTTTCTCGGAGGCAACGTCAAATGGCCTTGAAGATGCTGCTTCGCGAGATCGCCGAGACATACGAAAGGTTGGACGACGGGGCCAAAATGCAGTGCTCCGGGCCGGTCTTCGTGCTCATCGAGATACTAGAAAGGCTGCGAAGACAACCGGCCGATGCCGAGCGACTTTCTACGCTTGAAGCGATGGAGTTGGGATGCCGTTTCGCCAGCCTTGGCTTAAAGAAAGGGCGGAGTCCAACTGGGCGAAAGATCCAATAAGTGGCTTTTGTCTCTGACACGTTTTGGCGTTGCCTGCCTTCACTCGCACAGATCAAATGGCTGCCGCAACAACGCCGCAAAAAACTGCTTGGGATTGGTGCCAGGCTTTCCGCTCCCTGAAGAAGAGAGCTTGATATTCAACGAGCCATCTTCACGTCTTGCAAGGCCCCTCGCGACCTTCGGTCGTGTGCGTCTTGCAGGTGTAGAGAACTTAATCGATGGTGATGATGTTGGGCTCTTGATGCTGGCGCCCTTATGCGGCGCGGTTTGACATCTTTGTTCTGCGGCATCAGCGTATCCCGTGTATTTTTTAAACCGTGGAACTGTATCGAAACCTAGGCGTAGGACGAGTGCCTTCTCTATCGCGGCTGATATCAGCGAAAGCTCACTTCAGCCGCGAGCCCGCCGCCCTGCCGATTGTAAAGCCGCACGGAGCCGCCCATGGTTGCGGCAAGCTGATGAGCTATTGCAAGCCCAAGACCAGTTCCGCCTGTGTCGCGGTTTCGCGACGTCTCAATCCGGAAGAATGGCTGCATCGCGTCGTTCAACATATACTCCGGGATACCCGGTCCGCGATCCAGCACGGTCACGATGATATCGCCTTCGCCACTCCGTGTGACGGAGATTTCAGCACTTCCTGCAAATTTGATAGCGTTGTCTATGAAGTTTGTCAGAATTCTGCGAAGCGCATGCGGCTTGGTGATCGCTGTACCCTGCACAACACCAAGCACCGACACGGCCTTTCCTGTGTCCTGATAGTCATAGGCGATACTGTCTATGAAGGACACCAAGTCGATGCGGAACGTCTTCTCTCCGTTGCCATGTGAGCTACGGGCATAGGCGATACCATCCTGTACGAGCCGTTCTATTTCACGCAAGTCGCTAACGAGCTTTTCCTTTTCTGGCGTATCGTCAGCCATATCGGCGCGCAGTCGCATACGGGTGATTGGTGTCTGCAGGTCGTGCGAGATTGCAGCGAGGATCTGTACCCGTTCCTCCAGATAATGCGCAATCCGGTCGCGCATGGCGTTGAAAGCGCGGGCGGCGTGGGCGACTTCGGTTGGGCCGTTATCGCTCATAGGTGATCCCTGCTTGCTGGGGTCCAGTGCCTCCGCTGCAGCAGCAAGTTTGCTCAAAGGCTGGATTGCCTGTCGTACCGCAAACCAGGTGCACAGAACCAGAAGCGCCATTTGCGCAGCAAAGACATAAGGCAACCATTCGGCCAGCGGCATCACACCACGAGGCGTTACATCGATCGTTAGCGGCGCGCCGTCGGATAAAGTTAGATGAGCTTGAAGTCTTTTCCCATCTCCCGGGATGGATTCAACTCTTAGAGGAAACCTGTGGCCGGCCGCCTCTTCAATGCGATCCGCAATTTCGGCACCTCGGCGGGATATGTCGGAAACGCCCGGTAGGCCGGGACCTAGAACAAGTCGATAATTACCGCGACTTAGGCGATCAACCCAGTCGGCTCGTTCTTCGGCGGGGAGGCGATCAATGACAGCGATTGAGGTCGCTAGATCGCTTTCCAGGGTGCCGAGCATGATTGCCTTGGCGGACATGTAGCGTTCGGCAAACAGAATACTGAAGGACAGACCATAGGCAATGGCGAGCCCCACAAACAGGATCAGAAACAACCGGGACCGTAACGACCGCGGCCACAGCCCATTCAGAGTAAATGTCATGATCGCGGCTCCGAGATTTCGACCGGGACCGCTAACACATAACCTTCGGCGCGTACCGTCTTGATGTAGGTCGGTTCACGAGCATCGTCGCCCAGCCGTTGACGTACACGGCTCACCAGAAGATCGATTGACCTGTCGAAGAGCTCGGCATCGCGTCCCTGCGTGAGGTTGAGCAACTGATCGCGGTTCAGGACACGCTGTGGATGATCGACGAAGACCCTGAGAAGACGATACTCGGCACCACTCAAGGTGATTTCAGTGTCTTCTTTGTCCAACAGGCGCCGGCCTACGGTATCCAAGCGCCAGTTGCCAAACCTCAAAAGCTGGCCGGCCTCGCTGATATGAAGATTCGGCGGGAGCATTCGGGTTCGACGCAGCACCGCCTTTATCCGCGCAAGAAGCTCGCGCGCCGCGAATGGTTTTGGCAAATAGTCATCTGCGCCCATTTCGAGGCCAATTATACGGTCCATCTCGTCGTCACGAGCGGTAAGCATAAGGACCGGTGTGGCCTTATGTTTACCTGCCCGCAACTCGCGGCATAGGACCAAGCCGTCATCACCCGGCATCATCACATCGAGCACGATCAGATCGACCGTGCTGCCCTCCAGGAATGTTCTCATCTGCCGTCCGTCGGCTGCCACGGTCGTCCGCATGCCATTCTTTTTTAGATAACTTGAGACGAGTTCCCGGATTTCTCTGTCGTCATCGACGACAAGAATATGATCGACGTGTTCCATTGGATGCCCTCACTTCCCACGCTGTGAATAGGCTCGCGAACTGCAAACCCGCTGTCAGATCCAGTAAGATAACGGTTCGCGAGCCCAGGCAAGTTTAAAGCTTGGCTACGTCCAGAACGGCCTTGGCGAACGCTTCGGGTGCTTCCTGCGGCAAATTATGGCCGATCCCACCAGCGACATCGCGATGCTCGTATTTGCCGGCAAATTTTGAAGCATACGCGGAGGGAGCGGGATGAGGCGCGCCATTGGCATCGCCTTCCATGGTGATCGTTGGGACAGTAATAACCGGAAGTTTGGCAAGCTGACGCTCATAGGCATCATATTTGACTTCCCCCTCAGCCAATGCGAGCCGCCAGCGGTAGTTATGCATGGTGATCGCCACGTGGTCGGGATTGTCGAAGGCGGACGCCGAGCGCATGAAGGTCTCGTCGGTGAACTTCCAAGTCGGCGATGCCGTCTCCCAAATCAGGCGGACAAAATCGAGTGTGTTTGCCGCGTAACCTGCTTGGCCGCGTTCCGTTGCGAAATAGAACTGGTACCACCAGGAGAGTTCTGCCTTCGGAGGTAAGGGCTTCTTGTTAATCTCCTGGCTACCGATGAGGTATCCGCTTACAGAAACCAGTGCTTTGCAACGTTCGGGCCAAAGAGCTGCCATGATGTCGGCGGTGCGAGCACCCCAGTCGTAGCCTGCCACGACAGCATGCCTGATTTTAAGGGCGTCCAGAAAATCGATCATGTCTGCCGCAAGAGCTGCCTGCTGGCCGTTGCGCGGAGTGTCACTGGAAAGGAACCGGGTCGTGCCATAGCCGCGCAGATAGGGGATAAGCACGCGATATCCTGCCGAGGCAAGAATGGGTGCTACATCGACGTAGCTATAAATGTCGTAAGGCCAACCATGCAGGAGTAGAACAGTCGGGCCGTCGGCAGGGCCTGCTTCGGCGTAGCCAATATTGAGGATGCCCGTGCCGATCTGCTTCAAAGAGCCGAACGACTTATGCCCGCCGGATTTGGAAGATGCTGAAGCCGCTGCGGCGGCTGTCTTGGCATTCGCCACTCCGGTAGCGCCGAGCTCGACGGCCGCGACGGTCATGGCTGCAATGCCGAAGAAACGGCGACGCCGAAGATCAATCTGAGTGCTCATGGGTTCTCTCCGATCCGTGTTGATACGATCGGCAAAAAGCCTGGCGCATGTATCCTGGATGTGTCTTGAGCAGAACGATTGTGAATATTTCTGTAGCAGCCAGCTTGCCGGATACATTCCGATACATTTCTGCCGCGCCTGGCCGACTGAGTTTGGAGTGCGTGAGCGGAGGGGTGTCCAAGCGCTTCTTCTACACTCGAATACAAATCCCATTATGCCCGGACACACCCGAGATACGTAAGGTCAGCAGACTGGCAACATTGCTGGTCGCGCCATCGCCGTCCAGAGCCCCGAAATCTTCTTTTAAGGAAAAGATGATGACGCTCTTGATCATTGCCTATCTCGGAGGTGTGCTGACCATCCTCAGCCCCTGTATCCTGCCTATTATCCCTGTCCTCTTTGCGCGCGCGGGGCAATCATTCCTCCGCAGCACACTGCCTATGCTCGCAGGCATGGCGACCACATTCGCAGCTATTGCAACACTTGCCGCAGTTGGTGGGAGCTGGGCAATCAACGCAAATGAATATGGGCGGCTTGCCGCTCTCGCGCTTCTTGCTGTGCTTGGTGTAAGCCTGATCTCACCGCGTGCAGCCAGCATTTTCACCCAGCCGATCGTTGAGCTGGGCAACCGTCTTGCCCATGCTTCCGGGCGTCAGGGGGCTATCCCAACTATCGCAGGATCGCTGGTTCTGGGTATTGCAACCGGTCTTCTGTGGGCACCCTGTGCGGGGCCGATCCTCGGTCTTGTTCTCACGGGCGCCGCACTCAAGGGTGCCAATCTCGAAACAAGCTTGTTGCTTGCTGCCTATGCCGGCGGCGCGGCCACCTCGCTTGCGATTGTCCTGCTGGTTGGAGGCAAGGTTTTTGCAAGCTTGAAGCGGTCTCTGGGTTTCAGCGAGCGCATCCGACAGCTCGTCGGCGCAGCGGTTCTTGCGGGTGTCACAGCTATCGCACTTGGACTGGATACTGGCGCTCTCGCTAGGCTGTCCTACGCCAGCACCGCATCGTTCGAACAAGCTGTTCTCGATCGCTTCCACGCAAATCAGCATGTTGGACCGGCGGGAGAAGTCGAAAGCAATTCCAATGCTCCTCCGTCGAGCGCCACGCCTTTTAGATCGGAACTGGCTGTTGAAGGTCGCGCACCATCCCTGGATGGCGCGGTTGAATGGCTGAACACGCCGCCGCTCACTATCGAAAAATTGCGTGGCAAGGTCGTACTCGTGGACTTTTGGACCTATTCCTGCATCAACTGCATCCGCACCATTCCCTATGTCCGTGCCTGGGCGGAAAAATACAAGGATCAGGGGCTTGTCGTCGTCGGCGTCCACTCTCCTGAATTCGCTTTCGAGAAAAAGGCCGACAATGTCAGGCAGGCCATCGGCGACTTCAAGATCGGTTTTCCGGTCGCGATCGACAACGATTACAAGATCTGGCGTGCCTTCGATAACAGCTATTGGCCGGCGCATTATCTGATCGATGCAAAGGGTCAGATCCGATACCACCACTTCGGTGAAGGAAATTACCGACAGACCGAGCAGGCGATCCAGGATCTTCTACGTGAGGCTGGCAGTGCCGCAGCGGTAAGCGCACCGGTGGCGCCGGAGGCAAAGGGCGCCGAGGTCAGCCCGGACCTGAAGCGCGTCCACTCCAGCGAGACCTATATCGGCTACCGACAAGCTACCGGTTTCGCTTCGAAAGAGAGCCTGCGCGCTGACAAACCTCGCGACTATTCCATTGGCGCGCCAGGCCTGAACGAATGGGGACTTTTCGGGACCTGGACCGTCGGCGCTGAAGCGGCGACACTCAATGACGCTGATGGCGGGATCACATTCAAGTTCAACGCTCGCGACTTGCATCTGGTGCTTGGTTCAGGTGCGGGAGGTCAACCCGTTCGGTTCCAGGTAACGATCGATGGTCACCCGCCCGGTCCGGATCATGGCGCCGATATCGACTCAGACGGCAGCGGCGTTGTTACGTCAACTCGTCTTTATCAGATCGTCCGCCAGTCGGGCGGAGTCGAGGCCAAAACCTTCGCCATCCGCTTCCTCGATCCTGGAGTGCAGGCCTACGCTTTTACCTTCGGCTGAAGCCGCTAATCACACTCTGACACCTAGGAGAACTACGATGAAACGTCTCTTGTCAACGCTCACTCTCGCCCTTGCTACCAGCGTCATCGCCTTTGCTGCTCAGGCCGCCGAAGTGAAGAATATCGTAATTGTTCATGGCGCACTCGCCGACGGTTCCGGCTGGCGTAAAGCCACCGAAATCCTCGAAGGTCGCGGCTTCAACGTCACCATCGTGCAGGAGCCAATCACGTCGCTCGCCGATGACGTCGCCGCCACCAACCGGGTGCTGGATCTTCAGGATGGTCCCAGCTTGCTCGTAGGCCACAGTTACGGCGGTATGGTGATCTCGGAGGCAGGAAACAGAACAGATGTAGCCGGACTTTTGTATGTCGCCGCGTTCGAGCCTGAAAAGGGCGAGAGCCTACTTGACCTTGCCGGATCAAAACCACCCGCAGGTAACTCGATCAAGCCGACGAAGGATGGGAAATTTCTTTACCTCGATCCTGCTGCCTATGCGCAGGATTTTGCCGCTGATTTGCCTAAGGAGGATGCGGCCTTCCTGGCGAAAAGCCAGGTCTTCGCCGCCAAGGAAGCCTTCGCCGGGAAGGTTGGTGAGCCCGCCTGGAAGATGAAGAAGAGTTGGTCTATCGTCGCAACGGAGGATCGGTCGATCAACCCGGAGCTCGAACGCGATATGGCCAAACGTGCTGGCAGCCTGGTAACCGAAATCGATGCTAGCCATGCTGTTTTTGCATCCCAGCCGGAAAAGGTAGCTGACGTGATCGAAGAAGTTGCTCGGCAATCTGCGAAGTAGGGGTAGGCAAAACCTTGAGATTCAGCCGCTCCGTTGCGGAGCGGCTGAACGGTAACCATCAGGGTGGTGCATGATAAGCCGCAGATATACTTAGTGGTCATGCCGCTCTTAACCGTCTACGCTAACCACTTATTGAACATATGCTTGCGAAGATCATACCCATAGTCAAAAGTCTATCCTCCGCTATAGGGGGTGTCATGCCAGGAAAAAGAGCAAATTCAGTTCGGTCACCAAGACTCACATTCAGGCAACGTCCTAAACCCACTCCTAAGAATGTGCCTGCTTCGTCAAGGCCTACGAAGCCCGAGCTTGTTTTCGTCTATGAAGATGAGGAGATTCACTTCGATAGTCTGTATGATAGAGCCTCGAACGATAACGATTGATAGAAGAGCCAAAACGACGCATCGGATTTACTCGCTGACCTGGGGCATTGCAGCGAGACCGAAAAAGTGGAGGGGCTACGGTCCCGTCCACTGCTTTGACAAGCGCTCGGCCCGTTAACGTTACGACAGTTTCTTGATGGTGCCGTAGATAATGTTGCGGTTGGTTCCAAACCAGACTTTCGTTTCTACGCTCTCTGCCGTCGCGCTGGCGTTGACCAGCCGCCACATATCGCGTTCCGAACGTTGAAGCAGTTCCCAATTCATGTACGACTCCATGTAGCCGTCATCGGACATTTCATCGGAGAAATTGGCGAACAGGAAGACGCCGCCCGGCTTCAGCATCTCCATACAAACCTGGGTGAGCCTTATCGCTACTTTGTCAGTCAGATAGTCGTACAAACCGGCGGCATAGATCAGATCGAATGTTCCGATCTGATGTTTTCGAGCGAGCAGTCCACGCACAGATCCATCAATAGGGTCGACCTTGGTGCCATTGAATTGGCGCGAGATAGACCCGATACTTTGCGGATCCTGATCGAGGGCAACCCAGCGTTTCAGTTGGCCACCTGCAAGAGCTTCCGATGCCTCCGCTTCGCGAAGGTGACCGGCTGCGATTGCCAGTACTTCCGCGTTTGGACCTACTCGGACCGCAGCGTCATCGACGTGACGGGTTAGGATGTCGCGACGCTCTCTTACTGCAACCGGCCCGGGGGCGTTTATCGTGTATTCAAAAATTTCAAGTCCGAGAGAGGTGGAACTTGCCACTTCCTCTGCCACCGCGGGGTGCCCATAGATGAAGTCTATGAGGCTGGCATCACCCGAATAGCCGCGTGGCTTTTCAAACGACCAACGGGTGAACGGGCACTGCTGAAGAATCCCTGCTGAGGAATGGGCCTGAATAACAGGGATGAGCTTTTGCCAAGCCGCCGCCCCGCATTTTTGCCGGATATCATGTAGCTGGCTAATCAGCCACCTGACTACGGCAGGCAGATCTCGGCCCGCGGTAAACCGCTGCATCGCGATATTGATGACGACCGCGAACTCCGCCTCTGCGGTTCGCAATCGGTCTATTTCGCTTTCTCGGTTAGTCGGGGCTAAGCTGTTGCTGACAGCCTGTGGTGTGATCAAGCTTTCGCCATCAAGGGAAAAAAGAGGGTGAGCCAAGAAAACCTCATTAGTTAATAGAGTTTCAAAACATCATCTAAATTCCTCAGCATTCACTGTATGGTCAAGCAATAAACGCGGGAGCCGCGTTTGTTAGGCATTTCTCCGCGGTTCAGGAAATATTAGTGAACCTGCACGATACTTCACCAACTTGGCGGTCGCCCGAGTGATATCGATTGATGTGCAGGTTGCGGAACGCTATCCAAATCTTCTGACGGTTTGCGTAGGGTAGATGCGGCCAAGATATTGGGTGACAGGGCATGATGCACATGTTGGCCGAGACCGCTGTTACCGCTTTGCGGCCGACGTTGTCGCGAGAAGCGTTACGCCATCTGTATAATAGGGAGAGCGAGGCGGGCCGCACGAATGCCACGCGCCACGGTCTCTGGATCGCCGTAGTTGCCTATCTCGCGTATTCTCTCACGGACTATCTTTTTATTGGTGATGTCTTCGAATACACAGTTGCAGGCCGCTTCGCAGTTGGCATAATTGCGCTGTGCATGCTGGAGCTTCTGCTCTTCGTGAAGGCGAAGGCCGATACGATCGATCTCATTGCGGCGTTATCCGTGCTGGCAGCTTATCTTGTTTGGCTGCTCACCGCGCAGATGACTGAGATTAAAGACGCGCTTTCTTACTACATGGTCTTCGGCGCCATCTTTATGATGAGCGTAAACTTGTTCTTCAAATTTCGTTTCCCGCTCGCCCTTGGCGCCTCCGCGACCAATATGCTCATCTTCATAGGCGCTCTCTATATGTTCGCGCCCATGTTGCTCCTCCACAAGCTGATCTTGGGTGCCTTCTGCATTTCCTGCTTCGTTTTCACCTCCTATGTGAATCTCCAACTCAACAGAGAGCGCTACAAAGTTTTCTTAAACGCGTTAGAGGCTAGTATTCAACAAGCTGCGGCCGACGAAAGAGGCAAGGCTCTTTTGCACCTGTCCAATACGGATTCATTGACCGGCTTGGAGAACCGTCGGGCAATAGATCAGCGTCTACGGGATTATTGGCAGCATTGGCTCGATCATGGGACTCCGTTTGCCGTTCTCCTGATCGATGTCGATTATTTCAAACACTACAACGATTGCTACGGTCACCAAGATGGTGACCGGTGCCTTGTCGCCGTATCTCAGACGCTCCAACATGTGGCCTCATCCAACGGGGCAGTTATTGGGCGATACGGCGGTGAGGAATTCGTTGTCATCTCTCCAAAGCATGATGATGGTGCGAGCGAATTGGCTGAAGCAATGTGTGCTGCGGTCCGGGCATTGGCATTGCCTCACGAGCATCGACGAGACGGAATCTCGATTGTCACCGTTAGCGTAGGCCTCTCCCATACTCGGCACCAGACGAGACAGGTCGACAAGGTCCTTCATGAAGCTGATCGCGCGCTTTATGCCGCCAAGGCGAGTGGTCGCAATACCTTGGTAGCCTTCAATCCTGATGATACGCATTCCGGTGATGATAGCGAAGGTGTGGCTGCAACCCTGAAAATTGCTCTCAAGCAGCAGCTCGTTTCGTTGGTCTATCAGCCGATCCGCAACATTCAGACAGGAAAAATGGACGCTGCTGAGGCATTGATGCGTTTGAAGTTGTTGGATGACACTCCCGTACCGCCCAGCATTTTTATCCCGGTGGCGGAACGGACAGGAGTGATCACCGAACTTGGCCGTTGGGCAATACGCACTGTTTGCAGAGATCTTCTAGCAACTGATTTGGTGCAGGTCGCAAGCGTGAATGTCTCGCCAATTGAACTGAAGACGCCGGGTTTCGCCAGCTATGTTGCCGCAACGTTAGCGGAGTTCGGCTTAACCGGTGCGAGGCTTGCCTTCGAAATTACCGAAGGCGTGGAGCTGGAGATCGATCAGAATGTGGTTCGCTGCATCAGCGACTTGAGAAAGCTCGGTGCGCAAGTTTGGCTCGATGACTTCGGTACAGGATTTGCCGGGCTTTCGTGGCTTCGTCTCATAGAATTTGACACCGTGAAGATTGATCGATCCTTCCTCCATGACTGCGACACAGAGAAAGGGAGGCGGATGTTGCTGGACATTATCAGCCTGCTACGTAATCGAGGCGTAAGGATCCTCGTTGAAGGGGTTGAGACAATTGAGCATCAAAGGCTCATGCAACAATATGGGATAACCCAAATCCAGGGGTATTTCATCGGAAGACCCACGCCTGCGGCTCAGCTTGAAACCGACAATGTTTTGCCCTTTAGCCAGTTCAGGAATACTCGGGCTAACTTTTGAGCTGCAAACAGTGGTCAAATGCCATCAGGCCAGGCCGGGGTTTCTGTCGCACGTTGGTCAAGATAATCAGGAACTAAGGGCTTCGCTCAGCCAGCGGCATGCTGTGTCCATTTACAGTCGTGGCGAAGGGGATGTTATATATCCGTAATTCGCGTCCGGACTTTCTCATGATCCTTAGAAGCCAAGTCGAGTGGGCGCTGCATTGTTGCGTTATTCTCCGAGGCCTCCCTGCGGCTTCATTCGTCGGTTCGTCCAGATCGAAGACCAGAAGCTCCAACCCTGCAGGCTCCAGGACCTGCCTCGATCCTTAAAGGCCATCGGCATTCGAAGGTGCGCGTAAATAGCCCACATAGCCGAACCGCTTGAAACCTTGCCGGACAAGATAATGGGCAACCAGGATGGCAACCTCCACGCTGTCCGTCATGGCGCATGATGCGGCATTTCTGCTTTGATCACGGCGGGGCGCAAATCGGGATCCGCGACGGAGATCGATCTGGTCAAACCGTTCACCCGTTTCGAGTTTCCACTCTATGTGTCCGATCGCGAAATTGGGGTCGGCGAAAATGGAATATGCCGGATCCACGGAAAAGATCGCGTGCTCATCGTGACGCCGACCAATCTTTGCGTCATTAGCATCGAGCCAATCGAGATTACAGACCCGCGTCATCTGGAAGTCTGGGAATCGCGCGTGGTCAAAATCCGCTTCGAGGCGGTCGATCTTGAAAAGGCGATATTCGGTCTGTCGATCAAGCTCGGGTGAAGAGGCGGCTCGTGATGCTGACAGGAGGCATTGCTCGAGGCCGCTTTCAGCGGTGTGCTGTGCATACGATTTCGGGCGGTGCACGAGCTTTTACGAGACTGTCGGTTTCCTGTGCTATCCGATGATGCTGATGACGATTGCATGGTCTCAACAACGCGCTGAAAGACTAGGTCGGCAAGCAGCGCGTTGATTCAATTTCTTTTCCGCTAATTTATTGATATTCTTGACAAAAAACGGTCATTAAATTGAGTGTTTTCGGTCCGGTTTCAGTCGGAACCTGATTGTGATGCCCTCTTATGAGCCGGCTGCTGCTTGATCTTGCTTCGCCGGATTACTGGCGGTAGTTGACCCGCCGCGTACGTTTCTTTGGAAAAAACTTAAACTGGCCTGGAACGAACGTCGTCGCATTCTATTTGGTACGGTATCAGACAATAACGTCTTAGAGGCTTGAAGCAGAGCCAATCCGCTCTAACCGAAATGAGATGGCTCGTGCATGCAGAACCAATCGCCGTTCTCGTCGTCGAAGACGAGACACTCATTCGCCTTGCAATCGTTGATGAACTGGAACAGGCTGGTTTCCAAGTTTGGGATGCAGCGTCGGCCGACCAAGCGATAGCTATCATTGAACGAAATCCTGAAGTTCGATTGATCTTCACAGATATCGATATGCCCGGCACGATGGATGGGCTGAAATTGGCAGCCTGCGTTCGCGATCGGTGGCCACCGATCAAAATAATCGTAACTTCAGGAAGATTTGTACCCGAAGCTACGGCTTTACCAGAGGGAGTTCCCTTCCTCGTCAAGCCTTATGCGTTTGATCACGTACTGACGTCGATACGGAATTTGATGATTGAGTAGTTCTGTTCGCTGGATTGAGCGTAACGTGCCAGGCACGGGTGACAGCGGTTCGCACCCCCCATCCGTCGCTAGCTTTTCCGTTTGCGTAATTTGGAACAGGATATTTTAGGCGAGCAGCGCCATCGGCGTCTGGTGAACCACGATCCGCGCATGATGTGGTACACGTTCGTAAAGATCGACAATGTCATGGTTGACGAGGCGCACACAGCCGGACGACACGGCTTTGCCGATAGATTGCCACTCTGGACTACCGTGGAGACGATATAGCGTGTCCTGTCTGTTCCGGAATATATAGAGTGCGCGGGCGCCGAGCGGGTTCGTGAGGCCTGGCGCCATCCCACCATTCGCCACGGAATATCGCTCCAGTTCGGGTTGGCGGGCAATCATGTCACCTGGCGGCTTCCAGCGGGGCCAATGCTGTCGCCAATGGATATAGCCGTTGCCCTCCCACGCAAATCCGTCGCGACCTATTCCCACGCCATACCGCATCGCCGAGCCGCCTTCCTCCACCAAATAAAGAAACCGCCTCGGGGTGTCGACGACCACCGTTCCTGGTTCTTCCCCGGTCGGATCAGCCACTCGTTGTCGAAGGAACTCCGGGTTCATCTGGGTGTATGGAATGGCTGGGACCAGAAATCCATCATCCTCGAACGTTGCATAGCGAAGCCGAAGTTCCATATCGTTTGCATGTATCGGAGGCGGTGGAGGTGCCGGTGTCGGCAAGGTCGCGATGCGGTTGCTTTCCGCCGTCGCGCATCCGCTCAGGATGACAGGCCCCAGGAGTGAGCTAGTCAGGAGCGATCTGCGGGTCATGCGCTTATTGTCGAATTGCATAGGTTTAAATCGAATCTCGCTGCTTGCCGCTGATTGTGCGGCGGGAGCCTGAAGTTACCTCAAGAAACGAGTGATATTCCATTGATGAATGGGTTATTGTGCCCATAGCCGATGGTTATGCGGTCTCTATGGGCCGGAGTACTCTCGCGAGATACCTTCGATCGCTCTCAGTCTCGGCAAGCAAAAATCGGTAAAAGCCCGGACTACCGGTCTCATGAACTTTGTCGATGGATAAGCCAGATATGCATCCGTTGGCTTCAGAGAGTAATCCGGCAGAACGCGAACAAGGGCACCATTCCGGATCAATTCGGAGACAAGGTTGCGTTGTACCAACCCGATCCCGCGACCACGCAACAATGCGTCGATCATCACGTGGGCGTTGTTGGTCTTCAAAACCGGCCGGACCTGGATTTCTTCGACTCCATTATCTGGACCCAGCAACGAAATCGTGTTTCGGGCAGACAGGGTCTTGATCGTCGCGACGACGTCGAGCTCCGAAAGTCGCTCTGGAAGATGTATGCCGCCAACCTGCTCCAGATAGCCAGGTGAAGCGACGAGAAATCTCTGCACCCATCCGACCTTACGAGCGATAACCTCCTGATCCTCGATCTTGCCGTAGCGGAGGGTGAGATCAAAATTGTCATATACGAGGTCAATCGTACGGTCGTCCAAGGCCAGATCGACGGTAATGTCGGGATGCTCGTCCTGAAAGTCGGCCACGATACCTTGCAGGTGCTGGACGCCGATGCACGATGGCGCGTGGATGCGAAGATTTCCCTCGATCTGACCAGTGTTGACGCGAACACCTTCCAGCGCTGCGTCAATAGAAGCGATTGCAAGGCGGCTTGCCTCATAGAGTTCAAGCCCTTGCGCGGTCGGACGGACGCTTTTTGACGATCGCTCGAGCAGACGCGCGCGCACAAGCTTTTCAAGATTGAAAAGATGCTTTGTTACTGCCGGCTGTGACACACCCAGGTCGCGCGCGGCGTTCGTGATCGAACCCTTTTCCACAGTCCGAATAAATGCCTTCAGGGCGATGTTGATATCCATGCATCACTCGCAATCGTGGTTCGAAGAATGACAGGCCTCGCGAATATGGCCTTTCAGCACGCCTTGAGTGCAGCCATCAGTGCAGTTACCTGTCGGTCGATATCCGCTTTTCCGACAGACTTGCCTCTGACAATTGCCCGCCAGTAGAGCGGTGAAGGGATGAAATCGAAAGCCAGTTCCCTATCGATCGAGCGGCTTATTTCGTTACGGCTAATGGCACGATCGATCATCTGATGACCGAGATTTCTGCGCGCTGCAGACAGGCTACCGAGTATTTCCGACAAGTCCCCCGAGCGCATCCGTTCTGCCACAAGATCGGGAACTATACGCCGGACGATGCGGTGACGAAGAACTTTTCGTGTCATCATAAGATAGGCGGCAATATCCGCCTCCAGCGATCCATGGTCGGAAAAATCTGCGAGTGCGACACCGGCGGTGTTTATCGCTTCCAGCGCAAATTCCCTTTTGGATTGCCATCGCCGATAGATCGCCGCTTTTCCCGCACCGGCTCGGGCGGCAACTCGCTCCAGGCTGATCGCGGCATATCCTCTTTCTGCCCATTCCTCAAAGAACGCACGGTGAAGGGCATCCGTCAGGTCGGCGCGGATAACTGCGGCGCCACTTGGCTTCGATCTAGTTTTTTGGTCGATACTCTTGCGTTCCATCCGCTCAGCTCCATATTGGACGGAACGATATCGTCTCGACGAGAAGGAGTGAAGCGAAATGACCGTCAATGTGCAGAAGTTTTCAAGCCTTTCAGCTCTCCTGCGTGCGGGCCTTGGTGATGCATTATCTCCAAAAGGCGACACGTTTCTCGATTTGATGACTGACGATATCAGCTTCGAGTTCCCTTTTCCTCTACCGGACGGCATCAGAGAACTCCGAGGCAAGGAGGCGCTTGCGGCTTACCTGCCGAAGGTCGGCGAGCTCTTCACCATCGAAACTCTTGTGCTCGAGCGAACAATCATGTCGGCAGACAAGAAAAACGCGATCCTGGAATTCACATCCCAAGCGTACGCCAACCGGTCCAATCTGCGTTACGATCAGACCTATGTGTCGGTCGTCGATATCAGAGAAGGCCTCGTCAGTCGCTACAAGGATTATTGGAACCCTCTGATTGTCCTATCGGCCACCGGCGGTGCAGATGCTGCAAACTCTGTTTTGCAGAACAATGCGCGCAATGCGTGAGGGCCTAGAACATCGCCGAATAACTTATTGGAACGGCAAAGGAAAAGGTCGATATGACAGGGCATAAGACGCTCAGGCTTCTCTTCCCACAATGGCAAGGCGGGGGTGACCCCTCCTACATGCTGGGTGCCAGGCTGTTGGCCTGGCTCGCGCCTCAAGGTGATGGACCGGTGGAAGAAGTTACGGTTGCGGAGCCGGACGGAAAACCGCTGGAGGTTTCGGGCGGGATACTGGCTCGTGATGTCGTGGTTAGGCAGTTCAAGGATGCCCGCGAACGAATCGACCGCCATCAACCCGATCGAATTATCGTGCTGGGTGGGGATTGTGGTGTGGATCTGGCACCTTTCGCTTATTTGAACGAGCGATACGATGGCGACCTTGCCGTATTATGGATCGACGCGCATAGCGATCTGTTTTCGAACGAGGTTTTCCCCAACTCCCATGCTCATGTCCTTGGAAGCCTTATGGGACAGGGCGACGAGGAGTTTCTGTCTGCGGTGAAAGTGCCGATCAAGCCTGGCAACGCGCTGATTGCAGGTTGGCGGAAGCTCCCGGATAAATTTTCCGAGTTGCAGAAATTTGAAGATGAGCTTGCCGGGCGCCTGCATATCCAGAGGATAGGGTCTGACGAACTCTTCGGCGACAGCGAGCCCGTCCTCGCCTGGTTGCGCAAAACAGGTGCAAAGCAGGTTGCGGTACACTTTGATCTCGATGTCCTTGACGCCAATCTGTTTCGATCACTGACTTTTGCAAAGCCAGGAGCACCTGACTTGACGGATGACGATATTCAGGCCGGCCGCATGAACCTGCCGCAGGTTGTTGACTTGCTCGCAGATGTTGCACAGGTGGTTGATGTAGTCGGGTTGGGCATCACTGAGCATATACCGTGGGACGCAATCGCATTGCGCAATGCGATTGCTAAACTGCCGTTGATCGGCACGCCTCAATGCAAAGCTTGACGCTCCATCCATTACCGGTCACCACCGCGGAGAATGCTGATGCAATGGGAATACATGACAGTTGAGGAAAAGCTCAATCCGGACGAACTGAATCGGCTTGGCGCAGAAGGATGGGAACTGGTCGCCGTTGTCTCGCCGGCACATTTCGTCCTGCATTATTTTTTCAAGCGGCAGGCTAACGGTAAACAGTAAGGTTCTTGCCGTAGGCAATGCCGTTCTGAAGCACGCAGCTGGCTGCAATGGCCACCGGCATCGTTTCTGCAGTGCATGGCGCCGGGTTATGACGCTACTGCCTCAGGTGTTTTTCTTACTCTTCGTCGATGCAACAAACTGCAAGCTTGTTGCCGTGGGGATCACGTGTGTACGCGGCAAGCGCCCCCTGTTGGTCGGGCGCAAGGGCTAATGCCCCCTCCGTCGAGCTGTGGAATGACCGAACCGACGCATGATTTGGCGCTTCAAAACTGATCGTCATCCCGTTTCCGGCTGTCGAGCCGCTTGCTGCGATGACGGGGATGAGCGTCGCGGCTTTCTACCGCCACTTCAGGGCGGTCACCGCCATTTCCCCCGATCCCGTACCAGAGAAGGCTTCGACTCCTGAAAGCGTGGCAACTGTTCATATTCGGGCCTCGCGTTTCAGCCGCGAATACGCACGCATATACGGACTACCTCCCGTCCCAAACGCGGCGCGTTTCCGAACACTGGAATCTCAACGGATCGCCTCCATTCCTTCAATCGAGAATTCAGAACTGGCCTAGATGCAGACTGGCATTAGGTCTGCCATCCACCCCATCTCGCAGCTCGCGCGTCGCCTTCGCCAGATCCTTCGACGGGGACAGGCCAAACAACCGCGCGTACTCGCGACTGAACTGGTTCGGGCTCTCATAACCCACGCTGAACGAAACCGATGTCGCATTTCCTTGGCCCGCAATGAGTTGCGAACGCGCATGCAGAAGCCGGACACGTTTCTGATACTGCAGGGGGCTGAGCGCGGTGACGGCCTTGAAGTGGCGATGGAATGCGGACACGCTGAGGGCGGCCATTTCTGCTAGTGCCTCAACCCTGATTGTCTGCGCGAAGTTCTGACGGATCCAGTTGATCGCCACGCTTATGCGGGAAAGCGCGGTATCGGGCGACGCAATATCGCGCAGCATCCAGCCGAGCGGCCCCTGCAGGACCCGGAACAGGATCTCGCGTTCGTATGCGGGGGAAAGCGCCGCGATTTCATCGGGCCGATCCATCAGCCGCAGCATGCGGATCCAGGCGTCGAGAAAGTCCTCGTTGACCGGAGTGACCGAAAACCCCGATCCGAACAACTCGCTGCACACCTTCACTGGCAAGTCGCGGATCAATGCAGCAACGATCGCTGGATCGAGCGTCAGGCTGACGGCCAGATACGGTTCACCCGTCGCCGCAGGATGGACGGATCCCACAGCTGGGAGGTCCACCGACATCACAAAGTAGGTTGCCGGGTCGTAGTGAAACGTCCGGTCGCCGACGGTCATCGTCTTAGATCCCGTCAGGATCAGATTGACCATTGGATCGTAGACGGCCGCAAGCTGATGTTCGGGGATCTCGCCCTGGACCATGGCGACGCGGGGGATGCCCGTCTCGGTCCGCTTGTTCTCGGCCTTCGCGGTCAGCGCGCGCAGTTCGTTGAGTTGCATTTCCATGACCCGACCGTGACAGAGCCCGGATGGATGTACAAGGTCAAAGCAGAATTAGGCAAGTTTCAGAGAGGAATAGGTGAGCGCCGTGCAGGATGGGGAAGTAGCTTCAAGCCCACACCGAATGCACGGAGAACTAGATGAAGATCGCGATCATTACCGGAGGCAGCCGCGGCCTAGGAGCAAGCACCGCCATCAAATGCGCGGAACGCGGCATGGGCGTAATCTTGACCTACAACAGCAATCCGGGGAAGGCCGAGGAGATCGTAAGTGCGATCACGGCGAAAGGCAGCAAGGCGGTCGCACTCAAGCTTGATGTCGGCGACCACGGCTCGTTCTTGGAATTCCGCGATGCTGTCAAAAAGCAGCTCAGCGCGGTTTGGGGCAGGCAGACGTTCGACTTCCTCGTCAACAATGCCGGCTATGGCCTCTACGCCCCGTTCTCCTCGGTGACGGAGGAGCAGTTCGACGGCCTTTTCAAAGTCCATCTCAAGGGACCGTTCTTCCTGACCCAGGCTCTGCTTCCGCTGATGGAGGACGGCGGCCACATCGTCAACATGACGAGCGCCACCAGCCGCGTAGCGACCGCCGGCGTATCGCCATACGCCTCCTTCAAGGGCGGCCTTGAAGTGCTGACGCGCTATATGGCCAAGGAATTCGGTGAGCGTCGCATCCGGGCGAACTCCATCGCGCCCGGTGCCATCCGCACCGAGCTGGGCGGTGGCCTCAACGATGAGTTCGAGGCCATGCTGGCGTGCCAGACCGCGCTCGGCCGTGTCGGCGAGCCTGAAGAGATCGGAGGCGTGATCGCCAGCCTGCTTTCGGATGAAAACGGCTGGATCAACGCCCAGAACATCGAAGTCACTGGCGGCTACAATATTTGATCCAAAGGAGAGCGCATGCTCGACCATGTCTTCATATCGGTCAGCGACATCGATCGCTCGATCGGCTTCTACGAGAAGGCGCTTGCGCCGCTCGGGATTGTTCATGCTGTCGATTACGATGGCAGGGATGGCCCTCCTGGCCACCTAGATCTCAAAGGTTTTGGCGTAGGGGGGCGGGTATTTTTCTGGCTTCGCAAGAGCGTCGTCGAAGGGCGCGCCGCCCATGTAGGTTTCGTCGCCGACAGCAAGCTCCAGGTTGATGCCGCATATGCTGCGGCAATCACGGCAGGGGCCACCGAAATCCATCTGCCCGGACCGCAGCTCCACTATGACCCTCGCTATTACGCGGCGCAGGTCCGCGATCCCGACGGCTATTCACTCGAATTCGTCTACAAGGAGTGGCAGCACTGACATGACAAAACTGATGATCTACGGCGCGACGGGATATACCGGACGTATGGCTGCCGCGCATGCGAAGGCATCCGGAACCTCAATCATTCTCGCTGGGCGCAGCGAAGAGCCACTTGCCAAGCTCGCCTCGGAACTCGGTGTCGAGTTCCGTTCCTTTCCGCTCGATGATGCGGCAGCAATTGACGAGAACCTCAATGAAGTTGCTGTCGTCCTCAATTGCGCCGGCCCCTTCATGCGGACGGCCAAGCCGCTGATGGAAGCATCCATTCGCAATGGCGTGCATTATCTCGATACGGCCGCCGAACTCGACAGTTACCGTCTTGCGGAACAGCTCGACGATCAGGCCAAGGCGGTGGGTGTCATGCTGATGCCGGGCGGCGGTGGCAGTGTCGCCATGCTCGGTAGTCTTGCCGGCTATGCGGTGGATAGGGTGAAAGTCCCTCGTAGTATTCGGATCGCCCTGCATGTTGCAGGTGGTCTTTCTCGCGGATCCGCAATCAGTGCGACGGAAAACCTGACCACTGAAACACTTGAACGCGTCAGGGGTGAACTGGTCGAAGCGGCTGCCGACATGCAGGCATTCGACTTCGGGCAGGGCGCGGTGGCCTCTTTCCGGGTCACGCTGCCCGATCTCATCACTATCTGGCGGGCGACGCAGGTCCCAAATATCGCAACATTCGTGCATGTGACCGGCGACGGGTTCCCGCAGGGTGACCTGTCCTCGCTCCCGGACGGGCCAACGGAAGCGGAGCGCCTTGCGAACCGCTACCAGGCGGTCATCGAGGTGACCGATTCGAGAGGTCTAGTGACCCGTTCGCTTCTCGATACCGTCAACGGGTACACCTTCACCGCGATGGCGGCGGCCGAGGCAGGGCGTCGGATCCTGTCTGGCGAGGCAAGACCCGGTTTCCAGACACCCGCGGGGCTGTTTGGCAGCGGGTTCGCCGAAACCATCGCCGACACCACGATCATCGAGGTCTGAGGTGTCGCAGATAGAAAACCTGATCAGCAGCTTCATCCGGATGGCCAATGCCTTCAATGTCGAAGGCGCGCTTGCCCTGTTTGCTTCGGATTCCGTCATCGATGACGTTTCGGTCGGCGATGCGTTCACCGGAAGGGATGGGGTCCGACGTTACCTCGAGCGCTTTTTCGTCGGCTACAGTACCAGAACCGAACTACTCTCGATCAAGGAGGATGACAGTTCCAGCGCACTTGTCCGCGTCGATTTCACTGGTGATTTCGGCCACGAGGTCGGCGTCCTAAGGATAGCAGTCAGATCCGACGGTTTGATCGAGCGTATCGACGCTGATCTCGAATAATCAACCATCAAGACAAGAAACAACCGCGCCAAGCCAAGGCGCTGATGCCGGGAAAAGTTCGCATCCCACGGACCTTCGGCATGACAAGGAGCATGTCCATGAC
>JAEXYH010000003.1 GCA_023451735.1 Pseudomonadota bacterium | reverse complement strand
GTTGTAGCTCAGTTGGTTAGAGCGCAGGTTTGTGGCACCTGAGGTCGGAGGTTCGAGACCCCCCAACCGTACCATTTCCCCCTTTTCATGCTTCATCGATATCCCGGTTCATCTGCGAACGCGCGTAATGCGTCGGCGGCACGCCGACAAACCGTGTGAACGCGATGCTGAAGGCGCTGGCGGAACCGTACCCGATGCGATCGGCGACCTCCTTGATGCCTCCATCTCCACGCCGAAGCAGATTTTTGGCGATCGCCATCCGCCACGAGAGCAGATACTCGATCGGCGCCACCCCCATCGCCTTGCGAAAACGCTCGAAAAAGACCGATCGCGACAGTGCCGCTTCTCCGGCAAGTTTCTCCACCGTCCAGTCATGCCTCGGATCTGCGTGCATCTTGCGCAGCGCCGCCGCCAGTCTCGCATCGGAGAGCCCGCGCAGCAGACCCGGAGACGCGCTGCTGCCCGATACGGAACGCAATGCCTCTATCAGCAGCACCTCCAGCAGTCGCGTCAGAACTATGTCGCGGGCCGGCTTCTCCTCTTTCGCTTCGTTCCTGATCAACTGCACGATCGTGGCGAACTGTTCCTCTCCGCGCACATGCACGAGCCTTGGCAGCAGCGACACCAGAAGGCTTGCGTCGGGAGATCCGAATGCCAACCCGCCGACAAGCATGCGCATGTTGGGCGGTCCGTCCGGATCGCCGTGTCGTGTCTCGTCATCAAGCTTGGTGACGGCGAAGTGGGCGGCATTCCCGGCATCGACCGGTTCGATGCTCGACATTGTAAAATCGCACGCCGCAGGGATCAGGATGAAATCGCCCGCCTCAAGTTCGAGCGACTGCCCGCCGGGGACTGACAGTCTTGCCCCGCCCTCGATAAGCACGCAGAAAAGCGGCCGGGCAGTTGCCGGCGCGTCGACACGCCATGGGCCAGACCCGCTCGCCATTTTCGAAAACGGCAGGCTGGGCTGAAGCAAGGCCACCACGTCGGCGAAAGGATCGGTCAAGTCAGGACTCATGAAAATGAAACTAGGACGATTGATTATAGTACGTCCCGAATTCGATATCTACTTTCATGCCTGGCAAACATGAAAGGAACCACCATGAAGACAGTTCTCATTACCGGCTGCTCATCCGGCTTTGGCCTCGACATCGCAAAACTGTTTCTCGATCGCGGCTGGAAGGTGATTGCGACGATGCGCACTCCGCGCGAGGATCTGCTGCCGGTGTCCGAAAACCTCCGCATCCTTCCTCTTGACGTCAGGAGTGACGAAAGCATCGCCCGGGCGGTGGAGGCAGCAGGCCCGATCGACGTCCTCGTCAACAATGCCGGCATCGGCTGGCTGAACGCGCTGGAAGGCACGCCGGTCGATGTCATCCGTGATATCTTCGAGACCAATACGCTCGGCACCATGCGCATGGCTCAGGCCGTGCTTCCCCAATTCCGGGAAAAGAAAGCCGGCATGATCGTCAATGTCACATCGACCGTCACAATGAAACCTCTGCCGCTTCTGTCTGTCTACACGGCCAGCAAGGCCGCGGTAAATGCGTTTACGGAATCGCTTGCGCTGGAACTCGAACCGTTCGGCATCGATGTCAGGATCGTGCTTCCGGGCGCTGCGCCGGCCACCAGTTTCGGCAAGACCGCGATTTCGCGCATGGAAGGACAGGGCGGTTTCCCTGAAGCCTATGCCGGATATGCCAAGGATGTTCTCGGCGAGATGATGCAGCGAACCGAAGTCACTCTGCCGCTCGATGTCGCGGAAGCCGTCTGGCGGGCAGCGACCGATCCGACATGCCCGATGCGGTTGCCCGCCGGTGCGGATGCGGTCGCGCTTGCCAGGTCGCAGGCATAAACGGAAGAAAATCCGCCGGGCAATCAAAGGCCCAGCGGATCCGTTTTCCATCGCAGTTGCCTTTATCCGGTGTCAGCCGAAGGCCGATGCCAACCGTTGACCCAGCGCGCGCGCCGGCGATGGTTGAGGCTGAGTTTTTTCGCGCATCTCCGCATTCATGCCGCTAACGGCCCGAACCGGCGCGTCTGCTTCCAGCTTGAACTGCGCCAGCAGGCTGGTCAGCTCTGCCGCCTGTGAGGCGAGGCTGTAGGTGGCAGCGGTCGTTTCCTCTACCATCGACGCGTTTTTCTGGGTACCCTGGTCCATCTGGTTGACCGCCGAGTTGATCTCCGAAAGCCCGGTCGATTGCTCGCGCGTCGAGGATACGATGGCAGACACATTTCGGTTGATCTCCTGCACTTCCGAGACGATCGCCTGCAGCGCCGTACCCGTCTCGCCGACAAGAGCCACCCCGTCGCGCACCTGGGTACCCGATTTGGTGATCAGGTCCTTGATCTCTCGAGCCGCATGGGCGGAACGCTGCGCCAGTTCGCGCACTTCCTGCGCCACGACCGCAAACCCTTTGCCAGCATCGCCGGCGCGGGCGGCTTCAACACCGGCATTGAGTGCAAGCAGGTTGGTCTGGAATGCGATATCGTCGATCACGCCGATGATGTTGCCGATCTCGGACGAGGACTTTTCGATCTCCTGCATGGCCTGAACGGCCTTGCGAACGATCTCTCCCGAGCGTTCGGCGCCGTTATGTGTCTTGCTCACCAGATCACCGGCCTTGCTTGCTTGCGTGGCAGAATCCTTGACGGCCGTGGTGACCTGTTCCAGCGCGGCGGCGGTCTCTTCCACCGACGCAGCTTGCTGTTCCGTGCGCTTCGACAGATCTTCGGTGGCGGCCCGGATTTCGCTCGCGCCCGCATCGATCATCTTGGCATTGTCGCCGACAGACCGGAGTGCTGTCTGCAGCTTTGCAATGGACTCGTTGAAATTCAGGCGGACCTTGTCCAGTTCGCCGGCAAATGGCGTGTCGAGGCGGTAGGTCACATCACCTTCGGCAAGATGGTTCAGGCCACGGGCGATATCATCCACCGCAAATTTTACTTCCGCAGCTTCCTTCGCTTTCTGTTCCTCGCGGATCAGCCGCTCCTGTTCGGAAAGCCGGCCATTGGCTTCCGCCTCCTGTTCCAGCCGTACGCGCTCGATCGCATTATCGCGGAAGATCGAAACGGCGGCAGCCATGTCGCCGATCTCGTCCTTCCGGTCACGATGCGGGATCTGGTGTTCTGTGTTGCCGGCGGCGAGCGCGTTCATCGCCAGGGTAATGTTGGTGATCGGCCGGGCGATCCAGCGGAAGCCAAGCAGGGCTGCAATTCCACCGATCACGGCTACGATCGCTACCATCAGCGCCGTCGTCATCAAGGAAGAACTGGCCGTGGCCTTCGCTTCGCTGACCGCCGCGTCACCGTTCGCCTTGTTGAGGTCGACCATTTCGCCGAAAAGCCTGACGGCTTCACCGCCCATGACCACCAGCTGCTGGTAAAAATGCGTCTTGGCGGCCGGAAGATCGCCTTCCTCGACAAGAGCGATGAGACGTTCGCCGGCAGTCTCATAGGCATCGATCGCAGTTTCCGCGGCCTTGTATTTGGCGCGCATCTCGTCACTGTTGATGCTGGCGCCATAGGCTTCGAAAGCCTTGCCACGCGCGCTGTAGGCCGCTTTCAGCGCCGCCACGCCGTTGCTACGTTCTTCCGGTGTCGACGTACTCAAAAGCAGCGCCGCGTTGCGTCTTACGTCGCCGAAAAGGCGTTCCATTTCGCCCATCTGCGCTGCTCGCCAGACGCGCACGCCGACATTGTCGACCTGCGACTGGAGGGAGTTGACGGAGAGAATGGAAAAAGCGCCCTGAGCGATCCCGAGCATGACGACGAGACCGAATAGCGTTGGTAAAAGTGTTTTGATCTGAATTTTTGCAAACATAATCTGGTCCTTGGATGTGCCCGTGCGCAGTGAGGTTTGTGACAGCGTTGCCAACAGACGGCTTACGGCCGCCCGCGCCGCATTGCGGCCTATTTGTCAAAATATGATAAAGTATCAGAAATATTTGGTTTAACGATTTCGACTGATCCGTGCGGCCGATTGTCTCATGCTGCCGGTGTCACGAAAAAGGCGGGCCGCTGTAATGCGGCCCGCCCGGGTCATTCGGATTGTCGCAGGAAATGCCCCGCCAGTCAGTTGATCGTCATGCCGTGAGGCCTGTCCACTTCCAGTCGCGAATTTCCGGCATGTCCTCGCCGTATTCGCGCACATGAGCGGTATGCAGTGCAAGTTTGCCGTTCAGCATCTCGATCACATGCGGAACCTTTTCCTTCAGTTCCGGCACCCGTTCGATGGCTTCGAGCGCCAGATGGTAGCGGTCGAGCTGGTTGAGCACCGTCATGTCGAAAGGCGTCGTGGTCGTGCCTTCCTCGACGAAGCCGCGCACATGCATGTTGCGGTGGTTGTTGCGCTTATAGGTCAGCCGGTGGATGAGGTAAGGATAGCCGTGATAGGCGAAGATGACCGGCCGCTCGGTGGTGAACAGCTTGTCGAAGTCTTCGTCCGTCAGGCCATGCGAATGCTCTTCCTTCGCCTGCAGCGTCATCAGGTCGACGACGTTGACGACACGGATTTTTAGTTCCGGGATCGCTTCGCGCAGGATCATCACGGCGGCCAGCGTTTCCATCGTCGGCACGTCGCCGGCGCAGGCCATCACCACGTCCGGTGCGATCGCGTCATCCTCGTTGCTGGCCCAGTCCCAGGTGCCGATACCGGCCTGGCAATGTTTGGCCGCATCCTCGATGGAAAGCCATTGCGGCTCCGGCTGCTTGCCGGCCACGATCACGTTGATGCGGTCCCAGGTGTTGAGGCAATGGTCGGCCACCCACAGGAGCGTATTGGCATCCGGCGGCAGGTAGATGCGCACCACGTCGGCCTTCTTGTTGGCAACATGATCGAGGAAGCCCGGATCCTGATGGCTGAAGCCATTATGATCCTGCCGCCACACATGCGAGGTCAGCAGGTAGTTGAGCGAGCTGATCGGCTTCCTCCACTCGAGATGACGCGTCACCTTCAGCCACTTGGCATGCTGGTTGAACATCGAATCGATAATGTGGATGAAGGCTTCGTAGCACGAAAAGAACCCGTGACGACCGGTCAGCAGGTAACCTTCCAGCCATCCCTGGCACAGATGTTCGGATAGGACTTCCATCACCCGCCCATCGGGCGAAAGATGCACGTCATAGGGCTCGATCTTTTCCATCCAGACCCGGTCGGTTGCTTCGAATACCGGGCCGAGGCGGTTGGAATCCGTTTCATCCGGTCCGAAGACCCGGAAGTTCTTTTCCGCGTCGTTGAGCTTCATCACGTCGCGCAGGTATTTGCCGAGCACTTCCGTTGTCTGGACGATCTTTTCGCCCGGCACCGTCACATCGACGGCGTAGTCGGAAATCGGCGGGCATTTCAGTTCCTTGCGCAGGATGCCGCCATTGGTATGGGGGTTGGCGCCCATTCGGCGGTTGCCGGTCGGTGCAAGAGCTTTCAATTCCGCCTTCAGGCTTCCGTCCGCATTGAACAGGTCTTCTGGATTGTAGCTCCGCATCCAGTCTTCGAGAACCTTGCGGTGGCTGTCGTTTTCCCGGCAGGTGGCAACCGGAACCTGGTGCGCGCGCCAGAAATCCTCGACCTTCTTGCCGTCGACTTCCTTAGGCCCTGTCCACCCTTTCGGGCTGCGCAGGATGATCATCGGCCAGCGCGGGGCTTCCGTAGAAGCGGCTCCCGAACGGGCCTTTTCCTGGATGGCGCGGATCATATCGGTTGCGAGATCCATCGCATCCGCCATCAGTCTGTGCATCGCCTCGGGCTCGTGGCCCTCGACGAAAATCGGCGCATAACCGTGACCCTCGAACAGTCTTTTCAGGTCTTCGTGGGGAATGCGCGAAAGCACGGTCGGGTTTGCGATCTTATAGCCGTTCAGATGCAGGATCGGCAGAACTGCGCCGTCGCGCGTCGGGTTCAGGAACTTGTTCGACTGCCAGCTTGCGGCCAGCGGTCCGGTTTCGGCCTCGCCGTCGCCAACGACGCAGGCAACGATCAGGTCCGGATTGTCGAAGGCTGCACCGAAGGCATGTACGAGCGCATAACCCAGTTCGCCGCCTTCATGGATGGAGCCGGGCGTTTCCGGCGCCACATGGCTCGGCACGCCGCCGGGGAAGGAGAATTGCCGGAACAGCTTGTGCATGCCTTCCGCGTTTTCCGGAATATCCGGATAAACTTCGCTGTAGATACCTTCCATCCAGGTATTGGCGACCATGCCCGGTCCGCCATGGCCCGGTCCGCATATATAAATGACGTCGAGATCGCGGTTTTTGATCACCCGATTGAGATGCGTATAGATGAAGTTGAGGCCGGGGGTCGTCCCCCAGTGCCCGAGAAGTCGCGGCTTGATATGCAGCGGCTGAAGCGGTTCACGCAGAAGCGGATTTTCGAGAAGATAAATCTGCCCGACGGAAAGATAATTGGCTGCTCGCCAATACCGGTCCATCAGCGTCACCTCTGCCTGGGAAAGCTCGGTGCGGGAACGGTTGGAATCAAAATATTCGGATTGCGAAAATGCGGCGTCCTTTTGGACTATATGCTGCTGCATTGATAACTCCTCTTTTTTCCTCATCTCCGATACTAATCGATTTAGATGGCGTGCTTCATGACATGGATCATGGACTGGCGGATTGTCCGCCTCTCAAGAGGCATCGCGCTTTCGGTAATCTGGACGTTTTTTGTGACAAACAATCAATTATCGCGCGATGGCCGGGAGGATAGGGCAGGGGCTGATGATTGCCAGCTTTAAGGCCGATTTTTCGAACTTCCGTTGTCCGCTGCCGCAAACTGCACCTGGCGTACGACGAGTGTTCGCCACGCGGAAATTTCGTGCGGTACACCGTCGCAGGCTTTGATTCGGCTCAACGCGCTCCTGTCATGTCCGGGTGATGTTTGCAGGCCAGACTACCGTTGAGGCAGGGAGGAGATCGACATGCCCGATACGAACAGAGTTGCGGTCGGCGAGGCCGATGAACACGCAACCGATCTCGACAGGCTTTTCATCGAGGTTCGCGATCTGCGCAATCGTGTTGCCGAGGAAGGACAGGAGCTGTTCGCAAGCCTTGCCGGTGAGGTGGCTGAAGCCGATCGTCTCGAAAACCTGTGCCACTATCTCTGCCTTCGCCGTCATGACATTCGCCCGCTGCAGCGCCGGCTCATGCGGCACGGGCTCTCCTCGCTCGGCCGGTTGGAAAGCCGCGTCCTGCCCACACTGGATGCCGTCCTGTCCGCATTGTCCGCCATGCAGGGAAAGGCGCCGTCCTATTCACTGCCTTCCGAGGCTCGGTTCTTTGCCGGCGAAACAGGGCTTGCCGCTATGACGGAACGGTTGCTCGGAAGTGCCCGCCCGCATCGTCGAGGCCGCATCATGGTCACACTGCCGGGAGATTCCGCGAAGGATCCCGAATTCATCCTTGATCTTGTCCGTCGCGGCATGGATGTCGCCCGCATCAACTGCGCCCATGATGATCACAAGACGTGGGAGGCTTTGGCGCGGCATGTCCGCACCGCTGGTGAAACGATAGGCCGCAAGATCACCGTGCTGATGGATATCGCCGGCCCGAAGATCAGGACGGAAGCCGTGATTGCCGACAAGGGCGCGAAACTGTCGGCTGGAGATGTTTTCCGCCTTGTCGCCTCGGATGATCCCTTTCAGACGGAGGACGTACGTTTCTGCGCATCGGTCTCCCTGCCGGAAATAGTCGAACGCGTCGAGCCGGGCCACAAGCTGCGTTACAATGACGGCAAGCTGGAAGCCATTGTCGAAAGCGTATCGGAAGGCGAAGCGCTTGCACGTGTCACCCGCGTGAAGGCTGGCGGCGTCAAGCTGAAACCTGAAAAGGGACTGAACCTTCCCGATACGGTCCTCGGTCTGTCGCCACTCACTGCCAAGGACGAGGGCGATCTTGCTGCGGTTATCGGCAATGCCGACATGCTTGGTTATTCTTTCGTCAGCCGTCCGGAAGACCTGGATCTTCTCGAAAAGGCGCTCGGCGCCTATCCGCCGCGTGCCGAAAAACTCGGTCTCGTCGCCAAGATCGAACAGCCGGAAGCAGTCCGTAACCTGCCGGCTCTGATTGCCCGCGCCCACACATTGGGCCGTCCCTTCGGCGTGATGATCGCACGCGGCGACCTTGCGGCCGAAATCGGCTTCGAGCGGGTTGCGGAGATGCAGGAGGAAATCCTTTGGCTCTGTGAGGCGGCATCCGTCCCAACCGTCTGGGCGACGCAGGTTCTGGAAGATCTGGTGAAGGATGGTCTGCCGTCGCGCGGCGAGATGACCGATGCCGCGATGGCTGCCCGTGCTGAATGTGTGATGCTGAACAAGGGACCGGCGGTTGCTGAAGCCGTTACGCTGCTCGACACACTTCTCGCCCGTATGGACGGCCATATCTTCAAGAAGACACCGACCCTTCGGGCACTGAAGTCCTGGTAGCCTGGAGCAATGCCAGAAGTGGGAACCGGTTTTGCGTTCGAAATTGCATTGAAACCGAGGAGCAACTTCGCGTTTCGAAGAAATGGCGGAAATGCTCTAAACGCGAAGACCCGGCCCATGTATTTTGGGCCGGGTCCCTCTTGGACGGCGCTGCCTCCGCCGCGTCGCCCCAGCCCGCCGTTCAGGCAGAAATGGCGAAATCCGGCACCAGACGACCCTTGATGGGGCCGTTCCTTGGCCGTTCGAAGGTAGCGTCGAACGGGGCCTGCGGATCTCAGTCTTCACCCTGCCTGCGGCGGCAACGTGATGCGGGCTTGAAAGCGCACATCGCCGCAATTTCGTCTTGATGAAGAGACTACAGAAACTGCCAGCGGCTTCATTGACCCAAAGCAATCTCTGCCGGTGGCAACGTCGTCACGCGTTGTGCACAGGTCTGTCCTCGGCAATGTCGACGGCTTGGCGAAACATCTGCGCCAACCTTGTTCGATCCTCACCGAGGCGCATCAACGCGTGATCAAACCGGCGGATCTGGTTTTGATTAGGCTGCCAGCGCCCGTCGCTCGGCCTTTGTTTCACATCCACCGGCGTGACAGACATGCGCGGGCCAATGTTTTCCTGAAATTGAGCGAGCGTCACGCCGGCCTTGACCAGCAATGCCCGTACGCCTGGCCGGCTCTCTGTCGCAATGACGACCCGGAAAGCATTGATCAGACTTCCTTTCGAGGCCGGAAGCTCGCACGTGTCGAAGAGATCGCTGCCGGTGGCGTGCTCCCGCAAATACATGAGATAGACGTCCACAAGATGATGTGCAGCCTGCAATAATTGTGCATCCGTGCCGAAACCATGGTTGTTGCCGTGCGTCGAGTGGGCGAAGTCGGAATAGGGCATGATCCTGTCCTCGTTTGCCCTATAAACGCGCAGGATACGCTTTGGTTCTGCCGGAATTTTAAACACGAAAAATACGGAGGCGCCGCCGTTTTCTTGTATCCGATGTTGTGCAATGCACCATTGCCTATTGCACAAAGCAGATTATGGCCTATGTTTGTTCCGCGACCGCATGTCGCAGTCTGGGTCATTTGACCCCCTTCACCCGCCGTGAATGCCGGGTTTTTTCAAGAAGGATGAAACCATGACAGTATCAATTAACAACATTAAGGCATCCCAGAGCGGCGCCGTCCTTTCGGGTCAAGTGGCAAGGGCCGTCGCTGAAGCGCGTATCGCTGCAGGTTACAGCATCGATGACCTTTCTTTGACCACCGGCCTCGTGCACGAGGAGATTGTTGGGGTCGAGGAAGGCCTGAATGCCGATCCGGCCAGGCTGAAACGTATTGCCGTGGCGCTGAAATTGCCCCCATCGGCGCTTCTCGTCGCCTGATCTAAGAAGAGCCCGGCTTTGTCCGGGCTTTTTCGTCTCTGCCGTCAGGTGGTGACGAAGATATGGCTTTCCGCGGCCACCAGTTCGCGGATGTAATCGACAACGATCCGAAGCCGTGCAAGATCGCGGGACGTCTCGTGATAGGTCGTCCAATAGGAACGCTTGAGCGTAACCTCGGGCAGGATCCTGGTCAGTTCCGGATATTGCCGCGCGACATAATCATGCAGGATGCCGATGCCGGCACCGGCCTTAACGGCTTCGGTCTGGCCGATCGCGCTCGAAATCTCGAAACCCGCATCCCAGTCGCGCATCACCTCGCCGGTAAAATTCAGCGACGGCGAAAAGATCAGATCCTCGACGTAACCCACCCGCGCATGGCGTCTCAAGTCCTCCGCCATTTCCGGCGTTCCGGCCGTGTCGAGATAGGCCCGCGAGGCATAAAGCCCGAGCGTGTAATCCGTCAGCCTGGAGGAAACGAGCCGGCCCTGTTCCGGCTGCTCGATGGTAATCGCGATATCGGCCTCGCGCTGGGAGAGCGAAAAGTGGCGCGGCACGGGCACAAGCTGGATCTTCAGTTCCGGATGCCGGCGGGTGAGGTGGCCCATCCTGGATGCGAGAAAGGACACGCCGAAACCGTCCGGCGCGCCGATCCGCACCGTTCCGGCAACCACCGTGTCGGTGCTGGCGGTCCGCGCCTGCGCCGACAGCATCTCGGTTTCCATCTTTTCGGCGGCTGCCAGCAACACTTCGCCTTCCGCGGTCAGCGTGCAGCCATTGGTCCGGCGTACCAGAAGCCGCGTCTGCAGCGCATCCTCCAGCGCTGTCATCCGCCGCCCGAGCGTGGCATGGTTGATACCGAGACGACGCGAGGCGGAAAGAATCTGGCCGGTGCGCGCCACTGCCAGAAACATCCTGACATCATCCCAATCCATCGACAGCGATCCTCTGATGTCGAAATTTGCACAACAGTTGCGTAAACTATCGCATTGAATTGCGCAAATTCGAGTGACATTCTGCCGGGAATAAACACGGAGGAAACCCATGCAGGAAATCGGTCATTTTATTGGCGGCAAGCATGTCGCTGGCACGAGCGGTCGCACGGCCGACGTCTTCAATCCGGCAACCGGCGAAGTGCAGGCCAAGGTAGCGCTTGCAAGCGTGTCCGAAATCCGCGCGGCGGTCGAAAATGCCAAGGCCGCCCAGCCGGCATGGGCGGCCACCAATCCCCAGCGCCGCGCCCGCGTGTTCATGAAGTTCGTCGATCTGCTCAACCAGAACATGGATGAGCTTGCCGTCATGCTGTCCAAGGAACACGGCAAGACGGTCGAAGATAGCAAAGGTGATATTGTTCGCGGGCTGGAAGTCTGTGAATTCGTCATCGGCATCCCGCATCTCTCCAAGGGCGAGTTCACCGAAGGCGCCGGCCCGCAGATCGACATGTATTCGATCCGCCAGCCGGTCGGGATCGGCGCCGGCATCACGCCCTTCAACTTTCCCGGCATGATCCCGATGTGGATGTTCGCCCCGGCGATCGCCTGCGGCAACGCTTTTATCCTCAAGCCATCCGAGCGTGATCCTTCCCTGCCGATCCGGCTTGCCGAACTGATGATCGAAGCAGGCCTCCCGGCCGGCATCCTCAACGTCATCAACGGCGACAAGGCCGCCGTCGATGCGATCCTGACCGATCCGGATATCGGCGCCGTCTCCTTCGTCGGCTCCACCCCGATCGCGCGTTATGTCTATGGTACGGCCGCACAGAACGGCAAGCGGGCCCAGTGCTTCGGTGGCGCCAAGAACCACATGATCATCATGCCGGACGCCGATCTCGATCAGGCCGTCAACGCCCTGATGGGCGCAGGTTACGGTTCGGCGGGCGAGCGTTGCATGGCCGTCTCTGTCGCCGTCCCGGTCGGCGAGGAAACCGCCAACCGGCTGGTCGAAAAGCTGATCCCCAAGATCGAAAGCCTGCGCATCGGCCCATACACGGATGACAAGGCCGACATGGGGCCGGTCGTCACCAAGGCAGCGCACGAGCGCATCAATAGCCTGATCGACAAGGGTGTCGAAGAGGGCGCCAAGCTTCTGGTCGATGGCCGCGGCTTCAAGCTGCAGGGATATGAAGACGGCTATTTCGTTGGCGGCTCGCTGTTCGACAATGTCACGCCGGAGATGGAAATCTACAAGCAGGAAATCTTCGGGCCGGTTCTGTCGGTCGTCCGCGCGACGAATTACGAGGATGCCCTGTCGCTGCCGATGAAGCACGAATACGGCAATGGTGTCGCGATCTTCACCCGTGACGGCGATGCCGCGCGAGATTTCGCCAGCCGCATCAATATCGGCATGATTGGCATCAACGTTCCGATCCCGGTTCCGCTCGCCTATCATTCCTTCGGCGGCTGGAAGGCATCGTCCTTCGGCGATTTGAACCAGCACGGCACGGATTCGATCAAGTTCTGGACCAAGACAAAGACGATCACCGCCCGTTGGCCTTCCGGTATCAAGGACGGCGCAGAATTCGTCATGCCGGTCATGAAGTGAGAGAGACACCATCGATGGCGGGTGCTGCCGTACCTGCCATCGAACCCTCTTATGTAAACTATCCCTCACGAAAGATTGACGTGGCCGCCTGTTGCCCTAAATTGGAGCGGGTAGGAGTGGGAGTTATGTCATGGTTTACGAGTGGGACGAAAAGCGTGCCCGTCGCACGCATTGGGCGCGTATCGGCCTGAGCATTCTTGCCGCGGCAACGGCCCTGGGTGTATCCGCAGCCATTGCCATCGCAATGTCGATGGTCTGAGCAAAGTCGCAAAACGTTACTCTTTTACGCAAAAAAGGTCGGCTCTGAGGTTTTGGAACGGCCAGCCAGATCTCTGACTATAGCCTCCTGTCGCGACGTCGCTTCGTTTCGAGCCGATTGTCACAGCTTATCCGTAAATGTCTTATATCAAGGATGACCAGCTGACGCGGGTGTAAGCAGGACTGACCGCAGGGGTGCGAGCTCGCCCTGTGGTTGCTTTATGTTGATATTTTCATTCAGGATTTGCTTTTTCGTGCATTTGGTGAATTAGTGCACTTGAAAACATGATCCCGATTTTCCTATTTTGGAATTGTTCAAAACTAGGGAAGCGTCTATATAGAGCTCTCTCGAGTCTTCGGAGACCATCATGCGCCTGACCAAACAGACCAATTATGCCGTAAGAATGCTGATGTATTGCGCGGCGAATGACGGGCATCTCAGCCGCATCCCGGAGATTGCCAGAGCCTATGGCGTATCCGAACTGTTCCTGTTCAAAATCCTCCAGCCGCTCAACAAGGCTGGTCTGGTCGAGACCGTGCGCGGTCGCAACGGCGGCGTGAAGCTTGGCCGTGCTGCCGACAAGATCACCCTTTTCGATGTCGTGCGTGTCACGGAAGACAGTTTTGCCATGGCGGAATGTTTCGAGGACGACGGCGCGATCGAATGTCCGCTGGTGGACAGCTGCGGCCTCAATTCGGCACTTCGCAAGGCTTTGAATGCCTTCTTCGACGTGCTGGCCGAATACACGATCGACGATCTGGTCAAGGCGCGCCCGCAGATCAACTTCCTTCTCGGCCTCGATCAGGTCGATATGAAAAAGGTTGTTGTCGCCCCTGCCGCCTGATTTCCGGCATCGCTCTGATTCATGAAATACGCCGGTCGCTCCGGCGTTTTTGTTTATGCGGACGGTCTTAGGTTGACCTTCCTGCTCGGGTGACTAGAACCGGTGGTGCCTTGCCATGCCGGCAGCCTGCCGCTTTGGCAGTCTGTCGGGTCGACAGGTGTCAGGACCGGTCTTTATGAATTTTCCAGAATTACGCCAGTTTTTGATGACGTCCCTGATTGGAACGGCCGGTGCGCTTGTTGCAATCGCTATAGGCTTCCCGGCTCCTTATCTGATTGGCGCGGCGGTTGCCGTCACCATCGCGGGGCTTGCCGGGCTTCGCCTCGGGGTGCCGCATGTCGCGCGCAATGCCTGTTTCATCATCATCGGCATATCGATGGGATCCACGGTTACGCCGGAGATTTTTGTTGCTGCACGCACCTGGCCGCTCAGCTTCATCATGGTTTTCGTGGCGGTCGTCATTCTGCTTTTCTCCGCAGCCTGGATGCTTCAAAAGCTGTTCCGTTACGATCGCACGACCGCGCTTCTCGCCGCGTCGCCCGGCCATCTGAGTTATGTTCTGAGCCTTGCCGCCGAAATGCGCTGTGATCTCCGCGCCGTCAGCATTTCCCAGAGCGTACGCGTGCTCGCCCTGACGATCAGCGTTCCGTTGATCGTCGAGGTCTTTGATCTTGCCGGCAATGACGTGATCGTTCTGCCCGAGGCGATGAGCATGCCGATTTTCGTTGTCATGGTGATCGTTTCTGCCGGTTTCGGCCTGCTTTTCCAGCGCTGGAAGTTTCCCGCGGCCCTTTTGCTGGGTGGCGTCGTCGTTTCCATCTCTACCCATATCACCGGGTTCGTTTCGGGCACTGTTCCAAACTGGCTGCTGATCCCGATCTACGTGCTGCTCGGTTCGCTGATCGGATCGCGCTTTTCCGGCCTGTCCTTTGCGGATTTGCGCCTCGCCATCGTTTCGGGGCTGGTGGTCACTGTCGTCGTCATGGCACTTGCTGGGGGCTTCGCCGTCACGGTCTCCTATTTCGCCGATGTCCCGCTTGATGCGGCGCTGATCGCGTTTTCGCCCGGTGGGCTGGAAACCATGGCCGCCATGGCCGTCATGCTGCATGCCGATCCCACCTATGTCGGCGCCCACCATGTGCTAAGACTGATGTTCCTGTCGGTGCTGATGCCCTTCGTCATCGGCAGGGATGCAAGGTTGAAATAAAGTTCGTCTCGCACCATGCGGGGATGAAAGCAGGGAGAAGAGTGAATGTCGAAGACGATCATCGTCATGGGTGTCAGCGGTGCCGGTAAAACCTCGATTGCCGATCTTCTGGCCGAGCGTCTCGGCTGCAAGTTCGTAGAGGGCGATCGATTGCATCCAGAAGAGAACGTCAAGAAGATGGCGGAGGGAACGCCGTTGACGGACGAAGATCGCTGGCCCTGGCTCGATATCATCGGCAACGAACTGAAGTCTGCCCGCTCCGCCGGTGAGGATATCGTCGTAACCTGTTCCGCATTGAAGAAAATCTACCGGGAAAGACTTCGTTCTGCCGGCGGCGAGCCGCTTTACTTTGTGTTCCTCAAGGGCTCGCCCGAACTGCTGGCTTCCCGCATGGGCGCACGCAAGGGCCATTTCATGCCGGCCTCGTTGCTGCAGAGCCAACTTGCAACGCTGGAAAGCCCTGAGGGCGAGATCAATGTGGTGACGGTCGATATCGATGCTTCGGTGCCAGAGATCGTGGAAGATGCAATCGGTAGGCTGGAGAAACTTTGGCGGGAAAATATTTGAGCGATAGCTTGTCCGGATCGGCAATTCTTGGAGAATTAAACTTTTATTTACATTTTTTGCTTGGCCCGGTGATCTGAACCTGACCTCTTTCCGTATAACGCTCAATTAGCGTTGTCGGTTTGGCCGATGACGTCCGGTCAATGAGTGTTGGTGGGAAAAAGATCGCATGCAGGAGTCGAGCCAGGGCGCGGGACGTGCCGCGCTTCGCCGGGTGCCGAAACAGGAAAGAAGTCGTGAGCGTATCGGCGAGATCCTGAAAGTCGCAAAAGAACTGATCGGGCAAAAGGGCATTGATGCCGTCACGATGAAGGAGATAGCAGCTCTTTCCGGCGGTCCCATCGCTTCGGTCTACCAGTATTTTCCCAACAAGTCGGCCATCATCGCCATGCTCTATGAGCTTTATGTCGAAGAGGTTCGCGAACTGATCGCCGGCCATGTTTCGCGCATCGAAACCGCCGAAGATGCGCTTCGCGCCACGGACGATCTGTTCGACATGTATTACGAGCGCATGCGCCAGGAGCCAGCGACGCAGGACCTCCTGAATGCAATTCAGGCCGACAAGGCGCTTGCCGACCTGGATATCGCCGAAACGCGTGCCCAGGCCGAAGGCTTTTTCCAGGCGACCAGGCATTTCGTCGCCGAACCACTACGCGAAAGCTACGCGCAGACACTGTTCGTCATGTTCCACATGGCTGGCGCAACCCTACGTCTCGCGCTGATGGTTCCGGCGGAATCCGCGCAGATTTCCGGCCAGTTCAAGTCGATCGTGCGCACCCACGCGACCTATTTCCTCAAGGGACATTTCCCGGAAGCTGTGGCCTGAGGCTGGAAGGCTTCAGACCCCGAGCTTGTCCCTGAGGCCGTACCACCACGCACCAAGCGCGGTGAGTGGCACGCGGAACATCCGTCCTCCGGGAAAGGGCAGGTTGGGCAGTGATGCCCAGACATCGAAACGCTCCGCGTGGCCGGCCACGGCCTCGCCGAGGATTTTTCCCAAAAGATGCGTCGTCGTCACCCCATGGCCGCTGTCGCCGTGGGAGAAATAGACGGTATCGGCCAGTTTCCCCATATGCGGGATGCGGGTCAGCGTCAGCGCAAAATTGCCGCTCCAGGCATAGTCGATTTTCGTATCCTTCAACTGCGGAAACGTCTTGAGCATATTGGGCCGGATTACGCCGGTCAGGTTTTTCGGATCGCTGCCGCCATACCCGATGCCGCCGCCATAAAGCAGCCGGTTGTCTGAGGTGCGGCGATAATAATCGAGAATGTAATTGGCGTCCTCGACGCAGTAATTCGCCGGCAGCAGGTCCTGAATAAGCGAGGCATCGAGCGGCTCCGTCACCATCACCTGGCTCGACACCGGCATCATTCGCCCATGCACTTGCGGAAACAGCGGCGCCAGATAGGCATTACCGCAGACCAGCACATAGGATGCCGTCACCGAACCGTCCCCGGTGCTGACGACAGGCCGGGCCTTGTCCGTATCGACCGCAATCACGCGCGATCCTTCGAAAATCCTCGCACCGAGGTTTTCCGCCGCCCGAGCCTCGCCAAGAACAAGGTTCAGCGGATGAATATGCCCGCCGAGCGTGTCGATCATCCCCCCGGCATAACGGTCGGTCTTCACATATTTCCCGACATCGGCCTTCGACACCATTTCCAACCCCGGATGCCCATGGCGCTCCCAGTCGGCCTTGCTCTCCGCCATCTCGCGGATCTGCTTGTCGGTAAAGGCTGCAAAAAAACCGCCGTGCTGTAGATCGCAATCGATCGCATACTTCGCCACCCGCTCGCGGATGATATTGCCCCCTTCAAGCGACATTTTGCCAAGCTCGATCGCCTTGTCGCGTCCATAACGCCCGCCAATCGTCTCCAGGTCACGGCTGTAGCCGTTGACGATCTGCCCGCCATTGCGCCCGGACGCACCGAAACCGATGCGCGCCGCCTCCAGCACCACGACCGAAAACCCGCGTTCCGAAAGCTCCAGCGCCGCCGATATGCCGGTGAACCCTGCACCGATGACGCAGACATCGGCCTCGATATCGCCGGCAAGGGCAGGGCGCACATGCTTGTCGTTGGCGCTTGCCGCATACCAGGAGCCGGCATGACCGGGATTGTCGCTGTTCGGTAACGTCATCTCATACCGTCCTTATGTAAGCGTCATATTCCACGTCGGTGACGCGCAGCGAGAACTCGGCGAGTTCCTGCGCCTTGCAGGCACTATAAAGTGAGCGGTATTTCGGGCCGAGTGTGGCATAGGCGAAAGTGGATCGGGCAAACTGCCGCAGCGCATAATCCCAGTTGGTCGGCAGCGGATCATGGTTGATCGCGTGTTCGTCACCGGTGATCGCGCCGCCCGGATGACGTTTCTCCTTGATGCCGGAAAGTGCCGCATTGAGGATCATCGCCAGCGCCAGATACGGGTTCACGTCGGCCCCCGCCACCCGATGCTCGATCCGTGTCGCCGGCTTCGACGCCGTGATTACCCGCACCGCCGCCGAGCGATTATCGAACCCCCAGGATGCATAGGTCGGCGCATGTTCCGATGGCCGAAGCCGCCGGTAGGAATTGGCATGCGGCGCAAACACCGCCATGCTCTCCCCCATATTCTCCAACAACCCGCCGACCGAATGGAACAGCATTTCCGAAGGCCCGTCCTCGCCGGCATAGACATTGCGCCCGCTCTCGTCGATCAGCGAGAAATGCACATGCATGCCGCTTCCGGCCTGCATGCCGTAAGGTTTCGCCATGAAGGTCGCATCGAGATCGTTGGCCCGCGCCACACCCTTGACGATCCGCTTCAGAAGCACCGCATAATCGGCAGCCTTCAGCGCATCCGGCACATGGTTGAGATTGATCTCGTATTGCCCCGGCCCGTTTTCGCGCACCACCATGTCGGCCGGTATCCCTTGCGCCCGCGCCGCACTGGCGATGCCGTGGAACACCTCTTCGAAATCCTGCAGTTCGGAAATCGAAAGCACCTGCGTCTGGCCCGTATGCCAGCGCCCCTCGCGCGAATTCGGCGGGCGAACCGGGTCAAGCGCCGAGCGCAGTGGATCGATCAGGTAGAATTCCAGTTCCGTCGCCACCACCGGCGTCAGCCCGATCTTCGAAAACCCTTTCAGCACATTGGCGAGCACCTGCCGCGGATCGCCGTAGAAACCGTCTCCGTCGGGATCGCGCATGCCGAGCAGAACCTGCGCCGTCGGCCGGTTCAGCCAGCTGATGCGTGACAGCGTGCCGGGGATCGGAAAACACAGCCCGTCCGGATCGCCGGTACCCTGCGCCAGCCCAGCCGCGTTGACATCCCGGCCCCAGACATCGAGTGCATAAACCGAGCGCGGCATCGCCATGCCCTTTTCCAGCACGTCGAGCGCCCGTTCGCGCGGTATCCATTTTCCCCGTGGAACACCGTTCGCGTCGATGACGAAGGCTTCCAGCACCTCGATATCGGGATTGGCACCGAAGAAGGCCTGAGCGTCGAAAAGAGCCTGATTGTCGAGAGAGGAGTTTGGCTTGGTCACATCATCCATAAGGCACCGGAATTTCACACCATCACTGGGCACGATGTGCCCGATTGCGCCTGAAACCAGACGCGCTAACGGTCGAGAAATCTGGCGTCGTAGATCAGATACCGTGCCATGATCGCTACGGCCCGGCTATCTCCGGGCCTCGTCCTTCTGGATTGTTGGAGGAAGCCTAACCTGCCTTTTTGCCAAAAGCCAGCCCGTCGGCTGCGATCGTCATTCCGGCCCGGAACCTTCAGGCCCGGCACTTTCAGGCATTGAACCGCTCCGGCCGATAGGCGGAAATATTGATCAGCGTCCTTTCGCCCGATATCGCCTCGGCGATCACCTGGCCCGTCACCGGCCCGAGCGTCAGCCCGTGATGCGCATGGCCGAAGGCAAACCACAGGCCCTCATGCCGTGGCGCCTTGCCGATCACCGGCATCATATCCGGCGTGCAGGGGCGGGCGCCCATCCACGGCTCATCGTCTAATCTCTCGCCGAGCGGAAAGATCGCCTTCGCCGCAGCTTCGGCGCGGGCCAGCTGAACCGGCGTCTTCGGCGCATCCCGCCGCGCAAACTCGGCCCCGGTCGTCAGCCTGATGCCCTGGTTCATCGGTGCTAGAAGATAACCACGCTCCGCATCCAGCAGCCATCCGTTGAGCGCCGCATTGCCTTTTGGCGCGTAATGCATGTGATAACCGCGCTTCACTCCGACGAGGAAATTATAACCGAGCGGCTTCGTCACGACGTCGGACCACGGCCCGAGCGCCACGACGACGTCCTTGGCCTCCACCGTGCCATCCCCCGCCACGACCCGCCAGCCGCTTGTGGTCTTCGACAGGCTGCGGGCATCACCCTTCAGCACCCGTCCGTCAAGCTTTTCTACCAGCCGCACATAGGCTTGGCTCAGCGCCAGCGGATCCTTCACCGACCACGGGTCTTCCCATCTGAGTGCACCGGCGAAATCCCCGGAAAGATGCGGTTCTCTTGCTGCCAGTTCCTTCGGTGAAAGTGCTTCAAACGCCACGCCGTATTCCTGCGCCAGACGTTCGGCCTCGCGAAGCTCGCTATCACGCTTCGCCGCTGATCGAAAAAGCTCCGTCCAGCCGCTCTTGGCGATCAGTTCCTGCGCACCCGCTTCCTCGATCAGCTCCTTATGGGTGGAGATCGAGTGTTCGATCAGCGGCGCATAGGCGCGCGCGATCAGCTGGTGGCGGGAAAGGTTGGAGTGCCACCAGTATTTCGCCAGAAAGGAAGAAACAGACGGTATGGCCCGCCAGTGAAAATGCGAGTCGATCCGGTTGTTCAGCGCATAACGTAATATCTGGCCCAACTGCTGCGGAAAACCGTAGGGGACGACGCCCTCGCGCTGGATCAGACCGGCGTTGCCATAGGATGTTTCGCGTCCCGGCTCGCCCCGGTCGACCAGAACCACCGCCTTGCCGCGCCGGGCAAGCTGAAGCGCCGTCGAAATGCCGACAATGCCGGCTCCAAGCACGATGACATCCGCAGCCGCCATGATCTTCCGTCTCCACACGCATCCGATCACCGGAACATGCAGCCCCGGTGATCGCCGCGCAAACGAAAAATGTCGAAATGGCGGTGGTTTAGCCTTTCAGCGAGTCAGCCGAAATCCAGAACACGGCATCCTGCGACTCCGCCGTTTCCAGCCAGAGGAATTCCAGATGCGGATATTCCTCTTCGAGGATCTCCCGGCCCGAGCCGATCTCGCAGATCATCCCGCCGTCCGGGTTCAGGTATTCGCCGGCCTGGTCGAGGATCTGGCGCACCAGATCGAGCCCGTCCTCGCCACCGTCATGCGCCATCGCAGGCTCCGTCTGATGTTCCGCCGGAAAGCCGGCCATCGAGGCATGGTCCACATAGGGCGGATTGGTGATGATCAGGTCATAGGTCTTGCCCGTGAGCGGCGCGAATAGATCGCCTTGATAAAGTGAGACCTGTTCGCCCACCTCATGCTCGGCCACATTGATCTTCGCCACCTCAAGCGCATCGGCCGAAAGATCGACTGCATCGATCGCCGCATTGGGGAAGAACTTTGCCGCCAGGACTGCGAGGCAGCCGGAACCGGTGCAGATATCGACCGCGCTTTCCACCGCAAACGGATCGGGCAGATAGGCCGACCCCTGTTCGCCCAGATACTCGGAAAACAGGATCTCGCCGATATGCGAGCGCGGCACGATCACCCGCTCGTCGACATGGAAGCGCACGCCCTGGATATAGGAATGGCCGGTAATGTAGGAGGACGGCTTGCGCGTTGTCACCCGCGTCTCGATCCGCTCCGCCAGAAGCCGGCGCTCGGAGGGCAGTAGCCGCGCATCAAGAAATGGATCGAGCGCATCGATCGGCAGGTTCAATGAATCGAGCAACAGAAACGCCGCATCGTCGCCCGCTGTTGTGGTGCCATGGCCATAACCCAGTTCTGCCGCATTGAAACGGGAAATCGCATACCGCCAGTAATCGCGCAGCGTCACGAGGTCTGTCGTAATATTATCCTGGCTCACCGGCGTCTCTCTTGGCTTTGAACTGGGTTTTTATCCTGTCCACACCATATAGGGCTGGACGAAGCCGGGCATAGAATGGCAAGGGCGGATGGGTCAACAGGGAACACTGGACAAGGCCCGTCCTGACAGTCCCGCAAGACAAATGGTTCAAGCTGGCCGCTCAACCGAGGCCAAAAGTAAGGCAGGTGCGTACCGCTCGTAATCTCCTCACCTGTGGGGCTCGAAGAGAGGCAGAGACACGTGGCTCTGCCCGGCAGCCGGCAGGCCAGAGGGGGCGCCGGAAACTCAGAGGCGAGCAAAAGGCTTGATCGCCTGCGCAGGAATGGCATGAAATGAACGAAAAGCCCCGACGTCCCACCCCCCTACAGAACCGGAGGCCAGGAACCGCCCCCGCCCGCAAACCCGCTCCGCCATCCTCCGGCAAGCGCGTCACGCTCCCCCGCGCCCTCTCGAAACTCGGCTTCTGCTCCCGCACCCAGGCCGAAGTGCTGATCCGCGCCGGCCATGTCGCGGTCGACGGCCGCACCGTTACCGACACCGAAGCCTGGATCGACCTCGACACCGCCAAACTCGCCGTCGACGGCAAATCCATCACAGCCGAAGCGCCGGTCTACTTGATGCTCAACAAGCCTCGCGGCCTCGTCACCACCCGTCACGACCCCGAAGGCCGCCCGACCGTCTTCGATTGTCTGAAGGATTTCGACCACGCGCATCTCTCCCCCGTCGGCCGGCTCGACAAGGCGAGCGAAGGCCTGCTCCTCTTCACCAACGACACCCAGTTCGCCAACACGCTGCTTGATCCGGAAACGCATGTGCCAAAAACCTATCACGTCCAGATCGACGCGCTCGTGGATGACCGGATGCTGAAGTCGATGACGGAAGGCCTCCAGCAGGATGGCGAAATCCTGAAAGCCCGCCGGGCGATAAAGCTGCGCGAGGGCGAGAAAAATTCCTGGCTGGAGATCGAACTGGACGAAGGCAAGAACCGCCACATCCGCCGCATGCTCGAAGCCCTGGACATCGCCACCCTGCGCCTCATCCGTGTCGCCATCGGCAATCTCGTCCTCGGGTCTCTGGAAAAGGGGGCGGTCCGCGCATTGACCGAGGCGGAACTCGAGGGACTGCGCCTTGAGGCCGGTATACGGCTGCCGGCCCGCTGACACGGCGCGTTATCACCGCACAACCTCCGGTGCAGAAAAATCCGTTGTCCTGCTAATGCTTGGAAAAATAAACTCTACCCTATGGTCGGTCGCAGCCATCCGATCTCTTAACTTCAGCACGTCTTCGACTATTTTAGGCCGCCTGAGCAGGATGCGCGTAGTTGGTACTGCATTCCGGCTTCCTCGCATTTGAAAGATCAGTAACATGCCCCAGGCAACCTCTTCTCCGCCTCCTTCGAGCCCCAAACCCTTTTATCGCAGTTTTGGTTTTCAGGTCCTGATCGCAATGGTCATCGGCCTCTTTCTTGGTCTTCTTGCCCGCAATATCGGTCCTGATGCCGCCGGCAACCAGAACGGGCTTTCGGTGACGCTGCAGACGATCGGCACGCTGTTCGTCCAGCTCCTGCGTGCGCTCGTGCCGCCCTTGATCTTCACCGCCATCGTTGCCTCGATCGCCAACCTGAGGAACCTCAACAATGCGGCGAAACTGGTCTGGCAGACGTTGCTCTGGTTTGCCATCACAGCTCTGATCGCAGTTGTCATCGGCATCGCACTCGGCCTCATCATCCAGCCCGGCCTCAACACCACGGTGGCTGAAACCGCCGCCAAAGCGCCGTCTTCCACCGGCTCGTGGCTGGATTTCCTGAAAGGTCTTGTGCCCGTCAACGTGCTGGGCCTCGAGGCGTCGACGAAGCTTGCCAACGGCGCCGCCACGACCTCGCTGAATTTCAACGTCCTGCAGCTTCTCGTCGTCTCGATCGCCTTCGGCATCGCGGCGCTGAAAGCCGGCAAGGCGGCCGAACCCTTCCTCGCCTTCAACCAGTCGCTTCTCGCCATCGTGCGAAAAATCCTTTGGTGGGTCATTCGCCTGACGCCGATCGGCACGATTGGCCTGCTTGGCCGCGCCGTCGACCAATATGGCTGGACGACGCTGTCGCAGCTCGGCTGGTATGCCGCTGCCGTCTATATCGGCCTGGCGCTGGTCCTCTTCGTCGTCTATCCGGTCCTGCTTGCGGCCCACGGCCTCAACCCGGCGCGGTTCTTCGCCGGCGCATGGCCGGCGATCCAGCTGGCATTCGTTTCCCGCTCGTCGATCGGCACGCTGCCCGTCACCGAAACCGTGACGGAAAAGAGCCTCGGCGTCCCGCGCGAATATGCGGCCTTCTCCGTACCGCTCGGCGCCACCACCAAGATGGACGGCTGCGCCGCCATCTACCCGGCGATTTCCGCCATCTTCATCGCCCAGTTCTATCAGGTGCCGCTCGGCATCCAGGAATATGTGCTGATCGTCTTCGTCTCGGTTCTCGGCTCGGCAGCAACCGCCGGCCTCACCGGCGCCGTTGTCATGCTGACGCTGACGCTCTCGACGCTTGGCTTGCCGCTGGAAGGCGTCGGTCTCCTGCTTGCCATCGACCCGATTCTCGACATGGGCCGCACCGCGGTCAACGTTGCCGGCCAGGCACTCGTGCCCACAATCGTCGCCAAGCGCGAAGGCATACTTGATGAATCTGTCTATGCCAGCACCAAGGACATAGAGACACTCGACCACCACGAAGGCGCCCACGCCTGATCCATAACCGGGCTGTCTCGAGGGGCAGCCCGTTGGATTTTGGCCGCCTGCCGGATCGATGCAGCCCGTGGATGCTGCCTGTGCTTCGGTCCGGGCCGTTCATGCCTACTCGCAAAAGGTCTGGCCGTTGAACTTGAAGCAGTTTCCTGATGATCTGGGTGTGCTGACGTTTCCATTCCCGCGGGGCGGCTTCGGCGGCGCTGATTGAGAGACGACGCGCGTCTTGCGCTTTGCCGGATTTTGCGGTCCTGTTTGGCCTTGCGGCATTGTCGAGGGTGAGGTCTGCTTCACGGATGGCGCTGCCGGCCCGGGCGCGGCAGGTTTCATAGCATTCACTGTCCCGTTGGCGATCGGACCGTCCACCACGCCCGGTGGGCTATCCGCTTCGTTTGAAGCGTCCAGCTTGGCAAGTGAAGGACCGATCACCATGTCTCCGCCGCCTGCTGGCGGAATAAATCCATAGGAAGGGTTGAGCGGGAAATCCTTGGTATATTGCGGGCTATGGCGGGTCACATAGGAGATCACGTCCGATCCGGTGACGTACCCATCAGCATTTCGGTTCCCCTCGTCGAATGCGCCGACAAGCAACGCGCTGAACACGCCCGATGGAACCTCCTGATCCTCATTTCCGGCTGTCAGGAATTGCCGCACATGCTTCTTGACGTTTTCGCCGAAGATATAGCCCATCGCATTCGGTGGTGGCGGCAGACCGAGCGTGGATAAAATCCCGCCAGCATTGCATGCTTCAAGCGCAAAGAAGGCATGTTTTATGGTCATCGCGGCGGCAAGTTCGGTCAGGCGCGAAATCGGAATTGCGGATCGGTAAAATCCTTGAGGATTGGTGCTCGGATCGCCAGCGTCCACCGGCACCAGGAAAGTCCGTGTTCCCGCATCGTCATCGGATGTCCCTAGCGATGTGCCATGGCCGAAATAGTAGAATAGAAGGCGAGTTTGGTTCCGGTATCCGATGTTCGACAAGATTTCACTCAGAAGAAGTTGGAACTGCTGTCCCTTCAGGTCGCGCCAGATCATCACACGATAACCGCGAGCTTCAAGTGCTTTCCTCAGAATGGAAGCGCTCCGATCTCCCTGCGCAACGGTTGGCGACCAGCCATTTGAATATTTCCCCTGGATGATGAGAACAGCGTAGCTTTCATCATATATCGTCCTGGCGACGCCCTTCGGATCCTTGATGATCATCGCGGTAGAGGCGTTTCCCGGAGTTTGATATTGAGGCTGGACGCTCCAGGTCATTTCGAGATTCTGGGCCCATGCAGGAGAGCTGCAGATACCCAGAAACAGGGCAATCCGCAAAGCGACGAGGCCCAGGGAGTGGAGCTCATCCATCTCTCAGGCCTCTGGTTGTCCTGATCGAAACAAGCTCCAGTTCGTTCTTGATGTTGAGCGACTTCACGTTGAAAGTATGCTCGCGGTCCCTGTTGAACTGGTTGCCGCCCAACACGTCTACGTGGTGCGGCTGGCGAGGGGTCGCACGCTCGAAGAACGCCACATGTCCGTGGGCAGGATCCGATTTATTGGTGAAGACGGCAATGTCGCCTCGTCTCGCCGCGGTAGGGGGCCAGCTATCCTTCTTGTTCCAAACTTCCGTGCCCCAGCCTGCATTTCTGACGAATGATTGTGACGCAGCGCTATTCGTTCCCGGTATCGCGGGTGAAGAATTTTGGAGACACCAGTTCACAAAAGCTGAGCACCAGGGTGTGGTGTCCCCGGCTGGCTGAGTTTTTGTCGAGGCAAAGAATAGAACGATCACAGGGTTCGCAAGCGTGGGACGCGCAGGATTTGGCTCAGGCCATGCGATCTGAAACTCGGGAGGAAGCGACGTGACGAAATATCGGGCGATGTCATAGGGACGCAGGCCCTTTCGTGCCTCGTCAAGATGGCCTTGTGCCTCTTCCCAGAGCGGTGAGGAGGGAGGCGGAATGATCCGGCCAAGCGTGATCGGGTTCGCCTCGCCGATTGCGTCCTTGAGCAAAGCCTCCCAGCTGTCATCCGCTCTGGCGGAAACAGCCGTCACCAAGGTCAACGCTGATTGCACGAGAAACATTCGACGCGTACGCATGGATATCCCCCATGTGAAGCTGAGGTACAGCCGAGCCGTCTCGCGAAACCTGCCGACCACAACCAATGCGAATATTATAGCCAATCATATCCTATTTGGTTTAGAATTAGAATATGATGTTAAATGGATGAATCCTGTTGGTTTTGTCTGGCATGTGATGCGGCACAACCGGCTTTTCCCATATTTCTTATTTCGACAATCGAGGTCGGTGCGATCACCTCTGATGGGAAAAGGATTTCCTGGCGGCGGAGACAGTTACCCATCGGAAGATGGAGAACAGGCGAGGGGGTACCCATGCGGCTGATATCTATTGTGAGTGCTCTCGTTGCTTTGGCGATGCCCGCCACGGCCGCCGGTCAAAGTGATCTTCAAGCGCAACTGAAGGGCCACTCCATTGTGATGCGGTACACGGAAGTTGTTCAGGGGAGACGCAGGACGGGGAAGATTGTGTGGAACCAGGAGATTTATATATCTTCACGGGGACGGCTCTTCGTCCGTGTTAATGCGGAGGGTAAAAGGCGCACGGCAAGGCATGAAATAGCACCCGGCTCCGAGAATTCTGGTGGGGCAACTCCATTCAGATGGACTGAGAATGGATTGGCTAGAGGATGGCGGGATCGCAGAGGCCGAATGGTGCGTCAGACGATCGAAATATCGAGGTCGGGCACGGGCTTCACCTGCAGGGCCACCATCACACGCTCCGCCTTTGCGTCCGGAGCCGATCACCACATCTGCGAGGTCGTCGTCGGAAATCCGCTGGGAGGAAAATAGGCGAACATAGTTGCACCGGCGCCAGGCCTAGCTGCGCTGTCAAGACCGACAAGGCACACAGCGGCGAGAAGAAGGAATCGCCTTGTGTTCCTTCGCGAACTCTAGGCATCTGAATATCTATAGGAGAGATTGGCTGGGGAACCTGGATTCGAACCAAGATTAACGGAGTCAGAGTCCGTCGTTCTACCGTTGAACTATTCCCCAGCAGGAGCGACCACTGGTCGGCTCATCGGTGTGCGGCGCTTATAGCCAAACCTTCGCAACTTGCAAATAGTTTTTTCCGAAAAAAATGCACTATCCCGCATAGGCCACTTTTGGCCGCTGTCGGGAAAAAGCCATTGGCGAATGGCCCTTGCGCTGTTATCCTTTGTGCAACGAAGCAATCAGACGCAGCAGCACGCCTTTTCGAGGCGGTGCGCCGCGAAATGGATAGAACGACCAATGGACCCCGATAGCGGCCGTATGCCGCCAGATGGCGGGGCGTCGGCCGGAGAGCGTGGGGCAGAAAAGCGGCCCCGTCGCAGAAAAGGGAAGCGCGGCGGCAAAAACCGCAATGCGAGTGCTCCCCAACACGCGTCTTCGGCCGTTCAGGCCGACCCGGCCGCGCGCCCAGAAAAAAAGCAGGCCTCGTCACGACAGGACGTGGGGAAACGCGACGCCGCGAAATCGGATCTCGCGAAACAGGATCAGCCTGCGCGCAAACGCAAGCGCAGGCGCTCCAAATCCCGGTCCGAAAGAAGCGCCGATCATGCCGCCGTGCATGCGCCTGACAAGGCCCATCCCGATGGTCGTGGTGGTTCCGTCCAGGCGGCCAATACTGGCGCGCATGGCGGAGCGAATCAGCCGGCTGGTCCGGACGGCGCGCATCATGGCGGGAAAGGCCGTGATCGCCGCAAGAAGAATCGTAGCGGCCGCGGTCTTCAGGGACGTCCTCTTACGCAGGCAAAAAGCGCTCTGAACGGTGTTTCCCAGCCGGCATTGTCGCGCGCCATATCGTCGTCGGAAAACGGCACCGGTATTGCTCCCGCGCTGCAGTCGGTCGAGGCAACGCTTCCCTTTCACGATGATCTTTATGCTGCGCTCGATCTCGGCACCAACAATTGTCGCCTGCTGATCGCCCAGCCCACGCGTCCCGGCCATTTCCGCGTCGTCGATGCGTTTTCCCGCATCGTGCGTCTGGGCGAGGGGTTGGCTGCCACCGGCAGGCTTTCCACGGAGGCCATGGATCGCGCCGTCGAGGCGCTGCGCATCTGCGCGCTCAAACTTGCCGGCAAGCCGATCCGCAAGATGCGGCTGATCGCCACCGAAGCCTGCCGCGCCGCTGCAAACGGCGAGGAATTTTTAGCGCGCGTCACCGCCGAAACCGGGCTTGAGCTGGAAATCATCGATCGCGAGACTGAGGCGCGGCTGGCCGTGTCCGGCTGCTCGTCGCTGGTCGGGCGCGAGGCACGCTCGATCGTGCTCTTCGATATTGGTGGCGGGTCGTCGGAAATCGCCGTCATTCGCATCGGCGACAATCGTTCCTCGCGGCTTGCCAATCACATCACCCACTGGACCTCGCTGCCGGTCGGCGTCGTGACCTTGTCGGAACGCTATGGCGGCCGTGACGTGACACCGGATGTCTTCGAGGCAATGATCATGGAAGTCCAGGGCATGCTGGCGAAATTCGATTGCCCGCCCCCGGCGAACCCTGGTCATAACGGCGACTATGATTTCCATTTGATCGGCACGTCAGGTACGGTCACGACACTTGCCGGCGTGCATCTTGACCTGCCGCGTTATGACCGTCGCCGGGTCGATGGCCTCTGGCTTTCGGATGCGGAAGTCTCTGCTATGCAGGCAAAGCTGCTCTCCTGGGATTTTGCCGGGCGTGCAGCCAATCCCTGTATCGGCCCCGACCGCGCTGACCTCGTGCTGGCCGGATGCGCCATTCTGGAGGCGATCCGCCGCCGTTGGCCGAGCCCCAGGATGCGGGTGGCCGATCGCGGGCTGCGCGAAGGTCTTTTGACCGATATGATGGCAGATGATGGCGTCTGGCGGCGCATTCGCTCGAGAAGATCGGGTTCGACAGGTTCCGGAGAGGGTTTGAGACGGCGATGACGAAGACACCGGTCGGAATAAACAGAACGGGCAGAAAGCTCGGGCAGAAGGTCAAGAAGGGCAAGCTGAAGGCGTCGTCGCGCCGCTGGCTGGAACGCCATATCAACGACCCCTACGTTCAGCGGGCCAAGCTCGAGGGTTATCGCGCCCGCGCGGCTTTCAAGCTGCTCGAGATCGACGAGAAGCACCAGATCCTGAAAGGTGCCCGCCGCATCATCGATCTGGGCGCTGCTCCGGGCAGCTGGTCGCAGATCGCCGCCAAGGTGACGAACTCGACGGATGAGGATCCGCGCGTCGCCGCCATCGATTTCCTCGAAGTTGATCCTTTGCCGGGCGTAAAAATCCTGCAGCTCGACTTTCTTGATGACAGTGCGCCTGCGCTTCTCAAGGAAGCGATCGGCGGCGTACCCAATCTAGTGCTTTCCGACATGGCTGCGCCCACCACCGGCCATCACCGCACCGATCACCTGCGCACCATGCATCTGTGCGAAGTTGCGGCGCATTTCGCCATCGAGGTCCTGGCGGAAGGCGGCCACTTCCTGGCAAAGACCTTCCAGGGCGGCACGGAAAAGGATCTGCTCGATCTTCTGAAGAAGAATTTCAAGCAGGTCATCCATGTGAAGCCCGCGTCGTCGCGTCAGGAATCGGTCGAGATGTTCCTGCTCGCCAAGCATTTCAAGGGCCGCAGGCAGGTCGATGTCGAGGCTGACGAAGATGCGGTGACCGACGACTAGGCCTTACTCTCCGGCTTCCGGCTGAACGTCAGCCGGTCGCCTGCCGCGGTGTCCTGAAACGGCCGTCCCGGTCTGCGGATCAAGCCTGAAGATCGGGAAGATCGAAAATACCGAGATGGCCGCCACGATGAAGAAGGCCAGATGGAAATCGGCAAGCTGCAGATGGCTGCCGGAATAGAAAGATGACATTTCCAGAATGAAGGCGGCAAAGGCGACGCCGAGCGCCAGGCTCACCTGCTGCAGCGCCGATGCCATAGAGGTTGCCTGGCTCGCCAGTTCGTCGGAAATCTCCGAATAACCGAGCGCGTTGACGCCAGTAAAAAACAGCGAGCGGAAGAAGCCTGCGAACAGCAGTGCACCGATGATCCAGATATGCGGCGTCTCGGGTGTGAAGAACCCGTTCACCGCCGTCATCATCGCGCCCAGCAAGCCGGCGACCAATAGCGCGGTGCGGAAACCGGTAATCGCGAAAACCCGACGTGCCATGAATTTCACCGTCAGTGCGCCGATTGCACCGGAGAAGGTGATAAGGCCCGACTGAAACGGGTTGAGCCCGAAGCCGAGCTGAAGCATCAGCGGCATCAGAAAGGGGATCGCGCCGGTGGCGATCCGAAACAGCGTGCCGCCGGTCGTGGAAGCTCTGAACGCCCGGTCGTTGAAAATCTTCAGGTTAAGGATCGGGTGAGGGTGCCGTCGCGCATGTCGCACATAAAGCAAACAGGCGACAAATCCGGCGATTGTTGCGCTGATCCCGACTGCGGGCGGCAATGCCGGCAGGCCTATGACCGAAAGCCCGAAAACGACGCCGGATGCCGCAACGGAGGTCAGAAGAAAGCCGATCCAGTCCATCCGCCCGGTTTCCATCGGTGGAACTTCAGGGAGGTATTTGCCGGTTAAATAAAGGCCGGCAAGGCCGATCGGCACGTTGATGATGAAGATCCAGTGCCAGGAGAAATAAGTGGTGATGAAGCCGCCGATCGGCGGGCCGGTCAGCGGTCCGACAAGGGCAGGGATGGTGAGCAGCGCCATGGCAGAGACGAGTTCGCTGCGCTTGGTTGTTCGAAGCAGCACAAGACGCCCGACCGGCGTCATCATCGCCCCGCCCATGCCCTGTAGGAAACGCGACATGACGAACTGGATCAGCGAATCCGAGATGGCGCAAAGAATGGAGCCGATAACGAAAACGCAGATCGCCAGCCGGAACACTTTCTTGGCGCCGAACCTGTCCGACATCCAGCCGCTGATCGGAATGAACATCGCAAGCGCCACCATATAGGAAGTCAGCGCCAGCTTCAGCGTGATCGGGCTGACACCGAGGTCATAGGCGATCGTCGGCAGAGCGGTTGCGATCACCGTCGAATCCATCTGTTCCATGAACAGGGCGACGGCGAGGATGAGCGGGATAATGCGGTTCATGGATGCGGATGCCACGACTTGAAGCCCGGAGAGAAGACGGTGAGGGCGATGTAAACCTCTAACGCCGATATGCCAATGGATGATCCTCGGTTTGTTTGCCGGATACCGCGCTCGCGTCACGTCTGCGTGAAATCACGTTTTTTGCAACCTGAGCATCGTCAACTTTTCGTCCTGCCGCACTAGGTTAGCCTATCTGCAAATCAGTCGAGAGGGATCGGGTATGACTGGAACAGGTATCGGAAGAAGAACTCTGCTGGGCACCGCGGGCCTCACGGTCCTTGCTGCACCGGCAATCATAGGCAATCGGGCGGCCTTCGCCCAGGACAGCAGCAAAGCGAGCAGCAATTTGGCAATCGATCGTGTCACCCCGCCCGATCTTCACAAGTTCAAGGTCGGCAGTTTCGAAGTCCTTGTCGTCAAGGATGGCGCCCGCGCTTCCGGCGTGCCGAACGAAACCTTCGGTATCAACCAGTCGGCCGAAACCGTCGGCGCGCTCCTGTCGGAAAATTTTCTGCCGACCGATCAGTTTGTCAACGGCTTTTCGCCGACGCTGATCGATACCGGCAGCGATGTCATCCTGTTCGATACCGGCTTCGGCCAGGCCGGTCGCGCGCAGGGCGCAGGCCGCCTGATCGAAGGCATGGCCGCTGCAGGCTATATGCCGGCCGACGTGACCATCGTCGTCCTGACCCACCTTCACGGCGATCATATCGGTGGCCTGATGGAAGACGGCAAGCCGGCCTTCGAGAATGCCCGTTATGTCGTCGGCCAGCAGGAATATGACTTCTGGACCGATACCGCCCGTGTCGGCACGCCGGCGGAAGGCGGCCACAAGGGCGTGCTCGCCAACGTCAAGCCGCTCGCCGAAAAAATCACCTTCATCGGCGATGGTGCGGACGTCGTCTCCGGCATCACCAGCATGGCGGCCTTTGGCCACTCGCCGGGCCACATGATCTTCAACGTCGAATCCGCCGGCAAACGCCTGATCTTGACGGCCGATACGGCAAACCACTTCGTGCTCTCGCTGCAGCGCCCGGATTGGGAAGTGAAGTTCGACATGGATAAGGCAGCCGCCGCGGCAACGCGGAAAAAGGTGTTCGACATGATCGCCACCGACAAGGTTGCTTTCCTCGGCTACCACATGCCGTTCCCGGCCGTCGGTTATGCCGAAAAACAGGAAACCGGCTACCGGTTTGTGCCGAAGAGCTACCAGTTCGATATCTGATTGTTGCCGACTGGCGTCTAAGCCATGCAATCCCGGAGGGGCAGCCTTCCGGGATTTTTCTATTCCCTTACTGTCATTAACGTGTTACCAGCCCTCGCCAACTTCCATGTATTTCATGCAGAAGCAACCGGACAAAGGGTTTCCTTTTTCCGGCGGATTCTGCCTATCCAACTGAAGGAACTGGCAATGGCACGCATCGTAATCTCGGCAACCGGCGCGGAAGCGCTTACCTTCGACGACGTGCTTCTCCAGCCGGGGCACTCGGAAATCATGCCGGGCCAGACCAATATCGCCACCCGCATCGCCAAGGACATCGATCTTTCGCTGCCGATCCTGTCTTCGGCCATGGATACCGTCACCGAAAGCCGCCTTGCCATCGCCATGGCGCAGGCCGGCGGCATGGGCGTAATCCATCGCAACCTGACCCCGATCGAACAGGCCGAGGAAGTCCGCCAGGTTAAGAAGTTCGAGAGCGGCATGGTCGTCAACCCGGTCACGATCGGCCCCGATGCAACGCTTGCCGAAGCCTTGTCGCTGATGAAGGCGCATGGCATTTCCGGCATCCCTGTCGTTGAAAACGGCGGTCGTCCGGGCCGTCTTGTTGGTATCCTCACCAACCGCGACGTCCGTTTCGCCTCCGACCCGAACCAGAAGATCTTTGAACTGATGACCCGCGACAATCTCGTGACGGTCAAGGACGGCGTCGAGCAGAGCGAAGCCAAGCGCCTGCTGCACTCGCACCGCATCGAGAAGCTGCTGGTGGTCGACAATGAAGGCCGCTGCATCGGTCTTATCACCGTCAAGGACATCGAGAAGTCGCAGCTCAACCCGAATGCCGCCAAGGATGCGCAGGGCCGCCTGCGCGTCGCCGCCGCCATCTCGACCGGTGACGACGGCCGCGAACGCGCCGAGCGCCTGATCGAAGCCGGCGTCGATGTCATCGTCGTCGATACCGCCCACGGCCATTCCCAGAAGGTTCTGGATGCGGTTGCGGAAGTGAAGAAGATGTCGAACGCCATTCGCATCATTGCCGGCAATGTCGCCACCTCGGAAGGCACCAAGGCGCTGATCGATGCTGGCGCAGACTGCATCAAGGTCGGTATCGGCCCGGGTTCGATCTGCACAACCCGCGTCGTCGCAGGCGTCGGCGTTCCGCAGCTTGCTGCCGTCATGGCGGCCGTCGAGGAAGGCAACAAGCATGGCATCCCGGTCATCGCAGATGGTGGCCTGAAGTTTTCGGGCGACGTTGCCAAGGCAATCGCCGCTGGCGCATCCGCCGTCATGGTCGGTTCGCTTCTGGCCGGTACCGATGAAAGCCCGGGTGAAGTTTACCTCTACCAGGGTCGATCCTTCAAAGCCTATCGCGGCATGGGGTCCGTCGGCGCCATGGCGCGCGGCTCGGCCGATCGCTACTTCCAGGCGGAAGTGCGCGACACGCTGAAGCTCGTTCCCGAAGGCATCGAAGGCCAGGTTCCCTACAAGGGCCCGGTCTCGGCCGTGCTGCACCAGCTTGCCGGTGGTCTGAAGGCTGCCATGGGGTATGTCGGCGGCAAGGACATCAAGGACTTCCAGGAAAAGGCCACCTTCGTGCGCATTTCCGGTGCCGGTCTTCGCGAAAGCCATCCGCATGGCGTCACGATCACTCGCGAAAGCCCGAACTATCCGGGCGTCAGCTCCTAAGCGCCAACGCAAGGGCAGAGCAAAATCTCCACCGATTTCAGGCGGGCCGGGCATTTTACCCGGCCCGTTTTCGTGCCAGAAGGTCGGAAAGCTTGTAGGAGAATTGCCCGATGATGACCGACACGACCGCCATGTTCTGGCCGATGATCGCCCACGCCTTTCTGGTCTTCATCCTCTATTACATGCTGTCCAAGCGCCGTGTGGCGGCAATCCGCTCCGGCAGCGTCGATGTCAGGCAGTTCAAGGAAAACCTCTCCGAGCCGCCGGAAAGCCTGCTGGTTCATAACAATCTGAAAAACCAGTTCGAATTGCCGATGATCTTCCATGCCGGCGTATTGGCGATCTTCATCTGCAACGCGGACAACATCATCACCATTGGTCTCGCCTGGATCTTCGTCATTTCGCGTTATGCGCATTCCTATGTGCACGTCACCAGCAATCGCCTGCTTCTGCGCCGCCCGCTGTTCATGATCGGCTTCCTCGCGACCGTGCTGATGTGGGGCTGGCTGGCGATCTGGCTCGCCACGTCCTGACGATCTGTCCTCACGCATATGTGTAGCGCGCTTGGCGCCGCGCTTCATCGCCTTGGCGAAGGGCCTGCCCTACCTTGCCTTCAAACTTAGCGAGAGGAGCAGGCATCATGGATAAGGAGCCCAAAGTCACTCAGGCGATGATCAACGCCTATGACGAATACACGCATCTCCATCTCGACCGCCGCAAGTTCATGGAGCGGCTGACGGCTCTGGCCGGATCCGGTGCTGCAGCAGCAGCCATAGCCCCCATGCTTGCCGCCAATGGCGCACGCGCCGCCGTGGTTGAAGCCGGCGACGACCGACTGACCACACAGGACGTCACCTTTCCCGGCTCGACCGGAGAGATGAAGGCCTACTGGGCTCGCCCCAAGGCCGCCACCGGGGCGCTTGGCTCCATCATCGTCATTCACGAAAACCGCGGTCTCAACGAGCATATCCGCGATGTCGCCCGCCGGGCGGCGCTCGAAGGTTTCAACGCGCTCGCAGTGGATTTCCTTTCTCCGCTGGGAGGAACGCCGGCCGACGAGGACAAGGCCCGCGAAATGTTTTCCACGCTTGATCCGGCACAGACGGCGGCCGATGGCGAAGCGGCGCGCGTCTGGCTTGCAAAGCATGAAGGCACCAATGGCAAGGTAGGCGCGATCGGCTTCTGCTGGGGCGGCGGTTTGGTCAACCGCATGGCGGTCAATTCACCGGAGCTTAATGCCGGTGTCGCCTATTACGGCCAGCAGGCGCAGGCATCCGACGTGCCGAAGATCAAGGCACCACTGATGCTGCATTACGGTGGTCTTGACGAGCGTATCAATGCCGGCATCCCGGCCTATCGCGAAGCGCTGGAGAAGGACGGAAAAACCGTCGAGATCTTCGTCTACGAGGGCGTCAATCACGCCTTCAACAACGATACTTCGGCAGCCCGTTACGACAAGGCGGCTGCTGATCTCGCTTGGAGCCGGACGATTGCCTTCTTCAAGAAATATCTCTCCTAGAGCAAATTCAGCGAAAATGGGAACCGGCTTACGTCCGGACTGGCGTTTCGAAGAAAGACGTAATTGCTCTAAGGAGATGCCGGTATCGGTGGCTCCGCCAGGGTGTCCTTGAGTGGTCCGCAGGAGATGATGGCACCCGCCAGCGCTGCCATGTCTTCCGCGCGGCCGCTGGATTTCCGCCAGATCAGTCCGATCTCGCGCGCCGGTGCAGGATCGGCGAAAGGCACGATCCTCAGGTTGTTGCGTGCAGTCTCCGATGAAAGTGCCATTTCGGGGATCAGCGTCATTCCCATGTCGTGGGAAACCATCTGAAGCAATGTCGCCATTGAGGTCGCACCGAAATTGACGAGGCTTCGCTTGCCTGCCGCGCTGCAGACTGCAAGCGCCTGATCCCGCAGGCAATGCCCTTCCTCAAGCAGCAGCAGTCTGTCCGCATCCACCTGATTCTCGGTCATTGGCGAGATCAGCACTTCCCGCTGGTTCCTGGCCATAGCCATGAAGAAACGGTCGGCAAACAGCGCGCGTGTCTCGATCGTCTCTGCCTCTACCGGCAAGGCCGCGATCACTGCGTCGAGTCGGCCTTCGGTAAGCTCCGCCACCAGCCGGTCGGTCACGGCCTCCTTCAGCTCGATCTCGATTTCCGGATAGGCCTCGCGAAGATGCGGAATGAGCTTCGGCACCAGATAGGGCGCGACCGTCGGGATAATGCCGATGCGGATCGGCCCGGCCAGCACACCGCTCTTGCGCCTTGCCGTCTCCTCCAGTTCGTCGACGGCACCAAGGATGCTGCGGATGCGCGACAGCACGGCCTCGCCTTTGGCGGTCAACAGCACGCCGGCGCGATTGCGCTCCACCAGTTGCGCACCGAGATGATCTTCCATCTCCATGATCTGCGTGGAAAGCGCTGGCTGGCTGACATGCACCATCGCTGCCGCCTTGCCGAAATGCCGGGTAGCAGCCAGCGCCTCGAAGTAACGCATCTGGCGGAGTGTGAGCATGATCAGGTATTTCAATCGTAAGTCGAAAATTTTGCGATCGGAAGTTATGGGATGCCGGGATGTTGTTCAAGGGTGAATCGGTCATCGGGATCGCGATAAATCTTGGTGCCTGTTACCACCCCGTCATCACCTGGCCCGACCGCGCCCGCGACTGCCGGGCAAAGCTTTTCACCTCACCGTCGAGATCGTCGGGTATCGCGGCCGGTGAAATATTGTCGAGGCAGGCGGCGATGTGGTCGGTGATCGCGTTCATCAGCGAAGGCGAAAGTCCCGGCCGTTTCATCAGACCGATCTGCACCGGTGGCAGCGGCGGAAAACCGTCGGCGGCGGTCAGCACCTT
>JAEXYH010000034.1 GCA_023451735.1 Pseudomonadota bacterium | reverse complement strand
AGCATAGCTGTGACGCTACCGCGACATTCGGAAAAGCCGAATGCGCTTGGCGCGGGGTGGAGCAGCCCGGTAGCTCGTCAGGCTCATAACCTGAAGGCCGCAGGTTCAAATCCTGCCCCCGCAACCACTGAAACTTGCAAATTCTCCCACTCGGGAAACTTCCGCAAAAGCTCCTCGGCGTAAGCCTCGCTTCAGAAGTTTACTGGCTCCGGTCTCGTCCGTGAGCACTTCACATTCATGCCGGACGAGATCGTCACGCTCCTCAAGTTCCTGACGAACCTGAAGCAGATTCACTTTCCTGACACCGGTAAGGTCAACATCACAGACGCGGACTCGAGCAGCTCTTGCTGCGACCCGACCAGTTGCGCAAGATTGTGGCCGACAATCAGGAGCTTCTGGCGGCGCTTGCCAGGAACGAGATCACGTCCGAAGACGTGGTTGCGCTTGGGTATCGTAAACGCCAGCTCCGAAAGTTCGAACGCCTCCTTAACGACAGAGACCACTTTCTCTCCGTGCTCGAGCGGCATTCGAAAGGCCCGGAGGACGTTTGGCAGCAGTTCTTCGAGGCCAACCCCTGGATTTTCGGTCACGGCCTGTCGCTTATCCATTTCGGACCATTTACCAACCGCAAGCTCGAGCAGGTGGTTAAGGGTTTCTCAATCTCCGGACCTGGCAAGCGCGTCGACGCGTTGCTGAGGTCTCGCGCGCGGATCTCAACGGCCTGCTTCATGGAGATAAGGCGCCATGACTCGCCGCTGGTTTCGGCCGACACCTATCGTCCGGGAATCTGGCAGCCTTCCCGCGACCTATCTGGAGCCGTTGCACAGGTTCAGGGCACCGTGTCGGCCGCACTGGAAAGTTGGCGCACTCAGGAGGCGATCACGGATGCCGACAGCGAGCTGACGGGAGAGACCCTCTTCACCATCGAACCCCGTTCTTTCGTCATCTGTGGCAGGCTGACCGAATTCCAAGGAGAGCACGGCGTTAACGAGCGTCGCTTTCGGAGCTTCGAGCTGTTTCGACGAAACCTGTTTCGCCCAGAGGTCATCACCTACGACGAGCTGTACGAGCGGGCGCGGTTTATCGTGGAGGCCGAGGCGCAACCAGTGACATCCGAGAGCGTTTATTAATCTGTAGCTGAATGGCCGCCGACGGCGGGTGGTCCCGACAACGCAAGGAGAGCAATCTCAAACACTCCTTCGAGATCCGGAACGGCACCCTCCTTCGCGAGCGCAAAATGAGCGCGTTTCCCGCAGCTTTTCCGACTGATGAATAAAAGCTAACAGTCGCTTTCGGGGCCATTTCGGCCATTCCCTAATGCAAGTAGTTGCCCGTGCGGGGAAATTCGGCGCAAACATAATGACTGAGCGACGGGTCGGTGGTTCGATTCTGTTCAAGACCTCACCCTATTCGGACCGTCCGTCCACCGATCCTTATCTTTTCCCCTCCCAATGTCTCTTGCTCTGTTTTGGAGAAGGGGCCGAAAGCCTGAACTTTCGGCCCCTTCTCCCGTCGCGAGGTACCGCAGTGCGACATAGGTTCATCAACCGAACACTTCCAGGACGTGAAGCAAGTCGGTGTATTCGCGCACCTTTGCGACCTTGCCGTCCCTGATGGTGAAAAAGAGCGCGTACTCGTTTTCGTACACTCTCCCGGTTCTGGTCGTAGTGTGTGAACGAGTTTCGGCCGCCACGATGTCGCCTTCGCCGATGATGCTGACGATCTGCATATCGAGGCCGTCGGTATAAGCCGAAAGCATGTTATCAAACATTTTTGCGGCCTCCTCTTTAGTTTTCGTTCCCGACGACGGAAAGAGGTGCGGCTTGCCGTTGACCCACCAGGTCGCATCGTCCGTCATCGCATCGACTAGACCGTCGGCATTAGACTTCTTGAAGTGCTCGCAGAATTCGCGCACGACGCGCTTGTTGTATTCAACGCTCATTTCGTTTTCCAATCTTAGGTGGAGCTGATTTATGAGTTTAAGCAAAGGCCGGCCGGCGGCGGGAATTGCGCGAGGCCGGACTTTTTGACTCAGGCGGGGTAAGATTTCCCCATGTCGTTATCAAGGTTCGTCAAAGCCCAAACTGATGCTTACCACCGCGCCAGCCCGACGTTCGAAGGAACTTTTCCCAGGAGAGTGTTTCCGGGTCCAAGCGCCGGCTCCATTCCAAATCGTGTTCCTTGCCAAAGTAACCATATTCTACGGCATACTCGACCATTCCGATTAGCTCCTGCACGAGGAGATCGTTGGCGCCGAAACCAGGAAAGTAATGCAGGAGTTCTTCGCGTTTGAAGGCGCTGCGGTATTCGACCTTGATGCCCGTTACTCGCTGAAAAGTTTCAACCATTTCGCGAGGCGAAGTGATGTCGCCCACAATCGGAAGTGTCTTACTCTTGAACGTGTCCGGGTCAGACAATACAGAGAGAACAGCTGGTCCCGTCGCCGTCGTAGGATCGACAAACGGTGCACGGAAGTCTTCTGGAAGGTAGATTGGCATGAGGAGCGTGTCCCCTTGCATCTGGGGAACGTAGTACTCGAGGAGGTTCGTGTAGAAAAATGCGAGCGACACGAATGAATGCGTAACGGGCAAGGTGCGAATGTAGTCAGCAACCAGTGCCTTGTCGGTGAAGTGAGGCGTGAATTTTCTACCTGCGGTAATTCTGTCGACATTCTCCAGAGTGGAAAAAACAATGTGGCCTACGCCGGCCTCGACTGCCGCATCGGCAAGCTGTTTGCCAAGCGCGAGTTCGGCATTGTCTTGCGGTTCGAGCTGGGGGGTCATCAGATAGGCACCGTCGGCACCCTGAAATGCCGTAACAAGTTCCTTCTGATGACCGAGACCGAGAGGCGCGACAACAATTTCCGCCCCCAGATCCGCCAGACTATGGGCCGCCGCTGAAGCGGGGTTTCTGGTCAGAGCGCGAACCCGATATTGATTGCTTTTGAGGAGCGTCATCGCAACGCTGCGGCCCTGTTTGCTGGTTGCGCCGACAACCGAAATAAGCGGTTTTTGTGCTTGAGGTATCAAAACTCAGTTCCTTGTGTAGGTTCAGTCACTGGGAACAGGCACGCTGGTTTTGGCGCATCCGTCTTTCCATGCGAGCTACATAAGGGTAAGCTGCTTGCTCGATAAGTACGTACAAAGAACGCATGTAGTATCATGGATGATAGTACCCCCAAGACGCGCGCACGTCGTGTAGCAACGAAAACGGGATGCGCTGTCGAGGCGACAATTTCGGTAATCGGTGGCATCTGGAAGCCTGTCATTTTGTTTCATTTGCTCGATGGCAAAATGAGATTTAACGCAATCTGTCGTCTCACTCCTGCAGCGACGCCGCGGATGATTACGCTTCAATTGAGGGAGTTAGAGGCTGACGGCATCATCAACCGAACTATTTATCCCGAAGTGCCGCCCAAGGTAGAGTACGAACTCACGGAACTCGGGTTCTCATTGGAGCCGTTACTGGTTGCGATGTGCGGATGGGGCGAGAGGCTTCAGGCGTTGCATGGCATTACGTGTGACACGGGAAATTGCAAACCTCGGTCTCAGAAGGCTTTGGTAGGTGGGCTCGATGGCAGCAGGGCCGCGGCTAGAGATGAGCCGCATCCTACGGCAGGGCTATAATTTGGTCTCTCGTCGCCGTGAGTTTGCCGACTTGGATTGCTCCTTCAACAAAATGGCGAGGGAGAATTCCTTCCAATAATTTAGGGCATTCCGTCGCGGGTCGCTAGTTCGATCCTTTTCAAGAGCTAATGTGATGGTGAGTAAGCCTTGCGAGCTTTTCCCACATATTGATTGTTCCCACTCATTGCTATATGACTATATATGGTCATTGTTCCGGAAGGTCACATGTCAAGTATCAGTGTTGCTGAGGCAAAAGCCGGATTCGCTGGCCTCGTGGACGAAGCTGCGAAGGGTGAATTCGTTACTATCACGAGGCACGGAAAACCTGCTGCTGTGATCGTCAGCGTGGAAGCCGCAGAGGTCGCGAAGAAAGCGCTGAAGAGGCCTCGTGCAAACTTCGGGGATTTCCTGTTGACCTTTCCGGGCGGAGCAGATCTCGAGCGCGATCATTTCAAAATGCGTGACGTAGATCTGTGAACGCTTATCTGCTCGATACAAACATCATAAGCAAATTTGCACCTGATAAGGTCCAGCCCGCAGCTGAAGTTCGCGAGTGGTTTCACGAACAAGGCGCGGCGGACGCGCTGTTCTTGTCCGCGATGACAGTTGCTGAGATTGAGAGGGATTTACGATCACTTCATCGCCGCGGTTGTTTTGAGCGGGCCAAAAGGCTTTCGCTCTGGCTTGATTTCATAACCAGCACCTTTGATGATCGTATTTTGCCGATGGATACCGTTGTCGCCCGTATCGCGGGGTTTATGGAGGATGAAGCCAAAGGAAAAGGCCAGACTCCGGGGCTCGGTGATATCATCATTGCCGCTACAGCTCGCGCATACGATCTGACGGTCGTTACCGAAAATTTGCGACACTTCGAGCCTTTGAATGTAGCGGTAGATCTCCCGGTTTTCTTCAGGACCGATCAAGCGACCTAGCTAGCCAATTCTCTGAGACTACGGGTCAGCGTCGAGTCCTCTCAAGACCGCAGACCACGTGGCGCTTTGACAGCTTTGCGCCTCCATAGTGGTCATCGAGCCACCGCTCGACGTCGCCGCAAAGCGGACATTACGTGATGAAAACACCCGGTCGCAGCGCAGCCATAAGCTGTCATCTCGCCATTTCAGTGACGAGGGCTCGGCACTGCAGTGTAGTGTAGTGGCGCTATGCTGCAGTCCGAAAAAGTCTAGTTCCGAAAGGACATATTGGCGAGTCTGATCCGGAGCGAGATGGCTTTATGGCTTGCTGTGCTAACGACGAAGAACACCGGCGGACAAATGCCAGCACGGAGACAATACTGGCGGCAGCCTGAGATATTCCTCTTCCGCCCTTTCGCCGAGGCGCTCTACTGTTTCGAAGCACGTAACCGGCCGCTGGCAGACGCGGAAAATCCGCTGACCGGCCGGCAGCGGCAGATATTGACGATGATGGCGCAGGGCAAGACGAGCGGCGAGATCGCCGAGGAACTCAAGCTGTCCCGGCGCACGGTGGAGGCGCACCGCGCGAGAATGATGCACTCCACCGGGATCAGGAACGCTGCGGAACTGATGGCCTGGATCTCGACCGAGATGAATTGAGATGTGTTTGAGACGCATGAACGGCGTGTGGCCGATAGCTTCGGCCACACTAGCCGCGTGATACCGGAGTCAGCCGCTGATCGGCGGCCGCGACGGTGCAAGCCTCATGGTCTGTGAGTAGGCGAGCGGTGAACGGTTGCCCGGAAGATTGGCGTCAAGGATGAGTGTCTTCACATCGTCGACGCGAATATCGATTACGATGACATCCTCCAGCTTGTCGATCTGCCATACGGCATAGCCGAGGCCTGGACCGTATCCGCAATCGCATTCGCAATAGCCGGTTGTAAGCTGGTGGGGTAGACATGGCAGGAACATGATCAACGGCTTTGGCAAATTATAGCAGTGCCCTTCATAGGAGTAGCCGTATATGACGCCGATGCACCTGCCTTTATCATCGTCGCAGCATTTCTTGGAGGATATCTCCACCGGGAGAGAATAAACATCGAAACCCAGCAGGCCCGCGAGTGTGATTTTTTCCTCAAAAATCCCAAGGAAGTTATTGGGATCAAGGCTGTATGCCAGGCTTTTTCTTGCGATTTCTGCTATTTTCTTTGTATCGCCCTTGATGTTGTTGACGTGTAGGTCATTTTCGAGTCGTTGTAGTACCTCTTCCTCGGAAGATACAAAGATGGGCGCGTGTGGAGCCGGGCGCCCATATAATCGCACTTCGCCTGGTCTATAGGCGCTATAGTTGGGAGGCGTTAGGCCTGTTTCGTTTGGACCGACACCGGGATGGCAGCAGCAATCGCTCATGTTCCCCTCCTATCAAGGACTGGTTTCAACTGATGATTTCACGCCATACAAAATTTGCCTCGAGCCGTTCGGCCGCGACCCCGTCGACCGTTGCTGCAACCACCGCCCTTGCGACTTGATCAAGCGTCATGGTGTTTGGGTCGAGCGAGCGTAGCGACCCCGCGAGCGCGCTACCGATCTGGTCGCGGGCGGTTTCGAGTGCCAGCTTGAAATAGAGCGGCCGGTCGCGGAACGATCGCTCGGTCAAGCCGCGAAACTCGTCGAATTGGTCGAGCGTCAATTCACGGAGATCGACGTCGAGCAGGCGCGGGTCGGCGAACCCTTCGCGAACCAATTGGCGGTGGTAGACGTCCACGATGCTGTCGAAGATCGCGCCGAGGAACGGGAGCGAGCGGTCGTGCGTCTCGCGGGTGGTTTCTGACATGCGGCGGAAATTGGTGGCGAGACGGATTTGCGTCTCGGGACTGGTCTCGGCGAAGCGGTTGAGCTCGTTGGAGAGTAGGAGGTTGCCCTGTGTCCGACGCAGCAGCCGGTCGACGGCGGAATCGAAATGCAGCAGCGAAATCAGCGACACGCAGTCGGAAAAGGCTTCGGAAAACGGGAAGAAATCGGCCTCGCGCGACGTGATCATCGGTATGCCGAGTTCCGACAGGCTGATGAAATGGCCGACCTCGTGGGCGATTGTGTCGAAGTTCAGCGCATAGGGCCGTAGCACGCCGTCGACATCGGAGGCTCCCAGCTCCAGATAGCCGTAGCCGGCATGGGCGTTGTCCCAGTCGACAAGGGGAATGATTTCCAGGCGGCGAAAGGCCGGGTCGAAGAACCAGCGGATGCGATGACCGAGATAGCTGTGCCAGATGTCGAGTACGAAATGTACGCAGGCATAGACGTGGACGCCGAGGTAGGCCCGCGATTTCGGGTCCATGTTGTCGAAATTGCGATCCGGGGCAGATCGTGCCGCCGGTCGCCGCTCGCCTTCGAATGGCGGCAGATCGTCAGGACCATAGGGCTGTTTTTCGATCAACGGATCGACCACGTACACCCACTGGTCGCTCGGTCCGTCACGGATCTCGTCGGGCAGGATCGAGAGCCAGACGCGATCAGGCTCTTCGTAGCCGGGGATGAAGGGAGGCTGGGGGAAAATCCAGAATCGTGTTCCGATGCGTGTGTTCACGCGTTCCGTCACACTGTTCGGATACGGTTCCATGGCACAATCGCTTTCGAAGTATAAGGATTGAGAAACCACAGCTTTAATTAGTAATTTCGTATCAAGTCGATGTCAATATGCGAGGCTTCCAAATCTCTCATGAAAGTATTGGTCGCGAACCAGGCGCGATCAACGTCGAGTCCCTGCCGCTCTACTGTTATGGAAGGCGCTTTACGTAACGTAAGGAGGGCGTCCTGGCGCTTTTGCCCGGTTATTTCTTTCCGCAATGCCGAAATGCGGTCATTGGAAAATCCCCCAGCCCGCAATAGGGCTGCGAGCGAGCGATCGCGAAAGTTCGTCCCGCGCGCCAATGCGATGAGCTGGTCGCGCTCATCGGATGTCATCATATTTCGGCGGGCAAGCGTCGAGAACGTCCGTTGAAGGTCGACCAGTGCGTCCGTGAGCGGCAGAAAGCCGAGTTCGGCGGGCCCTGACTGCACGGCGACCGCATCCTCCGCCGTCAACGGCCAGCGCCGGTACCATCTATAGATCAGGCCGACGCCGATCATGCCATAGGGCGCAAGCTCGGCCGCCCGCAAGGCTCCCATGCTGGCCGCGCCGATCATGACGATGCCTTGTGCCATCGCCCAGAGAATTTCCTTGTGGCGGACGGCGGGGCGGTCCTCGAACTGTCCGTCGATCAACACCATCGCACGTGGGCGGAAGGCATGGGCGGCGAGTATGACGTCTCCCTGGGATACGGGTTGAAGATAGACCGCGTCGAGCACCGCTTGCGCCTCGTCGAGACGCAGCGTGGGGCCGAGAAATACTAGAATTGGACCTTCCTTGCCGGCATTCGTCATCGGCAATCCCTCAGCGCAAAATTGAAAACGGTCGCGCTCCCGCAAGAATGGTTCGCACGCAGACCACGCCTGCTTCGGCGTTCGCTCCGACCGGTACTGCGAGAACAGGTCCAAGCCCGCAGGCGGCAACCCGGTCGACGACTTCGCGCAGGCATGTTGGGGCGAAGGGCGACGCTGCCGTGCCCACAGCCGTGGCTTCGAGGATCAGGCGGCGGGCGTCCGCGACGAGCGGATCGGTGCTCTTGCGATAGTGTTCGCGCGTCTGGTCGTCGCGCGCGCCGGAAATCGCCCCGGGGCGCGCCGACAATGCCTCTAGCATCGCGCTCGCCGCGGCTGTCTCGACGGTAAAGCCCGCCGAATGGCCCTCCGTCGGCAACGCCAGGGTCGGCTCAGTCGCGCCGGCCTCGATCGCCTGGCACCAGATCACCGGTAGGTCGGTGGGCGAGGGGGCGTGCCAAAGCGCGATAGCGATGCCCTGCGTCCGGATGACCGAAAGAATATGCTCGACCTTCGGCCCGATGTGCGATGTCGCTATGCGGCGACGATCGAAAAAGCCGTGGGTGGTGAAGGCCCGCGCGATCGCGTCGCGTTCGATGCATTCGAACAGTCCATGCGCGAAGGCATCGCGCGCCGTGCTGTGGCAGGCAAGGCCGGTGGTGGTGCGGATGAACAATCCGTCGCCCTGTGGCTCGGGATCGGTATAGCAGGTGTGAACAAGTTCGAGCGGCACCGGCTGCGGCGCTCCGCTCGCGATATCGACAGCCAAGGTCCAGGGAATTGGCAGCGATCGCCATGCGGTGCCGGCGTGGGGAAGCAGCAGGTTTTCGAACAGGGCCGCGTCGATCCGAAGCTCGTCGGCGGTCGCAATAAAGCGGTCCGAGGAGGGAATGCGCTCGGCGAAGAAACGCTCGAGACCCTCCATGATCGCCCCGACCGCCGCCTCCATCAGGGTGAGGCCGCGGCCAAGCGAGGTCACCTCGGAAAGCGCGGCCGGCTGGATGGCCTGCGCCACCGGCAGACCGAGACGGTCAAGCCCGGTCAGGTCGGCGACACGGGTGATGCCGGCCCGGCGGCTAAAAGGGAGTAGCCTGCGAAAACATGCCTCGGCGGCGCCGGGGTCGGCCGGCGTATCGAGCGGTTGCCGCAAGCCGGCGGCAAGCTCGTCGCGAAAGTCGGCAATCCGTCCGTCGATCGCCGGCGGGGCAAGGGGCAGGCCTTCGGCCGTGTCAGCGTCTGATAACAATGCCCAGCTCCCGGGTTGAGCGGCTCGCCCTTTGCAGCAGAGCCATCGCGCCCTGGCTTTCGGCGATGGTCACGGCGGTCAGCAGTTCGGCGGCGACAAGATTGGTTTTCACGTTTCCTCGAGCGCGCAGCACGGCCCGGCAGCGGTAGAGTTCGGCGAGCCAGTAGGCATGGCCGGTTTTCTTGGCCTGCCGGATGGCGTCGGTGACGACATCGATGGCCTGCTCATACTTGCCGGCAAGGCCGAGCAGGGTCGCGTGCATGTAGAGATAGATCGGAAGGTCGGCGACGGCGCCGAGATCCCTGAGCAGCGCCAATCCCTCGCCGAACATCTCATGGCCGGCGAGAAGGTCGTCGCTGTGGGCTTTGGCCCAGCCGCCGAAAAGCAGCGACATGCCAGCGAGCGACTGCATCTCATGTTGCTGGGCAAAGAGCTGCATCCGGCTCGAAACATCCGCCAGCCGCTCGAAATCATCGCGGTAGAAGGCCGAGACCGCCTCGGTGTCGAGCGAATGGGCGGTACTCGGAACATGGCCGATGCGCTCGACCAGGCCGACCATGTCCGCAAGTGCTGTGTCCGAGGCCGAGCCCTGCCCCGTCAGCCAGAGCGACAGAGCGAGTTGTCCTAGGCCGCAGACCTTGGCGTCGTGGCCGCCATAGAGCGTTCGCGCGGTTTCGGCCGATCGCTCGTCGTAGAGCGCAAGCCCCGCCGTGATCGCCTCCTGCGTCTCCTTGTGCCAGCCGAGATTGAAGTCGATCGCCCAGATGCAATGCTTGACCTGCAGGGCGATTTCGCGATCTTCGGTGCCAAGCATCATCATCTGCACTTCGAGTGCGCGGTCGTGCATGACGAGAAAGTCAGGCCCGGTTAGCCACCAGCCCCAATAGATCGGAAACCACTTTGGCTGGTCTTCCTTCGGCTGGCGGCGGGCGATGGCGACGCCGTCTTCGTACAGCTTGCGGGCGGGCGGAGAATTGGCGCCGACGAGGCCAGTGAGGATCGGGCCGAGCCTGGTGAAGGCGGAAAGTCGCAAGGCGTCGACCGCCTCGCTTTCGTCCATCTCGGCGCAAAGGGCCAGCGCGTGCTCCAGATGGTGGCGCGCCTCGATCATCGCCGAGCGGCCGGCACTCTCGGAGCCGGCGGCGATGAACAGCCGAATTGCCTCCTCCGTGAGCCCGGCGCGTTCCGCCTGGTCGGCGACCCCGCCGGTGTCCATCCATTCCGCCAGCCCACGGTCGTCGCTGACGGCGTTGAACAGCCGCCGGTGCAGAACCTGCCGTTGCTTGCGCAGCAGTGCCTTGTAGATCGTTTCCTGGATCAGGGCGTGTCGCAAGCGGTAGATCACGGTTCCGCCGGTTCGGCCACGCGTCAGAAAGCCGGTTTCGCACAGCACATCCGCCGCACTCGCCAGCGACCGCCTGGCGAGATCCGGCAAAAGCGCGTGAAGCAGCGGCAGCGTCGTACGGCCGCCGGCGATCGCCGCGGCGCGCGCCACGTCCCGCGCCGGTCCGAGGCGCGCGAGCCGTTCGTCGAGAATCTCTTCGAAGGCAAGCGCGTGCGTGTGAGAGACCTTGGCCTCGCCGTCATGCGCGATTGCCTCAGGAATATTCGCCGCATCCGCAGGCGCGATCTCCGTGATCCACTGGCAGATCTCCTCGATGAACAGCGGAACGCCGCCGGAAATCCGCTCCGTCGCCTCCAGAAGCTCCGGAAGTGCCGTGCGCTTGTGTGCCGGCCAACTCGCTTCGATCGCCTGCTTCGTCTCGTCGCGATTGAGTGGCTTCAACGACAGGTGCACCACGTCGGCACCGTCGGCCCAATCCATCGCGGCGCCCGGGCGCAAGGTGACTACGAGAAGGATGGGAAGCCGTGAAACTGTGCGGGCGATTTCCCCAAGGAGGTCCTGCGACGTCGGATCGATCCAGTGAATATCCTCGACCGCCATGATCAGCGGACCGCGGGCGACGACGGTCTCCAGCGCATGGATGGTCGCTCGCCGCGCCCTGTCGCGGATTGCCTTGGGATCGCTGCCGGAGAGGGACTCGTTTCGGCCCGCAGCGCCGAGCAGATACGAAAACAGTTCGGCGACGTCTGGCTCTTCTATGCCGTGGTGCGCGAACGCGGCGGCGACGGTTGTCGCCGTCAGGCGTGAGGGGCCAGCCGCCTTGGACGCCGTGCCGGAAAAGCCATGCATGAGCGGGTGAAGCGTGGAGCGCGCGCCGCCGGGCGCGCACTGAAACAGGAAGGCCCTCGATCGCTCCTTGCGGGTAAGCTTGCGGATCTCCCGCAAAAGCCGTGATTTGCCGATGCCGGCGTCGCCTTCGATCGCCAAGATCTGGCCTTTCCCGGCCAAGACCTCTCGCCAGCAACGGCCAATTGTCTCAAGCTCGGCGGCACGGCCGATGAAGGAACCGCCAAGCCGTCCGAAGGCGTAGAAGCGGGTGACTTCGGTACGATGTTCGAGCGCGCGCCAAACCCTTTCGGGCTCGGCAAATCCCTTTAG
>JAEXYH010000009.1 GCA_023451735.1 Pseudomonadota bacterium | reverse complement strand
GTCGGGCTGTGGTCCGGTTATGGCGGCAAGCCGGTGCTTCAGGGTATCGATATCGATGTCCGCGAGGGTGAGATCGTCGCCGTCATCGGCCGCAACGGTGTCGGCAAATCGACCCTGATGAAAAGTCTGATCGGCCTGTTGCCGCGCGACAGAGGCTCGGTGATTTTCCGTGGTTCGGCGATCGATACGGTGCCGGCCTATAAACGGGCCCGTCTCGGTATCGGTTATGTACCGCAAGGGCGCGACGTCTTTCCGCGGTTGAGCGTCATCGAGAACCTGATGGTAGGTGAACAGATCAGCGGCAAGCGCGCCACGACCGAAGAGATCGAGAAGATCTTCACTTATTTCCCGATCCTCAAGGAACGCCGCAATCAGGCGGCCGGCACAATGTCCGGCGGCCAGCAGCAGCAGCTTGCGATCGCCCGCGTCCTCATCGGCAAGCCGTCACTGATCCTCCTCGATGAACCGTCCGAGGGCATCCAGCCCAACATCGTCCAGGATATCGCCCGCATCATGGTCGAGCTTAACCGCTCGACCGGCGTGACCGTCGTCTTCGTCGAGCAGAATATCGACATGATCCGCGCAATGGCGCAGCGCTGCTATGTCATCGACAAGGGCCGGATTACCCACGAAATCATGCCGGAAACACTGGAGGACCGCGATGCCGTCCGCCGCTATCTGGCCGTCTGAAACCCGAAATCGCAAACAGGAGCGCAACCATGAGCTGGTTCAACGAAACGATCATGGCCCGCAAGGGCATTGCCAAAGGCAAGGCCGGAAAAACCTACAGCATTACCGAAGAAAGCCAGGGTAAGTATCACTATGTCTATGGCGCCTATGTCGATCCTGTATTGAAGGTCGATCCGGGTTCGGTCGTCTCCGCAGAGACCCATGACGCCTTCGAAGGGGCGATCAAGAGCGAGGCGGACATCCCCTCGCAGATTCTCAATTTTCCCTACCTCAACCCGCAGAACGGGCCGATCTACGTCAATGGCGCCGAGAAGGGCGACTGCCTCGCCGTCTATATCAAGAGCATTATTCCGCGCGGCCCACAGCCGCGAGGAACCACGGTCATCATGCCGGAATTCGGCGGGCTCGTTCCGACAGCCGACACGGCGCTCCTGACCGCAGCTCTGCCGGAACGCGTGCGCAAACTGCATGTGGACGCCGAAACGGGCATCAAATGGAACGACAGCATCACCCTGCTTTATGAACCGTTCATCGGCACGATCGGAACTGCCCCCGAAATCGAAGCCATTTCCTCGCTGGTTCCCGACTACTACGGCGGCAACATGGACCTGCCGGATGTCTGCCTGGACACGGTCGTATATCTGCCGGTGAACACGGAAGGCGCCTATCTTTACCTCGGTGACTGCCATGCAGCGCAGGGCGACGGCGAGCTTTGCGGTGTCGCGATTGAACATCCGACCGTAACGACGGTGCAGATCGACCTCATCAAGGGCTGGACGATCAGGACGCCGCGGCTGGAGAATGACCGCTTTTATATGACGATTGGCTCGGCTCGCCCCATGGAGGACGCCGCTCGCGGCGCCTATCGCGAACTCATACGCTGGATGGTTGCCGATTTCGGCTTCGAGGAGATCGACGCCTATATGCTGTTGACCCAGTGCGGACGCATCCGCCTCGGCAATATGGTCGATCCGAAATATACGGTCGGCGCCTCCGTCCTGAAATCGATCGTCGGCATCGCCGCCTGACCGTCAATAACCCGGGGCTGCCCGCGCAGGGCAGCCACTCGATCCCGCCGATGGAGCCTTCGATGACAGCCCCCTTCAAAGCCGCAGCGATCCAGTTCGAGCCGCATTTCGCAGAGAAAGAGCGCAATATCGACGCCCTGCTGGCGCTGGTCGAGAAGGCGGCGAAATCCGGCGCGAAGCTGGTCACCACGCCGGAAATGGGCACGACCGGCTATTGCTGGCACGACCGCGCAGAAGTATCCCGCTTCGTCGAAACCATCCCCGGACCAAGCACCGGCCGGTTTGCCGAACTGGCGCAGCAATATGACTGCTTCATCGTTATTGGCCTTCCCGAGGTCGATCCTGAAACCAATCTGTATTACAATTCCGCCGCCCTGATCGGTCCGGAAGGACTGGTGGGCGTGCATCGCAAGACCCATCCCTATATTTCGGAACCCAAATGGGCCGCATCCGGCAATCTCGGCCATCAGGTTTTCGATACGAAGATCGGCCGCATCGCCATGCTGATCTGCATGGATATCCACTTCATCGAAACGGCGCGCCTGGCGGCCCTCGGCGGTGCCGACGTGATCTGCCATATCTCCAACTGGCTGGCGGAACGCACGCCCGCCCCCTACTGGATCAGCCGCGCCTACGAGAACGGCTGCTACCTGATCGAAAGCAATCGCTGGGGTATCGAGCGCGGCGTGCAGTTTTCCGGCGGCAGCTGCATCATCGCGCCGGATGCCGAAATCCTGGCGGTGGTCGATGATGGTGACGGGATTGCCTACGGGACGATCAATCCAGCCAGAGCCCGCCTCGCGCAAGTGTGCGGCGAACCGGTGATGAGCCAGCGTCGACCGGATCTGTACATGGAACTGATGACCAACACATTCAGCTGGAATCCTAACGACTTCTTTCGGCTTTACGGTCATCGGCCGATAGCGGACGGTCGCTCGGCACGCATTGCTGTGGGCGAGCTTGCACCTTCGCCAGACATCGGCGAAAACCTGCGATCGCTGCTGACGCTCGCGGAGGACGCAAGGATGCGGGGTGCGGAGCTGATCGTCTTTCCCGCCCTCGCCTTGACCGGTTTGGCCGATCCCGTAGCGACAGCAATCCCCGTATCGCATTTCGCCTTACTGGCGCTTGACGCTCTCTCCAAGCGATTGAACATAGTCGTTGTCGCCGGCTTTGCTGAAAAGGACGGGTCTGAACGCTATAGCAGCGCCGTCATCACCAACCCGACTGCTCCGCCGACCATCTATCGCCAACTGCATCTGAGCGAGGCCGAGCAAGGCTGGGCAAAGCCCGGCGACGAATTCTGCGTTGTCGATCTTGCCTTCGGGCGCATAGGCATACTCATCGGTCATGATGCAGCCTTCCCCGAAACTGGCCGCATCCTGGCGCTCAGAGGCTGCGATCTGATCTGCTGCCCATCCAGCATAAAAGCCGGCTTCCACATCGGACATGACGGCAGTTCCGTCCGGCAGCGTTCTCCGATCCCATTCGGCCCCGATCCGGTTCACTGGCATCACTACCGGGTGCGAGCAGGCGAGAACAACTGCTACCTCGCCTTCGCCAACACCCGGGCGGCGGGAAGCAATTCGACCGGTCTGAGCGGCATATTTGGCCCGGATACATTCGCCTTTCCGAGAAGAGAGGCCATCGTTCAGGATGGCGCCCTGGCGATTTGCGAGATCGACCTTTCGGCCAGCAACTCCAACTATCCAACCAATATCGCGCGCCGCAAGGATCTGGTCCTCATGCGGCAACCACATCATTATACCGCCCTGGTGAAATCATGATGTCCGCAGCGCGCTGCAAGTTCCGCAGCCATTTTGCCGCGACGTCCGAGTCTGACGATAAGATCGGCATTCGATGTGGCAGAATGATAAAATCCCGAAAACAACCTTGAATTGATTTTTTACATATTGACGCGCATTATTTCCTGATAGGAAATCGGAAAAATAAGTGGGAAATTTCGCGCGTCGTGGTTCGCCGAGACACCAGCAACACAGCCATGAGCCTCAAATCGATCGAACCTGATTAAACAAACTGAAATAGGACCGATGCTTTTTGGCAAACTTCACGCGGATATATTTACGGTTTTCTCGGGGTCAAACCGGATTTTTTATGAAATAATTATCGGGAATATCTACGAGCGCTTTTATCAGGCCGAGATTTATTTCCCGGGTCAAAACGACATACTCAAGCTTATCTATGACCAACTGGGCGAACATTCTCACCTATGGCGGGACGATGATGCGCCGGTTGTCCTCGACCAACTGGCGACGGGAAAGGGACGCCGGATCCGGCGTCGCGGCAACGAGACAGCGGACGCCGCTGCCACCGGCGATGCGATGATCCAGGCACGGCATATCTATTATCGTCTCATCGCAACCGGCTGGCTGGAGCCGATCCATTACGGATTGAAGGTTACCGTCGACATGCCGCCCGGCGCGATGCGCCTTGCCGAGTTCCTCTGCGACCTGAAGGCCGGAGTTTCCGAGCAGCTTGGAGGCTTGATCGTACAGGTCAAAACCAATCTTGACCACCTGCAACTAAATGCCCGTGAAAATGCTCTCGGCCTTCATAAGGCGGCACGCGACGCCGCCTCTTTCGGACGGTATATGCGCAGCGTCCTGTCGGCCCTACGGGAAATCGACAAACAGGTCGTCGCCAGCGAAAGCATCAACGATCGCCTGAAGCATTACTTCGAGGATTTCGTCGAGCGGGTACTGCTGCAGGATTATGCGGCAATAACCACCACTTCCCACCCCTATCGTTACCGCTACAGAATCATCGAGGCTCTCAACAGGCTTGAGGATTCCTTCGCGGATATCGCAGCGATCGCGGATGCCTATCTGGAAGCACGGCTGGCACCCGATATGGCAGCAGCCCGCGAACTTGTCCACGAGGATCTGCAACGTACCCGCAACGTCTTCGAACAGATCGAGGACGCTTTCGAGGCCATCCAACAGCATCGCTCGAGGCTTGAGACCCGATTGCGCAACACTGTTCGTTATGCCGGGCGCCGTAGCGGTGGCTTTCTTCTTCGCAGCAGCGCAGTCCTGCTCAGGCTTGACGGATTGATTGCCGCCGACAAAGGCGATCTCACGTTGCCCGGTGCGCTCGAACCGCGGCTTTCGCCGCTGTCTCCCTTCCTTCTGGCGCGTCCCCGCAATGCACGACAGCCGATTGTCAGCGACGTGCTGGCGCTGCCGTCGTTCGATCCCATCTGGGAACGACGAAAACAACTTGAGCGCATCTACATCCAGCGACTGACAGTTAGGCCTGAACAGGTCGTCCACTTTCTTGAGAGCCGGGTGCCGCTGTTTGGAGAAGCTGAGGCGAGCCGCTTCAGGATCGACACGATCGACGATTTTCTCGCCTTCGAGGTGCTGCGCCTGGTCGCACATTCGAGCATGCAACAAAAGCTGGGCAACGGGCGATCGTCCGAAAGTCCGCTGGTCGCTTTTCTTGCCAGACGTTTCACCCTGAAACCGATCACCGGCACCATCGTCGACAACGACTGGCTGCAATGTGCGGATTTCAGCGTTGCCCGCAGGCAAGACACACCAGATCCGGAGAACTGACATGCTCATCGAATTCCGCAATTTGGAAGATCGCGACCCGAAGCGTCTGCAGCGCGTCATTCAGGTCGTCCATCACCTGCTGCGCCATCAATTCCTGCATGTCGATGACCGCGGCTCGCCCGGCATGATGGAAACATTGCTCAGGCCCGACATCGAAAAGCTGGTCGCCAGCTATTTCGAGGTCGCCGGCTATCGCCTTGTTGTGCGCGACATGGAGGGCTGGGCGGGCATTTTGCCCGATACGGAAGTCATCACTGGCCCACGCATGCGCATCGACGAGACCCTGGTGCTTCTTCTCATGCGCCGCCTCTGGGGCGAAGGCGACCTTGGAAAATACGGCAACATGCAGACGACCCTTAACGAGGCTTATGACGCCTATCAGGACATGGTGGGCGGCGCACGGCGGCCCGCCTTGGGCATTGTGGAATTCAGAAACCTCGTACAGTCGCTGGAGCGGCGGGCAATCGTCAAGCTCGGGGAGTATGACGACGAGGCGCGCGACATGCTCCTCACCATTCGCGCGCTGGTCGATACGGTCAGCGGCACACAGTACCTGATGCAGGTCGAACAGCTTCTATCCGGTCCAGATTTTCAGGACCGTGACGAGGAAACATCCGTGGAAAACGAGGAGGCAGCCGAATGATGCAGCTTAGCCGTATCTCGCTGATACAGTGGCACCTGTTCCGTCGTGAAGACCTCGACATGGCAGGCAATGGCGCAATCCTCGGCCAGAACACCTCGGGAAAGTCGACGCTGATCGATCTGATCCAGGCCGTCATGGCGGGCGGATCAAGCCGCTATTACCGTTTCAATCGATCAGCCGGGGAAACAGGCAGCAGCCGTTCGGAAAGAACCCTGCGCGGCTATTGTCTGGGGCAACTCAATGAACATCACGTCCTGCGGGAACAATCCGTCACCCATATCGCTCTCGTCTTCGATGATCCCGCCGGCTTGCGCAGCCCGGTCAGCATCGGACTTTGCATCGAGGCCTCGTCCAGCGAGGATGCGCAGATCGTCGGCCGTTATGTCGCTCCGGGCATTCGCATTCACACCGATATGCTGATCGAGCAACTTGCCGACGGGCAACAGCGCTCGGCTGCATGGTCGCTGGTTCGCTCGCGGCTCGAGCAGGCCTGTTCGGAACAGGGGACCGCCCTTCTCAGGCCGGATGTCGCACGCAATTTTATCCGCGAATATATGCGCCTGCTGTTCACCGGCCGCCGGCATGGCGACCCGGAACGCTTCATCCGCGCCTTCATAACAGCCCTGTCCTTCGAGGAAATGCGGTCCGTCGAGGAGTTCGTGCGAAAATTCCTGCTGGAAAAGGACGATATCGACATCGGCGAATTGCGGGAATCGATCCAGCGTTATCGCGATATCCAGAAAGATATTCACGAGCTCGAACGAAGGCTGGAAGCCCTGCGCAGCATGCAGACGCTCGTCGGCGAATACGTCGTTCTGCTGGAGCGCGAGGATATTGCCAAGGGTGTCGAGAGACTGGCTGGCCTCATCGAGTCCGGGGCCGCACTTATATCCAAGATACGCGCGCTTCGCCAGAAGGCTCTTGAGCTTGGCCACGTGGAAGCGGAAATCAGCCGCCTTGATGACGAACAGAAAGTGCTTGTGGATGAGGAGGAAGTCCTGCAGGCCCAGATCACCGCACAGGACGTCGCGTCTCAGAAGTCTGTTATTACCTCAAAACTAAAGTTGGAAAACCAGGCCCGCTTGACCGCGGTGAACCGGCTGCAGCAGCGGTTTCTCAACACTGCACGCGCAGTCACTCTGCTCGATCATCGCGAAAGGCTCGCATCTCTGAAACTGGGGCAACTCTTCGACACACTGGAAACCATCCGCCGCAAGACGGCAGACCAGCTCGTACCGGCATGGCCACAGAACCCGGCCGAGATGGAACAGTTGATAGAAACAGCCAGAGCCGAGGCACAGCCAGCCGGGATCAAACTGCTCAAGCAACGCGACGACGCAATCACCTGGCGCACGAACCTGGAAGGGGAGCTGAGCGAACTGGAGGACAGGTTACGCCAGGCACAATCCGGCCAGATGGCGCTTGAGCCTCGAACGGCGGATCTGATCAGCACGCTGCAGAGCCAGGGCATGCGGCCAAGGGCCCTGTGCCAGGTCACCGAAATTGCCGACGAAAGCTGGCGAAATGCCGCGGAAGCCTTGCTGGGCCGCGATCGCGAGGCAATCATCGTCGAGCCGGAGCATGCCGCACGTGCCGTGGAAATCTTGCGAAGTCAGAGCCGCGATCGTTTTCGCGGTTGCCGCGTCATCAACACACGCAGGCTTGCGAACCGTACACGTGAGGCGCAGGCCGGCACTCTGGCCGGCATCATCAACAGCGATGATCCGCTCGCCGCCGCCTTTATCGATTTCCGCGCCGGAATTGTGCGCCTTGCCCTGAGCCAGCCGGAGCTCATGGCCGGCGGCCGCGCCATCATGAAGGACGGTACATATAACAGTGACATCGTTGTGGAGGTGCTGCATGTGCAGGGCGGCCCGAAGATTGGTCGCGCCGCCGCGCCGCTGATTCAGGAGGATCTTTCAAGACAGATCCATAAGCGGCGCACGTTGATCGCCAATCATCGTCAGAACGAGAAATTCTATGACGACATGGCAGGGCGGCTGCATGCCTTCATGCAGCCGTTCGAGGCGGCGGATGGTTTGGAAGCCCTGGCATTCGAAATCAATCAGCTCGATGAAAACCGGCTGGAGTTGCAGCAACGCCTGGATCGCGTGATGGCGAACATCGATCCGGGTCTGCGGGCCGCCGTCCAGCGGATAAAGCTCAATCTGCAGAACATCCAGGCCGACAAGGCGGCGTCTCTCGTACAGATCGGCCAACTGAAGAACAGCGTGGCGGACATCCGGCAGACGCTTGGTAGCGGAGAATACCAGCTCGGATCGCGAAGGCATTTCTCGCAACGACGCGCCCTATTTCGTCAGAGAATTCACAATTGCGCCCAGCTCGCATCACTGCGCGGCGCCTATGTCGCCCAGCGTCCGAAAGCACTCGCCAGTGTCATGACCGACATGAAGAAACGTGCCGAAGACGCGGAGAAGGAGTATCGGGCGTGTGAAGGCGAAATTCGCGAGGCGCTGGCCCATTATCGACTGAACTTTGACAATACGGCTCCGATGATCGGTGCGGTTTCCATCTCGACCGGCATCAGGAACTGGATCGAAACGAACACGGCAATGCTGGAGGCGAACGAACTGATCCGCTACAGGCAACAGGCGGATGAGGCCGCAAGCCGGATCAGCCGGCTTCTGCGGACCGCCTTTGTGCAGGAACTCAACAACCGCTTCAACAAATTGGCAAGTGAACTTGATGCGCTTGGCCGGGCGCTGAAATCCCGACCCTTCAACCGCGAGACCTATACGCTGCATGCCCGCCCGAGACCTGAACTCTTGGGCCTGTATCAGCTTGCGCAGGCGAGCCAGGATGACGAAAACGTCTTTGAAGCCCTTTTCAGCCACGAAGCCCCCCGCGACCAGCAGCATGCACAGGCCTTGGCAGACGTCGAGAGGTTGCTGAACGATGAGGCGCTCGATTTCGCCCTCTATCAGGACTATCGCAACTACTACAGCTTCGATCTGACGACGCGGAATATCGAGACTGGTCTCCAGACCAGCTATGAACGCCGTAAGGGTACGGCCAGCGGCGCGGAACGTCAGGTCCCCTATTACGTGATCATCGGCGCCGCCCTAGCGAGCATCTACCACAGTTCCGGGCGGCATCATGATCGCGCCGAATTCGGATTGGGGCTTGCGGTCTTCGACGAGGCGTTCAGCAAGATGGACGGCCCCAACCAGCGTACCTTGCTGGGCTTTTACAGCGATATCGGCTTGCAGGTGGTTATTGCGGCACCATCGGAAAAGCGCGCTATCGTCTATGAGAATATGGACAGCATTGCCGATATATTCCGCCATGGCAACGCCGCCACGGCCGAAACCATCCGGATCAAACCGCATGCGCAGGAACAGATGCGTGCCAGCAATCCGCAATATATCAGCGATGCCCAACTGGCGGAAGGCATGGATGGCGGTGGGACCAATGCTGGCCATGCTTCCGATACAGGAACAGGCCAAGGTCGTGGCATCAGCGGATGAAACACATCAGCTTCGGCGATGCCGCCAAACTCCTCCACAATCTGCTCGACCGTTATGAAACCAGGCCCACGGTCAGCCGCCCCTTCGCTTACGTCAACGAAAACGCCTTTTCGAGCGTGGAGATGCGCGACCGTTTCATCGAGATCATTCGGACGTCCGAAAGGTCGGGCGCCGTGAAACTGGAGAACACGAGGGCGGTCGGCGATATGGGCCTGCGCATCAGGCTGACTGATGCCGATGCACTCTATCGCCATCTTGGTCGCACACCTTCCCAACAAAAGGTCGAAGCCACGCTGGCGGATCTATACCGTCTTCCGAACCTGCCGGGAACGGCAGGTGACGTGCTGGACGAGGTCGCAGCAGCCTGGCAACGCAATGTGCGGAAATTCGGCATCGTCCCGAACGACAATGCCAGCCTGCAGGATTCCCTCGCGCTTGCCTGCGGACTGGAAAAAAGGGGAAAGGATGCTCACCCAATCGATTTCCGCAGTTTTTCCCGCTCAGTCGGCCGCGACAGCAAGGCACTCGATCGCTTGGCGGCGAGCGTGGTGGCGATATACTCCCGTCTTTACCCAAGCCACGTCGTAACGGAAGGCCTAGACAGCGATGAATTCCTCGCGACGCTCGGCGTCTCACGGATGCCGCAACCGTTTCTGCTCAGTGGACCGGTCGCGATCCAGGGCGTGACACTGCCGCATGTCGTCTATAGCGGTTTCCCACCGGATCAGGTCGCAGCAATCACGCTCGCCCATCCAGTCGACTATGTCCTGACCATTGAAAACTACACATCTTTCATCCGCCATGCCCGCGAATGTAATGACGACAGGAAAGGCCTTATCCTTTACACCGCCGGTTTCCCTGCCCGCAGCCACCTTCGCCAGATCCTGCGCCTCTGCCGCGAGGCGGACACATTGACCTATCACTGGGGTGATCTCGATGCTGGCGGCCTGCGCATTTTCAAGCACATCGAACAGGCCTTGCGCACTGAGGCCGTCAGACTGCGGCCCCATCTGATGAATGCCGCCATTCTGGCGCAATATGGCGTGCCGCTATCGAGTAGCACCGCCCTGGCTCAACATGGTGGTGATGGCAGCGCAATTTCGGATCTGTGGCGGGCCTTGAGAGAGACAGGTTTGGTTCTGGAACAGGAAAGTTTGTCACCAGAACTGCCGCAATGAGAATTTCGTATGGGGCAATGGCCCACAGCGGGACGAAAATAGTCTGCTAGTATTGTTGTGCTTGGAATAGGGTATTTGGCTGCGGGGGCCTGAACGCATGGAGACTTGTAAGTTCTTGCTCTTGAACGGAAATGAACCGCAGCCCCGCTATTTCGTATCGTACCGTCGAGATGAATCGGCAGAGCCATAAAGTCCTCATGCTGACAATCTCCATCAACAAACATTCCGCGTAGGTCAGGGCGACCGACGCTGCGAGTTCAAGAATGGCCGTTCAAGTTCCAAACGATCGCCGCGCGCTGGGATGATGATCTGTCCAAACCCATGCTGATCGTGATAGGCTGGATAGAACGATCTCGGTCGTACTGTTGATGATCATTGAGTATCTCGAAACAACGCGTGAATATCACGCTCGCGGGGATATTCACGCGAACGTATAGGCAGTCTTCACTATGGTGAAGAATTCGGCTGCATACTTGCCCTGCTCGCGTGGACCAAAGGAGGATGCTTTGCGTCCACCGAAAGGCACGTGGAAATCGACGCCTGCCGTCGGCAGGTTGACCATGACCATACCGGCTTCGGAATTTCGCTTGAAATGGGTCGCATATTTCAAGCTGGTCGTAGCGATTCCAGCGGAAAGACCGAAAGGCGTGTCGTTGGCCATGGCCAGAGCCTCCTCATAATTCTTGACGCGGATCACACTCGCCACCGGGCCAAAAATCTCTTCGCGGGAAATCCGCATCTCGTTGGTTGCCTCGGTAAACAGCGTCGGCTGGAGGTAGAACCCGTCGGTCCCGCGCTGGATGCGTTCGCCGCCGAAGGCCAGCTTCGCGCCCTCCTGTCTGCCGATTTCGATATAGTCGGTGTCCGTCTTTAGCTGCTTTTCGTCGACGACCGGACCGATGTGCGTTCCGGCCTTCATCGCATCGTCGACCACGAGCGATTTCAGCCTTTTGGTCAGCGCTGCGATGAAGCGGTCGTGAATGCCCTCGGTGACGATCAGCCGCGACGATGCGGTGCAGCGCTGGCCGGTGGAGAAGAACCCGGAATTGGCAGCGGCTTCGACGGCCACGTCGAGATCTGCGTCGTCGAGCACGACCATCGGGTTCTTGCCGCCCATCTCCAGCTGGAACTTGCGGTTATGCTCAATTGAGGCCGCCGCGACGCGCTTTCCGGTGCCTGTCGAGCCGGTAAAGGTGATGCCGGCCAGATCGGGACTGTCGAGCAATGCCTGGCCGACCACCGAGCCTCGTCCCATCACGAGGTTCAGGACGCCCTTCGGCAGCCCAGCACGATGCAGTATGTCGACGATCGCGTAAGCCGAACCGGGCACCAGGTCGGCTGGCTTGAAGACCACGGTATTGCCGTAAGCAAGCGCCGGGGCGATCTTCCAGGCCGGTATCGCGATCGGGAAATTCCACGGCGTGATGATGCCGATGACACCCAGGGGCTCGCGGGTGATCTCGACGCCGATATTCGGACGCGCGGAAGGCAACACTTCACCGGTCAGCCTCAGCGTTTCACCGGCGAAGAAATCGAAGATCTGCGCCGCACGGGCAACCTCCCCGATGGCTTCGGGCAGGATCTTGCCCTCCTCGCGAGCGAGAAGCTCGCCAAGCTCCTGCTTGCGCGCCAGGATCTCGTCCGATGCCTTCCTCAGAATCGCATGTCGCTCCAGGATGCCGGAACGCGACCAGCCGGGAAAAGCTGCCTTGGCGGCGGCAATTGCCAGTCTCGTATCGTCAGCGCTTCCGCGAGCGTAGACGCCGACGATATCGGCAGTGTTTGACGGGTTGATATTCTCCGACGCATCGGAGCCAATCCATTCGCCGTTGATGAGGTTTTGGTGGATCGTCATTGGAAACCTTTGCTTTGATGAGAATGAATGGCATCAGGCAGGCGCTCGCAAGTCTTGAAAATCATGCACGCCATACGTTTCTGCCAGCGCCGCGATCCGCTGGAAAATCCCGTCGGCGACGTCCAGTCCGTCCCGCAATTGCCGCCGCTTTTCCGACATCGCGCGTTCGCCGGGCAGGCGTACGCCGGCCGATCCCTCCGCCGGCCGGCTTGCTTTGCAACGCCGGGCGAGCTCGGTCGTCTCGGCGAGAAACGCGTCGCGACCGCTGAAGGCGGCCGGATCGATCATCTGCAGGAACACGCCCTGGGTACCGCGCTGCTTCGGCGTCAGACGGCCATGGCCCGATAGGGCGAGCGCAAAAGCTTCGACCATCAGGCCAAGACCGAAGCCCTTGTAACCAAAATCCTCGCCGCCAAGCGGCATGATCGTCCCGGGAGGGTCGGTGCCGAGCACTGAGGGATCGTCGGACGCCCGCCCTCTATTGTCGACCACCCATTTCCCGGGCAGCGGTTTTGCCTTGTCGGCGGACTGGATCTGCGCGTTCGACACGAGCGACGTGCATTGGTCGATTAGGATCGGATCCCCATTGGTGGGGATTGCCGTCGCGATGGGATTTGACGTTAGGACGGGATCGGAACCGCCGAATGGAGCGACCGAAGCGACACCCGGATCCGTTACCATCATCAGGCAGAGGTAACCCTTGTGGGCAGGCTCCTCCAGATAGGCCTGAAGGCTGCCGATATGCGAGCAGTTGGCGATGCTGGCGGTCACCACGGGTGCTGTATCGATCTTGTCGTAGAGCGCACGAACGGCTCGCCTGACGACATAGGCACCCGGCAGCCGATGGGCCTGCCAGTTGAGGCTGACCGGCGTATCCTGCAGCACGGTGATCTCGCCCTCTCTCGTGATCAGCCCCTGCGCTAGGCGGTCGACATAAGTCGGCAACATCGCCAGGCCGTGTGTCCGGTGTCCCATAAGGTCGCTCTCGATGATGATGCGGGTCATCTCGTCGGCGAGATCGGACCGCAGTCCGGTGGCCCGCAATAGGGCTGACACGCCCCCTCGTGCGCGTTCGACGTCGATTGTCGTCATGGTCGCTCCTTTTCCGATAGCGTTGGCGGCGATCAGGCGGCGGGCTGGCCGCCGACCTCAATGCGCTGCATCCAGGCGGGTATGTCGCCGGCAGACAGAAGCTGGCGCGTGTATTCGTGCTTCGGCCGCATAAACAGGTCGTCCGTCGACCCGTACTCCACCGTGGCCCCGGCCTTCATCACCAGGATCTCGTCGGCAAAGCTGCGGACAACGGGTAGATCGTGCGTGATGAATATGTAGGAAAGCCCGAGGCGATCCCGGAGCCCAGCGAGCAGCGCAATGATCTGCGCCTGGATGGAGACGTCGAGTGCGGACACGGCCTCGTCGCAGATGATCACCTTGGGATCGGATGCGAGCGCGCGGGCGATCGCGATGCGCTGCCGCTGCCCACCGGAAAACTGATGCGGGTAGCGCTCCGCATGCTCGGGTTTCAGGCCGACGAGAACGAGAAGTTCCCTTACCCTTGCATCCCATTCGCGCCTCGGTAGGATGTCGCCATGGATTGCCAACGGCTCTGCTATGATGTCGCGTACCGACATCTTGGGATTGAGCGAGCCATAGGGGTCCTGAAAAACCATCTGGACCTCGCGACGGTAAGCAAGCATGTCGGGCTGGCTCATGCCGAAGACGTCCCTCCCCCTGTAGCTGAGCGAACCCGATGTGGGATCGGTAAGGCACATCAGGAGCCGCGCGATCGTCGACTTGCCTGAGCCCGACTCTCCGACGATCCCGAGCGTCTGCCCTTGGCGCAAGGAAAAGCTGACACCATCAACCGCCCGCATGCTGCTTTCCTTGCCCCAGAGGCCGCGAGAAAGCTGGTAATCCTTGCAAAGATCACCGACGACCATGAGCGGCGGATGGATATCCCTTGGCACGGAGCTGCGCTGTTGCTTTTCCACATTCGGGATCGCAGCCAGAAGCTGCTGCGTGTAAGCAGCCTTCGGCTTGGCGAAAACTCTGCGTATCCCGTCACTCTCGACGAAAACCCCATCCTTTATGATGGCCACCCGATCAGCCATCAGCCCGGCAACCGCAAGATCATGGGTGATCAGGATCAGCCCCATCCCCATTTCCCTCTGGAGATCCTTAAGGAGGTCAAGAATCTGCCGCTGGACAGTCACATCAAGTGCCGTGGTAGGCTCGTCTGCGATGATCAGTTTCGGAGACAATGCCAACGCCATGGCGATCATGACGCGCTGCCGCTGGCCGCCGGAAAACTGATGCGGATACTGGCCCGCCCGCTCGCGGGCTTTGGGAATGCCGACCCGTTCGAGTAGTCGCACGGCCTGCTCCATCGCATCCCCCTCGCCTTGTCGATCCCGCCCATGGATGCGGAAAACCTCGGCGATCTGCCAGCCGACCGAATAGACGGGGTTGAGATGGGCAAGCGGATCCTGAAAGATGATGGCAATTTCCGCCCCGTTGATCCTGCGACGTTCGTCCGGTGTCATCGCCAGCAGGTCGGCCCCCTCGAAACGCACGGTGCCCGACGTAATCCTGCCAGGCGGCGTATCGAGGATATTCATGATCACCGAGGCGGTGACGCTCTTGCCGGAACCGGATTCTCCGAGGATCGCAAGCGTCTCGCCGCGATCGAGCCGGAAGCTGATCCCGTCCACCGCCTTGACGATGCCGTTGGGACCCGAGAATTCGACCTTGAGGTCCTGGACCTCGAGAAGTGCCGTTGTTTCAGCCATTGTTGCGACCTCCTTCGAGACGCCAGCGCTGCTGCGGGTCGGTGGCGATCCGCAGCCAGTTCGACAGGATGTTGAGCGAGAGTGCGGTCAGCATGATCGCAAGGCCGGGCCAGAAGGCGAGCCACCATGCTCGGGTCATGTAATTTTTGCCCGTCGCGACCATGGAGCCCCAGGTAAAGTCCGGCGCCTGAATACCGAGGCCGAGGAAACTAAGGCCCGATTCGGTGATGATGACCGCCGCGAAATCGACCGCCGCGATGGTCAGAAGGGTCGGCAGGATGATCGGCGCGATATGGCGCAGGATCACCCGCAATGGCTTCGCACCCATGGCGACCGCCGCGGTTACGAAGACGCGGCTCCTGACTTCCATCACCTCTGCCCGCGTGGTGCGCAGATAGATCGGAATGCGGGTAATCGCGAGCACGATCACCAGATTGGTCACGCTCGGACCGAGAAGATAAAGCACGACAAGTGCGGTCAGCAGCGAGGGAAAGCTCATCAGCATATCGGTGCAGCGCATGATGATATCGCTGACGAGCCCGCCGCGATAACCGGCCACCAGCCCCAGCAGGGCGCCAACGAAAACCGACACGGCCACCGCGCTCAGGGCGATGCCGAGTGTCGTCTGCGCACCGAGGATGATGCGGGCGAGCAGACTGCGGCCAAGATTGTCGGCGCCGAGAATATAGAGAAAGCCCTTCTCGACTTGTGGCGGTGTGTTGCGCATCGGAAAGTTGACTGCCGTACCGGCGTTGCCGGTGAGATGCGGCCCGACAATACACGCCAACAGCAGGACGAGGAGAAAGAGCGCGGCGGCAGCGGCGAGCTTGTCTGCCCAGAGAAGCGCGAGGACGGTTTTCGCCGCCGACCGGCGAGAAGGCTTTTCCACGGCTGTGGTGCTTTGAACGAGAAGTGTCATGCGTGCCTCACGCGTGGATCGAGGATGATGTAGACGAGGTCTAGCAGGATGTTGAGGAGCAGGATGGCAGCGGCCGTCACGAGGATCGCGGCCTGGATGACCGCGAAGTCGCGCTGCATGATCGCGTCGATCATCAGTCTGCCGATACCGGGCCAGCCGAACACCGTCTCGACGATGACCGCGCCGTTCAACAGATTGGCGGCGATGTCGCCGGCAACGGTGATGACCGGCAGCATCGAATTTCGCAGCGCATGCACGAAGATGATCTTCGACGGCCTCGCACCCTTTGCGTAGGCGGTCTTCACATAAGGCGAGGACAGGGCCGTCACCATCGACCCGCGCACCACTTGGCCGAGCAGCCCGAACGGTCTCAGGGACAGGACAACGAGCGGCAGTATCCAGTAGGTCGGCCCACCGACACCGGACGTCGGCAGCCAGCCGAGGGTAACGCTAAAGATCAGCACCAGAATAATTGCCACCCAGAAATCCGGGGCACTGGCACCTGCAAGCGAAAGCACGCTGATGATGCGATCGAAGACACCGCCGGGCTTGCGGGCTGCAAGCGACCCGAAGACGATCGCACCTGCAAATGCGATCGTGAGAGCGACGAGGACGAGCTTGAGGGTTTGGGGAAACGCCTCGAGCGCGATGTCCATGGCGGAGCGCTGCTGAGCCAGCGACATGCCGAAATCGAGCTGGACCAGGCCCGCCACGTAGCGGCCGAACTGGATATAGATCGGATCGCTGAACCCGTGTAGGCGCGAGAATGCCTCTCGATCCGCCTGCGAGGCATCGAGTGGAAGAAAGATGTAGGACGGATCGCCCGTGACCCGGGATAGCAGGAACACGAGCAGAAGCAGGCCCGCCATGGAGAACAGTGTAAAAAGCGAACGTCTGAAAAATCTCATCGAGACATCCCTTCGTATCTGAGGACGTGGAAGGATTCGTCGGCCGATTGGCCGACATCCTGCTGCGGACTACAGGCGGCCGTTCACTGGCTGGCCTTGAAGCGGATTTGCGAAAGATCGATCTCGCTGTTTGTCGCGAGCGTCGGACGCCAATCGAGGCGCGGATTGACACGCGTGTATCCGGTCATGTGATACATGTAGATATCGGCAACGATATCGTCGTGGAGAATGGCGAAAGCCTTTTGAAATGCCTTCGTCCTCTCCTCACCGGTTGCTGGCTCGGCCTCGGCAATCAATTGGTCGACGCGTTTGTCGTAGACGCCCGAATTGACGCCGGTCGAGGCGTATTTATTGAAGGCCGTGAAGGTGGCGTCGCCGAGAAGATTGTCATGCTGGTCCTGCACCAGGATCGGCTTGTCCGGCTCCGGAAACGGTCGGTTCTGGTAGCGCAGCCAGTTGCCGCTGTCGAACATGCGGATCTGCGCCTTGATACCGATCTCCGCCCACATGGCCTGGATCGCCTCCAGCGCCTCCCCACCATTGACGTAGATCTCGTTGCGGCCAACGATGGTGATCGGTCGATCGACGGGAACGCCGTCCTGCCGCGCTTCTTCTATGAGCGCGAGCGCTCTTCCGGGATCGAAGGGAAAGGGCTTCAGGTCAGGATTGAAGCCGTTGACGTTGGAGCCGATCAACTGTTCCGACAACTGGGCCTCGTCACCGAAAAGAACCTTCATGCCTACGCGATCGATCGCCATGTTGAGCGCCAGTCTAACCCGCCTGTCGTTGAGCGGAGGCACATCGGTGGCAATTCGAAGCCGCGTCGTCTCGCCGTTGGGATAGGCAAGGTCCGTTTGCGGGTTGTCGGCATCCGCAACCGAGATGATCGGCGTGAGATCGGCCTCGCCGGTCGCAACCATCGCAGCACGCAGGGCGGATTCCGTGCGCCAGACAAACCTCGCCTCGGTGACAACGGGCTTGTCTCCCCAGTAGTCGTCGCGACGTTTCAAAATGATGTCCGTCCCTGCATTCCAGCTCGCCATCACATAGGGGCCGGTCCCGATCGGAGCGCGACTTGCGCCCTTCATAGGCATGTTCGGGGAGCTGATCTGCGCCACGCTGATCATTGTCGGAAAGATCGGGATCGGCTTGCTCGTCTTGAACTCGACGACATGGTCTCCATTCGCTCTGGCGGTAATGTCGACACCGCCAAGCGTCTGCTGCCTGGTATTACAAGTCATATCGTCCCGCTGCAGCCGGTCGATCGACGCCACGACAGCCTTCGCATCGAAAGGTGCGCCATCGGAAAATCGCACACCCTCGCGAAGCTGGAACCGCCAGGTGTCGGGCTCGGTCTGCTCCCATCCGGTTGCCAGCTCCGGTTTCACGTCACCGGTCTGCGGGTCGATGACCGTCAAGGGCTCGGTGATATTCTGAATGAGCACCCTGCCGACGCTCGAATGCTTCGATTCACACGGCTCAAGCGATGGCGGCTCCTCCGGAAGCACGATCGTGATGGCCTCACCGGCGGCATGGGAATAGGGCGCCGCCGTCGTCATCGACAGTAGTCCTAATATGCCCGACAGAATGCTTCTTCTGATCTTGGTCATGCGCTCCTCCCTGGAATGATCGCACCAGCACCACCCTCTCCGCGGTGCCGGTGCGTTATGTGTTTAGGCAGCCTTTCTAAACGTCCCGATCAGGTTTTCCGTCGTCAGCAGCGAGGACAGCATGTCCTGTTGTGCTTTTGTCAGCGGCCAGGCAGACGGTGGGCGCGTACGTCCGCAGTCGTGGCCCATCATCTGCAGCGCAGCCTTGACGCCCGTGACATTGGTGCCGTTCATCTCCTGCGCCCGAACCTCCTCGAACGAGCCCATGCGACGTATCAGGCGATCGGCCTCTTCATAGTTCCCGCTATCGAGTGCCTTGTGAATCGCGACGGAATGTTCCGGCCAGACATTGATCAGGCCCGAGGTAAAGCCTCGTGCGCCGACCGCATAGAAGGGCGGTGCCCAAGTCTCGGCCAGTCCGCCAACCCAGACGATATGGGAAGGCGTATTATGGATCGCCTCGGCAAGCTTCATCGGATTGGGCGTTGCCCATTTCACGCCGACCACGCCTTCCAGGCTGCAGATGTCCTGGATCGCCTTGAGCCCGATCAGGTCGTTGCGAAGATAAAGAACCACGGGAAGGCCGTCGCTCGCCTCCCGGACGCGCTGGACATAGTCGATGATACCGCGCGGTGCGACGAAGGGATCCGGTGGCTGATGGATCATCAGCGCGTCGGCGCCGGCTTCGGCGGAGGTTTTTGCCAGCCGGCAGGCATCCTTGATCGACCGCCCGATCCCGGCCAGCAGAGGCACACGGCCATCGATCTGTTCGGCAGCGGCCCGCACCATGGTCTCCGCCTCCACCGTCGTCAGCGCGTAGAACTCACCCGTATTGCCGTTGGATACGAGGATGTGCACGCCGGCGTCCACCGCGCGATCGACGATCGGCTTCAGCATCGGCACATTCAGTTCGTCGTCCGGTGTGAACGGAGTGACGAGGATGCCCGATATGCCGGTCAGGGCCTGGGCCAGGTCGAATTTGGTAGTCATGCAAAACCTCCCGATGGTGCACTATCTCTTTGTTCAAGGGGGGATCGTAAGTGTGGGATTGATAAAGTCTATTTCAGAAGATCACTTGATCGATGCTGAAATTGTATCAATCTTACCGTTTAGGGTGTTGAGATGCAGACACTGTTCATGCCCGTTACGGCTTAGTGTCCGATGTGTCAGCTTCCCTGCCGTCCGGTGATTTCCGTGAAATAGAGGTCTTCCCATTTTTCCGGCCCCGTCGGGATAATGCCAGCGCGATGCATGAACTGAACGACCGGAAGCGTTCCCTGCGGCGTGGCCGAGAACACCGAACCCTTCTCGTTCAGGACTGCCATGACTTCTTCGACAGTCAGCTTGTCGCCGCTCACTCGCAGATAGAGCTCGGCAGCAGCCTTCTTGTCCTTGTTGATGAATTCATTGGCCTCATCGAGGGCAGCAATCAGCGCTTTGACTGCAATAGGATTGGCATCATGAAAGCTCTTGGTTGCGAACATGATGTTGCTGACCACTGGCACGTCGGAAAGCTCGGAGGAATCGAAGACCCTATGGATCTTCTCATTACGAAGGGCGAGCACTGAATAGGGCGGAGTGGAGAAGTGCGTATTGACCTCGTGCTGCGGATTGAGCAGGGCCTGCAGCGCATCGGGGTGGGAAAGCTGTACGGTCTGACTGTCGAGCTTCGTCCGTCCAGCTTCGCCATAGAGCTTCTCCATCGCCATCGACAGCATCACAGCCTGGTTGGACACCTTCACCGTCGGAACGGCGATACGATCGTTGGCCGTGAAATCCTTGAGGCTTTTGATATCCGGATTGCGGGACAGAAGAGGGAGGGAAATGCCCGCGACACCGGCCACTCCCTTCACCGCGCCCTTGGTCCGCGACCAGAGGATGGCAAAATTGGTGAGGCCTGCAGAAACGAATTCCACGTTGCCCGAGATCAGCGCATCCGTTGTCGCGCTACCATTGGCAAAGGTGATCCATTTTGCCTTGAGATCCGGATTGCCGAGCTCCGTCGCATGTTTCTCGAACAGCTTCTGGTCTTCCATCACCATTGAAGGCAGGTTGTTCATCTGCAGCTGTTTTGCGAAACGGACATCCTCGGCCAGAGCATTTCCCCCGATAGCGACGATGACCGCCGCGGCAATGCCCAGTGTTCTGATTTTCATGTCTCTCTCCTCCTTGAGATCAACGATTACGACTAGTTCTGGACGCCCCACTTCTGGATGGTGCGTCGTTCTATGGTCTTGAAGATGAGATTTTCGATGATGAGGCCGATGACGATAACCATCAGCAGACCGGCGAAGACCGCGGGTATGTCGAGGATGTTGCGGTTCTCGAAGATATACCAGCCAAGCCCGCCCTGCCCTGACGACACACCGAAGACGAGTTCGGCGGCGATCAGGGTACGCCAGGCGAACGCCCATCCGATCTTCAGGCCGGTCAGGATTGTCGGGAATGCCGCCGGAACCAGGATCTTGAACACATATCGAAGACCTCGAAGCTCGTAATTGCGCCCGACCATGCGGATCGTCTGCGAGACGCCACGGAAGCCGGAATGCGTGTTGAGCGCGACCGCCCACATGACCGAATGTACGAGAACGAAGACCAGGCTGCCGATGCCGAGTCCGAACCAGATCAAGGCAAGTGGGAGAAGCGCGATGGCCGGAAGCGGGTTGAAGGTCGCGGTCAGCGTCTCGAGAAGATCCGTGCCGAGGCGGGTATTGATCGCCACGATCGTGAGCGCGGACGCCAGCAAGACGCCGAGACTATAGCCCATGACGAGGATTTTCAGCGACGCCCAGGTGCGCTCGAACAGAACGCCGCTCTGAACCGCGCCCCACAGCGCGGACAGCGTTTCCACCAGAGTGGGAAACAATAGCGCGTTATCGAGCGCTCTCGCATAGATTTCCCAGACTGCGGCCAGAACCAGCAGGATCAGAGTTTTGCGGACCGCACCGTTCGACCAGAGCATTTCCATGCCACTCTTGCGCACTTCTATGTCGACGGAACCTATGCTGCTCGGCATGTCTGGCCGCATGATGATCGTGTGCTGCATCTCAGTGCTCCTCCCCATGTTCCGCAAACAGAAGCTCGTGGATTTCCTTCTCCAGCCGGGCAGCCGAGCCGTCCGAAACGCTGATCTTGTCCACGTCGCAAACCTCCGCCTTGACGCGGCCGGGATGTGGCGAGAGCAGCAAGATCCGATTACCGATCTTGATCGCCTCGCCGATCGAATGAGTGACGAACATCACCGTGAACTTGGTGTCTTCCCAGAGCCGCAGGAGTTCGTCCTGGCAGGTTCTCCGGGTTAGAGCGTCGAGCGCCGCGAACGGCTCGTCCATCAGCAGTACGTCCGGCTCCATCGCCATGCCACGCGCGATCGCAACACGCTGCTTCATGCCGCCTGAAAGTGTGTGCGGATAACTGTCGACGACCCGCGACAGTCCAACCTTGTTGATGTAGTGCCGCGCCTTGTCTTCCGCCTCGCCGGCCGAAAGCTTGGCGGCGTTGACGAGCGGGAACATCACGTTGCCCAATACGGTCTTCCAGGGCAGAAGCTGGTCGAATTCCTGAAACACCATCATCCGGTCGGAACCAGGCTGGCTGACCTTACGGCCACCGATCGTGATTTCACCTTCATCGGGTTTCAGGTATCCGCCGACGGCTTTCAGCAAGGTGGACTTGCCGCAGCCGGACGGTCCAAGAAGGATGAAGCGATCGCTCCGGTTGACGTTGAAAGTCACACCCTTGGTGGCCGTGATCATCAGGTTTTCGGTCTTGTACCGGAGCGTGACATTGTTGACCTCCACCAGCGGCGGTGCCACGGCGCTGTCGCTCGTTCGGCTCGATGACCAGCTTAGTGCATTCATGTTCGACGCCTCCTCTCGTCAATTGTACGGACCGGGGCCAATGGCCCCGGTGATTTTCTTGCGCCGGCGGAGTCGTGCTCCGCTGGCTGGATCGCCTACCTGAAAGTCGAAATCAGCTCGCCGTAACGACTTCGGTCGCGAGATGATTTCTCTTGATCAGGTCCGTGTCGTAGGTCACGCCAATGCCGGGCAGGTTCGGCACCTTCAAAGTGCCATCCTTGCCGATGCTGTTGACATTGTCGCTGTAGCCGCAGGCGTAGATCTCGGGCGACGGATCATCCATAGCCGGCGACACGTTGGCGCATTCATACATGGTCGTGCTCTGCATCGCGGCGACGAGGTGACGATGCACCGGGCTCGGCCCGTGCATCTCGACGGTAGCGCCAAGCGATTCAGCAAAGCGGATCGTCTTCAGGCAGCCGGTCACCCCGAGATCGTAATGCGCGTCGGCGCGCAGAATATCGGTGCCGCCATTGAGCAGGAAATCTGCCTTTGCCTCGGGGCCGGTGACATGCTCGGTCTGCAGGATCGGAATGTTCAGCGCCTCACGCAGCGCCTTGTGTTGATAGATGCCGACGCCGAGGGGGCGCATCGGATCCTCGAACCAGCGGAAACCCGCATCCTCGCAGGCCTTGCCGACGAAGATCGCATCCTGGAGATTATCGAAGACACAGGCCGGATCCAGCATCAATTCTGTCCGTTCGCCGAGCTTCTCGCGCATGTAGCGGACGTTTTCGGCTTCCTCCCATTTGTCGCCTTCATGCCAGCTGTGCATCTTGAAGCCCTTCCAGCCCTTTTCCTTCAGGCCGAGGAAGAAGTCGACGACGGCTTCCTTGTTGGGAAGATTGTCAAGTCGGTCGCCGTTATGGCAGGAGGCATAGGCCGGGATCGTATCTCGGAAGCCGCCTAGCATCTGGGAAAGGCTCGCGTTGTAGGCTTTACCGGCGAGATCCCAGAGCGCGTTGTCAATGAAGCTCAGGCCGTAAGAATTGGATGGCCTGCCGGCGCGGCGAGCCGTACGCCAGATCAGTTCACGCTCGTGCCAGCGATTGCCGACGGCGACCTTTGCGGCAACGATCGCCTGATCGAGCGTGCCGGTGGTGGCGAAATTTGCATATTCGCCGACGATCCCGTCCGAGGTGAAGATCCGGATCATCAGCACCGGCCGGGTATACACGGCGCCCGGCGTGTATACCATCGATCCGCCGATGACGTTGGACTTATAATTTCGCGCGAAATTCTTGACGTCGACGCTGAAGGTGGTCACTTCGACCTTGTCGATCGTACCGGTGGTCAGAGATGCCGCTGCGACATCGCTTTCTTTGACATGGGTAGTCATGCTCGCTCCCTGGATATGCACTTGATCCGGAAGCCATGATTCCATCGCCATTGATGCGCGTCCAATCGCAAGAGAGCATTGATTGATACAAGGAAAGTATCAATCTTCGATGGCAGCGTTTGCCGAAATCACGTCCCTCGCCATCGCGACAAGCGGGCTGTCATTGCCACGACGCCACGCCAGGAAAACTTCCACCTTTGCCTCGGCAGGCAGCGCGATCAGGCGAAAGACGATATTCGGAAGACTGAGGAGTTGGGAGGATCGTGGCACCAACGCACATCCGGCTCCGGCATTCACCAGCGCCAGTATCGTATGGGTCTGCCCGAGTAGCTGCGTATAGCGCGGACGCACCTGTGCGTATGTGAACAGAGGCGCAAGGATCTCATAAGTGTACCAGCCGTCGGCCGGCGAATACATGACCATGGACTGTCCATCGAGATCGGTCAGGTCCAGATCGTCCTTTTCCGCCAAGGGATGCTGGCGGTGCACCGCCAGCACGAAACCCTCCCGCTGGATGCATTGCAGCTCGAGCCGCTCCTTTTCACGGGGCAAGCGAACGAGACCAAGATCGGTGCGGCCCGCCGTGATAGCTTCCATCTGTTCGATTGTCAGCATCTCGTGCAGGAGCAGGTTCACGCCCGGCGCGTGATTTCCGATGGCCTGAATGATCCGGGGCATGATCGCAAACGCAGCGACCGGGATGAAACCGAAGGAAACGCTGCCTTGCATACCCGCCTCGACCTGGCGGGCGGTCAGTGATGCCGCTTCGGCGCGTTTAAGGAGATCCTGCGCCTCGATGAAGAAGGAGCGACCTGCCGCGGTCATCCGGACGGAGCGGCTGGTGCGTTCAAAGAGCTTTACGTTGAGATCGTCTTCAAGAAGCTGAATTTGACGACTGAGCGGCGGTTGCGTCATGTGAAGGTGTTCGGCAGCGCGGCGAAAATTGAGCTCACGTGCGACGGCCACAAAACATCTCAACTGACTGAGCTCGAACAACGTGCTTCCTCCAAACCGGACTGCTTCGTCCAACCATCCCGCGTTCTAGGTAAAGCCTATCCTGTTGCCAAGACCCTCGACAGGCGCAACCTCTTGCGTCGCTACCCAGGCGAGGATGCAGCCGTTTCTGCTAGTAGATGCTGCGCCAAGACCCATAGCTGGTCCGCGCCCCGGGAAGGTTGAACCTCCCGTCTGCATAGCAAGCTAGTCGAGATCCGGCCTTTCCCCCACGATGTCTATTTTGACCCGAGGCAATATTTGTCCAAGAATCATCTCAATCGAGTGCTAACGGTCTTGAACCGGCTCGAACCAATTGCGATGAAGCTGTCGTGAAGCAACCACGTAAATAGATTCAGCCAGTTCAGATATCTGGAGGCTCCGGCGCCCACACGCATACCCCTCCTTGCCGGATAAACATTGGAAGCCCAGGCGAAGAGCAGCAACTCTTAGCCCCTCTCATCTACACTTAGTCCGTGCAATGAATCTGCGATTTCCACAGCCCCAAGCTTCTACTGTGGCCCGTGCAATGACGACTGTGTAGTAGCTTTAAAAGCGGCGGCGATATTCTGCGGGCGACATACCGGTCTCACGCCGGAACAGCCGCCGGAAGGCTGCCATGTCGCGATAGCCGACGATGCGCGCGATCTGCTCGACCGGCCGGCGAGACAGTTGCAACATCTCCTTGGCCTTCTCAATGCGCAGGGTCTGGACATACTCGGTCGGACGTAACCCGGTTGCGGACTTGAACCGCCGCAGGAAGGTGCGTTCCTCGAGCTTGGCGTGCCGGCTCATGTGCGCGACGTCGATCGCTTGACCTTCCGTATCGCGCAGCATGTGCTGTACGGACAGGATCGCGTCGTCGCCGTGATCCATGCGCGGGATGAAGGACTTGTAGTTGCGCTGTTCACGTCCGGCGGTATCCACCAGCATGAAGCGGCTGGTCTGCATCATCACCGCGGTTCCGAAGATGCGTTCGCACAAACGCATGCCGAGGTCGGTCCAGGCCATCAGGCCGCCGGCGGTGACGATCGTCTCCCCTTCGACGATGATCTCGTCAATCGTCAGGCTGACATTCCTGAACCGTCTTCGAAACTCGTCGGCATCGGCCCAGTGTGTCGAGGCCGGCAGCCCGTCGAGCAGTCCGGCTTCAGCAAGGATGAACGAACCTGCGCAAGAGGAGGCGAGTGTCGTTCCGCTATCGTGCAACGTGCGAATCCAGGATAGGAACGGCGCGGCCTCCTCTGTCGACACCGGACCTGAAAGCCGCCCCGGAACAATTAGGACATGCGGTCCGGCAGTGTTTTCGGTGTTGTCGTCGCGCCTTATCCGCCCGCTTGTGTCGAGCGACCACCGGTGGACCTGGGCCTTGGTTTTCAGGCTCCCACTATCTTCGGTCGCAAACCTGTTGGCGATCGCCAGCAGATCCGCCATACCGAGCATGGCCGCCTCGTGAGCGCCGGGATA
>JAEXYH010000079.1 GCA_023451735.1 Pseudomonadota bacterium | reverse complement strand
CAATGGTGACCATCACCATATTTGCAGGCGCAATCATGCAATTTCCGGCTGGCCGACTTTCCGATCGCTTGGACCGCCGACACGTTCTGGCGGGCCTTTCCGCGGCCGCTGCGCTGGCCGGACTCGTCGTCGCCGTGGTGCGACCGACCGATGCCTACGGAATCATCGTGCTGGTGGCGATCTACGGCGCCGCAGCCAACGCGCTCTATCCGATTGCCGTTGCCCATGCGAACGACTTTGCTGCACCGGAGGACTTCGTCAAGGTTTCCGGTGGCCTGCTGCTGCTTTACGGAATCGGCACCATCATCGGCCCGACACTCGGCGGTCCCGTGATGACCCTGGCAGGTCCTTATGCCCTCTTCCTCGTCACCGCGATTGCGCATATCCTGATTACAGCCTACGCCATCATCCGCAGCCGCCAGCGGGCACCGGTACCGGCATAGCATCGTGATGCCTATACCGTCGCTCCGTCCGCAACCTCGCCGATGACGACACCGGAAAGCATCGCCCTCGACCCGAGGGCGGCACCTTCCGAAGGCACGACCGAGGACCGGAGGAACTGAAGATGGCATTTTTCGACGACGACCGCCCGGCAAAGAAGCTCGCTCACGAAATCGGCTCGGATCTTTCCATGTTGTCGGTGGGTGATCTCGATGCTCGAATCGATCTTCTCAACCAGGAGATCGCGCGTCTGGAAGCTGACAAGCAGAAGAAACAGGCAGGCCGTATGGCGGCCGACAACTTCTTCAAGAAATGAGAAGATCCGAAAACACCCAGCTATATCCCTGGGGATTTTAAGTGGATATTAATCATTAACAGACATTATCAAACCGTCCAGGCTTCCTGGACTCAGACAGTTTCACCACCCGGCGAATGGTCTGATTTCTCCCTGTTTTACCTTGAGAGCCGCCTTTCCGCGGCTCTTCTTTTTTTGGCACGCCTCAAAACCGCTTTACTTGGCCGTGTAACGACAGTTCGCAGGCTCTCTTGCGATCAGCGGAAATCTGTTCCAAAACAAGAACATCGGCATCGGTTTACCGCTTCTTGTGGGTATTAACCTTTCCTTAATAAACGCCTTGCGGATTTCAATTATAAATATCATGTTCAAGTCAATGAGGGCGGCGATGGAACTTTTCGCTACATCCCGCCATTGCCTCATCGTGATTGCGTTAGCAGGATGACATTCATGCAGGAACAGGGTTTGAATACCGTCAATTTCGCCGGCCGCGCCGCGAATTCCTCGCAATTCAAGACTCTTTACGCCGAGGGCATGTCCCTGGTGGAAGAGACCGCGACTTATCTCGACGGAACGGGCCGCGCCGCCTCGAAAGTCCTGCCGCGTATCGCCTCTGTCCTCTACGCCGCAGAATCCATGCGCCTGACGACCCGTCTGATGCAGATGGCATCCTGGCTGCTGCTGCAGCGCGCCGTCAACAACGGCGAGATGTCCAAGGACCAGGTTCTGGCCGAAAAAAACAAGGTCCGTCTCGACGGCTTCAATGTCGACCGCAATGCGCCAGGCTGGAACGAGCTTCCTGAAGGTTTCAAGGATCTCGTCGAACGCTCGCTGCGTCTGCAGAACCGCGTGGCACTTCTAGACCGCGAAATCTATCGCCCCAGCGACGCCGTCGCCGTTCCGGACAACGAAAACAGCGTCCGCTCCCAGTTGAACCTGCTGCAGACGGCATTCAGCAGCTGATCAGCGATCGGCCAGCCGATCCAGGTATTCGAGAATTTCAGTGCGGCCTGTGAGCCGCACTTTTTCGTTCGAGAACTCCTCGAACATCCGCAGATGGCTTTCGAACGAATTCCAGTTGTTGCGCCGCTCCCGATATTTCGAGACCCAGTCGATCAGCTCTTCAAAACTCTCGTCGTTCTCTCCGCGCTGCTTGCCTCTCGCCTTGATGTTGGCGATGCATTCGTCTTCCGGCAGATCGAGAAAGATCAGCGTCGTCGCGCGCGGGAGGATGACATTGATGAGCCAGCCATAGACGCCTTCTATGATCCATCTGGATGTCAGCGACAGCTCTCGTATCTCCTCGATGACGATAGCCTTGTCACGGGCAATGCCGGCGCCATGCGGGCCGGGTTGCCAATAGATATCGTCCAGATGTACGGGAGCGCGGTCGAGGCATAACGACAGCTGTCTCGCGAGACGGGTCTTGCCCGAGCCGCCATTGCCCATGATCGCCACCCGGCGAAGAGCCTCAAATTCCTTGTCTTTTATCATGGTACGCCCCCACAGCCCTGCCATGACACAAAACGAAAAAAGCCCGGCTTGCGCCAGGCTTTTTTTAAGTCTGCCAACGTTAAGGCTATTAGAGGCCGAGGCCGCCGAAACGCTTGTTGAACTTGGAAACGCGACCACCACGGTCCATCAGCTGCTGGTTGCCGCCGGTCCAGGCCGGATGGGACTTCGGGTCGATTTCGAGGTTCATCGTGTCACCGGCCGAACCCCAGGTGGAGAAGGTTTCGTACTCGGTGCCATCGGTCATGACGACCTTGATCTTGTGGTATTCGGGATGAATGTCAGCCTTCATGTCGATATTCCTGCTCTGCGGGGTCTCCATGCCGCATTTGCGATCACCGACCCTCTTTAATGAATGAAGCCGCAGACCCGTCGGTCACGGCTTCCCAATTCGATGCGGAGCCTATACAGGAAGGTCGCGGCTAGCACAAGTACCCGCAAGGCCAAGATAAGAGGGCCTCTACAGCGTTCTTTGTCCGACATCAATGGCGGGCAGCGCGCGTTGAAATATCAGAGTTCGCGTGTTGTGAAAATGACGATGCGCAAGCAGGAGATCCCGTGGCAGACATGTCTGAGACCGAAAAGAAGAATCGCAGCCTCAAGCCCCTCGCCCGACTGATCCCCTATCTTTCCCGCTATCGAAGGCTGGTTGCCTCCGCATTTTTCTTCCTGGTCCTTGCCGCAGCCACGACACTCGCACTTCCGCTTGCCGTCCGCCGCATGGTGGATCACGGTTTTGCTGCAGCCGACGGCAGCTTCATCAACAACTATTTCGGCATGTTGCTGCTGCTTGCAGTGCTTCTCGCGATCGCAAGCGCCATGCGCTACTATTATGTCATCACCATCGGCGAACGGGTCGTGGCTGACCTGAGACGTGAAGTCTTCGCTCATGTCACCCGCCTCTCGGCATCCTTTTTCGACGTCAACCAGTCGGGTGAAATCGTCTCGCGCCTGACCGCCGACACGACCCAGATCAAGTCCGCCTTCGGCTCGGCTGCTTCCCAGGCGCTTCGCAACACCATCCTCTGTCTCGGCGCCATGGGCATGATGATCTATACCAGCCCTTGGCTTTCCGTCATGGTGCTGGGTGCCATTCCGGTCATCGTTTTCCCGATCGTCGGTTTCGGCCGCAATGTCCGCCGCCGCTCGCGCGCCGCACAGGATACGCTGGCAGAAAGTTCTGCTTTCGCATCCGAAACCGTGGCCGCCACCCGCACCGTTCAGGCGTTCGGCGGGGAACAGATGGCAAGCGACCGCTATGCTTCCACCGTCGAAAATGCCTATGATGCAGCCCGCGTCGCAATCCGCTCCCGCGCGCTTCTGACCGGATTTGCCATTCTCCTCGTCTTCGGCTCCATCGTCGGCGTTCTGTGGTACGGCGCGCAGAGCGTGCTCGCCGGTGAAATGACAGCCGGCACGCTGGGCCAGTTCGTGCTCTATTCGGTGATCGCCGCCAGTTCGCTTGGACAGCTGTCGGAAGTCTGGGGCGAACTTTCAGCCGCCGGTGGTGCCGCCGAACGCCTGACGGAGCTGCTGCACGAAATCCCGGCAGTCCAGGATCCGGAACAGCCGGTTTCCCTGCCCGCGCCGGCCCGCGGCGAAGTCCTGTTCGATCAGGTGTCCTTCGCCTATCCGGCCCGCGTCAGCGCTATCACGCTCAACGCCCTGTCCTTTAATGTCAGCGCAGGCGAAACAGTCGCAATCGTTGGCCCGTCCGGGGCCGGCAAGAGCACGATATTCTCGCTTCTCATGCGTTTCTACGATCCGCAGACCGGTTCGGTGAAGCTTGACGGCGTGGACCTTCGCAACGCCCGCCTCGAAGACATCCGCTCGCGCCTGGCAATCGTGCCGCAGGACGTGACGATATTTGCCGCTTCGATCCATGACAACATTGCCTTCGGCATGCCGGGTGCAAGCCGCGAAGCGGTTCGCGCCGCCGCCATCGCCGCCCAGGCCGACCAGTTCATCTCGAAACTCGACCAGGGTTATGACACCATGGCCGGCGAACGCGGCATCACGCTTTCCGGCGGCCAGCGGCAGCGGATCGCGATTGCTCGCGCCATCCTGAAAAACGCCCCGGTTCTGCTGCTGGATGAGGCGACTTCGGCGCTCGACGCTGAAAGCGAAACGCTGGTTCAGCGCGCACTCGACGGGCTGATGGAAAACCGCACGACGCTTGTCATCGCTCATCGTCTCGCCACCGTCCTCAAGGCTGACAGAATTCTCGTGTTGGAAGACGGTCGTGTCGTCGAGGAAGGAACCCACCAGAGCCTCGTTGCCAAGGGTGGGCTTTACGCCAAGCTGGCACGTCTTCAGTTCCATGACCTGGAACAGCGCAGCGCGACCGCCATCTGACCGGCCAACAGGATAGACTGCATGATCGTCGAGCCACTGGACCCGAACGCCCCGCTCGATACATTGCTGGACAGCGTTCAGTACCAGACCTTCCTGTATTTCTGGGAGGGCGCGCATGCCGAGAGCAAGCTGATCTACGACAAGCGCTGGGTGAACGGCGCGATCGCCACCAACATGATCTCGATCAGCGGGACCGGTTTCGGGTTGATGGCAATCCTGGTCGCGGCAGAGCGGCAGTGGGTCAGCCGCGCGGAGGCGCTGGAGCGGATCAACCTCATTCTCGACCGCCTGAACCTTGCCACACGCTATCACGGCGCCTTCCCCCACATGGTCGACGGCGCCACCAGCGAGACAGTCCAGTTCTCGCAATACGATGATGCCGGCGACCTCGTGGAAACCACCCTTCTGCTTCAGGGGCTGATCTGCGCGAGGGAATATTTCACCGGCACATCGGAAGCCGAACAGGTGCTGCGGGCAACCATCACGCGACTGTTCGACGAAGTCGAGTGGGACTGGTTCACGCGTGGCCGGGATGACGGTCCGCTTTACTGGCACTGGAGCCCGATCCACAACTGGACCATGAACCTTCCGATCAAGGGCTGGAACGAGGCGCTTTCGGCCTATGTGCTGGCAGCCGGTTCGGACACGCACCCGATCGGGCCGGAGAACTATCATTCGGGCTGGGCGCGTTCTGTCGCGATGAAAAATGGCGCAAGCTATTTCGGCACCGAGCTCCCGCTGGGCGAGCCTCTCGGCGGCCCGCTTTTCCTTTCGCAATATTCCTTCTGCGCGCTCGATCCGCGCGGCCTCTCCGATCGGTATGCCGACTATTGGCAGCAGGCCGTGGCGCACACGAAGATCAACCGGGATTATTGCCTGAGCATTCCAGCCTACAAACAATACAACGTCTGGGGTCTCACGGCTTCGGAAACGCCAAACGGTTACAACGCCAACTCACCGACATCGGATATGGGCGCCATCGCCCCGACAGCAGCGCTGTCCAGTTTCCCCTTCCTCCCGAACGAAGCGGAAGAGGCCCTGCGCGCCATGATCCGTTACGAGGACGGAAAACTGTTTGGTGGCTTCGGTTTCGTCGATGCCTTTGCCCCGGCAACTGACTGGCTCGCCCCGACCTATATCGCCATCGACCAGGGCCCGCTCGTCGCCATGATCGAGAACCACCGCTCCGGCCTGCTCTGGACCCTGTTCATGAAGGCGCCCGAGGTTCGCCGCGGGTTGGAGAGGCTGGGCTTCAGTTCAGGTCACTATACCGCCTGAGAAGACGGGACTCATTCGGCCCGCTCGAACACCCATTTCACCACATATTTGCCGTTCGGCTTCAGCTTGGTCTTGGTCTTCATTTTGACCGGACCGCCGAGCGCGGCTTCCGCCTGATCGAACATTTCACGCGCCTCGGCGATCGCCTGATGGTAGGTGCGGTTATCACGGCGCGGCGTGTCCGCCACCGCCTTGATCAGGGCGTTGAGGTCGCGCTTTTCCGATACCATCGGTCAGCGTTCCGTCAGCTTGAGTTCGAGGCGACGGTTTTGCGATTTCGCCTCCGGCGTATCGCCCGGCGCAATCGGCTGGAATTCGCCGAAGCCGGCGGCGACCAGGCGATTGGCAGAAACGCCTTTCGAAATCAGATACTTCACCACTGAAGTTGCGCGAGCGGATGAAAGCTCCCAGTTGTCGCGATAACGGCCTGTACCGGAAAGCGGTGAGTTGTCGGTATGGCCGTCGACCCTGAGCACCCAGTTGATTTCTGCGGGAATTTCCTTGGCAAGATCGAGTAGCGCCGCTGCAAGCTTGTCCATTTCGACACGGCCCGCATCGTCCAGCTCACTACCACCCACCGGGAACAGCACTTCCGACTGGAAGACGAAGCGGTCACCGACGATTCGGATGTTTTCCCGGTCGGACAGGATCTCGCGCAGACGACCGAAGAAATCGGAACGGTAACGGTTGAGTTCCTGCACACGCGCCGCAAGCGCGACGTTGAGACGCCGGCCGAGATCGGCGATCTGCGTCTGCGAGGTCGCATCTTTCGCTTCGGACGCCTGAAGCGCCTGTTCCACGGCTGCGATCTGCGCACGAAGCGCCGCGATCTGCTGGTTCAGGAGCTCGATCTGGCTTGCCGCGCGCTGGCTGATCTGCTGCTGATTGTTCAATTCGCTGGTCAGTTCTCCGACCCGCGCATTGGCTGCATTGCTGCTGCCGGCACCATCATTGAGAAGTTGTTGCAGGCGGGAACGATCGCTCTCAACCGCAGCCAGCGAGGACTGCAGATTGGCAAGCTGATCCTCAAGGTCCTGATTGCCGCTTTTTTCCAGTGCCAAGAGGTTGGTCAATTCGGCAATCTGGCTGTTCAGCCGGCTCAAAACCTCGTCGCGGCCGGTGATTTCGCGGCTGAGCAGGAACTGCGCCAGCACGAAGACGGTCAGCAGGAACATGATGGCCAGAAGAAGCGTGGACAGCGCATCCACGAATCCCGGCCAGAAGTCCACGCTGCGTTCGCGGCGGCGGTTCTTGGCGAGCGCCATCGCTTACTTCCCCCCGATCTTGTCGGAAAGCCGGTCAAGGGTCCGGCGCATGGCCTTCGATTCTTCCTGCTGCGCCTCGATCCAGTCGCGCAGCATCTGCTGCTCGTTGCGCATGTTCTTCACCAGGCCCTGGATGCCTTCCGCCAGATTGGCCATGGCAGCCATGGAACGCTCGTGGCCTGTCCCCTCGGGACTGGACTTGACCTGGGCGGCCGCAAGCTTGCGCAGCTCGACGGTAAGCGCCTTGAGCTCGTCCAGCGAACCGTTCGATGCACCGTCAGCAATCGGGCCGTCATAGCCGACATCCGTAACGGAAGAGAGCCAGTTTTCCAGTTCCGTATAAAACCGGTTCTGCGCGCGACCGGCCTGCAGGTCGAGAAAACCGAGGATCAGCGAGCCGGAAAGGCCGAGCAGCGACGACGAGAATGCCGTGCCCATACCGGCGAGCGGCTGCGCCAGCCCGCTCTTGATGGCGGCGAGAATATCGTTTGAGCCGCTCGACGACGGGTCGAGCGCGCCGATGACGTCGCTGATCGAGCCAATCGTCTCGATCAGGCCCCAGAAGGTACCGAGCAGGCCGAGGAAAACCAGAAGGCCGATGAGATAGCGCGAGGTATCGCGCGTTTCGTCCAGCCGTGTCCCGATCGAATCGAGGATGGAACGATAGGCGACAGTCGACAGCGCCACCTTGCGGCGGCGGCCGATCAGCGTGCGCATCGGGGCCAGAAGCCGCGGCTCGCGTCCGACCTTGTCGGCATTGCCGCCGGCGGCGCGGAAGGAATTGAACCAGCTTACTTCCCGCGCAAGGCTGATCACCTGCACGAAGACGAGCAGGATACCGATCGCCAGAACACCGAGGATCAGGCCGTTCAGGCCGGGATTGGTCTGGAACGCGTGGGCCGCCTGCCGGTAAAGGATCGACGCGACGAAGCCGACAAGGATGAGGAAGATGAGCATCGTCCAGAGGAACGAGGCTGGATTGGAAAGCTTGTGCTTGTAGCTTCCGCGGCCTGTTTCCGATTCGTCCAGATCATCCACCGTCGCATTCGCCATAATACGCCTCGACTCCGCTAAGTTGAGCGGAGGCTAGTGTAAAATTGCGACGAATTGAAGTGCTCAAGCGCTGGAAAACAGTGCACTATCAATTAGCGGACACTGTTTTTTAACTGGACTTAACGGGCCGGAACCGGTCGGTTGACGACTTCGACCATTGCATTGCGGATCAGCTCATTGCCGGCGATCACGTTGCGGGCCTCGAACATGTTCTGGGCGCCCTTCATGTCGGAAACAAAGCCGCCCGCTTCACGAATGAGCAGCAGACCGGCCGCCATATCCCAGGGCGAAAGATCCGCTTCCCAGAAGCCGTCGAGACGGCCGGCGGCGACATAGGCCAGATCGAGAGCCGCAGCGCCCGCGCGGCGGACACCGGCGACTTCGCCCATCACATGGCGAAGCTCGACAAGGAACTTGCCGTGGTTGCCGCGACCGAGATGCGGTACGCCGCAACCGATGACGCAATCGGACAGCACGCGGCGGGCTGCCACGCGGATACGGCGGTCGTTGAGGAACGCGCCACCACCCTTTTCGGCGGTATAGAGTTCATCGACCGCCGGATTGAAGATCACGCCGGCAACGATTTCGCCGTTGCGCTCGAGCGCGATCGAAACGGCGAACTGCGGAATGCCGTGCAGGAAGTTGGTCGTGCCGTCGAGCGGATCGACGATCCAGCGATGCGCGCCGTCCGTGCCCTTTTCCTCACCGCCTTCTTCACCGAGGAAGCCGTAGGTCGGGCGAGCCTTCATCAACTCGTCTCGGACGATCTTTTCGGCCTTAAGGTCAGCCTGGGATACGAAGTCACTCGGACCTTTTACCGAAACCTGCAGATTCTGCACCTCGCCAAAATCTCTGGTAAGCGACTTGCCTGCCTTGAGGGCAGCCTGCACCATGACATTGAGAAGCGCTGAACGGGCCATTTCGGAATCCTTGAGCCCCGGAATCCGGATGACCGGGAGAGCGGGCTAGACTGATTTTGTTGATTGGGCGGCTTCAAGACCACAAATTGCCGGTAAATTCAAGTCATGCGGTCACACGGCAGTGTTGTCATTCGCGGCCGAGCCTGCGAAAGGAGGCGGACCACACACAGGAGACAGCCTCATGCGCATGCCTATCCCCCTCTTTATCAGCCTCGGCATGCTCATCACCATGACATTTTTGTCGCTGGGCCTATGGTCCGCCCTGCCGCCGGAAACGATGTTGCCGATCCATTTCGATTTGGCTGGCAATCCCGACAACTTCGCACGCCCTGCAATCGCGCTCTTCCTTCTGCCCGGCGCCATGCTGTTTGCAATCGCAGTGTTCACCGTCTCGCCGTCGATCAATCCCAAGGCGCTTGATCGTCCGGGGCTTTACACCGCGATTTGGCTGTTCGTCATCCTTGCGCTCGCCGTGGGCCATGGCTTCATCATCCGCAGCGCATTATTCGCGCTCCAGGCGCTTCAGGGTTAATCACGCCTGAACTTGTTGGCTGCGTCGATCGCCTGCTTCTGCTGGTCTTCATTGATGCCGAGATAGAAATCCTCCAGCCCCGCATCCTGCAGGCCTGCCCGCCGTGAGAGCACATACCACTTGGCGGCTTCCACAGGATTGGGTCGAGTGCCGAGCGCATTGATATAAAGATAGGCGAGCTTGTTCTGGGCCACGACATTGCCACGCATTGCGGCAATCCTCAGCCATTCGAATCCCTTGTCAAAATCCCGCTCGCCACCGACACCGTTGACGTACCAGATGCCCATGTCGAGCTGGGCGGTGTCGTAGCCCGCTTTGGCAGCACGCTGCATCCAGTCTCGGGCCTGCGCCTTCTTGGTGGGGGACAGCTCCCGCAATGAGATATAAAGCTGCGCCACGGCATATTGCGCGTCAGCGACGCCTTGGCTGGCGGATTTTTCATAGAAGGGCAATGCCAGCTCCATGCCCTTGTCGCCAGGATTGTCCGAAATCAGGATCTGGCCCCAGTTGAACTGGGCCGCCGAATTGCCGGCTTCCGCCGCGCGGCGCATGTAATCGTCGGCTTTTTTCTTGTCGGCCGGGACGTCGCGCCCCTTCATCAACAGAAGCGCATATTGGAACATCGCAGCGGCATCACCGCCTTCCGCAGCCTGGCCGTACCAGAAGACAGCCCCCTTGGGGTCGCGGGCGATACCGTGTCCCTTTGTCATCATCTCCGCAACCAAGGTCTGCGCGGCAGCATCCCCCTTTTGCGCCCGCTCCAGAGCCAGCTTCATCGCCGTGACATACATGCCGCGCTGGTATGCGCCATAAGCCTCGTCGACCTTGCCGTCATACGGCTTTTCCTCAGGCGGAGCAGGCAGTGCCGCCCCCATTCGCCGGTAAAGATCGACGCCGCCTGAAGGCACGATGCCGTCGGGCTGCTGTTGCCGCTCCATCTTGCCGGCATCAGGCCCGACGGGACGCGTGACCACCCGGCTGGACTGGGCATGGGCCAAACTTGCCGCAGCCGCCGAAAGCAGCAGCGCAGTCATCAGTTTAACCGAAAGGCGATTCAGGCTTGTCGTCGATGGCATGCGACCATCAACCCTCAAACCGTGGCGCTTTTTCGTCCAGCAATGCATTGGCCCTGGCAACGGCTGCGGATGGGCCATCGGCGCTGGCGAACACGGCATCGCGCAAGGCGACGAACTCCGCACCACTCTCGGCAATGACAACGACCGAATCGGCATCATTGCCACCCATGACGATGCAGGGGATTTCGATCATCGACGCCCACCACTCGGCAAGCGCCACATTCTTGGGGTGCGCTTCCGGCTTGATATCGCCATCGAAACGGCCGAAGAAAATATAGTCCGGTCGCAATTCGCCGATCTCGAGCGCAGCATGCCGTTCGCTCGCACCGCCGGCCCCGACGATCATCTTTGGCGTGAATTTCTCGATCGCCTCGCCAAGCTCTTCCAGCGAACCCGACATGTGAAGTCCGTCAGCCTTTGCGCGACCGGCAACCCGGCTGTCACCAGAAATGATCGCGGCAGCACCAGCATCCTGAGTGATCTGCACAAGCGCTTCCGCCCGCTTCTGGAAGGCCTGATCGTCCAGTCCGTATTGTGGCAGAATCACCGAAGCCACATCGCCGCCGGACAGCGCCTGTTGCAACTGACTAGCCTGCCGTTCGGCGTCGGCCTCATCCGGCACGATCAGCACGATGCGGCAGCGGTTTTCCGGTTCGGTCATGTTTCTTCCCGTCTTTTTGGGAGGGCGCGGTGATCTGATTGTCGATCATCCTGCATCCGCACTCGTTTTCCTTTGCGCAATTCGATAGACCGGACGGATTGAAGGATCAACCACCACCAGCATTCCGCCCGATGATAGATCTGCCCAGCCTCTCGTTTTTCCTCGCTGCCGTGCCGGCAGTCATGCTTGTTGGTCTGTCGAAAGGCGGCATTGGCGGCGCGATCGGCCTTATGGGCGTACCGATCATGTCGCTAGCGGTCGATCCGGTGCAGGCCGCTGCGATTTTCCTGCCGATCCTCATTCTGATGGATATCGTGGCACTGCTGTCATGGCGCAACTACAACGATCCGAAGACATTGCTGATGATCATGCCCGGCGGGGTGATCGGCATTGCGCTTGGCTGGGCGACCTCGGCTTACGTTTCCGACAACGCCTTGAGACTGGTGATCGCCTCGGCAACCATCCTGTTCACGGTTCGCTATTTCTGGCAGGTCTACGGCCGAAGAGGCGAAGTCGTTGCCCCTCTTCCTCACCGACCGGCCGCAGCGACATTCTGGGGATCATTGTCGGGTTACGCGAGCTTCGTTGCCCATGCCGGAGGGCCGCCTTTCCAAATCTACGTCCTGCCCATGCAGCTTGACCCGAAAAAATACACCGGCGCCAGCATCCGCTTCTTTGCCATCGTCAATGCGGTGAAGGTGATCCCTTACTTTTTCCTGGGTGCGCTGGACACGACGAACCTGACCTTGTCGGCAACACTTCTGCCCGTAGCGCTTGTCTCAACGATGCTCGGAGCCGCCGTGGTCAAACATCTCAAGGCGGAAACTTTCTATCCGATGACCTATGGCCTCGCTTTCCTCGCCGGCCTCAAATTGCTCTGGGATGGGTTGCCCTTCTGAGAGGCGCACGATTGGCGATGCTGTAAAACGTGGCTCCAGAAACAATTCTGGCCGCAGCCCGCATGAACCACGACCAGAACAGAAGATTGGGTTTTGTGCCGCTACCGGATCATCTCCAAATCAAGATCCGCGGCGAATGGCTCTTTAGCTGACCTTAATGGCGAGTGGTCGCCTTGAGGCGCTGCACTTGGTCCTTGAGACGCAGCTTACGACGCTTAAGCTCTGCGATTTCCCGATCGTCTGATGAAGGAGACGAAAGAATCGCCTGGAGCTCCTCCTCGAGATCGCCGTGCTTCTTTTCAAGCGATGCTATATGAGCCTGGATGGTCATGTGGCATGTCCTTCCTTATTGCCTGCTCCGGCCACTCCATCGGCCGAAGCTTCAGGTTTACGACGGAAGTGTGACACGATCCGCCACGTTTGTCGAAGGTGTTTTCATGAAAAGAACGCGGCAAATTCGTGACCTTGGCGAACTTCCCGTTAACGTGGTTTGGTGATAGGAGCTTGCGCATTAAGCTGGGCCGGGTCACAAGCCCGGATCGATATGGGGACTTGAAGACATGGCCGATCAGGAACAGGCGGACATCCGGCTGGCGCTGGCAAAGCTCCGGCAGGAGCATGAAGACTATGATGCCGCAATCAACGCCATGATCCAGGTCGGCTGCGATGCATTGCGCGTCCAGCGCATGAAGAAGAAAAAGCTCGCCATCAAGGACAAGATGACCCAGATCGAAGACCAGATCCTGCCCGACATCATCGCTTAGGAACGCTTAAATGGCCGAGACACCGCCCGTCGCCATCATCATGGGAAGCCAGTCCGACTGGGAGACTATGAAGAACGCTGCCGAGACCCTCGATGCCCTCGAAATAGACTACGAGGCGCGCATCATTTCAGCACACCGCACCCCCGAGCGCCTGTTCAGCTTCGCCAAGGGCGCGCGTGACGAAGGCTTTCAGGTGATCATCGCCGGCGCCGGCGGGGCAGCCCACCTGCCCGGCATGGCTGCATCGATGACGCCGCTGCCGGTCTTCGGCGTTCCCGTCCAGTCCAAGGCCCTTTCCGGCCAGGACAGCCTTCTCTCCATCGTGCAGATGCCGGCCGGCATTCCGGTCGGCACGCTCGCCATCGGCCGCGCCGGTGCGGTCAATGCAGCGCTTCTTGCCGCCGCCGTTCTGGCGCTCTCGGATGACGATATCGCCTACCGTCTGGACGAATGGCGCGCCCGCCAGAGCGCTTCCGTTGCCGACTATCCGATGGACGAAGCATGAAGGCCCAGACGATCGGGATTATCGGCGGCGGCCAGCTCGGCCGCATGCTGGCCATGGCAGCAGCAAGACTGAACCTTACCATCATCATCCTCGAACCTCAGGTCGATTGTCCCGCAGCGCAGGTCGCCAACGAGCAGATCATCGCAGCCTATGACGATCCGGCAGCGCTGGCCGAGCTGGCGAAGCGTTGCGATGTCGTCACCTACGAATTCGAGAACGTACCGGTCGCAGCCGCCGAGGCGCTTGAACGTTCCGTTCCGGTCTATCCGCCATCCAAGGCTCTGGAAGTCGCCCAGGACCGACTGGTGGAAAAACGCTTCCTCAACGATTGCGGCATCGAGACGGCCCGTTTCCATGCGGTCAACAGCCAGCAGGAGCTTGAAGCAGCGCTCGCCGACTTTGGCGGCAAGGGCGTGCTGAAGACCTGTCGTATGGGTTACGACGGCAAGGGTCAGCGCGTTTTCCGTTCAAGCGACGACTCAGCTGCAGGCGCGTATGCAGCACTTGGCTCCGTGCCGCTGATTCTCGAAAGCTTCGTGCCTTTCGAACGCGAGATTTCGATCATCGCCGCCCGCTCCAAGGATGGCACGATCCGCTGCTACGACCCGGCGGAGAACGTTCATCGCAACGGTATCCTGCACACTTCCGCCCTTCCGGCCAAGGTTTCGGAAAAAACGGCATCCACAGCCCGTGCAGCCGCCGAAAAGCTGCTTGCGGCGCTGGATTATGTCGGCGTCATCGGCATGGAATTCTTCGCCATGGCCGATGGCACGCTGATCGCCAACGAGATCGCTCCGCGGGTCCACAATTCCGGCCACTGGACGGAGGCTGCCTGCGTCATCTCGCAGTTCGAGCAGCATATGCGTGCCGTGGCCGGCTTTGCGCTGGGTGACCCGGATCGCCATTCCGACTGCGTAATGACCAACCTGATCGGCGACGACATTCTGGCACTGCCGGACTGGCTCGCAACGAAGGATGTGCTCGTCCATCTTTACGGCAAGACGGAAGCCCGTCCGGGCCGCAAAATGGGCCATGTCACCGAATTGAAAGGCCGGAAAACCTCGTCACAAGGTTGACATGGAGAAAGCCTCGGGTTATCTGCACCCCAACCTGAGGCGCGCCCCTTTTCTTTAGGGACTAGGCGGCGCGCTTTCGATTGTTAGAGACAAGCGGCTCTATGAGCCCACAGACTGCTGGACCAGTACAATGAAGATCAAGAACTCGCTTAAGGCGCTGAAGGCTCGTCACCGCGACAACCGTCTGGTTCGCCGTAAGGGCCGCATCTACATCATCAACAAGCAGAACCCGCGCTTCAAGGCCCGCCAGGGCTGATTGCAGGCGGCGAGTTTTCTCGCCGGCAATCAAATTGTCGATAGCGCGACAATTCGGCTTTGACCTTCGGCGCATCCGGATTACCTTATCCGGATGCGCTATTTGCTTTTGAGCACCCCTATTCTGCTTTTGGCCGCCTTGGCCCCTGTCGCCCATGCACAGGCTCCGCAGGCTGCCCCTCCTCCGGAAGCGGCCCCGCAAACATCGGCACCTCCTGCAGAATCGGCCATACCCGCCCCTTCGACCAGAAAGCCGCTCGACACATTGTTCGAGGCGCTGAAGCGTGAGCGCGATCCGGAAAAGGCCAAAGGTGTCGCCAGCCAGATCATCGCCGAGATGAACGATTCGGGAAGCGCGACGGTCAATCTGCTGATGCAGTGGTCCGCCGAAGCCATCAAGGAAAAGAAGAATGCTGCGGCGCTAGACTTCCTTGACCGCGTAACCCTTCTCGACCCCGCCTTCACGGAAGGCTGGAATCGTCGCGCCACCCTTCACTACACGATGGGGGATCGCCGCAAATCGATGGCCGACATTGCCGAAGTGCTGAAACGCGAACCTCGCCACTTTGGCGCACTCGCTGGCCTGGCCGGCATATTTATGGAAGCAGAGGACGACGAACTGGCGCTGAAGGCGTGGGAACGGTACCTCAACGTCTACCCCGCAGATCGCGACGCGCAGGAAGCCGTATCGAAGCTCTCGGAAAAGATCGCCGGAAACCGTACGTGAGCCTTTCTCCGGTCGATTGCCGATGATGCTTCCCCTCGTCCTGCTGGTCGTTCTTTTCGCCGCGGCCTTAGGCTTTACCGCCTGGAAGAGCGGCGAGATCGAACGGCGGTTTCCGCAACACGGCGAACTGACCGATGTCGGCGGCTACAGGCTCAACGCCCTTCATCTGCCCGGGCCGCCGAATTCCGCCCTGCCGCCAATCGTCTTCATTCATGGCGCAAGCGGGAACCTGCGCGATCAGGAAGCCGCTTTTCGCGAGGCACTGGAAGGCCGTGCAGAGCTTCTGTTCGTCGACAGGCCCGGACATGGTTATTCGGAGCGCGGCGGCGCTGAGAACGGCTTTCCGGACGGACAGGCGACGGCCATCAGCAGACTATTGGAATTGAAAGGCATTGATCGGGCGATCATCGTCGGCCATTCCTTCGGCGGCGCGATCGCGGCGAGCTTTGCCGTCTTCCATCCCGACAAGACGGCCGGCTTGCTGTTTCTGGCTCCGGCGACACACCCTTGGCCGGGCGGCGTGGACTGGCACTACACCGTCGCGGCTTCACCCTATCTCGGCTGGTGGTTTACGCGCCTCGTCAGTCTGCCTGCAGGCCTCGTCCTGATGGACGGTGCAACAAAGTCTGTCTTCAGCCCCAATCGCCGCCGTGACCGTTATGTCGAGGAAGGCGCGCCTGCCCTGGTGCTGCGGCCGGAGAATTTCCGCAACAACGCAATCGACGTGGCCAATCTCCAGGACTATGTCACACGCATCTCGCCACGCTACACGCAGATCAAAACACCGACCGTCATCATAACCGGTGACAGCGACCCGATCGTGCTGGAAGAAATCCATTCAAAGGGGCTTGCCCGCGATATCGCCGACTCCGAACTCGTCATGGTCCACGGCCTCGGTCACAAGCCGGATTATGTCGTGACAGATGTGGCGATAGCCGCCATCGAGAAGATCGCCGGTATGGATCGTGACCTGGAGGCTCTGGCACGCCGAGCGGAAACCCGCCTGACCCAGTCCGGAATTTCAGGCCAATCGGCCATGGGAATGACGATCGAAAGAAAGTGAGCGCGGATTATCGTGCTGCCTTGCTGTGCCTGTAAACCACATCCGCCGGGTCATGTCGCTCCGCAGTCTCGTCCAGCACGGCGCCCAGTCTTTCGGCCAGCCGCCGGGATTTTTCGTTGTCCTGATGAATGTAGCTGACCAGCGTCTGCAATCCGAGCACCTCAGAACCCCAGCGACGCAGGGCGATCGCTGCCTCCAGAGCATAACCCTGCCCTTCGAAGCCGGGATAAAGCAGCCAGCCCAGTTCATGCTCGGGAAACAGCGGGCCGGAATTGATGCCCACCTGACCGACACAGGTCCCGTCGACACGTCTCTCGATCATCAGCGAGCCATGTCCCATCAGCGGCCATTGCGCCACGTCATGGCAGAACATGCCCCAGGCAATAGCCTCCGCAAAAGGACCGCCCATATGCGTGGCTCGATCCGAATTCATGAACTCCGCATAGATCGGCCAGTCCGTCATTTTTGGCGCTCGCAGCCTGAGACGGTCGGTTTCGATCACAGGCGCTACGGAAGACAATGGATTGGTTATGGACATGTGTATTCCAAACGACAAACGGCCGGATTGCTCCGGCCGTCTGCTACTTCCCAACTATGTCAGGACGATTACGCGCCGGTCTGGCCGTCCGCACCGATATAGGCAATGCGCAGCATATTCGTCGAACCGGGCGTGCCGAGCGGAACGCCGGCCGAGATGATGATCCGGTCGCCGGGCTTGCCGAACTCTTCCGTCACGGTGATGCGTGCAGCACGGTTCACCATGTCGTCGAGATCGGTCGCGTCATGGGTTACCACGCAATGCAGGCCCCAGCAGACGGCGAGACGGCGAGCCGTCTTGACGCTCGGGGAGAGTGCCAGGATCGGCACGTTCGGACGCTCGCGCGAGGCGCGCAGGCCCGTTGCGCCGGACTGCGTGTAGGTGACGATCGCAGCAGCCTTGAGCGTTTCACCGATCTGACGGGCAGCAAGCGAGATCGCGTCGGAGCCCGTGGCTTCCGGCGTTGCGCGCTGTGCGTAGATGATGCTCGGATAGAGCGGATCCTGCTCGACCTGACGGGCAATCGACGCCATCATCGAGACGGCTTCGACCGGATACTGGCCGGAGGCGGATTCCGCCGACAGCATGACGGCATCGGCGCCTTCGAAGACGGCGATCGATACGTCAGAGACTTCCGCGCGGGTCGGGACCGGTGCCGTGATCATCGATTCCAGCATCTGGGTGGCAACCACGACCGGCTTGCCTGCACGGCGGCAGGCGCGGGTCAGCTGCTTCTGGATGCCCGGCACCATTTCGATCGGCATTTCCACGCCAAGGTCACCACGGGCAACCATGACGGCATCGGAAAGTTCGATGATTTCATCGATGCGCTCGATAGCCTGCGGCTTTTCGATCTTCGACATGATGCCGACGCGGCCGCGCGCGATCTTGCGCACTTCGGCCAGATCTTCCGGACGCTGCACGAAGGACAGCGCGACCCAGTCGGCGTCTTCGGTAGCAAGAACCGCATCGAGATCGGAACGGTCCTTGTCGGTCAGGACGCCAACGGTGAGGATCGTATCGGGCAGGCTGACGCCCTTGCGGTCGGAAATGCTGGTGCCGGCAACAACGGTGCAGACGATCTTCTTGCCGTCGGATTCGATGGCCTTCAGGGCCAGCTTGCCGTCATCAATTAACAGGCGATCACCTGCCTTTACGGCTTCGAGGATTTCCGGATGGGGAAGATAGACGCGGTTTTCATCACCCGGCGCTTCGTTGTTGTCGAGCGTGAATGTCTGACCTGGTGTCAGGGTTACTTTGGTATTGGCAAATTTGCCGACGCGAAGCTTCGGTCCCTGCAAGTCACAGAGAATACCGATCGGGCGACCCGACTTCTTCTCGACCGAGCGGATACGCTCGATCAAAGTGCGCATCATGTCATGGCTGGCGTGGCTCATGTTGATACGGAACAGGTCGGCTCCTGCTTCGTGGAGCTTCTGGATCATTGCCTCTTCCGACGACGCCGGACCGAGCGTGGCAAGGATCTTTACTTTACGATTACGCCTCATCAATTCTGGCCTTCTTGCGAACCGGGCGTGTCCGAAAGCTGGACCATCCAGCTTCCCTGACGACCCGTATCATACTCTTTGAAACCCATGCGCTGGTGGCCACGGGTGAAACAATCATTGACGCCGACGATTTTGAATTCATTCTCGGCGACGCACATATTTATATTTCCGGTCCACCGCCCTCCGCGAGCGGCATCCTCGGCATAAAGATAATAGTATCGTGACTGCAGTTCCCCTTCGATCAGAGTAGCGCAGGTGGAAGCAGGAACCTGCCACCAACCCTCGGTATTCCAACCATCCTGGGCACGATAACCGATTGCCACCCCGACAAGATTCTGCGTGCCGTTACACACGCGAAAATCTGCATGAGCCGGAGAAGCCATGAGAAGCGGTGCGCCTACGCAAAAGGCGAAAGCACCCGCAGGAACGGAAAGGAGCGAACGAAGATGGATTTTAATCGATTTTATCGGCACGGTTTCCGTCAGGACTCCATGGTTATCGTGGAGGCACTTTCTCGCGCGCAACGGGCAGAAAGTCAACGAAGCTGTGGTTGATTGCGTCGCCCTGCCGCTACGGCTGTTGAAAATTGTCGCATCCCCCTGCGCGGCCTTGCTTTTTGTCAGGCGCAGGGCTCGGCTCTTGCGCCAAACAGAGCGCTGTGCAATCACCAAATGAATAACATAATCGTTTGAAATGTGCGTGAGCATGCAGAATTTCCAACCGTTCGAGATCATAGATGGCGACTATGACAAAGGCATGGTGCTGCTTGCAGACCACGCCATGAGCCGCCTTCCCCCGCAATATGGCAGCCTTGGGCTGCCCGGCAGCGCCTTCCTTCGCCACATTGCTTTCGACATCGGGATCGAAGGCCTGACGCGCAGGCTTGCTGAAATGCTCGGTGTTCCCGCCGTACTCGGCTGCTTTTCGCGCCTGCTGATCGATCCGAACCGCGGTGAGGACGATCCGACGCTGATCATGAAGATCTCCGACGGCGCGATCATTCCCGGCAATCACCCAATGACCGATGAGGAATGGCAGGCCCGCCTCGACACCTACCACCGGCCCTATCATCGCGCCGTTGGCCAGACGATCGCCAAGGCCTCGGCTTCCGGCCGGGCACCGCTGGTGCTCTCGCTGCATTCCTTCACCCCGTTCTGGAAGGACTTTGCGCGACCCTGGCATGCAGCCGTATTGTGGGACAGCGATGACCGCGCAGTCGTGCCTTTTCTGTCGATGCTTCGCGCGCCCGGCGATATCGTCGTTGGCGACAACGAGCCTTATGACGGTGCACTGAAGGGCGATACGATGTATCGCCACTGCATGGTCCCCGGAATTGCGCACGCACTTCTGGAGGTCCGGCAGGATCTGATCGGCGACGACGCCGGCATGGACGCGTGGGCCGAAAGACTGGCACCGATCTTTACCGCGCTCAACGCAGACCCCACATTGCACGAATACCAAGTTTTCCCGTCACGAACAGGCCCCTACCCCGCGTGACGCCATCAAGCAGGAGATGTTCCGATGACCGAACTCAGCAAGGAACAGCAAACCGAACTTGAAGCGGCAGCTTTTCGCCGGCTCGTTCAGCATCTGCGCGAGCGCAGCGACGTCCAGAACATCGACATGATGAATCTCGCGGGCTTTTGCCGGAACTGCCTGTCGAACTGGTATCGGGATGCGGCGATTGACGCTGGCATCGACCTTTCAAAGGAAACATCTCGCGAAATCGTCTACGGCATGCCCTATGAAGATTGGAAGAACCTTCATCAGGCAGAAGCAAGCGACGCTCAAAAAGCCGCATTCGAGATCAACAAGCCGCCGCATGGCTGAAATTGCAATGGCGATTGATTGGACTTGACCTCGCGCCTGCTTTTCGGCACTTGACCACGACTTAAGAGATATTCCCACCATCAGGAGGCCCCGATGTCTGATGCTCATGGCGTCGCCCGCGACCAGCTCCGCGCTTTTGTAGAGCGCATTGAACGACTTGAAGAAGAAAAGAAGACGATCGCCGACGATATCAAGGACGTCTATGGCGAAGCTAAATCAATGGGCTACGACACCAAGATCATGAAAAAGGTCATTGCTCTTCGCAAGAAGGATGACCAGGAGCGCATGGAAGAGGACCTGATCCTCGACACCTACCTCAGCGCACTTGGCATGATCCCGGGTGCCGGTACCGACGAGGAAGAAGCCGCCTGATCCGCGTTTCAAAGCCCGCCCCTCAAGGCGGGCTTTTTCTTTTGCGCCTGATACAGCCTCCCTTCGTGCGAGTTTCCCATGGCAGATCACGACGTCATCGTCATCGGGGCGGGCTTTACCGGCCTCACCGCGGCCACGGACCTCATCGAGGCCGGCCGTGATGTCCTCGTCGTCGAGGCCCGCAACCGCGTCGGCGGCCGTGTGGAATCTGAATATCTGCCGAACGGCACTCGTATCGACACCGGCGGCCAGTTTCTCTGCCGGGACATGACGCATTTGATGGAGACCGCGCAACGTTACGGAGCACATACCGTCCTTTCCTATGTCGATGGAGAACAGTGCCATCGGCCTGCCATAACGTCTGAACAGGGTGATGCCATATGGGATGGCATGGAGCGGCTGCGCGAAAGAATGCGGTCTCTCGACCTGACCGACCCGGCGCTGATGCGCCTGACGGTCGGGCAATGGATCGACCGGCAGACGGACATGCCATCGAACGTGACTGGTTCTTTTCGACGACTGGTAAAAGGGCTGTGGTGCCGCGCGCCGGAAGACGTGGCGCTAGCTTACCTCGCGTCGAATGACCGACGCATCACCAATGCCTATCCGGAACTCGAAATGTTTCTGGGCAGCACCATGCATGCATTGGCAGAGAAACTTGCCGCAGGCCTCTGCGATCGGTTGCGGCTGTCCGCCCCCGCCACGTCCATCACCATCATGCAGGATGAGGTGGAAGTCGATGTCGAGGGACGCGCGCTCACGGCAAGACATGTCATCATTGCCGTACCACCCGTGATGGCGCGCCGGATCGAAATATCTCCCGCGCTGCCTCCCACACTGACCAAAGCGCTGGCGGCTTGGGAGCCGGGTTGCGCCATCAAGCTGCAGATCGGCTACGAGACACCGTTCTGGCGTGATAAAGGCCTCAGCGGATCGGTCATGTGGAGTGATCCGCAGGGCATCTATGCCTGCGACGCCAGCCACGACGGCTATTTCGGTATTGTCGTTTTCCTCGGCGGACCACTGGCATCCGAATGGCACCGCAGGCCGCAGACCGAGCTGGCAGGTTTTATCACCTCGGAACTCGCCGCAGCATTTGGAAGTCCGGAACACGAACCGATCTCCATCTCCATTCGCGATTGGGTCAACGATGCCTGGAGCGACGGCGCCTACAGCGACGTCATCACCGATCTTGATGCGACGGATGCGGAAGCTGTCTTGCTTGAAGGCTTGCCGCGCCTGCGCTTCGCCTGTTCGGAACTGTCGCCGTCTTTCCCCGGCTATATCGAGGGAGCGATCGTCGCGGGGAAGCAGGCCGCGCAGTCCATCCTGCAAAGCCGTCAATAGGCTTCAGCCCGGGCGGTCAGGCCCGAGCACCGATCCGCGGCTTGACGATTATCGGATCAGTTCGAACCGCTGAAGCGATTGGGGTCGATTGCCACCGTTGCCGAGACCGGCTTGAAGCCCTCGCTGGCATAGGCCGCTGAATATTCGCTGTTCAGCGTACGGGTCACCACGCGCGGGGCCTTCATCGAGACCACGTCACCCGAGCGCTTGTTGTTCAACGCCCACTTTTCGAGCGAATCCTGCGTCAGGTTGCCCGATTTTGTAACCGTGTCCGGTTTCGTTGCCCGACCACCTTTGGTCGGCACGGCGGAAGCCGCAGCTGCAACCCATTTGGGCGTATCGAATCCGTCACCGAAATGTCCGGTAGCAGAAGGAGGCTGGATGACCTTTTTCGGAAGCGCCGCAACTTCCATCGGTTTGCGCGCCTGTGCCGGCACGGGAACCGGAGCGGAACGAGCCGCATCTGTGACCGCGCGGATACCGGCAGCTGCCCTGCGATCGTCATCGACGCTGCGCGAAAGGGCGGCAACGAGCTCAGGCGTCAAGGCCTGCTCTTGCCTATCCGGCTCTGCCGGCTGAGAAACAGGAACCGCCGAAGCAACCTGCGCGACCGCCGGCCGGTGAGCCGGAAGCGGTACGCCCGACATATCCTGCAGCGAAGCCGGAACGTCTCCAAGCGAGGCCATCATGGTCGACGTGTCTGCGTCCGCCTTCACACCACGCGAACCGAGCAGGGTCGGCACCGGAACGGCGTATTTCGTCAGATCCTCGAAGTCCTCGCCCTCTGGACGGCTGTTCGCTGCCGACGCGGCCTGAAGTGCAAGTGCCTCCTGGGCCGGGTTACGCTGTTGCGAATAAAGGGCGGTTGCAAGCGCACCCGGTCCATCCTGGCGGAAGGCAGGACGCGATGCCGGGATCGGCGCTTCGATCGTCTCGGATTGCTGCCGCGGCTCGGCCGAAGCAACCATCACACCAGGCAGCGGAGCAGCCGGTTCCGCAGGCCGTGTTGCCGGAGCAGCAGGCTGCTGGCGCGGCGAAGCCACGGTCGGCGTACTGCTTTCGCCATTATCCTCTTCTTCGTCGGCACCGCCGCCGAAAAGAGTGGCGAGGAAACCACGACGCTTGCGTTCGCCGGCGGGCGCGCTGCCCGCAGTCGATGCAATCTCTATCGAGCTTGAACCGACGCGCTTCTTGTAGTCAGCAAGCGCCTGCTCGTAGCCCGGCAGAGGCTGACCATCTGCAGGCAGATGCAGCGTATTGCCCTTCGGGAAAATCGAAACGAGTTCCTGACGCGACATCCGCGGCCATGCGCGAACGCCACCGACATCAAGATGCACGAAGGGAGAACCGGATTTCGGATAGAAGCCGACGCCACCGACCTGCATCTGCATGGCGAGCGAGCGCAGCGTCGCAAGTTTCACGCCGGGAATATAGAAGTCCATCGCCTTGCCGAGCGTGTGCTGGCTGTTCTTCGCCACACCGGTGTTGCGCGAACGACCGCGCAGCATGCCGTTGGTGGCCGGAGACCGGTAAGCGGAAACGACGTGGATGTAATCCTTGGCGCCGCTGCGCCGATAAACTTCCCAGACCAGATCGAAGAGCCGCGGATCCATCTTCGTCGGCTCGTTCTTGCGCCAGTCGCGCAGGAACTGGTTGATCTGCTGAAGGCCCCTCGGATCGAAACGGCCATTGCGCTTGAAGGTGATCTCGGCCTTTTCGCCGGTATGGACGAAGTAGAGCTTGAGGCTGCGGTTTTCGGCAGCTGCCTGGCTGGCTTGTACAGACCAGATGGATGCAGCCACGACAGCGAGCGCCGCACCTTGAGCGGCACGCCTGGTCAGCGACTGAAAGGCCTTGAGAACGAAGCGTCGAACGCTCGTGCGCGAAGGCATTTCTTTTGCATTCAAATCAGGCAAAGCGATCCCCGTCCTGCAGACAACGTCCCTCGCTGTCCCATTTGGCTGACAATTGCGGTCACACGATGGCAAATCTGCCACACATGTACAAGCATCTCACTTATAGTCAATGATGTGCTAAAGAGAGATTGACAGAAATTGCCATCGTTTCCTTGCCTGAAAATTAACACTCCCTAATCAAGCGGCTTCCTTGAGCGGATCATCCGGATCGATGCCGTAGTCCTTGAGCTTGCGGTAGAGCGTCGAACGACCGATGCCGAGTTTTCGTGCAACCTGGCTCATCTGGCCGCGGTAGAACTTCAGCGCGAAGCGGATCAGTTCTTCCTCAACATCGGCAAGTTTGCGCACCTCGCCCGTGTCATCCGTGCTGACGATGACGTTTTCCGATGCCGGATAGGCGGCAGCCAGAAGCGCTCGCGGATCCGGGCGCGTCGTGCGAGGCGGCAGCATCGGCTGCGGGAAGCTCGGATCTTCCGCAAGCGGCCGGATATTCGACGACGGCAAAGGCATTGGCGTGACGGCGGTGGCAGTCAGCTCGGGAGTGCGGAATTCCGGCACCTGCGCCGCAATCTGCGGGAAATCCAGCTCCGTCAGCTCATCACCTTCAGCCAGAACGATGGCACGGAATATGGCGTTTTCCAGCTGGCGAATATTGCCCGGCCAATCATAGGAGGTCAGCAATGCGAGCGCGCCGGCGCTGACGCTCAGGTTTTGCGGCAACTTCTGTTCGATCGAGAAGCGCTCGGCAAAGACACGCACCAGATGCGGAATGTCTTCCTTGCGGCGGCGCAAGGCCGGAATGGTGATCGGGAAAACGTTGAGGCGATAATACAGATCCTCGCGGAACCGGCCGGCGCGAACCTCCTCGATCAGATCCTTGTTAGTGGCCGAAATCAGCCGCACGTTCACCTTGTGGACGCGGCCGGCACCAACCGTTTCGATCTCGCCCGATTGCACGGCGCGCAGCAGTTTCACCTGAACTTCAAGCGGCAGATCACCGATTTCGTCCAGGAAAAGCGTGCCGCCGTCGGCTTCGACGAACTTGCCGGTGTGACGCTCGGTAGCACCCGTAAACGCGCCCTTCTCGTGGCCGAACAGGATGCTCTCGACCAGATTGGCGGGGATGGCGCCACAGTTGACCGTGATGAACGGCTTGCCGGCACGATCGCTGCCAGACTGGATGGCGCGGGCAATCATTTCCTTGCCGACGCCCGATTCTCCCTCAAGCACGACCGGGATATTCGAATGGGCGGCACGCTGCGCCAGATCGATGACCCTGAGCATATCCGGGCTTGCCGACACGATGTCGTTGAAGCCGACCACACCGGCACGGCGACGACCGACCTTTGCTTTGCCCTCGCGGTAATCGAGCTTCAGCGCATTGGCGATGGAGGTCGCGATCCGCTCCGGCGAGACCGGCTTGACGACGAAATCGAAAGCCCCTGCCCGCATCGCCTGTACGACATACTCGATGCTGCCCTGTCCGGTCTGCACGATGACCGGTGTCTGGACACCCATCTCGCGGAGCGCCCCAAGGAAGGTGAGCCCATCCATTTCCGGCATCATCAGATCGAGCACGATGACGTTCACGTCACCGCTGGTGCGACTGAGGAACTCAAGCGCGGCCTTTCCGTTTTCGGCCATATGAGCGACATAACCCTGCCGCTCGACTGCATTCTTCAGAAGGCGGCGCTGAATAGGATCGTCATCGACGACAAGGATATGAGCAGACATGCTTGAACTCCGGCAACGTTCATCGTGCACCCTTTGCGGGCTCTTATGCTGGAAGTTGTGCCAGATAGGCTTGAACATCCCCTTTTGAGAAAAGCTCACATTTTAACAGTCTGAACGGAAAACGGACGGGTGGCGACGGCAGGACCGAAATGCTACCCCTCTGGCACGCAAGTAAGTGCCCGGTTGAGGAAAAGGAAAGTCCATGACGAAACCCATCGCACAGTTTGAAATCGCCCAAGCCGCACCGGCCGCAAGCGGTGGTGCAGCCAAGGCTGCGAACGATCCTGCACTGGGTCTCCTGCCGGTCTGGAAACTCTCCGATCTCTATGCCGCCAAGAATGCCCCTGCATTCACTGCCGACCTGAAGCAGTCCGAAACGGACGCCCTTGCCTTCGAAGAAAAGTGGAAGGGCAAGCTGGCCGAGGCTGCGACGAAGACGGGTGCCGGGGGCATCGGCGAAGCCCTGAAGGAATATGAAGCGCTGGACGATCTCCTCGGCAAGATCGGCTCCTTTGCCGGCCTCACCTATTTTTCCGACACATCCGACCCCGCAAACGGCAAGTTCTTTGGTGACGTTCAGGCGAAACTCACCGACATCTCGTCGCATCTCCTGTTCTTCGCGCTGGAACTCAACCGCGTCGACGATGCCGTGATGGATGCCTGCATGGATCGCGATCCGGCAGCCGGCCACTATCGCCCTTGGCTCGTCGACCTGAGAAAGGACAAGCCCTTCCAGCTGGACGACAAGCTGGAACAGCTTTTTCTCGAAAAGTCGATGACGTCTGCGTCCGCCTTCAACCGCCTGTTCGACGAGACCATGGCGGAACTGCGCTTCGACATCGACGGCGAGAAGCAGCCGCTGGAAGTGACGCTGAACATGCTGCAGGAAGCCGATCCCGCCATTCGCGCGAAAGCAGCTGCCGCCCTGTCGAAAACCTTCGGTGAGAACCTGCGTGTCTTCACCCTGATCACCAACACGCTCGCCAAGGACAAAGACATTTCCGACCGCTGGCGTGGCTTCGAAGACATTGCCGACAGCCGGCATCTCGCCAACCGTGTCGAGCGCGAAGTGGTCGATGCGCTGGCCGCCGCTGTTCAGGACGCCTATCCCCGCCTGTCGCATCGTTATTACGCGATGAAGGCGAAGTGGCTGGGCATGGACCAGTTGAATTACTGGGATCGCAACGCGCCGCTGCCGGAAACGCCGAAAGCGGTCATCCCGTGGGAGACAGCAAAAGAAACCGTGCTCTCTGCCTACGGCGCCTTCGCCCCGGAAATGGCCGGGATTGCAGGCCGTTTCTTCGACGAGGAATGGATCGACGCACCTGCTCGTGCCGGCAAGGCGCCGGGGGCATTTGCCCATCCGGTCGTGCCATCCGCGCACCCTTATGTGCTGGTCAACTATCTCGGAAAACCGCGCGACGTGATGACGCTTGCCCACGAACTCGGCCATGGCGTGCATCAGGTTCTGGCCGCCGGACAAGGTGCGCTGATGTGCCAGACGCCGCTGACGCTCGCCGAAACCGCCTCCGTCTTCGGCGAAATGCTGACCTTCCGCGCGCTTCTGGAAAAGACGAAAGACAAGCGCGAACGCAAGGCAATGCTCGCCCAGAAGGTCGAGGACATGATCAACACGGTCGTACGCCAGATCGCCTTCTACCAGTTCGAGCGCAAGGTCCACTCCGCCCGCAAGGAAGGCGAGCTGACATCCGAGCAGATCGGCGAGTTGTGGTTATCCGTCCAGGGCGAAAGCCTCGGCCCGGCGATCAAGATTTCCGAGGGTTATGAAAGCTGGTGGACCTATATCCCCCACTTCATCCATTCACCCTTCTATGTCTACGCCTATGCTTTCGGAGATTGCCTGGTGAACTCGCTCTATGCCGTCTACCAGAACACCGCTCCCAACTCCGTTGAGGGAGGTTTTCAGGACAAGTATTTCGAACTGCTCAGGGCCGGCGGCACCAAGCACCATTCGGAACTCTTAAAGCCCTTCGGCCTCGACGCCACCGACCCGACATTCTGGTCCAAGGGTCTGTCGATGATCGAGGGCCTGATCGACGAACTGGAAGCGCTGGACAAGGAACTGGGCTGAGAGTTGAAACGAGAAACGGCCGGGATGACCCGGCCGTTTTCTTTTTGAAGTGAATATCTACCGCACCACCGGCTCGACCGTCAGATCCCGGCCGCTTGACGCCACGACCCGCACCCGCGAACCGACCGGCAAATCCGGCCCCATCACAGACCACATCGTATCATCGAGCCTGATCCGCCCTCTTCCCTCCTGAATAGGTTCGGAAAGCGTAGCCGTTCGCCCGACAAGGCTTTCACCCCGACGGTTGAGCCAGGGCTCGTCGCTCGTTGTCCGCTTGCCGTTGTAGATTCGACGCCCCACGACAGCAAAAAGAACCGACAGCACGGCAAACAGCAGAAGCTGAATATGCCAGCCCCAGAAAGCCGTATCCCAAAGCGCCAGCGACATGGCGCCCAGTACCACGGCAGCCGCACCGATCCAGATCAGGAATACGCCGGGCACCAGAAGCTCCAGCACCAAGAGTACGAGACCGACTATCCACCAGCCCCAGGGACCGAGACTGTTCCAGAGTTCAACCACCATCACATCACCTCTCGGAGGTCGGCGGCGTGAACGGCGGGACCACGGCAGTCACCGTCGGCGTGCTGCGAGCCGGACGCGGTAACTGGCCACGCGGTCCTGATGGTGCCGGGCCATTGCCGTCACCGAAGACTTCCTTGGCGATGGCGCCGATACCCCCGAGTGAACCGATCAGCGACGAGGCCTCGAGCGGCATCAGCACGATCTTGGAATTGTTCGCCTTGCCGATCTCGACCAGGGCCTCGGTATATTTCTGCGCCACGAAGTAGTTGATCGCCTGCACATCGCCTGCCGCGATGGCTTCCGAGACGAACTGCGTCGCCCGGGCTTCCGCTTCAGCAAGACGCTCACGGGCCTCGGCCTCACGGAACGCCGCCTCGCGCTCGCCTTCTGCCTGCAGCACGGCCGCCTGCTTGGCGCCCTCGGCGCGCAGGATCTGCGCGTTACGCGCACCTTCCGCTTCCAGAACCAGCGCACGCTTCTCACGTTCCGCCTTCATCTGCCGCGCCATGGATTCAACCAGATCCTTCGGCGGCTGGATGTCCTTGATCTCGATACGGGTGACCTTGATGCCCCACGGATGTACGGCTTCGTCGACGACACGCAGCAGCTTGTCGTTGATGACATCGCGGTTCGACAGCAATTCATCGAGATCCATGGAGCCCATGACAGAGCGGATATTGGTCATAGTGATGTTCTGGATGGCGTTTTCCAGATTGGCGATCTGATAGGCGGCCTGTGCCGGGTTCAGAACCTGGAAGAAAGCGACAGCATCGGCAGCGACGCTGGCATTGTCCTTGGTGATGACTTCCTGAGTCGGAATATCGAGCACCTGCTCCATCACGTTCATCCTCGCGCCGATGCGCTCGATGAACGGTGTCAGGATGTTCAGACCCGGCTGAAGCGTGCGCGTGTAACGGCCGAAACGCTCGACTGTATAGGCGTAACCCTGCGGCACAGTCTTCACCAATGCGAAGAGCAGCAGGATCGCGAGGATCACCACAACGATGACGAAAATATCGAAACCACCCAAGCTCATAGGAGCCTCCCTTATGAATTGCTTAAAATCGGGGCAATCCTATTCAAGCGGAGCACCATTCACAAGCACAGGAAGGTAGTCTAGAAGGCTCCACGAAGACCGGTCGCAGCCTACCCGGATAAAACAAGGACCCTGACTATGAAGACAATCGTCGTCTGCTCCGGCGGACTGGATTCCGTTTCGCTTGCCCACAACATCGCCGCCAAGGGCGAGCTGATGGGCCTCATCTCCTTCGACTATGGCCAGCGCCATAAGAAGGAACTGGAATTTGCCGCTGCGGCCGCAGATCGCCTCGGCGTTTTCCACCAGATCATCGACATGCGCGCCATCGGCAGCCAGCTCACTGGCTCGGCGCTCACCGATGATGTCGACGTTCCCGACGGCCATTATGCCGAAGAGACGATGCGCATGACCGTCGTGCCCAACCGCAATGCGATCATGCTGACCATCGCCTTCGGTGTCGCCGCCGCGCGGCAGGCCGATGCGGTGGCGATCGCCGTCCATGGCGGCGACCACTTCATCTACCCCGACTGCCGCCCCGGCTTCATCGACAGTTTCGATGCCATGCAGCGCCACGCCCTGGACGGTTACGCCTCGGTAAAACTGCTTGCGCCTTACGTTACCGGCTCCAAGGCCGATATCGTCAGCGACGGCGCAAAACATGGCACGCCCTTTGTCGAGACATGGTCCTGCTACAAGGGCGGAGAGCGTCATTGCGGCCGATGCGGTACCTGTGTCGAACGCCGCGAAGCCTTCCATCTCGCCGGCGTCACCGACCCGACCGATTACGAAGACCCGGATTTCTGGAAGGCCGCGACCGAGGGCTTCAAGGCCCCGAAATTCAAGGCGGAGGAGATCCGCTGATGTACCGGATCACCAAGGAATTCCACTTTTCCGCTTCGCACCAGCTGTCGCACCTGCCGGCAGACCATCAATGCGCCCGGCTACACGGCCACAACTATATCGTCGTGGTCGAACTGGCATCCGCCGAACTGAACGGTGATGGCTTCGTCCGCGATTATCACGAGCTGGCGCCGCTGAAGCGCTATATCGATGACGAGTTTGACCATCGGCACCTGAACGAGGTTCTGGGTCATGACAAGGTGACGTCGGAATATCTGGCGAAACATTTCTATGACTGGTGCAAGTCGCGCCTTCCGGAAACTTCGGCAGTGCGCGTCAGCGAGACTCCAAAAACTTGGGCGGAATACCGCCCCGAGGCAAGACCATGACTGCATCTGCAGAAACGATCCGCATCAGCGAGATCTTTGGTCCGACCATCCAGGGAGAAGGTATGCTGATCGGTCAGCCAACCGTGTTCGTGCGCACCGGGGGCTGCGACTATCGCTGCTCATGGTGCGATACGCTGCATGCGGTCGACAGCGCCTATCGCCACGACTGGACGCCCATGGATGCCGAGGCGATCTGGCAGGAGGTACGGGAGCTTTCGGGCGGCAGGCCGCTGATGGTCTCGCTCTCCGGTGGCAATCCGGCCATCCAGCCGCTCAAGCCACTGATCCGGCGCGGCAAGAACGACGGCTACCGTTTCGCCATCGAAACCCAGGGCAGCATCGCCCGTGATTGGTTCGCCGATCTCGATGTGCTCGTCCTCTCGCCAAAACCGCCGTCGAGCGGCATGGAAACGGATTGGGACGTATTGGCGGACTGTCTTGCCGCGGCTGGAAAAGCGCCGCGCATAGCTCTCAAATTCGTTATCTTCGACGATGCCGATTATGCCTTCGCCAGAGAGGCGTCGTTGCGTTTTCCGGAACTGCCCGTCTATCTCCAGCCCGGCAACCACACGCCTCCACCGCCGGAAGACGACGACGCGCGAATCGATCTCGACGGTATCATGGACCGCATGTTGTGGCTGGTGGACAAGGTGACGGCCGACCGCTGGTTTTCCGCCACTGTGCTCCCGCAGCTTCACGTTCTGCTCTGGGGAAACAAGCGGGGCGTCTGATTTGCGCCCCGAATTCATCACTCGACGTAGATCATCTTTTTCGTCATGCCGCCGTCAACGGTCAGCACCTGCCCTGTGACAAATCCGGCACCGTCGAGATAGAGCACGGCATCTGCAATGTCCTTCGGCCTTCCGACACGACCGACCGGATGCTGAGCTTCGTCTTCATGGCTCAACTTCGTTTCGTTGGTGATCCAACCCGGCGCGATCGCATTGACGCGGATCGCCGGACCAAGGCTGACGGCCAAGGCATGCGTCAGCGCCACAAGCCCGCCCTTGGATGCAGCATAGGCTTCCGAATTCGGCTCCGACATGAAGGCGCGCGTCGACGCCATGTTGACGATCGAACCACCGGTCTTCATCAGCGGCACGACGGCCCGCGTCAGCAGGAAGGCCCCGGTCAGATGGCTGTCGATAACGCGACGCCAGTCGGCAAAGGACATATCAAGGATTGAGGTACCAAGCGCCCCGCCGGTGGCGCCCGCGTTATTGACCAACAGATCCAGACGATCCCAACCAAGTTCGGCCACAGCTATCTCGACCGAAGCTTCATCCGCTACATCGCATTCGATGGCCCGCACGCCCTCAACGGTATGGGTTCTGCCGCTCAGATCGAACGAAGCGACCTCGAAACCGCGGGCAACCAGCGCCTCGCAGATTCCGCTCCCGATCAATCCTGCGCCGCCGGTGATGATTGCCTTCTTCATGGGTTGCTCCTTTTGTTTTTCGAGCGCCCGATGGCCCCTCATCCGCTTGCCGGCGTCCTCTCCCCATTCTACGGGGAGAAAAAGGCTAGCTGCAACGTCTCCGTCCCGTTCCAATGCCCAGCGTGCAACGTACCCTCGCCCGGCTTACCGGAAAAAGGTTCGGATGAAGGGCAGACGCTCGCTCTAAAGTGAGGCCGATGGCGCCGCCAATCAAACCCAGCCCTGCAGCTCGCGGCGGACCACCGTTTCCAGCACGTCCATGCCGCCATCGCTGTCGTTCAGACAGGGGATGTGAACAAATTTCTCGCCGCCGTGATGCATGAAGATCTCGCCCGCCTCGCCAGCGATTTCTTCCAGCGTTTCCAGACAGTCGGAAACAAACCCGGGATTCATGATGGCGACGCGCTTTATGCCTTCTGCCGCCAGCCCTTCCATTGTCTTGTCGGTATAAGGCTGCAGCCACTCTTCCGGCCCGAAACGTGACTGGAAGGTGATGCGCAACTGGTCTTCGCGATAACCGAGCGCCTCACGCAGCAGCCGCGCTGTCTTCTGGCAGAAACATTGGTAGGGGTCGCCGGCCTTGAAATAGGACTGCGGGATGCCGTGGAACGAAGTGATCAGCAGTTGCGGTTCCCAGTCGAGCGTCGAAAGCGTCTGCCGCACCGAATTGGCCAGCGCCTCGATATAAACAGGGTCGTCGTGATAGGTCGGCACAGTGCGCACGGCCGGCTGCCAGCGCATCTTCATCAGGTGCTCGAACGCCTTGTCGTTGACGGTCGCAGTCGTCGCTGCCGCATATTGCGGATAGAGGGGGAAAAGCACGATCCTGTCGCAGCCTTGCGCCTTCAAGGTATCGATCTTCGAGGCAATCGACGGATTGCCGTAGCGCATGCCCCAGTCAACCACGACATTCGGCAGGTCCTTCAGCCGCCTAGCCATCAGCTCACCCTGGTTGCGGGTATAGGTGCGCAGGTAGCTCTCGTTGAGATCCTTGTTCCAGATTTCCTCGTAAGCCTTGCCCACCTTCTGCGGCCGCTTGTTCAAGACGATGCCGTAGAGGATCGGATACCAATAGAGCTTTGACCATTCGATGACGCGGCTGTCGGACAGGAACTCGGCGAGATAACGCCGCATCGACCAGTAATCCGTACCATCGGGCGTACCGAGATTGACCAGCAGCACGCCGACCTTGCCGAAGGAAACGGACGGATGGGATGCGGGCATGGAGGAAGACGAGATGCTCATGAAAGCTTTCCAGATAAGCGAACCGAAACCATTACGGCAATCGATGGGTTGCGGATCATTTAGAAACAAAAAACGGCTCGGGAAACCCCGAGCCGCAATCGTCGCTGAGACAATTTGTCCCGATCCTGCTTTAATTCACCGATCCCGGCCTTGACCGGGATCAAGAATATCACTTGGCAGGCAGTTCCAGCTCCGCGCCAACCTGGATGATGTTCGGATTACGCAGGCTGTTTGCCTGTGCGATCTCGGTCCAACGCTCGCCGTCACCATAGGTGCTTTCGGCGATCTTCCAGAGCGAGTCGCCCTTGACCACCGTGTACTTGGCCGGACCAGTGGCCGGCGGAGTGGTCTGGCCCTGGCCTTCCACGACGGTCGGTGCGGTTGCCGGAGCCTGGCCTGCCGGTGCGGCGGGAGCCGGAGCCGGTGCGGCCGGAGTCTGGGTGGTGGCGGACGGTGCAGGCGCAGCAGGGGCTGCCGGTGCGGCGTCAACCTTCGGAGCCGGCTTGTAGTCGGCCGGCGTCAGGTCGGTGATGCGGCCATCCGTGTAGGGCTTGTACGGTGCATTGGCGCCGACATAGGCAGCCGTCACATCGGCCAGATCCGGGCCGTAGTCATAGGCGTTCTGGGCGCCGGTCTTGAACGATGCGTAGCCGTCACCGCCTGCGCGCATGAAATTATTCGACACGACGCCATACATCTTGGCGGGGTCGATGGCGACGAAGTTTTCGCCTTCCTTGACCTGCACGTCGCTGACCTTGGAGCCGGCCGGCTTTGCCTTGTCGAAGGAGAATTTCAGGCCTGCGACCTGCGGGAAGCGGCCGGCGCCGTCGTCGATCTGGCTGACGCCGTTCTCGAGCGCCTTGACGATGTCCGCACCCGACAGCTGGAATGTGGCAACCGTGTTCTGGAACGGCAGAACACTGATGACATCGCCCTGGGTGACTTCACCAGCCGCAATCGAGGCACGAAGGCCGCCGCCGTTGACGATGGCGATCGTCATGCCCTGGCCCTTGGCGCTGTCGAGAATGGCATCAGCAACCAGGTTGCCCATCGAGCATTCCTTGACGCGGCAAACCGTGCGATCACCCTCGATCTTGTCGGAGGACTGGCCGATCACCTTCTTGCGCAATTCATCGATCGGCTTGGCAAGCTCGGCCACCTGGGCGGCGACGGCCTGGTCGGGGGCGAAGGCCTTATCGACGAGGATCGGGTCGCCCTTGGCGGACTTCACAATGCCATTATCGTCGAAGGTGATCGTCACTTCGCCGAGATACTTGCTGTAGGCGTTGGCAGTGACGACCGGAACCTTGTAGCCCCCCGCGTTGTCGACAAATGTCGGATAGGGACCTTCAGCCTTGGGATCGGTATTCGACAGCAATGTATGCGAATGGCCGCCGACAATGACGTCGATATCAGCGATCTTGGCGATGACATCGAGGTCGCGCTTGTAGCCGACATGGGTCAGCGCGATGATCTTGTTGACGCCCTCGCCCTTGAGCTTGGTGACTTCGGCTTCGATCGCAGCGACATCCTCGTCGATCTTCAGGTTCGGGCCGGGATTGGCGATTTCATTCGTATCGGTCGTCACGACTCCGATGATGCCGATCTTCTGGCCGCCGATTTCGACCACCGTCGAGGGCTTGATGCGGTCACCCAGCGTGGACTGTGGCGTGGGCTTCACATTGGCGCCCAGAACCGGAAATTTCGCGCCTTCGAGGAAGGGCAGGATGGCGGTCTCGCCGTCATCGAATTCATGGTTGCCGACGGTCATGGCGTCGAAGCCGATGACGTTCATCATTTCCAGCTCGGCCTTGCCCTTCAGCGTCGAGTAGAACAGCGAGCCCTGGAAATTGTCGCCTGCGTTGAGCGACAGCACGTTTTTGCCCGAAAGGGCTGAACGACGCTGGTCAAACGCGGTCTTCAGGCGGGCAGCCCCACCGAAGCATTCCTGCGCGGCCGTTTCCTTCTCCGAGCAGGTGCTGTCGTATTTGTTGATCTCTTCCACGCGTGAATGGAAATCGTTGATGTGCAGAATGTTGAGCTCGTAATCGGCAAACGCGACGCCGCTTGAAAGGGCAATGGCCGAGGCCGTCAGAAGCCCCAGTCCCAATCTCTTCATCATCATCAACTCTCTCCTTGCATGGTTGCCGTGCAGAACGCATGGCTGTTCCCGATTGTCTTAACTTTTCAGCGTGACAGTGATTGTGCAGTGCATGTTTTCACCAAGCAAAATCGGTTTCAAGGTAAATATGACAAGGGCGCGCCGCATCATTTTGCTCCCATAACGAGAAAACCCCGCTTGCGCGGGGTTCTCCAGAAAATTCGAATATTACGAATGAAATCAACCGCGCCGCGTCAGCGAGAATTGCGCACCGCTATCCTGCGTGCAGTTTAGCTGGCTCTGCGATACGAGCGCGCAGTTGACGCGCGACTGGGTCTTGCGCACCAGCGAGGTCATGTTGATCTCGACCATTGTCGGCGAGAGCGTCGTATATGTTCCGGAAGCCAGCAGCGCATTGCTGTCGCTGGCACGGGTATTGAACGTGCCCGCCTGGAATGTGGAAACGATGCCGTTCGGATCGACCCAGCTTCCTTCGACGCCCTGCGGCTGCGGCGCTGCAGCCATCTGCCGCGGCGGCGGTGAGGATACACAGGCGCTCAGACTGGCAGCTGCGATCAGCGCAAAGCCCAATTTCAGTTTCATGATTTATCTCCCGCGATTCGCTCGGTCATGCTTGATAAAGACCATGGCGTCCCGCTTCATCTATGGCAAGCCGCCCGCTTGTACAGTGCCAGGACATTCTGTCTCGACAGAAAACGCCCGCTTTGGGGGCGGGCGTCTTCATAATACACAGAAATCAGAACGCCGGCTCCGGTATTAACGTACCAGAATGTTCTTGAACTGCCAGGCATCCTTGTCGTCGATATCTTCCGGGAACAGGCCCGGACGGCCTTCGAGCGGGGTCCAGTCGGTATAATGGCCTTCGACCGGGCCGAGGTAAGGCGTCTGCACTTCCAGGCAGCGCTTGTAATCCACCTCGTCAGCCTCGACGATGCCGGCTTTGGGGTTTTCCAGCGCCCAGACCATGCCGGCGAGAACCGCCGAGGTCACCTGAAGGCCGGTTGCGTTCTGATAAGGCGCGATGCGGCGGGTTTCTTCCAGCGACAGGCGCGAACCGTACCAGTAGGCGTTCTTTTCGTGGCCGTAGAGCAGCACGCCGAGTTCGTCGACGCCATCCTCAAGCTCGTCCTCGTTGAGAACGTGCAGGACCGGTTGCGCCTTGCCGCCATTGCCGAACATTTCGTGCAGGGACAGCACGGCATCGTTGGCAGGATGGTAGGCGTAATGGCAGGTCGGGCGGTAGACGACTTCGCCGTCCTTCTCGACCGTGTAGTAGTCGGCGATCGAGATCGACTCGTTATGAGTGACGAGGAAACCGTATTGCGGACCCGGTGTCGGGCACCAGGTGCGAACGCGGGTATTGGCGCCCGGCTGTTCCAGATAGATCGCTGCCTTACAGCCCTTCTTGTGCTTCTTGGCGTTCTTCGGCATCCAGTTTTCATGGGTGCCCCAGCCGAGTTCGGAGGGCTGCAGGCCTTCAGAAATAAAACCTTCGACCGACCATGTGTTCCAGAAGACGTTGAGTGGCTTGGGGTGCTTGGTGCGCTGGGTGTCGCGTTCGGCAATATGCACGCCCTTGACGCCCAGCTTCTTCATCAGCTTGGCCCAGCCTTCGCGATCGTTCTGATCCGGCTCGTCGAACTTGAGGCCCGTATCATTGGCAAGATTGACCAGCGCCTGTTTGACGAACCACGAGACCATGCCCGGGTTGGCGCCGCAGGTGGAAACGGCCGTCGTACCGCCCGGGTTCTTGGCCTTTTCCTTGCGCACGGTTTCGCGCAGCGCGTAGTTGGTGCGCTCGGAATTATCCATGCTGGTGTCGAAATAGAAACCGAGCCAGGGTTCGACGACCGTGTCGATATAGAGAACGTCGAGCTTGCGGCAGAGCTTCATCAGGTCGAGTGATCCGGTATCAACCGACAGGTTGACGCAGAAACCCTGGCCTTCGCCTTCGGTCAGAAGCGGCTTCAGCAGCTCCTTGTAGTTTTCCTTGGTGACGTGTTCCTTGATATGGCGCACGCCATGCTTGGCAAGGATTTCCATGTCGGCCGGCTCTTCGCGCGGGTCGATGACCACCATCCGGCTCTTGTCGAACTTGAAATGACGTTCGATCAGCGGCAGCGTGCCGCGACCGATCGAACCGAAGCCGATCATCACGATCGGGCCGGTAATTTCGGCATAGACCGGGTAGTTGGTATCCGACATGTCATACTCCCTAAAAATCGACTGCTCTGTAGTAACCGCAGCCTGGCTGTCACGCATAACCAGCGAGTGTGACGCGTGTTTTTATGCGCGGCCCTAGATCACAAAATTCAGTCACAATAAAGGGCTTGTTCCAAGAACGCGTCAAGCACGAGGCAGGATCCCGTCAAAGCCTTGATATGCCGATACTCCAGGCAATCAGACGAGTTCGGCGCGGATCAGACCACGCAGGGAATTGCCGACGAAAATGCGGCGCCCTGCTTTCATCGCATCCTCCAGATCGGCGGGCGTCAGCACCGCGCCTTTCGCGCGTCGCTCGCGGATCAGATCCGCCCGCAGCACGCCGGGCAGGATGCCGCTGGTGATCGGCGGGGTCAGCAGCATGCCGTCCTGATCCTCGACGAACAGGTTGGTGATCGTGCCTTCGCACATCTCGCCGCGCTCGTTGGTCAAAAGCACCTCGTCGGCCTCGTCTGAGGAAAACTCCGCCCGCGCTGCCTCATAGGGCTCGCGGCGTGACGTCTTGTGACGATAGAGCGGGTCGTCGGATTTCAGCTTCGTTACCCCGATCCCGACTTTCCAGACTTTATCCGACGATTGCAGAACAAACGGCGTGGCCGTCACCTCGATCTTGCCGCGAAACGACATCACCAGCCGGACGCGCAACGGTTCGTCGCCATCGACGGCATCATCGAGATGTTTCCGTGCATTTTGCGGCTGGCGAAAGCCGAGCGCATCCGCAGAGCGGCTAAGCCGTCGCAAATGCTGCTCCAGACGGAGGAAGCCGTCCTCGGGCGTCCAGCGCATCGTCTCGATCAACGAGAAATCCATTGGTCTCCCACCGCAAACCTGGCCTTCAACAGGCACTCCTCGTATTCCGCCTGCGGCATCGAATCGAAGACGATACCGCCACCGACATTGAAAACCGCCCTTCCGCCGGAAAAAAGGCTGATCGTCCTGATTGCCACCGAAAATCGCATCGGCCCTGCCGGATCGCACCAGCCGATTGCCCCGCAATAGGCATCCCTTGGACCGGTTTCGAGTTTGTGCAATATGGTCATCGCACTCAGCTTCGGCGCACCGGTGATCGACCCGCAGGGAAACAGCGCACGCATGATCTCCGGCAAACCCGCATCCGGCAACAGCCTGGCGCGAACATGGCTCACCATCTGATGCACTGTCGGATAGGTCTCGATCTCGAAAAGTCTCGGCACCGAAAGTGTACCCGCTTCACTGACATGCGAGATATCGTTACGCAGCAGATCGACGATCATGCGGTTTTCCGCCAGCGTCTTCTCGTCCGCCAGCATCTGCTCTTTGATCGCCTCGTCTTCCGCTGGTGACGCACCCCGCGCGGCAGTTCCCTTCATCGGATGGGTCTCGATCCAGCCGCCGTCATCGACCGCAAAGAAAAGCTCCGGCGAACGCGAAACGATGGCAGGCCCGCCAAGCTCGGCAAGCGCACCGTAGCGGACCGGCTGGCGCGCAATCAGCGACCAGAACAATTCGCGCGCATCTCCTGGCCAATGCGCCTCGATCGGCATGGTGAGATTGCCCTGGAAACAGTCTCCCTTACGCAGGTGATCGTGCAAAACGGCAAAGCGGGCGGCATAGGCCTCTTCGTTCCAGTCGGCATGCGGTCCGCTCAAGGCCGCATCGGACTTGATGTCGTTGGGCGCAGACAACCTGGGATCGCCATCGAGTGCCGGCCCGTCGAACACTCCCATGCAGACCAGCGGCGTCTCGCGGCCCACCGGCGCAAGCGGACGAAGTTTTTCCTCGAAGGCGTAACCCGCCTCATAGGCAAGATAACCGGCAAGCCATTTGCCGGAAGCCTTGCATTCCTCCAGCCGCCGCAATGCCGGGATGACCTCATCCACATGGCGCGCGACGATCAGCTCGATCGGAGACGAAAACAACATCTGCCGCCCGGCAGGATCGTCACGGAAAAGAATATAGGGAGAAGAATTCTGATCCATGTCCCTTGCCTGCGGCGGCTCCCTGCCCGTTCCTTTTCCCGCCAGCATCGCGGATCTCACGCGCCATAACACCGCCGCCCTTCAGTTTGAAGCACGGACTACGAAATCCACCGCTGCATCTCATCCATTTTAAGACACCTGCCCCTGTCGAAAGCTGCGCAGGTGATCCACCAGAGCGCGCAGTTTGGGGGCCATGTTGCGGCGGCTCGGATAATACAGATAGAAGCCTGAAAACCGCGGGCAGAAACGCTCCAGGATCGGCACCAGTTCTCCGCGCTTGATCGGCGTCCGAAAACTGTCTTCCATGCCGAAGCTGATACCGGCACCGGCGATTGCGAGCTTTATCATCAAAGCCATGTCGGTCGTCGTGATCGCATCGTTGACCGCGACGGAAAACTCCCGGTCGTCCTCGGCAAACTCCCAGCGATAGGCAGGCAGGTTCGGCGCCCTGCGCCAGCCGATGCAACGACGCTCGGTCAGTTCGCCCGGATGGGTGGGGGCGCCGAAGCGCTCGATGTAATCCGGCGAAGCGACGGCAAGCTGGCGCTGCTCGCCGGAGACCGGAACCGCGATCATGTCCTGCGCGATCACCTCCCCCAGCCGCACGCCGGCGTCATACCCTTCCTCAACGATATCGAACTCCTCGTCGGTCACGGTGACATGCAGTTTGACCTCCGGATTTTTCTCCGCAAAAGACGCAAGCATCGCTCCCGACAGAAAGCTCTCGGCGATCGAGGACACAGCAAGCCGCAGCTGCCCGCGTGGCCTGTCCCGCAGGCTTGCCGCTGTCTCGATGGCGGCCTGCATGCCGGCAAAAGCCGGCGCCACTTCCGCGTAAAGCCGCTCGCCCGCCTCGGTCAAGGCGACGCTGCGGGTGGTCCGGGAAACCACGGCGATGCCGAGCGTCTCTTCCAGCCTGCGGATCGTCTGGCTGACGGCCGACCGCGTGACGCCCAAACGATCCGCCGCGGCGCGAAAACTCTTTTCCTCGGCGACGAGGACGAACGCGGCAAGAGCATTGAAGTCAGGCATCATTGATTAGTTTCACTTACCAAACTGGAAAACACTAAGCAGCTTATCACGACAATGATCTGAGACTACCTTTCTGGCAACCGCAATCACGCGGCAAATATGGAAGGAAAAGTCATGGACAAGATTGTTCTCATCACCGGCGCTTCCAGCGGCATCGGAGCAGGAATTGCACGGGAGCTTGCAAAGGCCGGAGCGACTGTCGTGCTGGGCGCCCGGCGCACTGAACGTCTCGAAAAATTGGCCGACGAGATCCGCCAGAACGGTGGAAAGGTCATGACCCGCGGGCTCGACGTGACCGACCGCGCCGATGTCTCGGCGTTCGCAGATGCTGCGCGAGAAGAATTCGGCGGCGTCGACGTGATCGTCAACAATGCCGGCGTCATGCCGCTCTCCCTGATGACCTCGCTGAAGGTCGACGAATGGGATCACATGATCGACGTCAACATCAAGGGAGTGCTCTATGGCGTGGCGGCCGTGTTGCCCGAAATGACGGCACGCGGTTTCGGCTATATCATCAACATTGCCTCGATCGGCGCGCTCAGCGTTTCCCCCACCGCCGCCGTCTATTGCGCCACGAAATTCGCCGTACGGGCCATTTCGGACGGGTTGCGCCAGGAAAACGACAAGCTGCGCGTCACCTGCATCCATCCCGGCGTGGTGGAAAGCGAACTGGCAGGCACGATCACCGATCCGGTTGCCGCCGAAGGCATGAAGGCCTGGCGTGCCATCGCGCTGCAGCCCGACGCCATCGGCCGCGCCGTCCGTTACGCCATCGAGCAGCCGGAAGACGTCGATGTCAGCGAGATCGTCATCCGCCCGACGCGTTCGCCGCACTGATCAAGATCAATCCGAAGCAACGCTTTAGAGGAGGTAATCATGCTTCAACATTTCCGATCCCATATCGCAGCAGCAGGCGCAGTCGCAGTGCTGGGTCTCGTCCCCGAAGCCAGCGTCGCGCAAACTGTCGAAGAACGGCGGCAACGCGGCGCCGCGGTAATCCGCCATCTCAACAACGGCATGACCCAACCCAACCTGGAACGCATGCGGCAGGAATTTCCCTTCCTCGCCGATGCCACCGAAGCCTATGCGCTGGGCGACGTCTGGACGCGCCCTGGCCTCGACGACCGGACCAGGCAACTGGCGGCGGTCGCAGCGTTCGCGGCGACCGGTGAGACGGCCTTCATGCGAGTTCACGCAAGCTATGCCCTCAACATCGGTGTGAGCGAGGATGAACTCAAGGAGGTCATCTACATGGTGACCGTGCCTGCAGGCTTTCCGAAGGCGATCGGCGCATCACAGGTCCTGGCGCAATTGTTCGAAGAGCGGCGCGCATCCGGAAACGAAACCAACGGAGATACGAAGCCATGAGCAATCCCCTCTCCATCATAGTCGCAATCATCATCGCCACCGCGGCCTCGCTCGGCGCGGCAGTCCATCTGGCAAAGGCAGAAGAAAGCATGAGCAATCAGGCACAAGCGCAGAACCACTCCTATCTCGGCATGTGGGTGACCGGCGACGGTCGCATCCGGCAGGAGCTCTTGCCCAACGGCCGTTACGACGAAGCCCGGGGAAACAGGAAGAGCGCATATCAGGGGCGCTATCTCGTCACCGACAATCACATCGATTATTGGGACGACACCGGCTTCACTGCCGATGGAACATTTGTCGAAAACGACGTCCTGCATCACGGTGGGATGATATTCTACCGGGAGAAATAAGCGGGATCAGGCAGCTGGCGTTCCCCCTGGTGGAAGACCATTCGCCAGTTGCCGTCTTTCTCCAGGCGCGAGATCGAACTGCGATTGGTCACCAGTTCGGTCCCGTCATCCTCGAAGCGAACACCGCGATAGGTCGCAAGTGCAATTGTCTCGCTCGGACGCGAAATCGAAAAATCCTTGACCGCCATTTTGGCACCGGCCGCTTCGGTCATCAGTCCAGACAGGATTTCCGGAAGATCACGGTTGCCGCCCGAGCGGCCGAATTCACGAAAATCCGGCGCGATTGTCTCGAGCATCTGCGCCCGCGAAGAGCGCAGCTCCTTCGTCTGAAGCCCCGTCTCTATAGCAGGGAGTGGGCTTCCAGATCCGGCAACGGGTTTGACCTCAGGCCACCCCGACCCGCAACAGGTCGTGGAAATGCACAATACCGATCGGCCGCTTTTCCTCGTCGACCACCAGAAGCGCGCCAATGCTGTGTTTGTTGAGAAGCGCCATGGCGGCAGTCGCCAGCGTCGCCTTGCTGACGGTCTTGGGGTTTGCCGTCATCACCTCGTCAACGATCATCGTACTGAGATTGCCGTCGAGATGACGAGCAATGTCGCCGTCGGTCAGGACACCGCAGATACGTCCCTCGTCATCGATCACACCGACACAGCCGAACCGCTTGGCCGAAAGCTCGTGGATAGCCTCCGGCATCGAAGTACCTTTGTTCACCAGAGGCAGCTGGTCACCCGTATGCATCAGGTCGCTGACATGCGAAAGCATCGCGCCAAGCTTGCCACCAGGGTGATAGACCCGGAAATCCGCGGCAGAAAATCCGCGTGCTTCCAATAGCGCCACGGCGAGAGCATCGCCAAGCGCAAGCTGCATCAAGGTCGATGTCGTCGGCGCCAACCCATGCGGGCAGGCTTCCTGCGCCTTCGGCAGCAGAAGAACGATGTCGGCCTCACGCGCAAGCGTCGACGATTCACCCGAGGTCAGTGCGATCAGCGGAACGGAGAACCGACGGGTGAAGGAAACGATACCCTGCAACTCGGCCGTCTCGCCACTCCAGGACAAGGCGAGCACCACGTCGCCGGGCGTAATCATGCCCAGGTCGCCGTGATTTGCCTCGACCGGATGAACGAAGAAGGAAGGCGTGCCGGTCGAAGCGAGGCTGGCCGAAATCTTGCGGCCGATATGTCCGCTTTTGCCGACACCGGTGATCACAACTCGACCGTCGATTGCACCGATTGTCTCGACCGCCTGTCGAAAGGCCAATCCGAGACCATCTTTCAAGGTCTCTTCAAGAGCACTAAGCCCTTGTTGACCAAAGGAAATTGTCCGCAAGGCGGAATCGACGACGTCGTGCTCGACGAGTTGTAATGCGCGCTTGATCATGATCGGCAGGCTTAGTCCTTTTTCCCCCTCAAGTCCATCTTCTTTCGGCGCGGTTGTTTGTCCGTCCACCACCGTTCGGCTTCTTCAACCAATCCTTAACCACGGTGATTTACATTTGGGTAAGCATTTGAGGTTGCCGGGCATTTGATGAAAAACACGTTTCTGACAGGTACGGCCCGACGCGGGCGGCGGACGGCTATAGGCCTTGTCGTCGCGATCGCAGCCGTGTCCGGTGGCAGCGCTATCCATGCCCAAAGCCTTTTCTCCAACACGACCACTCCTCTGCCTGGCCTCCCTGACAACCAGTTCGGCACCGCCGGCACGACAAGTGTTACCGGCGGAGCGACAACGGCAACGTGGCCGACACCCTTAGTACAGGATGGTACCGAGCATCCCGCATCCGGCCTCTACGATCCGACGGCTGCCCCAGCGCCGCAGCGGCCTGCCCAGCCGGAAAACGCTGCCGAAACGGATGAACTGAATCAGCCCTATGAAGACGATCTGAACCAGCAATATGACCAGCAGCTCGATCCCGGCACGACGCCTGTCGACCGGCCGGAATGGGAAGAACAGCGACGCGAGGCCGCAGAGGCGCCCGGCGTGCGTCTGGGCACCTTAGTTCTTCGCCCTTCGGTCAACCAGAGCATCAACACCGAGATCACCCGTGACCACGGTTCGAAAGAGACACGCAACTACCTCGCGACCGGCATACGCGGAACGCTAACCTCCGACTGGTCGCGGCACGCGCTGACGATTACCGGCGAAGGCGTATACGAACGCAATCTGAGCGGCAACCAGAATGACACCGATCCGAACGCGCGGATCGGCGCTGACCTGCGGCTGGATCTTGCTGACGATACGATCGCGCATATTACCGCAAACTACAGTTTTGAGCGCGAGGATGTCGCGGACCCGAACGCCATCGGCGATGCCTCCGAGCAGGCGGGCGTCCACCAGTTCGAAACGGAAGCCTCCATCGAACGAGAAGTGGGGCGTATTCGAGGCCTGGCTGCGATCGGCGCCAGCCGCGATGTCTATACGGACGCCAAACTGTCCGATGGTTCGGTCTTCAGCATGAAGGACAGAAACCGCACCGGCATCGATGGGCGCCTGCGTCTCGGCTACGAGCTTTCGCCGGCGATCATTCCGTTTGCCGAAGTGGCACTTGGCCATACATTCTACGATCGCCGCCGCGATAGCGCGGGTTATCAGCGCTCCTCCGACAGCTATGCGGCACGCGCCGGAGTCGCTTTCGATTTCGGGGAAAAACTCCGCGGCGAGCTGGCGGGCGGCTACCAGCGCGTATCCTACGACGACGCCCGGCTGGATGCGGTTAATGCGTTTACCGCAGACGGCAATGTCAGCTGGTCGCCCCGACGCGGTACCGATATCAACATCGGGCTTCGCAGCACAGTCCAGGACTCGACGGCCGCTGGCCAGGGAGGCTGGGCGGAATATCAGTTGAGCTCCGCCCTCGCCCACCAGATGCGCGACCATCTCGTGGCACGCCTTACAGGAAGTACAACATATCGCGACTTCCAAGGCTCCAGCGATAACAACGTGACCTGGATTGCCGGGGCGGGCCTGACCTGGAGCATCAACCGCTACCTCGATATGACCGGCGACATCGAATACGAAACCACGACCGGCGGAGGCTCCGATCAGGATATCCTGCGGGCCGGAATTGGTTTGACCTTGAGGCGCTGATCACGTTTCCGTGATAATTCACGATGCGCGGCAAGCATAAGTCGTTTTTTAAGGTCTTAGCTTTCGCCTATAAAATGAGCAAAAATTCATCTCGCGTTTCGCCACCTCACGACAACTTGTCGCATCTTGTTGTGAGATGCAGACGTGTGAACGAATCTTTCGCGCGCCGGACCGATGGCCTCGCTTCCATGCTCGAAACGCAATGGTGACATCGGCCTTCCGCGCCAAAGCGCCTGAACTGCGTTGTGAAATAACAGTATTTCCCAACCTCGCCCCCTTTCATCTGTTAGCGGATGCAGCATATAGCGCCGCATTCGGCATATTTTTGCCGCAATGCAGCATTGCCGCATGGCGTAAGTTCGAGGTTTTAAATTGGCTAGTCTTACCAACAACGGCACGAAGGCCGGAAGCACGCAGTCTTCCCGCGCCGGCGCCAACAACTATCAGTTCGCTCTCATTGCACTGACGTCGCTGTTCTTCATGTGGGGTTTCATTACCTGCCTGAACGACATTCTCATCCCGCATCTGAAGAACGTCTTCTCGCTGAATTACACGCAGTCGATGCTCATTCAGCTCTGCTTCTTCGGAGCATACTTCATCGTCTCGCTGCCGGCCGGCGCGCTCGTCAAGCGCATCAGCTACAAGTGGGGCATCGTGGTCGGTCTGCTGATCGCAGCTATAGGCTGCGCTCTCTTCATTCCGGCTGCGGCCTATCGCGTCTATGGTCTGTTCCTGGGTGCGCTCTTCATTCTCGCATCCGGCGTGACGGTCCTTCAGGTTGCCGCCAATCCCTATGTGACCGAACTAGGCGCACCGGAAACGGCCGCAAGCCGCCTGACGCTGACCCAGGCATTCAACGCGCTGGGCACGACCATCGCGCCGCTGTTCGGAGCTTTCCTGATCCTGTCTGCCGCAACCGGCGACATCACCAGCGCCACCGGCGAGCAGCTGGAGGCAATGCGCCTTGCGGAAGCAGACGCGGTACGCTTCCCCTACATGCTTCTGGCGATTGCCTTCCTTGTTCTTGCCGCGATCTTTGCAGCGTTGAAGCTGCCGCAGATTGAAGAGGAAGAAGTTGCCTCCGACGGCACCGAGCGTGCATCGGCATGGTCCTATCGGCACCTCGTTCTCGGCGCTATCGGCATCTTCGTATATGTCGGCGGCGAAGTCTCGATTGGCAGCTTCCTGGTGAACTACCTGGCCGAACCGACGATCGCCAACCTGCCGGAATCTGAAGCAGCTCATTACGTCGCCTATTTCTGGGGCGGCGCCATGGTCGGACGCTTCATCGGCGCTTATGCGATGCGCTACATTGACGACGGCAAGGCGCTTGCCTTCAACGCCATTCTGGCCGCGGTTCTTCTGCTGGTAACGGTTTTTGCCGGCGGCAAACTGGCCATGTGGGCGGTACTGGCAGTCGGCCTGTTCAACTCGATCATGTTCCCGACCATCTTCAGCCTGGCGCTGAAGGGTCTGGGCCGTCACACCAGCCAGGGCTCGGGCATCCTTTGCCTGGCAATCGTCGGCGGCGCGATCCTGCCGGTCGTCATGGGTGGCCTTGCCGATACGATCGGCATTCACATGGCGTTCCTGATGCCGGTTCTCTGCTACATCTACATCTTCTATTACGGCATCAAGGGCCACAAGGCCGTCTGATTGCTGCCTGTCAGGCGTGGGGCAACTCCCCACGCCGCAAAAACGAAAGAAGCCGCCGGGGCAAACCTCGGCGGCTTCTTTGATTTGGAAACTGTCGCAGTTCTTACTTCAGCTTGGCAGCAAGTGCCTTGAGCGGGCCCTCGATTGCCGGACGGATATCCGGGCGCTGAAGGGCGAAAGCCAGGTTGGCGAGAATGAAGCCGTCCTTTGCACCGCAGTCATAGGTCTCGCCGGTGAACGGATAGGCTGCGAATTCCTGGGACTTGGCAAGCGCCAGCATGCCGTCGGTAAGCTGGATCTCGTTACCCGCACCACGCTCCTGAGTTTCCAAGATCTTGAAGATTTCCGGCTGAAGGATGTAACGGCCGTTGATGAAGAAGTTGGACGGAGCAGTGCCCTTGGCCGGCTTTTCAACCATCTCGGTGATCTTGAAGCCGCCGTCGCCGACAGCGGCCCCCTTGCCGACGATGCCGTATTTGTGTGCCTGCTCGGGATCGCATTCCTCGACGGCGAGCACGTTGCCGCCGGTTTTGTTGTAAAGCTCAACCATGCCCTTGAGGCAGCTCTTTTCCGACGACATGATCATGTCCGGCAAAAGAACGGCGAAAGGCTCGTCGCCGACGATATCGCGGGCGCACCAGACTGCGTGACCCAGACCGAGCGGAACCTGCTGGCGGGTGAAGCTGGCCGTGCCGGCTTTCGGCAGGATATGCGAAAGAAGCGTCAGTTCAGCGTTCTTGTTGCGCTCGCGTAGCATCTGCTCCAGTTCGAACTGGATATCGAAGTAATCTTCGATGACGCCCTTGCCGCGACCGGTGACGAAGACGAAATGCTCGATGCCGGCTTCAGCCGCTTCATCCACCACATACTGGATGACCGGCTTGTCGACGACGGTCAGCATTTCCTTCGGAACGGCCTTCGTCGCCGGAAGGAAACGCGTACCGAGCCCGGCCACCGGGAAAACTGCTTTGCGGATCTTACGCTGCTCAGACACTCATGCCTCCTGAATGCACTTCATTGTGCGGATATGAAACCTTCGGGGTTCTAGAGGGCAATTGCTACCGTTTCGCAAAAGGCTCCCACGAACCCGTGATCTATGGTAAAGAATTTGTTGACTCTATTCCGTTAAAACATCGTTGAGCCGCATACCAGACACGCCATGAACGGCGAATGAAGGAATGGATACGACTGCCGATGACCAAATTTAGCAACCGCTCGCGTAGCTTCGCACTCCTGCTTGCAGCCGGCCTTGTAACGGTCATGATGCCGTTAAATGCCCAGGCCGACGCCGGTTTCAAGAGATGGGTTGCAGATTTCTATACCACGGCGGCCAAAAGTGGCATCACCCGCTCGACCTATCAGAAGGCGTTCGCCGGCATCAATGAGCCGGATCCTGAAGCGCTGCAGAAGGCGCAGTACCAGCCCGAGTTCAAATCGCAGATCTGGGAATATCTCGACAGCCGCGTCAATCCCTATACCGTACAGATCGGCCGGCAGATGGCCGCCCGTCATGGCGGCACTTTGAACGCCATCGAGCGTCATTTCGGCGTCGACAAGCACATCCTGCTGGCCATCTGGTCGATGGAATCCAACTATGGCGCCGTGCTGGAAAAGCCGGAACGACTTCATCACGTGCCGCAGGCACTCGCCACCCTCGCCTGGGCTGATCCCAAGCGTGCCAAATTTGCCCGCAACCAGCTGATTGCTGCGTTGAAGATCTTGCAGGCCGGCGACGTCACGCCGAAGCAGCTGACCGGATCGTGGGCTGGCGCCATGGGCCATACGCAGTTCATCCCGACCAGCTACCTTCTTTACGCGGTCGACGCGGACGGAAACGGCAAGCGCGACATCTGGCACTCGATCCCGGATGCGCTGGCGACTTCCGCCAATTTGCTTGCGAAGAATGGCTGGACCACGGGGAAGACCTGGGGCTATGAGGCTGTTCTCCCCTCGGGCGCAGCCAAATACGAAGGCCAGACCAAGACACTTGCCCAATGGGCAGCGCTCGGTTTTGTCCGCCCGAACGGCAAGGGCTTTCCGCGCGGCACCGATCGCGCGAGCCTCAAGCTGATGGGCGGCTCCAACGGGCCTGCCTTCCTGATGATGAAAAACTTCTTCACCATCAAGAAATACAATGCGGCAGACAGTTACGCGCTGGCCGTCGGGCTTCTCGCTGACGAAATCGCCGGTTACGCCGGCATGCAGCAGTCATGGCCGCGGCCGCATGGCACGCTCGACATCAAGGAAAAGTTCGAACTGCAGAGCCGCATGAAGCAACTCGGCTATTACGACGGCGAAGTGGACGGCAACTTCGGCTCCGGCTCGAAGGCTGCAATCTCGGCAATTCAGAAACGGCTCGGCATGGACCAGAACGGCGAACCGTCGCAATCGCTGCTGCGCGCCCTGCGTTGACAAGTGATCCGGCGGGCGCAAGATTTGTGACCCTGAGGCCCTGTCGGGATTGATGACAATGTCTGGCACACCCATAGAAAAAAGCTTCGTTCGGCGCGTCGCCTGCGGCGCGCTGGCGGTCGTCATCGTTGCCGGAAGTTTCCCCGCCACTGCAGCTGCACAGGAACAGGTAAGGCGCCGGAACCTGTTCGACCTGCTTTTCGGCGGCCCCCGCTACGAACGGGAAGAGCCGCCGGTACGATATAATCGCCGCAATGGTTCGATCATCGAGACGGTGCCACGCCGGGAGCGAAATCGTGGCGCAGTCAGATCGCCTGCTCCGCGCCCTCCGATACCGCTTGCACCGCAGAAACCCGATCCGGTGGCAAAGCTTGAAAATGCCCGCAAGATTCTTGTCATCGGTGACTTTTTCGCCGGCAATATCGGCGGCGAACTCGAAACGACGTTCGAAGCGTCTCCCGGTGTGGCCGTATTCACCCGCAGCGACGGCTCGTCGGGACTGGTCCGCGACGATCACTACAACTGGCTAAAGGAGCTGCCCGGGATCATCGACGAGGCCAAGCCCGCTATCGTCGTCGTCATGATCGGTGCCAACGATCGGCAGCAGATGACATCCGGCGCGAAGGAGAAATTCCGGACCGACCCATGGTTTAGCGAATACCGACGACGCGTGGGCGAAGTTGCCCGGACCGTAACCAGCCGCAAACTGCCACTCCTGTGGGTCGGCTTGCCCTCCTTCCAGTCGCCCTCGATGATGGCCGATGCCGTCAAGCTCAACGCCATCTATCGCGCCCGCACCGAAGAAGTTGGCGGTGAATTCGTCGACATCTGGGACGGTTTCGTTGACGAGGAGGGCAAGTTCATCCTGACCGGCTCCGACGTTAGCGGCCAGCAGGTCCGCCTGCGTGGTTCCGACGGCATTACCTTCACCGCAGCGGGCAAGCAGAAACTGGCCTTTTATGTCGAAAAACTGGCCCGCCGTCACTTGGGCGACATGGCAAGCCCGGAACTGGTAAACCTTGGCCCGGGCACGCTCCCCGATCTCGGCCTTCCTGCCGATCCGAACAAGGCACTCACGGCCCTTCCGATCAGCCTATCCGACCCCGAACTGGATGGCGGCAAGGAGCTTTTGAGCGCCATCCCTTCGGCAAACGGCCTGTCCCAATCTCCACGAGACAAGCTGATCAAGCAAGGAGAGATGGATCCGGCGCCCGCCGGACGTATCGACGACTACAAGATCTCGAAGACCCAATAAAACAGGCGCCGTTGCCGGCGCCCGCAATTCTTGGCGTTCATGAGCTAACGGATCACCAATAGCCCAGCGCTCTCCACCATACCGCACCGACCGCCGCGAATATCACCAGGTTGACGAGGCACATGATGAAGCCGACGCCCCACCACCGGCCCATGGTAATGTAACCGCTGCCGAAGATGATCGGCGACGTGCCGGTTGCATAGTGGGTCAGCGTCATCATGATCGACGAGCTTGCTGCCATCATCAGCAGGAAGACGGCATGGTATTCTGCCGGGATCAGCATCACGCCGACGGTCAGGAATGCGAGCATCATGGCGCTGACATGCGCTGTCGTGCTGGCAAACATATAGTGCGCGAAGGTAAAGATCAGCACGAGGATGGCGGCCGTCATCTGCCAGCTCAGTTCGGCATGCGAGATCATGTCCTTCATGCCGTTCGAGAACCAGCCGATCACCCCGAGCTTGTTCAACTGGTCGGCCATCATGACGAGCGCACCGAACCAGATCAGCGTATCCCAGGCGCTCTTTTCCGAAAGAACGTCGTCCCAGTTGATCGTACCGGTAATCAGCAGGGCAAACAGGCCGAGGACTGCGACAACAGTCGGATCGAGCGTGAAGGCCGGCCCGAAGATCATCGCCGGAACATTGGCCCAGAGCACGAGCAGCATGAAGAAGGTGCCGATCATCACCATCTCCTTGCCCGACAGAGGTCCCATCGCAGCCAGTTCCTTCCGGGCATAGGCGACGGCATCGGGCGTGCGCTTCAATTCGGGCGGCGAGATCATGTAGAGCACGAGAGGCATGACGACGAGCGCGACCAGGCCCGGCACGAACATGGCCAGCGCCCAGGTGACCCAGGTCAGCTGCATCGCCCCACCGGTCGACTTCGAGATGTATTCGAGGACCAGCGGGTTGGGAGCCGTCGCGGTGACGAACATCGCCGACGAAATCGGGTTGGCGTGGTAGTTCACCAGCGCCAGATAGGTACCGACCTTACCCTGCGTCCCCTTTGCCGGGTCCGAATCGAACGCATTGGCGATCGACTTCATGATCGGGTGAATGATGCCACCACCGCGTGCGGTATTGCTCGGCGTAAATGGCGCCAGGATCAGTTCGCAGAAGACGAGGCCATAACCGATACCGATCGTCCGCTTGCCGAGAAGCGCAATGAAGCCGAGGCCCAGACGACGGCCAAGGCCGGTTTTCCTCAACCCCAGCGAGATCAATACCGCGATGACGATCAGCCAGATCAGCGGGTTGGCGAAACTGCTGAGCGCATCGGCAACGGCGCCCTTCGATGTCGGCGAGGTGACCTGCATCAGCGACACGATGACGATTGCCATCAGCGCCATCACGCCGATCGACATGACTTTCAGGATGATCGCCAGGATCGTCGTCAGGAAGATGGCAAGCATCTTCCATCCGTTTTCGTCCAGACCTGCCGGAGCCGGGATTGCGAGAAGGGTTAGAAGAAATATGGTCGTGATGATCGCCGGAATGATCCGGAAGGGAACCATGTCCCTGAAATAATTTAGAATAGCGGGAATACTGAAGCGCATTACCTTGTCCTTCGGGTGTCCTGGACCTTGATGAATGTCAGGTCCTTTCGGATAAGGCGTTACACGATCCCATCGCCCTTCCCTTGACGTTGGTCAAATTGACCGAAAACGTGCGCGCTGCATGAACAGCACGCAAGACAAAGCCGCCGCCCTCCCCTGCAGGGAAAGGCGGCGGCTTTGGTCTTGTTAAAGGCCTTGCAGGTGCTCTGGAAGATGTCAGCGCGGCAGGAGAGAGCTTCCCATCAGCGCCTCATCAATGGCGCGGGCTGCCTGCCGGCCCTCGCGGATCGCCCAGACGACCAGCGACTGGCCGCGGCGCACATCGCCTGCCGTCCACAGTTTGTCGACCGAGGTCTTGTAGTTGCGCTCATTGGCAACGACGTTGGTCGAGCCGCGACGGTCGACATTGATCTCGAGCTTTCCATCGAGTTCAGTCAGCACGCCGTCCTTCATCGGGCCGGAAAAGCCGATAGCGATAAAGGCGAGATCGGCCTTGATGATGAAATCCGTGCCGGCGATCGGCTTGCGGCGTTCATCCACTTCGCAGCAGCGCACGCCCGTGAGCTGGCCGTCTTCACCGATGAATTCGAGCGTCGCCACCTGGAATTCGCGGTTTGCACCTTCTGCCTGGGAAGACGAGGTACGCATTTTGGTGGCCCAGAACGGCCAGACGGCAAGCTTGTCTTCCTTTTCCGGCGGCTGCGGACGGATGTCGAGCTGGGTCACCTTGACGGCGCCCTGGCGGAAGGCCGTGCCGACGCAGTCGGAGGCCGTATCACCGCCACCGACGACAACGATATGCTTGCCGCCGGCGAGGATCGGTTCGGCTGCCCACGCAACGCTATCGATATTTTCGCGGCCGATACGGCGGTTCTGCTGCACCAGATAGGGCATCGCGTCATAGACACCATGCAGCTCGGTACCCGGAATGCCAGCCGGGCGCGGGGTTTCCGAACCACCGCAATAGACAACGGCATCGTATTCCGCCGTCAGCTCTTCGACCTTCTTGTCGACGCCGATATTGACGCCGTAGTGGAAGGTTACACCTTCGCCGGTCATCTGCTCGACACGGCGATCGATAAAGTTCTTCTCCATCTTGAAGTCCGGAATGCCGTAACGCAGCAGGCCGCCGGCCTTGCTTTCGCGCTCGTAGACATGAACTTCGTGCCCGGCGCGGGCGAGCTGCTGGGCTGCCGCCATGCCGGCAGGACCGGAGCCGATCACGGCGACCTTCTTGCCGGTCTTCACCGTTGCCGGATGCGGCACGATATAGCCGAGCTCATAGGCCTTGTCGGCAATCGCCTGTTCGACCGTCTTGATCGCGACCGGCGCATCTTCAAGGTTCAGCGTGCAAGCTTCCTCGCACGGCGCGGGACAGACGCGGCCCGTGAATTCCGGAAAATTGTTGGTGGAATGAAGGTTGCGGATCGCCTCTTCCCACTTGTTGTTATAGACCAAATCGTTCCAGTCCGGGATCTGGTTATGCACCGGACAGCCGGTCGGGCCATGGCAATAGGGGATGCCACAGTCCATGCAGCGGGCGGCCTGTTTGGTCACTTCCGCATCCGACATCGGAATGGTGAATTCGCGGAAATGGCGGATACGATCCGACGCAGGCTGGTACTTGCCCACCTGCCGGTCGATTTCCATGAAACCCGTAACCTTGCCCATGTCATTCCCTCTTCAAAGCAGGGTGCCCGCAGGACCCCAGTACCAGTAGGCGAAACCGATAACCGCCCCCAGCACGATGAATTCTATTGCGACTTTGCCGCTTGCGAAGAATACGGCCGCCGGCACGGCGACCGCGATGCCCACCGAAATCAATCGATGAACGTGAGCCATTCGGCTTACTCCGCCGCGACGCCCATCCGCATGCGTTCCATCTCGACCAGTGCACGGCGATATTCGACCGGCATGACCTTGCGGAACTTCGGCCGAAACTCGTTCCAGCGATCAAGGATATCCTTGGCGCGGGTCGAACCGGTGTAATGCATGTGGTTGGAGATCAGCTGGTAGAGACGCTCCTCGTCGTGACGCGTCATGTCCTCGGAAACGTCGACGCGCCCCTTGTGCATGATATCGCCGCCGTGATGGTGCAGCTTTTCCAGCATGTCGTCTTCTTCCGGAACCGGCTCGAGCTCGACCATCGCCATGTTGCAGCGTTTGGCGAAATCGCCCTTTTCGTCCAGCACGTAAGCGACACCGCCCGACATGCCGGCCGCGAAGTTGCGGCCCGTTTCGCCAAGCACGACGACAATACCGCCGGTCATGTATTCGCAGCCATGGTCACCCACGCCTTCGACGACCGCGATCGCACCCGAGTTGCGCACCGAGAAACGCTCACCGGCAACACCGCGGAAATAGCACTCGCCCGTCGTCGCGCCGTAAAGCACGGTATTACCGACGATGATCGAGTTTTCGGCAACGATCTTGGAGTTTTCCGGCGGACGCACGATGATGCGGCCACCCGAGAGACTCTTACCGACATAGTCGTTGCCGTCACCCACCAGATCAAAGGTGATGCCACGAGCAAGGAAAGCACCGAACGACTGGCCGGCAGTACCTGTCAGCGTCACATGGATCGTGTCGTCCTTCAGGCCTTTCTGGCCCCAACGCTTGGCGAGCGCGCCCGAAAGCATTGCACCGGCCGAACGGTCAACGTTCTTGATCGGCACTTCGAAGACAACTGGCTCCTTGCTTTCCAGCGCCGCAGCCGACTTCTCGATCATCTTGCGGTCGAGAATATCGTCGATCGGATGCTTCTGGCGCTCGGTCCAGTAGGTGGCAGCCTTCGGAGCTTCCACCTTGTGGAAGATCTTGGAAAAATCGAGCCCCTGGGACTTCCAGTGAGCCAGCATCTCATCCTTTTCGAGCAGGTCGGAAAGGCCGATGATCTCGTCGAACTTGGTGTAGCCAAGCGATGCCAGGATTTCGCGCACTTCTTCAGCCACGAAGAAGAAGTAGTTGATGACGTGTTCCGGCGTACCCTTGAAGCGCTTGCGCAAGACCGGATCCTGCGTGGCAACGCCCACGGGACAAGTGTTCAGATGGCACTTGCGCATCATGATGCAGCCGGCCGCGATGACCGGAGCCGTCGCAAAGCCGAATTCGTCGGCACCCAGAAGCGCACCGATGATCACGTCACGACCGGTCTTCAGACCACCATCGACCTGCAGCGCGATACGCGAGCGAAGACCGTTCAGCACCAGCGTCTGTTGAGTTTCGGCAAGGCCGATTTCCCATGGGCTACCGGCATGCTTCAGCGAGGTCAGCGGCGATGCGCCCGTGCCGCCGTCGAAACCTGCAACCGTGATATGGTCCGCACGCGCCTTGGCGACACCGGCGGCAACCGTGCCGACGCCGACTTCCGAGACAAGCTTGACGGAAATATCCGAGGTCGGGTTAACGTTTTTCAGGTCGTAGATCAGCTGAGCCAGATCTTCGATCGAATAGATGTCATGGTGTGGCGGCGGCGAGATGAGGCCGACGCCCGGCGTCGAGTGACGGGTCTTGGCGACGGTCGCATCGACCTTATGGCCGGGCAGCTGGCCGCCTTCGCCGGGCTTTGCACCCTGCGCCACCTTGATCTGCAGCATGTCGGCATTGACCAGATATTCGGTCGTGACACCGAAACGGCCCGACGCGATCTGCTTGATCGCCGAACGCTCCGGGTTCATCGAACCGTCCGGCAGCGGCAGGTAACGGTCGCTCTCTTCGCCGCCCTCACCCGTGTTCGACTTGCCGCCGATCCGGTTCATGGCGATCGCAAGCGTCGTATGCGCCTCACGGGAAATCGAGCCGAAGGACATGGCGCCCGTCGAGAAGCGCTTGACGATATCGACAGCCGGCTCGACCTCATCGAGCGAAACCGGCTTGCGGCCCAGAGCGTCTGCCGACTTGATCTTGAACAGGCCGCGGATCGTGTTCATGCGAACTGCCGTCTCGTTCACCATCTGGGCGAACTCGCGGTAACGATCTTGGCTGTTGCCGCGAACTGCGTGCTGCAGCGTCGCTACGACATCCGGTGTCCAGGCGTGGCTTTCGCCACGCATGCGGTAGGCATATTCGCCGCCGATATCGAGCGACGAGGCCAGAACCGGGTCCTTGCCGAATGCCGACGCATGACGGCTGACGGTTTCCTCGGCGATCTCGGTGAGGCCAATACCTTCGATCGAGGTCGCCGTACCGAAGAAATACTGATTGACCAGTTCCGAGTTCAGGCCGACCGCGTCAAAGATCTGACCGCCGCAATAGGACTGGTAGGTCGAGATGCCCATCTTGGACATGACCTTGAGGATGCCCTTACCGACCGCCTTGATGTAGCGATAGACGATTTCCGATGCATCGACTTCCTTGGGGAATTCCCCACGCATATGCATGTCGGTCAGCGTATCGAAGGCGAGATAGGGGTTGATCGCTTCCGCACCGTAACCGGCCAGAAGACAGAAGTGATGGATCTCGCGCGGCTCGCCGGATTCGACGACCAGACCAACCGAGGTCCGAAGCCCCTTGCGGATCAGGTGATGATGTACGGCAGCGGTCGCCAGAAGCGCCGGAATGGCGATACGATCCGGGCCGATCTGGCGGTCGGAGAGCACGATGATGTTGTAGCCGCCCTTGACGGCAGCCTCGGCGCGCTCGCAGAGACGATCGAGCATTTCCGGCATGCCTTCGGCGCCGCGCTCGATGTCATAGGTGAAATCGAGCGTCTTGGTATCGAACCGGTCTTCCGTGTGACCAATCGAGCGGATCTTTTCGAGATCGCCATTGGTCAGGATCGGCTGGCGCACTTCCAGGCGCTTGGCATTCGCCATGCCTTCATGGTCGTGAATGTTGGGGCGCGGACCGATGAACGACACGAGGCTCATGACCAGCTCTTCGCGGATCGGATCGATCGGCGGGTTCGTCACCTGCGCAAAATTCTGCTTGAAATAGGTGTAGAGCAGCTTCGACTTGTCCGACATGGCCGAAATCGGCGTATCGGTACCCATCGAACCAACGGCTTCCTGACCGGTCGTCGCCATCGGCGACATCAGGATCTTGGTATCTTCGGTCGTGTAACCGAAAGCCTGCTGGCGATCGAGCAGCGACACGTCACGACGCAGCGCGCGCGGCTCCACCGGCTTCAGGTCTTCGAGAATGAGCTGTGTGCGATCCAGCCACTTGCCGTAAGGATGCTTGGTCGCAAGCGTCGTCTTCAGCTCCTCATCGGAGATGATCTGACCCTTTTCCATGTCGATCAGCAGCATCTTGCCCGGCTGCAGGCGCCACTTCTTGATGATCTTCTCTTCCGGCACCGGCAGCGTGCCGGCTTCCGATGCGAGGATGACGCGATCGTCGTCGGTGACGAGATAACGGGCCGGACGCAGGCCGTTACGGTCGAGCGTCGCACCGATCTGCTTGCCGTCGGTGAAGCAGACGGCAGCCGGACCATCCCACGGCTCCATCAGGGCAGCGTGATATTCGTAGAACGCCTTGCGCTCCTTCGACATCGACTGGTTGCCGGCCCATGCTTCCGGGATCAGCATCATCATCGCATGCGCCAGCGAATAGCCGCCGCGAAGCAGGAATTCGAGCGCATTGTCGAAGCAGGCCGTATCCGACTGGCCTTCATAGGAGATCGGCCAGAGCTTCGAGATATGATCACCGAAGAGCGGCGAGGACACGGATGCCTGACGCGCTGCCATCCAGTTGACGTTGGAGCGCAACGTGTTGATTTCGCCGTTATGCGCGACCATGCGATACGGATGCGCCAGCTTCCAGGACGGGAAGGTGTTGGTCGAGAAACGCTGGTGAACAAGCGCAACCGCCGTCTCGAAGCGGGGGTCAGCAAGATCCTTATAATAGGCGCCGACCTGATAGGCGAGGAACATGCCCTTGTAGACGATCGTCGAGGATGACAGCGAAACTGGATAGAAACCGGTTTCCTGGCCACCGAACTGGTCATAGATGCGGTTGGAAATCACCTTGCGGACAAGGAAAAGCTGGCGCTCGAATTCGGCATTGGTCGCGGCATCGCGCCCTGCACCGATAAAGACCTGCAGGTGATAGGGTTCGGTGGCGGCAATATCCGGCGCCTTGGAAAGCGAGGAATTATCGACCGGCACATCGCGGAAACCGAGGAACTGCTGCCCCTCTTCGGCGATCACTTCGATGATGACTTTCTTGAAATGCTCGATCTGCTCGGCATCGCGCGGCAGGAAGAAATGACCGACGGCGTATTCGCCGGCCTTCGGCAGGGTGATACCCTGCTTGGCCATTTCCTCGCGGAAGAAACGATCGGGGATCTGCACCAGAATACCCGCGCCGTCGCCCATCAGAGGGTCGGCACCGACAGCACCGCGATGCGTCAGGTTCTCAAGGATGAACAGGCCATCCTTGACGATCTGATGCGACTTCTGCCCCTTCATATTGGCAATGAAGCCGACGCCGCAGGCATCGTGCTCGTTGCGCGGATTATAAAGACCCTGGGCAGCCGGAATTCCGGACGCGACGAAAGGCACGTCCTGCTGCCCGGCTTTCGCCGAAGCAATGTCGGTGGGACAGTGCATATCAAGAACCTTCTTCGTCATCGTCATTCCTCCTGTTGGTCGCCATCAGCGAGCAAGGTGGCACCCTATCAAATCCCGAAGATGACAATACCATCCCCAGTCATGCGACGGCGCCGCTCCAGCACCGGACAAGAACCCATAATGGTCCAAACCCAAACCAGATCGGCGTCGATATCGGCAGGCCGGATATGCTACCCAAATCGCCCAGCCGCGAAAATTAGGACAGAAAAGCTGACCTATTTCCCGATCTGATATCGCATGATTTTAACTTTCTCACAAGACGGTGTCTTCAAAAATCTGCGCACCGGCGACAGTCTGTTACGCATCGGAGCTATATTCAGGTAATTAAATTACGCGAAGCGGAAGTGATTACCCCTTTCATTGCCATGGAGACAGGACCGGGCTGCGGATACCGGTTTATCGTTGCGCCGAAACGAAAAAACCTTAATCTCCCGGCACCTCCCAACCAATCCCAAGGTGCCATTTCATGTTCTTCGCCTCCGACAACTGGGCAGGAGCCCACCCTGCCATCAACGAACGCCTGTCGAAGGAATCGACTCGTTTTGCCGCAGCCTATGGAACGAGCGAACTCGACCGCTCCATTGAGCAGCGTTTCAACGAGATCTTCGAGAAAGAAGTGGCTGTCTTTTTTGTCGCCACCGGCACGGCAGCCAATTCACTCTCGCTTGCCAGCATCGCACGCCCCGGCGGCCTCACCTTCTGCCATACCGAAGCCCATGTGATCGAAGACGAATGCGGCGCACCGGACTTCTTTTCCGGCATGCGTATGGTTGGCGTCGAAGGCCCCGTCGGCAAGATGCTGCCAGAAAATCTGGTTGAGCGCATTGCCCGCTATCCGCAGGATGCCGTACACCATGGCCGCGCCGCCGCCGTCACCATGACCCAGGCGACCGAGGTCGGCACCATATATACGCTCGACGAGATCGACACGATCTCGAGGATTGCCAAGGAGAACGGCCTGCCGCTCCATATGGACGGCGCACGCTTCGCCAATGCTCTCGTTTCGCTCGGATGCTCGCCGGCGGAAATGACCTGGAAACGCGGCGTCGACGTCCTTTCCTTCGGCGGCACGAAGAATGGCTGCTGGTGCGCGGAAGCGATCGTCTTCTTCGATCCGCAACTGGCCAAAGACTTTGCCTTCCTCCGCAAGCGCACCGCCCAGCTCTTTTCCAAGTCGCGCTTTATCGCGGCTCAGTTTGAAGCCTATCTGAAGGACGACCTCTGGATCGGCCTCGCCAGCCATGCCAATGCCATGGCCGATCGCCTGCGCGTGGGCTTCGGGTCGCTCAACAGCGCCCGTCTCGCTTGGCAGACCGAATCCAACGAAGTCTTCGCCGTCCTGCCGAAAGCATCTGCGAAAGCAGCAGCTGAACAGGGCGCAAAGTTCTACGATTGGCTGGAACCACGTGACATGCCCGAAAAGGTTGGCAAGGATGAGGCGCTTATCCGCATGGTGACGTCCTTCGCCACGACCCAGGAAGACGTGGATCAGTTCCTGTCGATCTGCGCCTCGGCCTGAGGTTCACCAAGCAGCCCCTCGTCTCTCCCGAAGACGAAAGCGCTCGGCGGGAGAAATGATCTAGATCGATTGCGGCATGATCCGTGCCGCAATCAGGCTCGACAGAGCCTCGACCATCACCGCATCGGCGCCGCGCCGCGGGATAAGGACGAACTCCACGTCCTCCAGCCGCGGCAGGCGGTCACCGGCGATTTCCCGCAAACCCTCCGGCACCATGCTGCGCGGTTGCACCATTACGCCCATGCCGGCACGCGCAGCAGCCGTGAGCCCGCTCAGGCTGCCGCACGTGCAGACGACACGCCAGGCAAGCTTTTCACGATCCAGCGCCTCCTGCACCACACGCCGGGTGATCGAAGGCGGAGGAAAGGCGATCAGCGGCAGCACCAGATCTTTGGCCGGCGCGAAATGAGGATCACGCGCCAGCCAGACCAGCGGCTCCCGATACAACAGCTTGCCATGCGTTTCACCGACATGCCGCTTGGCAAGCACGAGATCGAGGTCACCGACATCCTGCATCTGGTTGAGCACGGCCGATAGCGCCACGGTCAGTTCCAGATCGACCAGCGGATGGAGGCGAATGAAATCCTCCAATATCCCCGTCAACCGGTTGGCGACGACATCTTCCGACACTCCGAGCCTCAGCCGCCCGCGCAGTCGGCTTTCGCCGAAGAGTGACAACACTTGACCGTTGAGATCCAACATACCGCGCGCATAACCCACAAGCGCCTCGCCATCGGCGGTCAACCTTACCTGATGCGTGTCACGAAAAACGAGCTGGCGCCCCAGCGATTTCTCCAAACGCTGAATATGCTGCGTCACCGTCGATTGCCCAACCCCAAGCCTTGCCGCCGCTTCGGTGAAACTCCCGGTCTGTTGCAGCATAAGGAAACTGTCGAGTTGATGAAGATTGAGCATCGATATTGTGCTTTGTGATAACTGTTAATGGTTGAATTCTAATTCACGATAAGAGAGACCACAACCTTTCTACCTTGAAGGATAAGAGCCTGAGGAGCATGCGATGAAGCGTTTCCTGCCCGACCAATATACGATGATGCTGTTGGGAACGGTCATCCTGGCGTCCATTCTCCCCATCCACGGCGTCTGGGCGGACTGGTTCGCCATTGCAACCGACATCGCCATCGGCCTGCTTTTCTTCCTGCATGGTGCGCGTCTGGCACGCGACACGGTGATTGCCGGCGTGCTTCACTGGCGGCTGCACCTGACGATCGTGCTCACCACATTCGCCATCTTCCCGCTTCTCGGGCTTGCCTTGGGCTTCATCCCCGAGAGCATCCTGCCGGCACCGCTTTATCTCGGCATGCTGTTCCTCTGCGTTCTGCCCTCGACGGTGCAATCGTCGATCGCCTTCACCTCGATGGCCGGCGGCAATGTTCCGGCCGCCATCGTTGCCGCATCCGGCTCCAATATTCTCGGCATGTTCCTGACGCCTGCTCTCATCGCGCTGCTTCTGTCGACAACGGGCGGCGACGGCGTTTCCCTTGATGCACTGGAAAAGATCGCGCTTCAGCTGCTCGCGCCCTTCATTCTCGGCCAGATTTTGCAGCCCTGGATCGGCAACTGGATCCGCTCGAAGAAGAAGCTGCTGACGCCCTTCGACCGTGGCTCCATCCTGATGGTGGTCTATCTCGCCTTTTCGACGGCCGTGATGGAAGGCATCTGGCAAACCTTCTCTATTGCCGATATCGCCGTGGTCATCGGCCTCGATATCGTCCTGCTCGCCGCCGTTCTCTGCATCACCATGTTCGGCAGCAGGCTGCTCGGCTTCTCAAAAGAGGACGAAATTACCATCACCTTTTGCGGCTCGAAAAAGTCGCTGGCAAGCGGTGTGCCGATGGCCAACGCCATCTTTGCAGGCAGCTCCGCATCCATCGGCGCAATCGTGCTCCCCATCATGCTGTTCCACCAGATCCAGCTGATGACCTGCGCGGTACTGGCGCAGAAATACGCAGAACGCCTGAAGGCGAAGGAATTGAAGGCGGAGCCGGCTGCGGCGTAACTGAACTCGAATACGAAAACGCCCCCTCCTCGCGAAAGGAAGGGGCGTCAGCTTGCGGTCTTTGATGGGAGGATCAAATGATGCGAAGCTTTAATTAACCTGTTGCGGCGCCACCTGGGCTTCGATCGTCTTGGTCGTATCGCCAGCCTCAGCTGCAATAGAGATACGGCGCGGCTTCATCGCTTCCGGGATGTTCCGGATGAGGTCGATGTGAAGCAAGCCGTTCTTCAACGAAGCGGTTTCGACTTCGACATGATCGGCAAGCTGGAAGCGTCGCTCGAAGGCGCGCTTGGCAATGCCGCGATAGAGATATTCGTTCTGATCGGCACCATCTTCGTCGGCCTTTTCGCCTTTTACGGTCAGCGCATGGGCCTGGAATTCGATCGAAAGTTCCTTTTCGTCGAAACCAGCGACGGCCATGGTGATGCGGTAGGTGTTTTCACCGGTCCGCTCGATATTATAGGGCGGATAGCTTTGCCCCTGATCGCCGAAGTTGCGATTGTCGAGAAGATTGAAGAGGCGGTCGAAACCGACTGTGGAGCGATAGAGAGGGGAAAAATCGACGTGACGCATAATGTCCTCCATGGAAGCGACGTTGCGGTTTTGATTTGGGCATCCACATCCCGTAATGGCGATGAAGACCCCGTTCAGCAGACCCTTTCGGCGCCTGCAGAGTGAAGATGGGAATTGCCTGCACGCCCTTCAAGACCCCACATGTCACGGCCGTTTTGGCAATGAATACCGCATGAACAGCCGGTTTTGCTAAGGTTCAGGCCCATATTGCTAGAAGCGATGTTCTGGAAGGCGGCATGCCTCCTTGGACCGAAGCATATTCGTCCCTTCGCTTCGGTCAGCCTTGCCGGAACCGCGCTGTCATCCCCGTGTCGCCGGTTCCGGCCCTCTTTTCCCCAAGCTGGATCAACGACGCCTGGCCCTCCCCAACCAGAACATACCAGCATCGGAAGCGGTGATTTTGCTTGACCTGCCGCCACACTCGCCTAACGCTGAAATCATGAGCGAGCCCCAAATCAGCGACGATATCTTCCGCCTTACCTCGGCCAATCCCGCGCCGGGCAACTATTCCGCAGGTTATTTCACCGGCCATCGCGGTGTAGAAATCCGTTACGGCCTGTTTCGGTCAGATGTCGTGCCGGCACGGGGCACTATCGTGCTCCTCCAGGGGCGCAACGAGTTTATCGAGAAATATTTCGAAACGATCCGCAACCTCAATGCCATGGGCCTCTGGGTCGCGACCTATGACCTGCGCGGGCAAGGCGGGTCGGATCGCCTGAAGAAGGATCCGAAGAAAGGGCATGTCCACCGTTTTTCTGATTACGAAAAGGATCTGGAAATCTTTCTGGAACAGGTCGTGCTGCCCGATGCCCGCCTGCCCTTCTTCCTTGTCGCCCATTCCACCGGCGCGCTGATTGCCCTTTCCGCCGCACCGCGCCTGTCGAATCGCATCAGCAGGATGGCGCTGGCTTCACCCTATATCGGCTTCCACGGACAGCCTGCCTCGGAAAAATTTGCTCGTCCGCTGGCACGATTGATGTCCTGGACCGGGCTCGGAGGCATCCAACTCGGTGGCGACCGTCGGCAGATCCCCTTCGAAGGCAATGGACTGACCGGTGACCGGAGACGGTTCGACCGTAACCTCGACCTCTATAAGGCCTTCCAGAACCTGACCGTCGGCGCCCCGACGGCGCGATGGGTCCACGAGACACTGAAAGCGGCTTCCCGCGTTTCACTACAGTCTCACCTGACGGAAATCACCATTCCGACACTGATCCTCGCCCCGGTACTCGATGGTGTCGTGCCCTATCGTCTGCAGGAAAACCTGTCCCGGAATTTTCGCGCCGGACAACTCATCACGGTCACCGGCGGCCGGCACGAACTGTTTCAGGAAAAGGATATCTATCGAGCCCAGGCCATGGACGCGATAGAAACCTTCATGCCAGGCCTCGATGGCGGCTTGGACATGGCCGAAACCGCCGCTTGACGGCTTCTCTTATCGCCCGGCGAGCAACGCCATCGCCTGCTCGTAAACGGCCTTTGATCCGGCCGCGACGATATTGCCGCCATTCTCCGGTCGGCCACCGTCCCAGGTCGTGATGATACCGCCCGCCTGTTCGATGATCGGGATGAGCGCTCCGACATCATAGGGCTGTAGGCTGTTTTCGACCACAAGATCGATATGCCCTGCCGCAAGCAGCGCATAGGCATAACAATCGCAGCCATAACGGAACAGCCGCACCTTCTCCTCGACAGAATGGTAGCGCTTGAGATCATCCCCCTGGAAGATATGCGGTGAGGTCGTGAACAGAATGGCATCGGAAAGCGACCCGCAATCACGCACCGAAAGCTGTCGTTCGCCATCCGGCCCCGAATACCAGGAATGGCTGCCGTCGGCGAAATAACGCTCGCCGGTAAATGGCTGATCCATCATTCCCATGGTTGCGCGACTATTGGAGCGGAACCCGATCAGCGTACCCCAGACCGGCAGGCCGGAAATGAACGCCCGCGTTCCGTCGATCGGATCGATCACCCAGACATGCTCGCGATCGAGCCCGATGCTCTCATGCTCCTCGCCGAGTATGCCGTGATCGGGAAAACGTTTCTCGATCAGCGATCGGATCGCCGTCTCGGCGGCCCTGTCGCCTTCGGTCACGGGATCGAACCCACCAGCCGCCTTGTTGACGACGGAAATTCCCGTACGAAACCGCGGCAGCGTCTCACTCTTGGCGGCATCGGCAAGCGCATCGAAGAAATCGCGGTCAGGCAGCATCGGCAGATCCTTGGGTTATGACGTAAAAGCACGAGAGAGGAAGCGGCACACATCGTTCTTAGGGCCTCTTGCTGCCGAAGAAAACCGCTTTCGATGCCGTCTCCTTAATCAGAAAGCCCAAAAATGACGCAAATTTAATCACCGGAAAAATATGATTGACAAATGTGCAAAACTGGCCGATTTTCTTAATCACAGTCTTTGACTGTAAATACCCTCCTTGGGTGTTTCCTCCCTAGACTTAGCCGCGCGATGAGCGCGGTTTTTTTTGCCCGCATCACAGCCATGGATGAAGGGCGGCTGAGCGCCGGACTTGATGAGATTCTGATTATTCGGCCGCGAGCGCGCCGGCATCGTCGGAAAACTCGCCGACGAACTCCGACATCTGCCGCATGAAGGTGGAAAGCGCCGCAGCAACCAGCGGAAATTCCGCTTTTTTCTCCAGCGTTACCTCATCGACATAGAGGCCGCGGTTGATTTCGATCTGCAGCGCATGCAGACCGCGAACCGGGCGACCGTAATGCTCTGTTATGAAGCCGCCCGCATAGGGCTTGTTGCGAACGGCCGAAAAACCCATGTCGTCGAAGAACTGCAACGCCGCACGCGAAAGCTCGGCCGATGCACTGGTGCCGTAGCGATCACCGATGATGAAATCCGGTCGCACATCCGAACCGGACAGCCGGATATTGCCCGGCATGGAGTGGCAATCGATCAGGATGCCGATGCCGAAACGCGCATGGGTGCGTGCGATCAGTTTGCGCAGGCAGGCGTGATAAGGTTTATAAATCGCCTCGATACGGGACAATCCCTCATCGACCGAAAGCCGCTTGCGGTAGATATCCATGTTCTCCGCCACGATGCGCGGAATGGTTCCAAGACCGCCCGCGACCCTCATCGAGCCTATATTCACATAGGGCGGCAGCGGTCCATCGAACATGCGCGGGTCTAATTCGTAAGGCTCGCGGTTGACATCCAGATATGCACGCGGAAAGTGTGCGACGAGAAGCGGCGCGCCCAGTTCCGGGGCGTCGGCAAAAAGCTCGTCGACGTAGTGATCGGCGGAGCGCCTGATCGAAAGCGAGTCCAGATGGCTGCTCGCCAGGAAATCCACAGGAAAATGGTTGCCGCTATGCGGTGAATTGAAGACGAATGGGATTGTCTGCGCCGCCGGTTCCCTGACCTCAAACCCTTGAAAATCTCCCGCGGACTGATCCATCCTGCCTTTACCATGTCACGAACAAGTCTGATGTGGCATGTTGCCAGTTGCCCGGCGCCAAGTCCATACTATGTATATCCCACCAAACGCCGCTCCATGCCGGTTAAACGGAAATTTACCGTAAGCTGGCATTATGGATGGCTCATACAACCTCAGGCATGCACGGATACGGTCCCGACGATGATACAGAAAATCCTTCTCGCCGAAGACGACAACGATATGCGCCGTTTTCTGGTGAAGGCACTGGAAAAGGCGGGATACAAGGTCGCCTCTTTCGACAATGGCGCGAGCGCCTATGATCGGCTCCGCGAAGAGCCCTTCTCGCTGCTCCTGACCGACATCGTCATGCCGGAAATGGACGGCATCGAGCTTGCCCGCCGCGCCACCGAACTCGACCCGGATCTCAAGGTGATGTTCATCACCGGTTTTGCCGCCGTTGCCCTGAATTCCGATTCAAAGGCTCCGAAGGACGCCAAGGTTCTCTCCAAGCCATTCCACCTTCGCGATCTGGTCGACGAAGTGAACAAGATGCTCGCTGCAGCCTGAAACTTTTTTCAGAATCAATCGCATGATCGAGGCGCCCATTCGGGCGCCTCATCTGTTTTCCGGGCATCGCAATGACCGGCCCAAGCACCGCCTGCAGTCATCCACAGCCCCAAAATCCCGAAAATGCGCGGCCGTCAAAAAAGCTTCGCATTCTTCCAAAAAACCAGTTGACGGCCCGATCAACGTATGGTCTATGCGCCGACATCGGATGGGCGTGTAGCTCAGCGGGAGAGCACTACGTTGACATCGTAGGGGTCACAGGTTCAATCCCTGTCACGCCCACCATCCGAATTTCGCAAGGCCTTGTTTCGACGGGGCCTTTTGCATTTCTGTTCGACGAATAGGAAATGATCGGCGAAGTCTATCCGCACTTCACTGAAGTAAAAGATAAATAGTGTTATGCCCTGGGCAAATACTTTTGCGCAAACGTCTCAGCTGTCGTCGCAACACAGTAAACCGATATTTTTGCCCAGCAACTTAAGGCACGTGGTAAACGTATCACGTTATCCCCAAAACTGAACTTCACCTCCATATGACGATTGCCCATCCCCGACATGACGTGCCATTGCGGCTTGAATTCAGGGATAGTCGAATTGCGATATCGTGCAGACATTGACGGACTTCGTGCCGTTGCAGTTATTTCCGTTGTTTTGTTTCATGCAGTCCCAAGCATCATGCCCGGCGGCTTTGTCGGCGTAGATGTATTTTTTGTCATATCCGGCTACCTGATATCTGCGCTCATCATAGAGCAGAATAAACGCGGTAGTTTCAGTTTTGTACAATTCTATGAACGCAGGCTCCGACGCCTCGTTCCGGCGTTTGTGATCGTAGCCGGCGCAACGCTGGTTGCGGCTTATGGGATCTATGCCCCCAATGACCTTGAAGCGTTCGGCAAGAGCCTCACAGCAAGCATATTGCTGCATGCGAACCATTTTTTCCTGGAAAACAGCGGATATTTCTCCGCTCCGGCAGAAGTTACGCCTCTGCTGCATATGTGGTCGCTATCCGTCGAAGAGCAGTTTTATCTCCTGTTCCCCGCCTGTCTGCTATTCGTTATAAGGAGAACAAGCCGTCCCTTCGTTTTCCTGGCTTTAGGCTGTCTGGTCTCATTCTTGGCTAGCTGCTATATGGTGGTGACCAATAGAGATGCCGCCTTCTTCCTGCTGCCTTTTAGAGCCTGGGAATTTCTACTGGGCGCGCTGATGCTTGCTCCTTCTCGGCCACTGGGCCGCAGACTATCCACTTTGATAGGATACACTGGCATTGCGCTGATCCTCGTATCACTGTTTGCTCTAAGCGAAGCCTCCCTGTTTCCAGCCTGGAACGCGATCGCCCCGGCTTTGGGTGCAGCGATGCTTATTAAATCCGGCTCGGAAACTCTCGCAGGCCGAGCATTGTCGCTTGGTCCAGTGAATTACATCGGCCGTACATCCTATTCATTCTATCTTTGGCACTGGCCGCTGATCTGCTTCATGTCTTACGTTTTGGGCGAAAAGCTGGATATCGCCCAAGGGCTCCTTGCGGCGCTGGTGTCCTTTTTGCTTGCGGTGGCAACCTACCATCTGGTGGAGACACCTTTCCGCTCGACCGCTCGCAAGACAGGTAAGCTCGCCTTGGCCCTGGCGTGCTCGACGGCATTGCTAGCGACAGGCATCGTTTTAGATATCCAGAATGGCCTTCCGTCCCGACTTCCGGAACCACTGGTTACCGCGCTTCGAAAAGAGTCTTTGCAGATCGGCCCGCCATTAGAAAACTGTCGATTAGGTGAGATGGTAGAAGCGGATCCGAGACTGGCTCCGATGGCTGATGCCGGTCGGGTGCGCGTATGCAGGGTCGGAAGCAAGGACGTCATCCCCTCCATAGTGATCTGGGGTGACAGTCACGGGGATGCATTCGCTCCTGCATTCGAAGAGAAGCTAAGGGAACACCATCTCGCAGCCTATAGTCTCAGCAGAGGCGGCTGCCCGCCATTGTTCGGCATGGAACGAGTTGACTCCCCCAATTGGCGATGCATTGACTTTAACAATGCAGTGGTGAGTACGATTGAGCAAATACGTCCTGAGAGGATCGTGATCGCAGCGCATTGGCTATATTATTTCGAAGCGTCGCGTTTTTCTGATGAGCAACGGCCAAGGCTACGCTTGAATGATCCAGATGTGGCTGGCGCCCTGTTGAAAACGTTGACATGGGCGTCTTCCAAAGCCCGGGTTAGCGTACTGGCACCCGTTCCCGAGATCGGCAAGGACACTCCCGCCATTCTCGCCAAGGCAGCTCTGTTGGGAAAAAGCGAGACCGTTTCAGTCAGGCTTCCAGACGTGCGAGAGCGACAAGCCACCAGTCGGCGTGAGATCACAAGAATTTCGGCCGCTCTAGGTATATCTGTTCTGGATCCGATTGGTTTTCTGTGTGACGAAAGCGTATGCCGCGGTGGCGATGCTTTGGAAGTTGTCTATACCGACAGCTCCCATCTTTCATCGAAAGGCGCTCACAAATTGGGGCCTCTGGTGGACCAAGTCATCGAATCTCACCCTGCCGTTAGCATCAAGCCCAAAGCTGTTGAATAGCGAACTCAGGTAGATGTCAGTAGATCGCCTGTGCTGCCATGAGGTTCGTCAAACTGTCGGCAGTGCGACCACTCCGACGCTATGGATATTTCACCGCATACTGGAAATCGATGAAACCACGCAACCCTGTCGCGACTAAGCGTGCTTCAGACATGCGGAAAATCAAAAAAGGTGCAAATCCTCGCTCCTAAATTACTGTTTGGTCACTTGTTTTGGGCAGTCTCTCCCTCGCACCAGGGCATAGATCCGAGAGAAGCAGGATGGCACAGTTCAAATATTCTGACCGCCTCGTTCAGGCCAATTCATGGGCCTTCGACCAGGACTACAAGCCCGGACAACCCGTCACCAATGCCGGCATCTATCGCTGCCGTGCCTGCGGCGACGAGATCGTTGTCGACAAGGGAATGGCAATCCCGAAAAGCCATCACGAACATTCGCTTCTGGGGCCGGTCGTCTGGCAGCTTCTTGTCTTCGCCCAGAAACACCCCGGACGCTGACATCCCCCGGTGCCGCTTCCGCATAAGTAAAAAGCCGCCCAACAGCGCGGCTTTTTTTGTTTCGAAAACCTTCGGTTGTCACATGATCGCGCTGCCGGCCATCAGCGCCAGAGCAAGGAATATCAGGAAGATAACCAGGAACAGGAAGAAGAGGATCTTGGCGATGCCCGCCGTCGCAGCAGAAACGCCGGAGAAGCCAAGGAAACCTGAAATCAGGGAAATGACGAGGAAAATGAGAGCCCATTTCAGCATGGATTTGTGTCCTTGATAGTGATGGCCGGATAACGTTTATCGATGTTCCCGGTTCCAATCCCTGGAACAAAATCAGCCGAAGACGTGCACAGCGCCCAAGACACGCAAATCGACCTCCTGACCGACGACCAGATCGGTCGAGCTCGGCACCTCCAAGGTGAGAACGACAGTCTCGTCGTCGCGCAACATAATGCGCAGGTCGCAGGTCGAACCACAGAAGCTGGTCTCCAAAACACGCCCGCGAATTTCTCCTTCACCCGCTCCTGCGTCCGGTTCGACCAGCCTGATCTGCTCCGGCCGCACCATGATCGTCCCTTGCCGTGCAGCGATGTCCCGATCAGGCACGGGCAACCGGCCCAGGATACAGTGGGCATGCCCGTGCTTCAGTTCCGCCGGCAGGATGATCGCCTCGCCGAGAAACGCGGCTGTCGCCGGATCTGCAGGGCGGGAATAGACATCCCGCGGCCGGCCGGACTGCATCAGACGCCCACCCCGCATCACCGCCAGCTGATCGGCGAAGGTGAGCGCTTCCGCCTGATCGTGGGTGACGAGCAGCGTCGTAATCCTCTCCGCTTTCAACACGTCGCCGATGGCCTTGCGCGTGGCAGCTCTCAAACCCGTATCAAGGGCGGAAAACGGTTCATCGAGCAGCATCAGCCGCGGCTTGCGGGCAAGAGCACGGGCAAGCGCCACACGCTGCTGTTGCCCCCCGGAAAGCTCGTCAGGACGGCGCACCAGCATCGAGCGCTCCAGCCCGACCATCTCCATCAGTTCCTCGGCCCTCGGCCGCTGGAGTGACGCTTCCTCCGTCATTCCGAAGATGATGTTGCCAGCGACGGTGAGATGCGGAAACAGGCATCCATCTTGCGCGACGATGCCGATATTGCGCTTGTGCGCCGGCATCGCCATCGCACCTTCCGCCATCACATCCCCGCCGATGACGATGCGACCCGCATCAGGCACCTCGAAGCCGGCAAGAAGGCGCAGCAAGGTGGTCTTGCCGCAGCCGGATGGTCCAACGACGACGGTACGGCTGCCGCGCTCGACGGTGAGGTCGATCCCGTCGAGAGCCGCCACGGCTCCGAAATTTTTGCGGAGTGACTGGATATCTACAAAGCTCATCGACCGGCGATCTTCTTCGATTGGTGGTGGAGGAGCGCCGTCATCGGCAGCGAGAACAGCACCATCAGCAGCGCATAGGGCGCAGCACCGGCATAATCGATCTCGCTGTTCAGTGCCCAGAAGGCCATGGCGAGCGTACGGGTGCCGTTCGGTGCCAGCATCTGCGTCGCCGTCAGTTCGTTCATGATGCCGAGCGAAGAAAGCGCCACGGCCGCAGCCGCCCCCGGCGCCGCCAGCCTGACGGTCGTAGACCAGAGTGCGTTGGCCGGCGAACGGCCAAGACTCGCAGCCGCCTGTTCCAATTCCGCCGGCACCTGCGCGATGCTGGCGCGAAGGCTGATAAGCGCCCGAGGCAAGAACATGATGACATAGGCAAGCACGATCGTCGCAACCGTCTGGTAAAGCGGCAAGGCAACCCTCACCGTAATCGTCACCAGCGCCAGCGCCACGACCACGCCTGGCATGGAGCTGGCGAGATAATAACACCCTTCGATGATCTGGCTTCCCCGGCTTGGTCGGCGCACCGAAAGCCAGGCGACGGGAAGTGCGGCAAGCGTCGTCGCAATCCCGCCGACCACGCAGATGACCAGCGTCTGGCCGAGCGCCAGCCCGATCTCGTCCATCCGCCAGATGTCGCCGCCGCCGGCAATCAGCCAGCGAGACAGGGTGACGGCCGGAATGCCGAGCGCGAAGGCAACGGCCACAAGCGGCAACAGTATGCAGACGTAGCGCCAGCGGCCGAGAGAGGTTTTTCGCGCGCGGCGCGCCACCCCGGAGCCGATGCGCGCGTAACGCCGGTGGCCTCTCAGGCCCACATCGAGGCCGAGCAGCACGAGGCAGCAGGAGACCAGAACCAGAGCCAGCATATTGGCAGCCACGCCGTTATAGGTCGACTGGAACTGGTCGACGATTGCGGTGGTGAACGTGTCGAAGCGGATCATCGCATAAAGACCGTATTCCGACAGGAGATGCAGCCCGACTAAGAGTCCGCCGCCAAGGATGGACAGTCGCAGTTGCGGCAGCACCACACGGCGAAAGACCGCTGCATCAGAAAGCCCGAGTGAGGCAGCCTGGTCTTCCAGCGCCGGATCTAGAAGCCGCAGCGCGGCCGAAATCGGCAGATAGAGAAAAGGGAAATAGGCCGTGACTGAAATCGCGATGCCTGCGGGTAACCCATGAAAGCCCGGCCATAGGCCGATCCATGCATAGGAATGCACGAAAGCCGGAATGGCAAGCGGCGCAACGCAAAGCGCTGACCACAGGCGGGCGAATGGCAGGTCACTGCGCTCCGTCAACCATGCAAGGGATGTTGCCAGCAGCGCGGCGAGCGGCACCGTAAACAGCACGAGCAGTAGCGTATTCGTCATCAGCTCGCCGACACGTGGCCGGAAGATCATTTGCGACGCAGTCTCCCAACCGGTGATAATGGTTGCCCAAATAACGAAACCGAGGGGTAGAAGCGCCAGAAGCGCTATGACGACCGCAAGCATGAACGTGCCGCGCATTCCCGACCTGAAACGGGAAAGCGGCATGGAAAGCGGCTTGCTGTCGGCAAAAGACGTCATGGGCTACCTGAATATGATGAGACATCGCAGCTATGCTGCCGAATGCCTTTCACGCAACTGGAATTATGACCGTCCGCGTTAAAGCAGACCCGCAGCCGTCATCATGTCGGTAACGTCGGCATTGTTGAGCGCCGAAGGTTCGACCTTCGGTGCCTGCAACTCGTCGAGCGGTACCAGAGCCCTGTTGGATGCCTCCCCCTTGCCAACGGCATATTCATAGGATGTGCCATCGCGCAGCACCGCCTGCCCGTCCTTGCCTGTCAGCCATTTCAGAAATGCCTGTGCCTGCGGCTTGTGCTGGGAGGATGCCAGAATACCGCCACCCGAAATCGATACGAAAGCGCCCGGATCCTGACTCCTGAAATAGTGGAGGGAGACATTGTTGCTGTTTTCGCCGGTCTTCGCCTGATCGCCGAAATAGTAATAGTGATAGATCAGCGCGCCCTCGGTCTGGCCGGCATTGACAGCCTTCATCGCAACCGAATTGCCGCGATAGGCCGCAAAGTTCTCTTTCATGCCCGCAAGCCAGGCAGTCGTCTCATCCTTGCCCTTCAACTGCAGCAATGCACCGACGATCGCTTGGAAATCGGCGCCGGAAGGCGATGCCGCCCAGCGGCCTTTCCATTCCGGCTTGGCAAGGTCGAGCATCGATTTCGGCAGCTTGTCTTCTGAAAGCTTGGTCTTGTCATAGGCAAACACAGTCGATCGCGCTGCAACCCCGATCCAGTGACCGTTGGACGGCCGGAATTGCTCGGGCACCTGTTCCAGCGTCACGGGGTTGATCGGCTCGAACAGCCCCTTGCCGTCGACCAAGGCCATGGCCGGAGAATTTTCTGTCAGGAAAACATCGGCGGGAGAATTGGCCCCCTCCTGCACGATCTGATTGGCGAACTCCATATCGGAGCCGTTGCGGATCGTCACGACGATGCCGGTTTCCTCGGTAAAGGCTTCGGCCCATTCCTTCGTCAGCCCCTCATGCTGGGCATTGTAGATCGTCAGACTGTCGGCGACCTGCGCTGACGCGTTGGGAACGAAAGACAAGGAGGAAAAGGCAGCCAGTGCGCCTGCCAGCAGAACGGTCGAACTTTTCACGGCAATCTCCCAGGCGATAAGCGATCCTGTCACCGATAGCGAAAGGCGAGCGCTGCGGTCAAGTTTCACGTCAACGCATCGGCGGGACGAAGTGAAGGCAAGAGAGAGCGAATCAGTTACAGCTAACGAACACATCGGGAACAACTTGCGGAATTTGATGTCGGTCGCCTATCTGGAAAAACTGAATGACGCCCAGCGCCGTGCGGTCGAGCATGGTTCGGACGTGCCGAATGGCGGCCCTGCCGGCCCGTTGCTGGTGATCGCCGGTGCAGGCTCCGGCAAGACCAACACGCTGGCCCACCGTGTCGCGCATCTGATCGTCTCAGGCGCCGATCCTCGCCGTATTCTGCTGATGACCTTTTCCCGCCGCGCGGCGTCAGAGATGGGGCGCCGTGTGGAGCGTATCTGCAAGCAGGTGCTCGGGCCGAATTCCGGCATCATGACCGATGCTCTGGCCTGGGCCGGCACCTTCCACGGTATCGGCTCACGGCTTCTGCGCATCTACGCCTACCAGATTGGCCTCGATCCGGATTTCACCATCCATGACCGGGAAGATTCCGCCGACCTGATGAACCTTATCCGTCACGAACTCGGGTTTTCGAAGATGGAGAGCCGTTTCCCGACAAAGGGCACCTGCCTCGCCATCTATTCCCGCGCGGTCAATTCCGAAACGCCGCTCGATGAGGTGCTGAAGACTTGGTTCCCGTGGTGCCAGGCGTGGGAGAAACAGCTGCGCGAACTCTTCGCGTCTTATGTCGAGGCCAAGCAGACACAGAACGTGCTCGATTACGACGACCTGCTGCTCTACTGGGCGCAGATGATGAGCGAGCCGTCTATAGCCGAAGATGTCGGTGCGCGCTTCGATCACGTCATGGTCGACGAGTATCAGGATACCAACCGGCTGCAGTCCTCGATCCTGATGGGCATGAAACCCGGGGGCCGCGGGCTCACCGTCGTTGGCGACGACGCGCAGTCGATCTATTCTTTCCGCGCAGCGACGATCCGCAACATTCTCGACTTTCCCAATACGTTTGATCCGCCGGCAAACATCGTCACGCTCGACCGCAACTACCGTTCAACCAGCACGATCCTTGCTGCTGCGAATGGCGTCATCGAACTTGCCCGGGAGCGCTTTACCAAGAACCTGTGGACCGACCGCCAGTCGGAAGAACGGCCGAGGCTCGTCGCCGTCAAGGACGAGACGGAGCAGGCCAATTATATCGTCGAAAAGGTACTGGAAAACCGCGAGACCGGCATGACGCTGAAGCAGCAGGCCGTACTGTTCCGCGCCTCGCACCATTCCGGTCCTCTGGAAGTGGAACTCACCCGCCGCAATATCCCCTTCGTCAAATTCGGCGGCCTGAAGTTCTTGGACAGCGCCCATGTAAAGGACATGCTGGCCGCCCTGCGCTTCGCCCAGAACCCGCGCGACCGCGTGGCCGGCTTCCGGCTGATGCAGTTGATCCCCGGCATAGGCCCGCAGACGGCCGGCAAGATTTTGGATGCGATCGCGACCGACCCGGAACCGCTCGCCGCCCTGCAGGAAATCCCCGCCCCACCGCGTTCCGGCGCCGATTGGCCGGCCTTTATCGAAATGCTGTCCGCTATCCGGAAGAACCATGGCTGGCCGGCGGAAATCGGCACGGCGCGCGAATGGTATCAGCCGCATCTCGAACGCGTCCACGAGGATGCCGAGACCCGCAAGGCCGACCTTCTGCAACTGGAACAGATCGCCGCGGGTTATGCCTCGCGCGAGCGTTTCCTCACCGAACTGACGCTGGATCCGCCGGACGCCACCAGCGATCAGGCCGGAGTACCGCTACTCGATGAGGATTACATGATCCTTTCGACCATCCATTCCGCCAAAGGCCAGGAATGGCGCTCGGTCTTCCTCCTGAACTGCGTCGACGGCTGCATCCCGTCCGATCTCGGCGTCGGTTCGACCGCCGAGATCGAGGAAGAACGCCGCCTGCTCTATGTGGCCATGACCCGCGCGAAGGACCATCTTCACGTCATCACACCACAGCGCTTCTTCGTCCACGGCCAGCATTCGCAGGGCGACCGGCATGTCTATGCCGCCCGCACCCGCTTCATTCCGGCAACGCTGCTGCAGTTCTTCGAAACCACCGCCTGGCCGGTCGTTGCCCCGATGTCGGATGCCGAGCGGCAGCACCGCCAGCAGGTCCGCATCGACGTCACCGCCCGCATGCGCGGCATGTGGCGTTAAGTCCTTGCGCCTCTGAAGGCCGTTACCATGAGCCACAGGCCGGACAGAAGGAAGTAGAAGGCGCCGAAGCCGACATAAGGCACGATATCAAGAATGGTCGGCATGGCATCGCTCACCGAGCGGCTTATCATAAAGCCGCCGGCAAGCGTCGATTGCGCTCCGCTCAGGATCATCACCCATTGAGCGCCATAGGCTCGCCAGCGCCGCACGCCGGTATAGAGCTGCAGCAGCCCGGACAGAATTGCCCACACGCCAAACACAGCCAGCACAGCATAGCTGCTCTGCATCACGGCAACGATCACAGCAGCAGTCATCACCGTGCTGGTGACGACGTTCAGCGTCTGCGACCGGTTTGCCGCAAGCCCGCCATTGGCGCGCGCATCAGCGAGATTGGCGACGGCATCCCAGGCTGGATAAATTACCAGAAGGAGCGACATCATCGCGGTTTGGCTTTGTGAGAGGAGTGCTGCAGCGATCCATGCGATGGAGAAGGCTGCGCGAACGAAGTAATAGGACTGCAGCCAGAAGGACTGCACTGGAGATTGAACAGACATGACAAGTTCCTTATGTTGTCTACCTACTAATAGGTAGACAACAGGACAACAGTCAATCTTTAACTTCGTCACAAGTTCGGGAGCCGGATCAGCTATGGATATTGACGCCCTTCCTACCGGAAGATAGGCAGCAAGGTATGACGCAGATAACCTCGGAAAAAATATTGGACGTGGCACAGGCGCAGATTGCCGTAGGTGGCTATAACGGCTTCAGCTATGCCGATATTTCGGACGCCATAGGCATTCGAAAAGCCAGCATTCACCACCACTTCCCCACCAAGGCGCAGCTCGTATCCGTTCTGCTGCAGCGTTACGCAAAGCAGGCGGAAGACGGCCTGAATTTGGTATCCGCCAATCTTCCAAATCCGATCGATCAGTTACAGGCCTATTTCGATCACTGGCGTTCATGCATCACAAAAGCTTCGGAGCCTTTTTGCATCTGCGCGATGCTGGCAAGTGAAATGGAGCTTCTGCCGGAAGAGGTCTCCTCGCATGTCAGGCGGCATTTTGAAAATCTGGGCCGTTGGCTCACCTCGGTCTTGAAGGCCGGCGATGAGCAAAAGCTGTTCAAACTGAGTGGAACGCCGGAAGACGAGGCGCAGATACTGATGGCGTCGGTCCACGGCGCAATGCTTTCCGCACGGGCACTTGGCAAACCCGAGATCTTCGCCGCAATCATCGGTCCGCAGCTGGCACGTCTTACAGTATGAGGAACGCCGCGATGGCCTTGCAGCGGCGATTTCAGCTGTGGCGTTAAGGCCATTTCCTTTACCCCCCGAAACACGATAGGGCATTGCCGGACTTGGCATACCGCATGAGGAGACACGGGGTGGAAAACACGCAATCGATCGCAAAGGCGGCCGCATGGATGATGGCATCGATCGCCCTCTTCCTGTTGATGGCGGTGTCCGGGCGCGAGGTCACACGCGAAATCGATGTTTTCCAGGCTATGGAGATGCGCTCGGTCATCGCCTTCTTCATGCTTCTTCCCTTCGTCTTTCGCGAAGGCGGCTTCAAGGCGATGCGAACAGGCATTCTGCCGGGCCATATCGGCCGTAACGTTGCCCACTACGTAGGCCAGGCGACCTGGTTGATGGGGATCACCATGATTCCCCTGGCCCAGGTGATAGCCATCGAATTTACCGCACCGATCTGGGCAGCGCTTATGGCGGCAACCTTCCTTGGTGAACGTCTGACCTGGCGTAAATGCGTGGCGATCGGCTTCGGTCTTGTGGGCGTGTTGTTGATCATCAAGCCCGGTGCGGCACCGCTTGATCCCGGTCATCTCGTCGTGCTCGGCGCTGCATTCTTCTTCGCCGTTTCCTTTATCGCGACAAAGTTTCTGACCCGCACGGACAGCGCGACGAAGATCATATTCTGGATGCTGATCATCCAGTCGGTCATCGGCCTCATCCCTGCGCTGCGGGCATGGACCTGGCCGTCTGCCGGCGTCTGGCCTTGGATTTTCGTCATCGCATTCACGGGCACATTCGCACATTTCTGCATCGCCAAGGCACTCTCCTATGCCGACGCGACGGTGGCGATGCCAATGGATTATCTGCGCGTACCGCTTTCGGCCGTGATCGGTTATTTGATGTATGCCGAAGGGGTCGATACGCTGATGGCCGTCGGCGCGGCGCTGATCGTTACCGGGAACCTCTTCAATCTGCGCAGACCGAACGCAGCCCACATCCCGCAGACACCGGCGTGATCACATGAAGAGGCGCCGTCTCGCCAACGGCGCCCGATCTCTCAATCAATGGCCCGGATGCAGGGCGTCGTTGAGATACATGCAGGTCAGCATGGTAAAGACATAGGCCTGGATGCCCGCCATCATGAATTCGAGCGCCGTGATGGCGACCGTCATCAACAGAGGCAATACGGCTCCAACCATTCCCAAAGCGCCGAACCCTCCGAGCGAGACAACGAAGCCGGCAAAAACCTTGAGCGTGATATGCCCCGCCAGCATGACCGCAAAAAGACGCACCGAATGGCTGACCGGGCGTGATATGTAGGAAATCACTTCTATCGGAACGATGATCGGCGCAAGCACCATCGGCACCCCCGTCGGCATGAACAGCCGGAAAAAACCAAGCCCGTTCCGAACGATGCCATACAGTGTGACGAGTGCGAAAACGAGTACGGCGAGGGCAAACGTCACCACGATCTGCGCGGTGACCGTAAAGGCATAAGGGAACATGCCGATCATGTTTGCCACAAGAATGAACATGAACAGCGAGAAGACGAAGGGGAAGAAACGCATGCCGCTTTCCCCTGCATTGTCCTTCAGCACCTTCATGACGAATTCATAAAGGATTTCAGCGCTGGATTGCCACCTGCCGGGCACGAGCGCCCTGCCGCTGGAAGCCAGCAGCAGGAAGGCACTGGCAAGCACGACCGTCAGCACCATGTGGGCCGATGCATTGGTAAAACTCAGGTCCACGCCCGCAATGCCGATATCGACAAGCGTGTTGATTTCGAACTGTTCAATGGGTCCGGCCATAATGTCCTCTGGTAAGAAACGGACGCAGCAAGACAGGATGCCCCGACGACGCGACAGCGTTGCCGGGCGCACGAACTTCGCGAACCGTTGAGACTACAGGAATGGGAAAAATGTTCTCTGCCGGCATACCGATCTCGTTAGAGAGTCGGGGCCGTCCCCGGAACGTTTCAAGGCGCAGGTCGTCCAGCGCATCGGCTTATTAGCGATGTCTCTGACCCATTGCAACGATCACCCGAGCGGTATCACGAACTTGTTGCACCAACGGCGCGCCCGACATCGGAGCGCGGGCCATCACCCTTTTCGCGGATCATCCCGCTTCTCCAGAAGCTCGATCTGGATCTGCTGCAATTCCGCCAGCCGTTCCCACTGCTTTGCCATCTGGTGGTCAATCTTCTCGTGCAGTTGCCGGATTTCCAGCTCCGCCCGCAGATTTATCATGTAGTCGTTCTCGGCTCTGAGCCGGTCCTTCTCCTCCTGCCGCTTTTGGCTCATCATGATGACCGGCGCCTGCAAGGCGGCAAGACAGGAGAGAACGAGATTTAAGAGAATGAACGGAAAGGGGTCGAAGGGCTGGGAAAAGACGCCGACGACATTGACGCCCATCCAGATCACAAGGACGGCGATGAAGGACAGTATGAAGGTCCACGACCCGCCGAAGGACGCGACCTTGTCGGCCACTTTCTCACCGAAAGTCGACTTTCTGTCAGCTGTAGCGGCAGAGTCCGACTGTACCGTCAGCGTGCCTTTCTCAAAGCTGTCCAGAACCTTCTGGTCCAGATCGGAAAGTTCACCCCGCTCCTCTTCCAGAAGCCTCTCGACATAACGGCGCCGGAAGCGTGCGACGTCCTCGTCGCAGATCAGACTGGTGGGCGCGCAATCCTTCACTTCCTCCGCGATCATCTCGTAAAGATGCGGCCTGAGACTTGCCGCCTTGTGCAGCTTGGATAGCGGAAAGGTACGGCCGCAAACGACGCATTGCCCGGTTCGGCCCTGACCGTTTCTGGTGGCGGAGGAATGGTTGCTCATGCGTTTTCACCATCGCGTCTGGTATCGTTCCCGTCATCCCCATCCTCAAGCTTCGCCTCGGTTGTTCCGTTCGGATGCAGCGGTGCCACATGGAAAATCTTCGGCTTGAACCGGCTGGCAAAATCCTCCGAGCGGCCGACATAGACGAGTGTCGTACCTTCAAGGCCTTCGAGAACGCCGATCAACTGCACGCGCACCTCCGGCTCCAGCCCTTCCAGCACGTCGTCCATGACGAGCCAGTCCGGCTTGCGCAGAACCGCATTGGCCACCTGCAGCGCCGCTTCCTCCTCCTTGTCGAGGACACGATCCCAGCGCTCCACCCTGTCCAGATGCTCGACATACCGGTCGAGTCCCACCTGCAATAATGCGGCTTTCAGCGCATCATCCGTTACGTCGGGGATACCTGAAGGATAGGTCATGACATCGCGCAGTTTCGCGGTTGGGAGATAGCCTTCCTGCGGCATCAGGATCATCCCGTCCGCCTTGGGCAGCCGGATTTCTCCCTTGCCCCAGGGCCATATGCCGGCAAGCGCCTGAAAGAACAGGTGCCGGTCTGTGCCGGGATCGCCGTTGACCATCACCCTTTCACCCGGCTCGACGGTAAAGCCGTCCTCCTTCAGCTTGATGCCGTGACCATCTGCCCCCCGGTCCGGCTCACCATAAACCTCGACACCTTTGATCGAAAGCCTATCGCCTTCCGCGCCGTGCCGATAGCTGATGACCTCGCCTTCCTTTGCCGGCGTATCTGCCATCAGCAAGGCGTTGCGGAAGAAGGACACGCGCGCGAGCGTCGCGCGCCAGTCTGCGATGACGCTGAAATTGGTCACATACCAGCGCAGCGCCGTATTCACCTGATTGAAGGCGCCGACGGCCATCATCAGTCCACCGAAGGTCAGCTCACCGGAAAAATACATCGGCGACGCGATGATGATCGGCGCCACCAGCGCCAACCAGCCGAAACCGGACGATACCCAGGTAAGATTGGTGAGCGCCCATGCGAGTTTGCGCAGCATGCCGAGCACGCCGCCGATCGCATCCTGCACGCGGGCAAGTTCGCTTGGCTCGCCGCGGGCAAGCGTGATCGGCTTCAGGTTCTCGTTGGCGCGCACCAGCGCCGAACGAAGATCTGCCTCTCGGGCATAACGGTCGGCATTGAGCCGAGCCAACATGCTCCCCACAACATTGCTGAGCACGGAACCAGTCAGCGCGTAGAGAATGGTCGCCCAGAGCATATAACCGGGAATGACCACATGGTGGCCGGCGATATTAAAGCCGAAATCCGTCGAGATCGCCCAGAGCACGCCGATAAAGCTGCCGAGCAGGATGGTCGAGTTGACGAGGCCGATGGCAAGCGCCGTGGTATTTTCCGCCAGGATGCGGGTATCTTCATGCAGACGTTGGTCGGGATTGTTGGCGATGGAACCGGCACCGGCCAGCTTCAGCGCCCGTCCCGGCGTCAGCCAGACATTGGCAAGATCCCGCGCCAGCCCCTCGCGCATCTTCAACGCGGTAATCTGGTTGAGCCAGGTTTGAACCACGTTGAGCAGTGTCAGGCAGAAGGCGATGATGCCGAATACGCCGAGCTGGCGCAGAAAGCCGTCCATGTCGCGCCGCTCCAGCGCATCGTAGAACGGTCCGTTCCATTCGTTCAGCCGATAAGTAGCATAGGTCGTCGCGACGATGATAACCAGAAGTGCAATTGCCAAAAGCAGAAGCTGGCGGCGCACCGGCGAGGCCCAGAACGCCCCCATCATCATTCGAAGTTGACCGGAAAGCGGAAGTTCGTAGGGTTCTGGTGCTGCTGCGGCCGCTTTAGACATCTGCGACTGGCTCCTCTCGCAATGTCATGAGTCTATGCTGCCTTCAGACTTACCACGCGGTAAAAGGTTGTACAGGCAGCACGGCTTCACCTTGGATTTCCGGCTGTCATCACTCTGTATTGGCGATGACGCGGTTCAATTCGCAGAACAGCATGGCGAAGATCGTTTGCTCTCCATTCCCTCCGCACGACAACCAAGCAATCCTCCTTGCTTTCTCTTTCCGCATTGCACAAACTCACGCGCAATAACGATGCATCGGCCCACTCAATGAGGTCGAAAAACAAGCATCCAGCGGGAACGCCCGAAACGGGCATTTGAAGGGGCAGCATGTCGATAAAGGCGAGCATCTACCATCTCACCCACTACAAATACGACAGGCCCGTTCGTCTCGGACCCCAGATCATAAGATTGAAGCCCGCCGCCCATTCGCGGACAAAGGTGCTGTCGCATTCGTTGAAGGTCACGCCCGACAATCACTTCGTCAATCTGCAGCAGGATCCCTACGGCAATTACCTCGCCCGCTTCGTGTTTCCCGAGCCGGTCGCCGAGTTCAAGATCGAGGTCGATCTCGTTGCCGACATGACGGTCTACAATCCCTTCGACTTCTTCGTCGAGGAAGAGGCCACCAGATGGCCTTTCAAATATCCTGAGGAACTGATCGAGGACCTGTCGATCTACATGATCCCGGAGCCGCCCGGCCCGGCCCTGATCGACTACCTGAAGAATTTCGACATGTCGCCTGACCAGCCGACCGTGGACATGATCGTCGGCATCAATGCACGGCTGCAACAGGCGATCAGTTACGTCATCCGCATGGAACCCGGCGTGCAGTCACCCGAGGAGACGCTGACGGCGGCACTCGGCTCCTGCCGCGACACGAGTTGGCTGCTCGTCCAGATCCTGCGCAATCTCGGTTTTGCCGCCCGCTTCGTCTCCGGCTATCTCATCCAGCTCACGCCCGATCTCAAGGCGCTCGACGGCCCCTCCGGTACCGAAGTGGATTTCACCGACCTGCACGCCTGGTGTGAAGTCTATCTTCCCGGCGCCGGCTGGGTCGGCCTTGACCCGACCTCCGGCCTTCTGACCGGCGAAAGCCATATTCCGCTGGCGGCGACGCCGCATTACCGCAATGCTGCGCCGATCTCCGGAGGTTATTTCGGCGAGGCGAATACCTCGTTCGACTTCGCGATGAACGTTGCCCGCGTTGCCGAGCACCCGCGCATCACCAAGCCGTTTTCCGATGAAAGCTGGGAAGCACTGAACGATCTTGGCGAACAGGTAGACCGCGTTCTGTCATCGCAGGACGTCCGCCTCACCATGGGCGGCGAGCCAACCTTCGTCTCCATCGACGATTTCGAGTCGGAAGAATGGAACACGGATGCCGTCGGCCCGACCAAACGCGAAAAGGCCGACATCCTGATCCGCCGCCTGCGCGAGAAATTCGCCCCCGGCGGCTTCCTGCATTACGGCCAGGGCAAATGGTATCCGGGCGAAAGCTTGCCCCGCTGGACCTTCTCTCTCTACTGGCGAAAGGACGGAAAGCCGATCTGGCAGAACCCGGACCTCGTCGCAACGGAAGGCGGCGACCATGGTGCCAGCGAGGAAGATTCCGAAACCTTCCTGACGGCACTCGCCGGCGAACTCGGCATCGCGGCAGAGATGGTGGTGCCGGCTTATGAAGACCCGGCCGAATGGATCATCAAGGAAGGCTCGCTGCCGGACAATGTCGATCCCTCCAATTCAAAACTCAAGGATCCGGAAGAGCGCAACCGCATCGCCCGCGTCTTTGAGCGCGGACTGACGAAACCCACCGGCCATGTCTTGCCCGTGCAGGCATGGAATGCGCAGGCGAGCGGCGCACCCGCCAACCGTCGCTGGATCAGCGAGAAATGGCGCACCCGCCGCGGCCGCATCTTCCTTGTGCCCGGCGACAGCCCGGTGGGTTACCGCCTGCCGCTCGGCACCCTGCCCTATATTCCCCCATCGCAATTTCCCTATATTCACGAGGCCGACCCCTCGATCCCGCGCACCGTTCTGCCGGATGTGTTCGTGCCTGCCGGACATGTATCGCAGGGTCGGGCCATGCCGGAATCCTCCTTCAAGGCGGGCGACCCGACCAATCTCGGCCGCGTCGAGCAGACGCTCGGCGAAATTGGCGGCGCGGTGCGCACCGCCATATCCGTCGAACCGCGCGATGGCCGCCTTTGCGTCTTCATGCCGCCGGTCGAGAAGATCGAGGACTATCTCGAACTGATCGCTGCCGCTGAAAATGCTGCAACAAGAATCGGCTTGCCCGTCCATATCGAAGGTTACGCGCCGCCGCATGACGAGCGCATCAATGTCATCCGCGTCGCCCCCGATCCGGGTGTCATCGAGGTCAACATTCATCCGGCGTCGAGCTGGAAGGAGACGGTCGACATCACCACAACGATCTACGAGGAAGCCCGCCAGAGCCGTCTCGGGGCCGACAAGTTCATGATCGACGGCCGCCACACCGGCACCGGCGGCGGTAACCATGTCGTGGTCGGCGGCGCCAATCCGAACGACAGCCCCTTCCTGCGCCGCCCCGACCTGCTGAAAAGCCTCGTGCTCCACTGGCAGCGCCACCCGTCGCTTTCCTATCTCTTCTCCGGCCTGTTCATCGGCCCGACCAGCCAGGCGCCGCGCATAGACGAAGCCCGCCACGATTCCATGTACGAACTGGAGATCGCGCTCGCGCAGGTTCCGGCACCTGGCCAAGGTGTGCCGCCGCTACCCTGGCTGGTGGACCGCCTCTTCCGCAACCTCCTGACCGACGTCACCGGCAATACCCACCGCTCGGAAATCTGCATCGACAAGCTGTTTTCACCCGATGGCCCGACCGGCTGCCTCGGCCTTGTGGAATTCCGCGGTTTCGAAATGCCGCCCAATGCCCGCATGTCGCTCGCCCAGCAGCTCCTTGTCCGCGCGCTGATCGCCCGTTTCTGGAATAACCCCCTGCAGGGCAAGTTCGTCCGCTGGGGGACAGCACTCGCAGACCGTTTTATGCTCGGCTACCACATCTGGGCCGATTTCATGGACGTGCTGCAGGACCTGCGCGAAAACGGCTTCGATCTTCGCCCCGAATGGTTCGAGGCACAGCTCGAATTTCGCTTCCCCTTCTTCGGCGAGGTCGAATACCAAGGCGCCAAGCTGGAGCTTCGGCAGGCGCTCGAACCCTGGCACGTCATGGGCGAACAGGGCGCAATCGGCGGCACCGTCCGTTATGTCGACAGTTCCGTCGAACGCCTGCAGGTTCGGCTCGAAACCTCTAATCCGTCCCGCTACACCGTTGCCTGCAATGGCCGCGCTGTGCCGTTGAAGCAGACGGATCAGGCAGACGTCTCGGTCGCCGGAGTCCGTTTCAAGGCCTGGCAGCCGAGATCCGGCCTGCACCCGATGCTGCCGGTTAATACGCCGCTTACATTCGACATTTATGATACATGGTCGGGCCGCGCCATTGGCGGCTGCAGATATCATGTTGCGCATCCGGGCGGCCGCAATTATGAGACCTTCCCGGTGAACGGCAACGAGGCGGAAGCGCGGCGTCTGGCGCGGTTCGAGCCCTGGGGTCACACGGCAGGATTTTATCCCCTTTTGCCGGAGACACCTTCGCCCGAATTTCCCCTGACGCTCGATCTCCGCCGGCCGCAAGGAGTATGACGCGAATTGACGACCGGTACGGCGAGCGAACGACGCATGGATGAGGAGATCGCAAACGATCCGATCCTCGGTTATGCCGCGCTTCCCGGCGTGGCAGACGAGATGCTCGACGCCAAGGGTGAGATCAAGCCCGTCTGGCAGAACCTCATCGCCCATCTGAGCCGCCTGTCGGAAGGCGATCTCCACGAGCGCTTCGCCCGCGCCGACCGTTATCTGCGCGACGCCGGCGTCTTTTACCGCACCTATGGCGGCTCAGGCCCCGGCGGCACCGGCGAGCGCAACTGGCCCCTCTCTCATATCCCGGTCCTGATCAAGGAAGACGAGTGGCAGGGCATTTCCCGCGGTCTGCAGCAGCGCGCCGATCTGCTCGAAGCGATGATTGCCGACATTTACGGCGAAAACCGGCTGGTGCAGGAAGGCTTTCTGCCACCACAACTGATCGCCGCCAATCCGGAGTTCCTGCGTCCTCTGGTCGGCGTGAAACCGGTCGGCGGCCACTACCTGCATTTCTGCTCCTTCGAAATCGGCCGCGGTCCGGACGGCAATTGGTGGGTTCTCGCAGACCGCACCCAGGCTCCTTCGGGCGCAGGCTTCGCACTGGAAAACCGCGTCGCGACCACCCGCTCCTTCTCCGACATCTATGGCGAAACCCACGTTCACCGCCTCGCCTCCTTCTTCGGCGCCTTCCGTGATGCGCTGCAATCGCGCAAGCAGTACCCGGATGACCGCATCGCCGTCCTCTCCCCCGGCCCGGCCAACGAAACCTATTTCGAGCACGCCTATATCGCCCGTTATCTCGGCTTCATGCTGCTCGAAGGCGAAGACCTGACGGTCGTCAACAACCGCGTCATGGTCCGCACCGTTGCCGGCCTGAAACCGATCGGTGTCCTCTGGCGTCGCCTCGATGCCTCCTATGCCGACCCACTGGAACTCGACCAGAATTCGCATATCGGCACACCCGGCATGGTGCAGGCGCTACGCTCCGGCTCGCTGACACTGGTCAACGCTCTCGGCTCCGGCATTCTGGAAACCCGCGCGCTTCTTGCCTTCGCGCCGACCATCTGCCGCCGCCTGCTGGGCGAAGACCCGATCCTGCCCTCGATCGCCACCTGGTGGTGCGGCCAGCCCTCCGAGCGCGAACATGTGGCAAAGAATATCGAGCGCATGGTCATCGGCCCCGCCTATTCCCGCCTGCCCTTCTTCGACGACAACAGCCAGTCCGTTCTCGGCTCGTCGCTCACCGAAACCGCGAAGGACACGGTCGGCGACTGGCTTGCGAGCGAGGGTGCAAAGCTCGTCGGGCAGGAGGTCGTCACGCTGTCGACGACGCCGACCTGGATCGACGGCAAGCTGACGCCTCGGCCGATGTCGCTGCGCGTCTTTGCCGCCCGCACCGAAAACGGCTGGGAAATCATGCCCGGCGGTTTTGCCCGGATCGGCACCGGCGACGATGTGGCGGCAATCGCCATGCAGTCCGGTGGTGCCGCCGCTGACGTCTGGATCGTCTCCGACAAGCCGGTGTCGAAATCAACGCTTCTGCCGCCGGAAGAAAGCTTTACCCGCAACATGCCGGGTTCGCTGCCGAGCCGCGCCGCCGACAATCTCTATTGGCTCGGCCGGTATATCGAGCGGGCCGAAGGCGCATTGCGCATCCTGCGCTCCTGGCATCTTCGTTATGCGGAATCCGCCGATCCCGATGCGCCCCTGCTTGCGGATGTGGCCCGTTACCTGAAGTCGATCGACATGGACATGGTCAAAGCCATGCCCGAACCGCTGCTCGCCAACATCAACAGCGCCATCTACTCCGCTAGTAACATCCGCGACCGTTTCTCTCCGGATGGATGGTTGGCGCTGACCGACCTTGCCAAGACAGCCAAGCGTTTTCACGAAGCCGCGCAGCCGGGTGACGACGCCGCCCATGCCGCAACCATCCTGTTACGCAAGCTGGCAGGTTTTGCCGGTCTCGTGCATGAAAACATGTACCGTTTCACCGGCTGGCGTTTCCTGTCGATCGGCCGCCATCTGGAGCGCGGCTTGCATATGACACGCATGCTCGCGCATCTCTCCGGCCCGGATGCGCCTGACGGCTCGCTCGACATGCTGCTGGAGATTGGCGACAGCGTCATGACCCACCGCCGCCGCTACAACGTCAACACCGCGCGCCTGACGGTGAACGACCTCCTGGCGCTCGACCCGCTCAACCCGCGCTCGATCCTGTTCCAGCTGAACGAAATCCGCACGGAAGTGGAAAAGCTGCCAAACGCCTTCGAAAACGGCCAGATGTCGCCCTTCTATCGGGAAACGATGCGGCTGCATTCCGGGCTCGCAGTGATGACGCCCGAAACGATGAGCGAAGACGTCTATCGCAGGCTGGAGAAGGATCTGGAAAATCTGTCCGATCTTCTCGGCCGGACCTATTGCAGCTGAGTTGAAGGGGAGGAACGACTTGATGCTCTACGACCTCTCTCTCCATATGGGTTATGCCTATGATGTGCCTGCTTCCGGCGCCCGCCACGTCATCCGGCTTCTGCCGCTCTCGCTGCCCGATCGGCAGCGCCTGATCGCGGGCTCCGTCACCGTCTCACCGGCAACCGACGAGAAGGTCACCTTCATCGACTTCTTCGGCCAGCAGGCGACATCGGTTCTTGTGCGTGCCCCACACGACCGGCTGGATATCCGCATGCAGGCCCGTGTCATGGTCGAAGCGCCGACGATGACGGCGGATCTGTCTCCGCCGCTCGACGTGTTGCGCAAGGAGCTGGCCGATATCTGGTCGGTCGATCCATCCTCACCTCATCACCTGACAGGCGCCAGCCCAAGATTGCCCGAAGAGCCGTCAATCGCAACCTACGCGCGCGAAGCCGTGAAGCCGGGCCAGACGGTGCGCGAGATCGCGGCTACGCTCTGCACCCGCATTCACAAGGATTTCAAATACGATTCCGAGGCGACGACGGTCGACACCACACCTAGCGAAGCTTTCAAGCTGAGACGCGGGGTCTGCCAGGATTTTTCCCATGTCATGATCGTGGCGCTGCGCAGCCTTGGAATCCCGGCAGGTTACGTCTCGGGCTTCCTGCGCACCATTCCGCCGCCGGGCAAGGAGCGCCTGGAAGGAGCAGACGCCATGCATGCCTGGGTGAGCGTATGGTGCGGCGATGCACTGGGCTATGTCGAATTCGATCCGACCAATAACATGTCGGCTGGCGGCGACCACATCGTCGTCGGTTACGGCCGTGACTATTCCGATGTGGCACCGGTGATCGGGGTCCTTAAAGGTTACGGAAATCAAAAGGCCGATCAGGCCGTTGACGTGATTCCGGTCAAGTAGCCCCGTTTTGGCGCTGATTTCGACAGATCGATAAAATCCGAGCGTTTTCCTTAAGTGGTTTTGCAAGTGCTATGGCGCAAAAGTCCGTCGGGGCGACCGAATGTGAGGTCGCAGTCAGGGACGGCGATCACTATGACCATTTTTAAGCGTATTGCAGACGACCGCAGCGGTAATTTTGGGATCATTACGGCGATCATGTTGCCGGTCCTGCTCGGAGCGGCGGGAATGGCACTCGACATAACAAGCGTCATGGAGCGTAAGGGCCGCATTCAGGCCTTGGCAGATTCCGCAGCGCTCGCCGCCGCAACCGCTATGGCCAATAGCGAAAGCAATATGACCAATGCCGAGGCAGAGGCCCTGGCCAAATCATATTTCATCGGGCAGACGCTCCAGAGCGATGAGGCCGCGGGAGCGACGAAGGAAGAACTCGCCGAGAAGAAGCGTGCGCTTACGAGCGGCATGACCGTCACGGCGACCACCACATCTAAGTCGAAAACAGCGGACAGTTATGAAGTTCGTATGACCGCCAACGTAGACATCGCGCTCAACGGCATGACCAGTCTCTTGGGAATGAACTCGATGAAAGTCTCGGTCGACAGCTATGCCCGGAGCGGTCGAGAGGGAAATGCCCTGTCTATGTATCTTGTGCTCGATGAATCCGGGTCGATGGCTTACGATACAACGACGGTAAACCCGGCTCAACCAACCAAACAGGTTCGGAAAAGCCGAAATGTCCAGAAGAGTAGGCAGGAGACATACAACTGCGGCAGCGGCTGGCGCCCTCAGACTTGCACGCGAACTGTATATTACACGGAAACCGAGTACTACTACGAAACCCAGACAAACTACATCACCAAGATGGCTTCGCTTAAGGCCGCCGCCGCGACCATGTTCAGTGAATTGCAGAAGGCAGATCCGACGAGCGATCTGACCCGCCTCGGCGCCGACAGCTACACCCATAAGACGATGAGCCCCGAAGCAATGGCCTGGGGCACGAGCAAAGTGGCCGATTATGTCAAGAAGCTGCCTGAGCCGCCTGCAGGCGGCACCGATGCCAGCGGCGCTCTGGACAATGCCTTCAAAGCCTTGCAGGCCTCAAACGAGGCGGAGAAGTCAGCGCATGGCGAAAAGAACAACACGTCGTTTACCCGTATCATCGTGCTGATGACTGACGGTGAAATGACCGGCAACAGCAACCAATTTAACCCGTCTATCGACAAGGACGTGCGAAAGCTCTGCGAGCAAGCAAAAGCAGACAAAGATAAGAAGGGCAAAGGTATCGAGATTTACACGATCGCCTTCATGGCGCCCGAAAACGGCAAGAATTTGCTAGGCGCCTGTGCCACCAGTGAGGACTACTATTACGAGCCGACCGATATGACATCGCTGGTGCAGACCTTCGGCGACATCGCCCGCAAGGCCGCCAGTACCGGCACTCGCCTGACCCACTGATCTGGGTAGCATTTGGGACAAAGCCCCGCCCATCGCGGGGCTTTTTGCGTTTAGAGCAGAACGCAAGCAGTTACACTGTGGCAACCATCTTCAATTCCGCCGTTGCAAGGTCTTCACATCGGTGCATAACTGTGCCGGTAACATTCTGCCATATCGACTGAATCGGACATTCCTCCACCCGCTCAACCGAGAACAATTGGCGACTATATGAACAATAAAACTCCCCCCGTCGAAATTCCCTATCCCGCCCCGCGCTCTTCCCGCCCCGAAATCATGGCGGAAGAAATCATCGAACGCCTGACCTACCGCATCGGCAAGGATGCCAAGGTGGCCAAGCCCCATGACTGGCTGACGGCCACCATTCTGGTCGTCCGGGACAGAATTATCGATAGATGGATGGAGAGTACACGCCAGGCCTACCGGACGGGGCAAAAGCGCGTTTATTATCTATCGTTGGAATTTCTTATCGGCCGCCTGATGCGAGATGCAGTCAGCAATCTCGGCCTGATGCAGGAGATTCGCGACGCGCTGTCTTCTCTCGGCGTCGACGTGTCTGTGATTGCCGGTCTTGAGCCCGACGCCGCACTCGGCAATGGTGGCCTCGGCCGTCTCGCTGCCTGTTTCATGGAAAGCATGGCAACGGTCGATATCCCTGCCTACGGTTACGGCATCCGTTATATCCACGGCTTGTTCCGCCAGCAGATGGCCGACGGCTGGCAGGTGGAATTACCGGAAACCTGGCTCGCCCACGGCAACCCCTGGGAATTTGAACGCCGCGAAAGCTCATACGAAATCGGCTTTGGCGGGTCGGTTGAAACCGTCGGCGGCTACGAGGACTTGCCGCGCTACGTCTGGAAGCCGGCCGAACGCGTCATCGCCATGGCCTATGACACCCCGATCGTCGGCTGGCGCGGCAACCGCGTCAACACGCTGCGGCTGTGGTCGGCGCAACCGATCGACCCGATCCTGCTCGATGCCTTCAACGCCGGCGACCATATCGGCGCGCTGCGCGAGAGCAACAAGGCGGAAGCGCTCACCCGCGTTCTTTACCCGGCCGATGCAAATCCGGCCGGTCAGGAGCTACGCCTGCGCCAGGAGTTCTTCTTCTCGTCAGCATCGCTACAGGACATCCTGCGCCGTCACCTGCAGCAATATCCGGATTTCACCAACCTTCACGAGAAGGTCGCGATCCAGCTGAACGACACGCATCCGGCGGTCTCGATCGGCGAATTGATGCGTCTGCTCGTCGATATCCACGGCATGGATTTCGACGTGGCCTGGGAAATCGTCCGCCAGACCTTCTCCTACACCAACCACACACTTCTGCCGGAAGCGCTGGAAACCTGGCCCGTGCCACTCTTCGAGCGCCTTCTGCCGCGCCATATGCAGATCGTCTATGCGATCAATGCAAAAATCCTGATGGAAGCGCGCAAGGAAAAGCGTTTTTCCGATACCCAGGTCCGCGCCATTTCACTGATCGATGAAGGCGGCGAACGGCGCGTGCGCATGGGCAATCTGGCCTTTGTGGGCTCTCACTCGATCAACGGTGTCTCGGCACTGCATACGGACCTGATGAAGGTCACGGTCTTTGCCGATCTGCACACGCTCTACCCGACCCGCATCAACAACAAAACCAATGGCATCACCCCTCGCCGCTGGCTGATGCAGTGCAATCCAGGCCTCACCTCGCTCATCCGCGATGCAATCGGCGACAAGTTCCTGGATGACACCGAAGCGCTGGTCGAACTTGACAAGTTCGCCGATGACGCAAGCTTCCAGGAGAAGTTCTCCGCCATAAAGCGGACCAACAAGATTGCGCTTGCCAATCTCGTCGGCAGCCGCATGGGCATCCGGCTTGATCCCTCGGCCCTGTTCGACATCCAGATCAAGCGCATCCACGAATACAAGCGCCAGCTGCTCAACATCATCGAGGCTGTCGCCCTTTACGACCAGATCCGCTCGCATCCCGAGCTGGACTGGGTGCCCCGTGTAAAACTCTTCGCCGGCAAGGCGGCGCCGAGTTATCACAACGCCAAACTGATCATCAAGCTGGCCAACGACGTTGCCCGCGTCATCAACAACGACCCGTCGGTGCGCGGTCTGCTGAAGGTCGTCTTTGTGCCGAACTACAACGTCTCGCTGGCGGAAACCATCGTGCCCGCAGCCAACCTTTCAGAGCAGATCTCGACCGCCGGCATGGAAGCATCCGGCACCGGCAACATGAAGTTTGCGCTGAACGGCGCGCTGACGATCGGCACACTCGACGGCGCCAATGTCGAGATGCGCGAGCATGTCGGCGACGACAATATCGTCATCTTCGGCCTGACCGCCGACGAGGTGGCGAAGGTGCGCTCGGACGGGCATAATCCCCGCGCGCTGATCGAACAGTCGCCTGAACTGGCCCAGGCGCTGAACGCCATCGCGTCCGGTGTCTTCTCTCCGGATGACCGCTCGCGCTTCCAGGAACTGATCGACGGCATCTATAACCATGACTGGTTCATGGTCGCCGCCGACTTCGATGCCTATGCTGCGGCACAGCGCACCGTTGACCAAATCTGGACAGACCCTAAATCCTGGTATTCAAAAACAATTCGCAATACCGCCCGGATGGGCTGGTTCTCTTCGGACCGCACAATCCGCCAGTACGCGTCGGAAATCTGGAGAGCCTGATGACAAAATCGCCGACCGCGCTCGATGACGGGAGAGCTCCTGGAGAAATCCCGTTATCCGAGATCGAGGCGATTTTGGCAGGCAGGCATGCAAATCCTTTCGCCGTGCTTGGGCTCCACAAGCTCGGCGAAAAATACCGCGCCCGTTGCTTCATCCCCGGCGCGGAGGAAGTAACCGTGCTTTCGCTGAGCGGCGCAGAACTGGGCGAACTGACCCGCCGTCACGAGGCGGGTTACTTCGAAGGTCTTGTCGATGCCGCCCATCTGCAGCCGATCCGTTATCGTGCCGAGCGCGGTGATGTGGAATGGGCTGTCACCGACCCTTACTCCTTCGGTCCGGTTCTCGGGCCCATGGACGACTATCTGTTGCGCGAAGGCTCGCATTTGCGCCTCTTCGACAAGATGGGCGCCCATCCGATCAAGCATGAAGGCGTTGACGGTTTTCATTTCGCCGTCTGGGCACCGAATGCCAAGCGCGTCTCCGTCGTCGGTGAATTCAACAACTGGGACGGCCGCCGACATGTCATGCGGCTGCGCCAGGATACCGGCATCTGGGAAATCTTTGCGCCCGACGTTCGTGCCGGCGCGGCCTACAAGTTCGAGATCATCGGCAAGGACGGCAAGCTGCAACCGCTGAAGGCCGACCCCTTTGCCCGCCGCGCCGAAATGCGGCCGAAGACGGCATCCGTAACGGCACCGGAGTTAAGCCAGGTCTGGGAAGACGATGCCCACCGGGAATTCTGGGAAAAGGCGGACCACCGCCGCCAGGCGATTTCCATCTACGAGGTCCATGCGGGATCGTGGCAGCGCAACGACGACGGCTCGTTCCTATCCTGGGATGAGCTTGCCTCGCGACTTATCCCGTACTGCGCCGATATGGGCTTTACCCATATCGAGTTCCTGCCGATCACCGAGCACCCCTATGATCCGTCATGGGGCTACCAGACGACCGGCCTCTACGCCCCTTCGGCCCGTTTCGGTGAACCGGAAGGTTTTGCGCGCTTCGTCAACGGCTGCCACAAGGTCGGCATCGGCGTCATCCTTGACTGGGTACCCGCGCATTTCCCGACCGACGCCCACGGCTTGCGCGATTTCGATGGCACGGCTCTTTATGAACATGCAGACCCGCGTCAGGGCTATCACCCCGACTGGAACACCGCGATCTACAATTTCGGTCGCGTCGAGGTCCTGTCCTACCTGATCAACAACGCGCTCTACTGGGCAGAAAAATACCATCTCGACGGCCTGCGCGTCGATGCCGTCGCTTCCATGCTCTATCTCGACTATTCGCGCCGCGAGGGCGAATGGATCCCCAATGAATATGGCGGCCGGGAAAACCTGGAATCGGTCCGCTTCCTGCAGAAGATGAACTCGCTCTCTTATGGGGCGCATCCGGGCGTGATGACGATCGCCGAGGAATCGACCTCATGGCCGAAGGTTTCGGCGCCGGTGCATGAAGGCGGCCTCGGCTTCGGCTTCAAGTGGAATATGGGCTTCATGCACGACACGCTGAGCTATCTGGCTCGCGAGCCCGTGCATCGCAAGCATCATCACAACGCCATCACCTTTGGCCTCGTCTACGCCTTTGCCGAAAACTTCGTGCTGCCGCTCAGCCATGACGAAGTGGTCCACGGCAAGGGCTCGCTGATTGCCAAGATGGCCGGCGACGACTGGCAGAAATTCGCCAACCTCAGAGCCTATTACGGTTTCATGTGGGGTTATCCCGGCAAGAAACTGCTGTTCATGGGCCAGGAATTCGCCCAGTGGAGCGAATGGAGCGAGAGCAAATCTCTCGACTGGAACCTGCTCAGCTATCACCCGCATGAAGGCATGCGCCGTCTCGTGCGCGATCTCAACTTCTGTTACCGCTCCAAGCCGGCGCTTCACGCGCGTGATTGCGAGGGTGAAGGTTTCCGCTGGCTGATCGTCGACGACGCCGACAATTCCGTCTTCGCCTGGCTGCGCATGGCGCCGGGCGAGAAGCCGGTAGCGGTTATCACCAACTTCACCCCGGTCTATCGGCAGAACTATAGGCTGCCCCTGCCCCACGCAGGAAAATGGCGCGAAGTGCTCAATACCGACGCGGAGATTTATGGCGGCAGCGGCAAGGGGAATGGCGGCAAGGTTCAGGCCGTGGATGCAGGAGGAAGCATCGGGGCGGACGTGACCTTGCCACCTTTGGCAACGATCATGCTGGAATTTGCAGACAAGGCATAAGGGAGGGAGAACCAATGAACGACAAGCAACGCATCCAGCCTCTGTCGCGCGACGCCATGGCCTATGTTCTGGCCGGTGGCCGCGGCAGCCGCTTGAAGGAACTGACCGATCGACGCGCCAAGCCCGCCGTCTATTTCGGCGGCAAGGCCCGCATCATTGATTTCGCTCTATCCAACGCGCTGAATTCCGGCATCCGCCGCATCGGCGTGGCCACCCAATACAAGGCCCATTCGCTGATCCGCCACATGCAGCGCGGCTGGAACTTCTTCCGCCCGGAACGTAACGAGAGTTTTGATATCCTGCCCGCCTCCCAGCGCGTCTCCGAGACGCAATGGTATGAAGGCACGGCCGACGCCGTTTACCAGAACATCGATATCATCGAGGGTTATGCCCCCGAATACATGGTCATTCTTGCAGGCGATCACGTCTACAAGATGGATTATGAGCTGATGCTGCAACAGCACGTCAATTCCGGTGCCGATGTCACCGTCGGTTGCCTGGAAGTACCGCGCATGGAAGCGACCGGCTTCGGCGTCATGCATGTCAACGAGAAGGACGAGATCATCGATTTCGTCGAAAAGCCTGCCGACCCGCCGGGCATTCCCGGCAATCCGAATTTCGCCCTCGCCTCGATGGGCATCTACGTCTTCCACACGAAATTCCTGATCGACGCGTTGAAACGTGATGCTGAAATCGCCGGCTCGAGCCGCGATTTCGGCAAGGACATCATCCCTTATATCGTCGAACACGGTAAGGCGGTTGCCCACCGCTTCGCCGACAGCTGCGTTCGCTCCGACTACGAGCGTGAGCCCTACTGGCGCGATGCCGGCACGATCGACGCCTACTGGCAGGCCAATATCGACCTCACCGAGATCGTTCCCGGCCTCGACCTCTACGACAAGTCCTGGCCGATCTGGACCTATGCGGAAATCACCGCACCGGCAAAATTCGTCCATGACGATGAGAAACGACGTGGCTCGGCAACATCGTCGGTCATATCTGGTGACTGCATCATCTCCGGCTCGTCGCTCAACAAGAGCCTGCTCTTCACCGGAGTGCGGGCCAATTCCTATTCGAAACTCGAAGGAGCTGTCGTCCTGCCGAATGTCAGGATCGGTCGCCGCGCCCAGCTTCGTGATGTTGTCATCGATCATGGTGTAACCATCCCCGAGGGTCTGGTTGTCGGCGAGGATCCCGAACTCGATGCCAAACGCTTCCGTCGCACCGAAAGTGGCATCTGCCTCATCACGCAGAAGATGATCGACAAGTTGGATTTGTGATGCAGGTTCTTTCGGTCGCTTCCGAAGTTTATCCGCTGGTCAAGACAGGCGGGCTTGCCGACGTAGCCGGCGCGCTCCCTTTAGCGCTCGGCAAGCAGGGAATTGCCGTCAAGACACTGATGCCCGGATACCCGGCCGTGATGCACATCGCCAAAAATGCGATATTGCAACGGACCTTGCCAGATCTGCTTGGCACGGAGGCTCGTATTTTCGAGGTCGAACACCAGGGATTGGCCCTCCTGATCCTCGATTGCCCCGAACTCTTCGAGCGCGATGGCGGCCCCTATCTCGATGCGACGGGCAAGGATTACGCCGACAACTGGCGTCGGTTCGCGGCGCTTTCGAAAGCCGGCGCGATCATTGCGCAGCAGGGGCTGAGCGGAGCTCCCGGCAGTTGGAAACCGGACCTCGTGCATGTGCATGACTGGCAGGCGGCCATGGTACCGGCTTTCATGCGTTATGCCGACGAACCGGAAGTGCCGAGCCTTCTGACCATCCACAACATTGCTTTCCAGGGAATATTCGGCGCCGACATTTTTCCGCAGCTGGAACTGCCGCCGCATGCCTTCTCCATCGATGGAATTGAATATTTCGGCAATGTCGGCTTCCTGAAGGCCGGACTTCAGACAAGCTGGGCAATCTCGACGGTCAGCCCCTCCTATGCGGAGGAAATCCTCACACCGGAATACGGCATGGGGTTGGAGGGTCTGCTCCAATATCGCGCCGCCGATCTTTCCGGCATCGTCAACGGCATTGATACCGACGTCTGGAATCCCGGATCGGATCGGATGCTGGCGGCGGCCTATTCGGCGGCATCTTTGGATAAGCGCGAGGAAAACAAGCGACGGGTAGCCGAGCGTTTTGCGCTTGAACCGGGCGGCGGACCGCTCTTCTGCGTCGTCTCGCGCCTCACCGAACAGAAGGGCATGGACCTTCTCGTGGCCTCGATCGACGATCTCGTCATCGACGGTGCCCGCCTCGCCGTGCTCGGCTCAGGTGAAAAGCTGCTCGAAGACACGTTCCATGCGGCCGCGACCCGCCACCCCGGCAAGGTCGGCGTCATTGCCGCCTATGACGAACCGTTGTCCCATATGATGCAGGCCGGGTGCGATGCAATCATCATCCCCTCGCGTTTCGAACCTTGCGGCCTGACCCAGCTTTATGGCCTGCGCTACGGCTGCGTTCCGATCGTTGCTCGCGTCGGTGGATTGAACGACACGGTCATCGATGCCAGCCACGCCGGCCTTGCATCGGGTGCAGCAACCGGCGTCTCCTTCGGCCCCGTCTCCGCTGAAAATCTCTCCCGCGCCCTTCGTCGTGCCGTCCGCCTTTATAAGGACCAGAATGTCTGGACTGGTATGCAGAAGCAGGGCATGAAATCCGATGTTTCATGGAGCAGCAGCGCCGCCCTGTACGCTGATCTGTTTTCCGAAATTCTTGCACGAAAAGGCCTTTGAGCATGATCAAGACCGTTACCACTACTCCCTACCAGGATCAGAAGCCGGGCACATCCGGCCTGCGCAAGAAGGTCCCGGTCTTCGCTCAGCCAAATTATGCGGAAAATTTCATCCAGTCGATTTTCGACAGCCTTGAAGGTTTTGACGGCAAGACGCTGGTGATCGGCGGCGACGGCCGTTATTACAACCGCGAAGTCATCCAGAAGGCGATCAAGATGGCCGCCGCCGCAGGTTTCGGCAAGGTCATGGTCGGCCAGGGCGGCATCCTTTCGACGCCCGCCGCCTCCAACATCATCCGCAAATATCACGCCTTCGGCGGCATTGTGCTGTCCGCCAGCCACAACCCCGGCGGCCCGAACGAAGATTTCGGCATCAAGTACAATATCGGCAATGGCGGCCCGGCGCCGGAAAAAATCACCGATGCCATCTACGCTCGCTCGAAAGTCATCGACACCTACAAGATCGCCGATACGGCTGATCTCGATCTCGACAAGGTCGGCACGTTCAAGGTCGCCGGCATGGACGTCGAGGTGATCGACCCGGTTGCCGATTATGCCGAACTGATGGAACAGCTTTTCGACTTTGGTGCCATCCGCGCACTCATCGCCAGCGGCGTGCGCGTCGTCATCGACTCGATGGGCGCCGTCACCGGTCCCTACGCCACGGAGATCCTCGAGAACCGCCTCGGTGCACCGGAAGGCTCGGTCCGCAACGCAACTCCGCTGCCGGATTTTGGCGGCCATCACCCGGACCCGAACCTCGTTCATGCCAAGGAACTTTATGACGATGTCATGAGCAAGGACGGCCCGCATTTCGGCGCCGCCTCCGATGGCGACGGCGATCGCAACATGATCGTCGGCAAGGGCATGTTCGTCACACCGTCCGACAGCCTCGCGATCATCGCCGCCAATGCGACGCTCGCTCCCGGTTATGCCAAGGGCATCGCCGGCATAGCCCGCTCCATGCCGACCAGCGCTGCCGCCGACCGGGTCGCCGAAAAGCTAGGCATCGGCATGTACGAGACCCCGACCGGCTGGAAGTTCTTCGGCAACCTGCTCGACGCCGGCAAGGCGACCGTCTGCGGCGAGGAAAGTTTCGGCACCGGCTCTGACCACGTGCGCGAGAAGGACGGCCTCTGGGCGGTGCTCTTCTGGCTGAACATCATGGCGGGCCGCAACGAAAGCGTTGCCGAGATCGTCAAAGGCCATTGGGCTGAATACGGCCGCAACTACTATTCTCGCCACGACTATGAGGAAGTGGATTCCGACGCCGCTAACGGCATGATGACCGCGCTGCGCGAAAAGCTCGACTCGCTGCCCGGCCAGAACTTTGGTTCGCTGAAGGTCGCCGCCGCCGATGACTTTGCCTATCACGATCCGATCGACGGCTCTGTTTCGAAGAACCAGGGCATCCGCGTCCTGTTCGAAGGCGGCAGCCGCGTCGTGTTCCGCCTCTCGGGCACCGGCACCTCGGGCGCCACCATCCGTGTCTATGTCGAACGCTACGAAGCGGATGCCTCCAAGCATGATATCGACACACAAGTCGCGCTCGCCGACCTGATCGCCGTCGCCGACGAGATCTCGGAACTCAAGAAACGCTCCGGCCGTGATGCTCCGACGGTGATTACGTGACGCTCTGAGACAGCAAGCCCGGAGGTCGCGGATGTCATTACCCCCCTCTGCCCTGCCGGGCATCTCTTCCTCAAGGGAGGAGATCACTCGTTGCAACGCGTCGCCCATCTTCGAAGCATCATTCGCAGCGCTTTTTTATAGGGCGGCACGAAGATCGCGCTTCCAGCTGATCTCCCCCCTTGAGGGGGAGACGCCCGGCAGGGCAGAGGGGGGTATCGCATGCCCTCGACAGTGACATCAAAACTCGGTGCAACCCTCACCCCGACCGGCGTGGATTTCGCTGTCTGGTCCTCGTCTGCCGAAAAGGTCGAACTCTGCCTGTTCGACTCTGAGAGCGATGACGAAACCGCCCGCCACGATATGGTTCGCAGCACCGGTGACATCCATCGTGTCTCGATCGAAGGCATCGGCGCCGGTCAGCGTTACGGCTACCGCGCTTACGGACCTTATGATCCAGACAAGGGGCTATGGTTCGATCCATCAAAGCTTCTCGTCGATCCTTACGCGAAGGAACTCGACCGTCCGTTTCATGCCGACCACGACTTGGCCACCTACGAGCTGGATACCGCCAGCCTCGTGCCTCGGGCAATCGTCACGGAGGACGTGGAGGCAGACAGAGCCGCACCACTTCTGCCACCCGGCGGCTTCGTTTACGAAATCGCGGTTAAACCCTTCACCATCCTGCATCCGGATATCCCCGAGAAGATCCGCGGCACCGTCGCAGCGCTCGCCCATCCAGCGATCATCACCCATCTGAAAGCAATCGGCGTCGAGGCCATAGAACTCATGCCGATCACCGCATGGGTCGACGAGCGTCATCTGCCGCCGCTGGGATTGACCAACGGCTGGGGCTACAATCCGATCGCTTTCATGGCGCTCGACCCGCGTTTGTGCCCCGGCGGCATGAAGGAGCTGCGCGAGACCGTTGCCAAACTGCGTGAAGAGGGTATCGGCACCATCCTAGACCTCGTCTTCAACCACACCGGCGAAAGCGACCGGTACGGCGCGACGCTATCAATGCGCGGCCTCGACAATCTCGCCTATTACCGTCATCTGCCGCATGATCCGGGCGCACTGGTCAACGACACCGGCACCGGCAACACGGTTGCCGCCGATCATCCTGTCGTCCGACAACTGATTGTCGATACGCTGCGCCACTTCGTCGAACATGCCGGCGTCGATGGCTTCCGCTTCGATCTGGCCCCGGTGGTTGGCCGCACTGCAGATGGTTTCGATCCGAATGGCGAGACGCTGACGGCCATGTTATCCGATGACGTGATAAAGGACCGCGTCTTCATTGCCGAACCCTGGGATATCGGACCCGGTGGCTACCAACTCGGCAAATTCCCCGCCCCCTTCCTCGAATGGAACGACCGTGCCCGCGACGACATGCGCCGTTACTGGCGTGGCGATCACTGGATGACAGGAGCGTTCGCCACCCGGCTTGCCGGATCATCGGATATCTTTGAAAAATCCGGCGGCACCCGCAGCGTCAATTTCCTTGCCGCCCATGACGGCTTCACCCTGTTCGACCTCGTCTCGCACGAACACAAGCACAATGACGCCAACGGCGAGGACAACCGCGACGGCCATAACGAGAACTATTCCTGGAACAACGGTGCGGAAGGCCTCCCCGCCGATCCCGCTGTGAAGGAGCGCCGTTTCCGCGATGTCCGCGCCCTTCTCTCCACCTTGTTTGCCAGCCGCGGCACGATCATGCTCACCATGGGCGACGAGGCCGGCCGCTCCCAACGCGGCAATAACAATGCCTATTGCCAGGACAACGAGATCACCTGGATGGACTGGGAAGAGCTGGATATGGAACTGGTCCGGCACACGGCGCTGCTCGCCGATATTCGCAGGCGTTTCTCGGTCTTTTCTGAAACGGACTTCTTCGCCGGCAATGGCGATGTCGAATGGCTGGCTCCTTCGGGTTCTCCCATGCAGGTCTGTGACTGGGAGAATGCCGAAAACAGGCTGATGGGCATGGTCGTTGCGACGGACGACCGCTCATCAGGCCGTTCGACCCGTCTTGCAATCCTCTTCAACCGGGGCCATGAAGATGCTGAGTTTATCCTGCCCGGCACGGGCTGGCAGGATCTGCTCTCGGACAAACCTTGGACGAACCTCCTTCCTTCCCGCTCCGTCAGCTTCTGCCTGAAAAGGTAATGCTGCGGCTCACGGGCTATAGCTTTAAAACGACGATAAAAGCGGTGTGCTGAATGCGTGAGATTTCGCTGGCCGACGTGCCGGGACTTGTGGGTCAGGAACTCGGCGTGTCCGAGTGGATCACCGTTGACCAGACCATGATCAACCAGTTCGCCGATGCGACGCTTGATCATCAATTCATCCATGTCGATCCGCAGCGAGCGGCAGCCGAAAGTCCCTTTGGCGGTACCATCGCCCACGGCTTCCTCACCTTGTCCCTGCTTTCCGCGATGAATTTCGGCACCGTTCCGAAAATCCGCGAACAAACGATGGGCATCAATTACGGATTCGACCGTGTCCGCTTCATGTCGCCGGTCAAATCGGGCATCCGCGTGCGCGGGCATTTCACCCTGTCCGACTGCAGGTTTCGCGGCGGTGGCATGCTGATGACCACCTATGAGGTTTCGGTCGAAATCGAAAACGAGAAGAAACCGGCACTCACGGCGAGCTGGATCACCATCGTGCAGTTCGATCCGAAGGATCGCCCGGAGGGCGTCTAGTCAAAGGTGATGACGTGCCGGATGACCTTGCCTTCGTGCAACAGGTCAAAGGCTTCGTTGATCTCCTCCAGCGGCCCGGTCGATGATAGCAGCCGGTCTACCGGCAGTCTTCCGCGCCGATAGAGGCCGATGAAGCGTGGTATATCGCGGCTGGGTACACAGCCGCCGAGATAACTGCCGAGCACGCGCCGTTCCTCAGCCACGAGACTGACCGCCGGAATGGCGAACTGACTGACTGGGTTGGCGAGACCTGCGGTTGCTGTCGCCCCTCCCCGGCGCGTGATACGGTATGCGAGATCAAAGGCTCGCGTCGAACCGGCCATCTCAAGCGCATGATCGACGCCGCCGCCTGTCGCTTCACGGATCTTTTCAACCACATCCGCATCGTTTGCCAGAAAGACATCCGTGGCACCGAGCTTGAGCGCAGCCTCGAGTTTTGCCGGAGCCAGATCGACAGCGATCACCCGCTCCGCGCCGCTCACAAGCGCGCCGAGCACTGCAGCAAGACCGACACCGCCGAGACCGACCACGGCGACGCTCTGTCCCGGCTGTACTTTGCAGGTGTTGACGACGGCACCCACTCCCGTCAGCACGGCACAGCCGAACAATGCCGCTTCCGCCAGAGGCAGATCGCGATCAATCTTGATCGCCGAGTGACGGGAAACAACCGCATGCGTGGCAAAGCCGGATATGCCGAGGTGATGGTTGACCGCAACCTCATCACAAACCAGCCGGCGGCTTCCCGACAGCAACACCCCCTTGCCATTCGCCTCCGCGCCGGGAATGCAAAGCGCCGGACGGCCTTCAGCGCAGGGAAGGCAATGGCCGCAGCTCGGCACGAAACTCATCACCACGTGATCGCCCGGCACCAGATCATGGACACCTGGACCGACAGCCTCCACGATACCGGAAGCCTCATGCCCGAGCGCCATAGGCATCGGCCTCGGGCGATCCCCATTGATGACGGAAAGATCGGAATGGCAGAGCCCCGCGGCCCCGATGCGCACAAGCACCTCTTCGCGCCCTGGCGGGTCAAGGTCCAGTTCTTCGATGGAAAGCGGCCTGCTGATGGCAAACGGCGGCAGGACAGGCGATTGCCGCAAGACGGCTGCACGTATCTTCACGAGCTCCTCCCAGAGTTTTGCCGAAGCTGACTGACCGCCTGATCGTGGCCGCTACGAGAGCGATGCACCGGTCAGCTCAGCATCAGCAGGCCAAGGAGTGGTGGAACTGCGGTTCCTATGACGATCGGCGCGGTTCGCGAAGCGGTGAGCCCGACCGCGGAGCCCGCGATGCCCGCCGCAATCAACCCCGCCATCGGCATGGTGAGATTGCGGTCGATGCCCGGCGCGAAAGACGCCAGAAGTGCGGCGACCGCAGCGACACCTCCGACAAGCACGCCTTTCCAGAGCTCAATACCAGCCAGCTTCGCGGCAATCGCTCCCCCCGCGATCGCTGCGGCAAGCCCAAGCAAGATCCATTGAATCTCCGGCATGAAAAACCCTCCCGTTTTGATCCGGGAGGGTGCGATATTGATCGGGCAAGATCAAGTTAGGCGATGGTCGAAGACCGGATTTTTAAAGCGCCGCGTCCCTCGCGCCTTCCGCCAGAAGAGCGAAGGCGTAGTCGGAGAACGACCGCCAGACTTCCACCCGAAACGCGTCCTCGGCGGTCCGCAGCAACACGACTTCCACCTTGCCGAACAGCGTGCGCGAGCAGGCGCCGACAGGAAAGATGTCGAGCGAAAGATCCTGCGCGCAACCGGCATTGATCGCATCCGCAGCCCTCGGTCCTGAGACAAGGATTGCCGTATTGCGGTGGGAAATATCGGTGGCCGAATGCAGCGCCCCGGAATTGGCCGCGGCGGTCATCAGCCCGCTCTCTCCCTCGTCGATCACCAGCCATTCATCCGGCCCGAGCCAGAGCGCTGTGCGCCCGTTGGCAAAGGCAGAGGTTTTCGGCTTCACAGGCAGATCCACGCCGAGCGCACCGGACAGAGCCGCCACGTCTTCCGGGCGGACACGAAGAGCAATGCGCGTAGCAGGTGCCACCGGCTCCAGCTTCACGGTGGCAGACCCGCCGTGAGCAGCGGAAAGCGGAAGGCTACGGGTTGCGATATTGAAACCAAGCTCAGCCATTGATACGGCCTCCTTCCTTGTCGAAGAACACCATGTCGGTCACTTCGACGGCAATCGTCTTGTCGGCCATCGGCACATAGAGTGTTTCGCCCATCCTCGACCGTCCACCGGCAACCAATGCAATCGCGATCGACCGGCCAAGATTTTCCGACCAGTAGGACGACGTGACATGCCCGAGCATGGTCATCGGCTTCGGCTGATTCGGATCGGCAACGATCTGGCCACCCTCTTCCAGCACCTCCTTCGGGTCCCTGGTCAAAAGCCCGACGAGTTGCTTGCGCCCCTCGCGGACAAGGTCCGGACGCTTGAGGCCACGAATACCGACAAAGTCGATCTTCTTCTTCGAGACAGCCCAGCCGTAACCCGCATCGTCGGGCGTCACCGTGCCGTCGGTATCTTGGCCGACAATGAGATAGCCCTTTTCCGCGCGCAAAATATGCATGGTCTCGGTGCCGTAGAGGCAGGCCCCCATGCCTTCCGCTCGTTCCCAGATCGCCTTCCAGACCGCCGGCCCGAAATCGGCAGGCACGTTGATTTCGTAGCCGACCTCGCCAGTAAACGAGACGCGGAACAACCGCGCCGGCACTCCCATGACCGTACACTCGGCAACGCTCATATGTGGGAAAGCCTCGTTCGACAGATCCTGTCCTTCGACGAAAGGCTCGATGATTTCCCGCGCCTTCGGCCCCTGCACCGCGATCACCGCCCATTGTTCTGTGGTAGATGTCAGCCAGACCTTCAGATGCGGGAATTCCGTCTGCAGATAGTCTTCCATATGGTTGAGCACACGCGGCGCCCCACCGGTCGTGGTCGTCACATGGAAACGGTCTTCCGCCAGACGCCCTACAACACCGTCATCATAGATGAAGCCGTCCTCGCGGGTCATGATGCCGTAGCGGCACTTGCCGGGCTTCAGCGTATCCCATGCGTTCGTATAGAGCAGGTTGAGGAATTGCGCCGCATCCGGCCCCACCACCTCGATCTTGCCGAGCGTCGAGGCATCGAACACACCCGCTGCGTCGCGTACCACTTTGCACTCGCGGCTGACGGCGGCTGCCATGTCCTCGCCGCGCTTGGGGAAATACCAGGCGCGCTTCCAGTTGCCGACATCCTCGAACTCGGCGCCTGCCGTCTCTTCGAGCGCATGCATCGGCGTCTTGCGCGCCGGATCGAAAAGGTCGCCACGCGAATGGTTGATCAGCGTGCCGTAGGTCACCGGTGTATAGGGCGCACGGAACGTTGTCAGGCCGACCTGCGGGATCGGTCGGCCAAGCATTTCCGAAGCGATGGCGAGGCCGTGCATGTTGGATAGCTTGCCCTGATCCGAGGCCATACCGTTGGTGGTGAAGCGCTTGATATGCTCAATCGAATGCATGCCTTCGCGCACGGCAAGGCGGATGTCCTTGGCCGTCACGTCGTGCTGAAAATCGACAAAAGCCTTCACCGCGTGGTCCGGCCCGGCGCCCTCAGCCGCGCCGATCATGCCACCAGTCCACTCAAACCGGTTCTCACCGGAAAGCACCAACCGTCCGCCACCCGCCGTGATGGCCTCGTCGATCAGTTCGGCCAGATCGTCCGTACCGTTGCAGGCGCCGACCGAGATAGACTTCTGCTCATAGACATCCGGCAGGAAACGCTGGTTCGCCTCATCGAATTTAAGCTTTCCGCGAGACTGTGAAAACAGGTGCACGGAGGGCGTCCATCCGGCCGATACGATCAGCGCATCCACCTTGATCTTGCGTCGGTCGAAATTGCCGTTGCGGGCAACCGTCATCGAATTGATCCGCAACCGACCCGACGTGTCGACGACCGAATGCCCGGTCAGAACATCGATGCCGAGCGTGCGGGCTTCCGCCAGAACCGCTTCGCCCGGCTTGTCACGGTTATCGACAATCGCGGCGATGGAAACACCGGCACGCTTCAGATCGAAGGCCGCCTCATAAGCGGAATCGTGGGCGGCATAAACGCCGACATTGCGGCCGACGGCAACGCCGTGATGATTGAGGAATGTGCGCGCAGCCGAGGCCAGCATGATGCCGGGACGATCGTTGTTGGCAAATACCATATGCCGCTCGATGAAGCCGGTGGCGAGGATGACCTTTTTCGTCCGCACCTGCCACAGGCGCTCGCGCGGGGCATCCCTGGAAGGCTTGGCGACGTGGTCGGTCACCCGTTCGACAAGACCGAGGAAACCGTGATTGTAATAACCGAACACCGTTGTGCGGGTCAGCACCGTCACGTTCGGCATGGCCTTGAGCTTGGCTGCCGTGGCCTGCGCCCAGTCATAACCATTCTGCCCGTCGATCTTGGTCGACGTATCGGAATGCAGCGCCCCGCCGACTTCCGGCTGCTCATCGACCAGAATGATCTTCTTGCCGGTCGCGGCAGCAGACAAAGCCGCCGTCAGGCCGGCCACGCCGGCACCGGCAATCAGCACGTCGCAATGCACATAGCGGCTTGCATAATGATCCGGGTCATCTTCCGTCGGCGCAACACCGAGGCCGGCGGCACGGCGGATGATCGGTTCGTAAATCTTGTGCCACGCCTCCTTCGGCCACATGAAGGTCTTGTAGTAAAAACCCGCGGCGAAAAATGGCGACAGCGCATCGTTGAATGCGCCGATATCGTATTTCAGCGATGGCCAGCGGTTTTGCGAGGCGATCTTTGCGCCGTCAAACACTTCCTGAACCGTGGCGCGCACATTCGGCTGGCGGCGGGCAGCATCACGCGAGACATCGAGCAGTGCATTCGGCTCTTCCGGGCCGGCCGTCAGGATGCCGCGCGGGCGGTGATATTTGAACGAGCGGCCGAGAAGGTGAACGCCATGCGCCAGAAGCGCGGAGGCAACCGTATCGCCCTCAAGTGCTGTATAACTCTTGCCGTCGAAGGTGAAACGTGCAGTACGGGCCGGGGTGTGACGGCCGGCACCCTTGATGCGGAATGCGCCGGAATTGGAAGAAGCGCTCATCGTGCGTCTCCTTCCGTCTGTTCCCAGGTCTCGACAGATTTCTCCTCGGCGATCGCGGCAAACTTTTCAGCCACCGGCACCGGCTGCTTCGGCAGGCCTGCCTTGTATGCCATCAGAAATCTGTCGCTCACCGTATCGCGCGCCGCATTGAAGAACCGACCGCAGCCATGGATATGCCGCCACCGTTCATAGGTGAGGCCTTTTTCGTTGTTGCGCAGGAAGAAATATTCCGCAAATTCCTCGTCGGAAATCGCCGCGATGTTTTCCGGCCGCGCGATATGCGCCTCTCCGGCCCAGCGGAATTCCAGCTCCGAGCGCTCTTCCTCGCAATAGGGGCAATGGATCAGAAGCATGTCATGTGTCCCCTATTATCAATGCGCCACGGCGGCAGCCGCCGCTTCGTCGATCAGGCGCCCGGTGCGGAACCGGTCGAGCGTCAGGCCGGCCGCAAGCTTGTGCGGCTCCCCCCTGGCGATCAGATGCGCGAAGAGATTGGCCGATCCCGGCGTTGCCTTGAAGCCGCCAGTACCCCAGCCGCAATTGACGAACAGGCCCGGCACCGGCGTCACACTCTGGATCGGCGAGCGATCCGGCGTGTTGTCGGTGATACCACCCCACTGGCGCATCATCTTCACCCGGCGGAACATCGGGAAGAGTTCGCAGATTGCATCCAGCGTGTGCGTGATGATCTGCAGGCCACCGGTCTGTGAATAGGAATTGTACTGGTCGGTACCGGCGCCGATCACCAGCTCGCCCTTGTCGGACTGAGAGATATAGGCATGCACCGTGTTCGACATGACCACGCAGGGAAAAATGGGCTTCATCGGTTCCGACACAAGCGCCTGCAGCGGATTGGAATGCAGGGGCACGCGTACACCCGCCATCTCCATGACGACGGAGGAATGGCCGGCGGCGGAAACGCCGATCTTCTTTGCGCCAATAAAGCCCTTGGACGTCTCGACGCCCTGGACCTCGCCATTCGGGCCGCGTCGGATAGCGGTGACTTCGCAGTTCTGGATAATATGCACGCCGCGATCGGCTGCCGCGCGGGCAAAGCCCCAGGCGACGGCATCGTGACGGGCCGTGCCGCCGCGACGCTGCAGGGCCGCACCGTTGATCGGATAACGCGCTGTCTTGGAGATATCGAGAACCGGCACGAAGGCCTTGGCCTGTTCCGGGGTCAGCCATTCATTGTCGATGCCATAGAGACGGTTGGCATTGATATGCCGCTTGAATGACTGCTGATCATGGATGTTGTGCGACAGCATCATCACGCCGCGCGGCGAATACATGACGTTGTAATTGAGATCCTGGCTCAGGCCTTCCCATAGTTTCAGGGAATGCTCATAGATATCCATACTCTCTTCATAGAGATAGTTGGAGCGGATGATGGTGGTATTGCGGCCCGTATTGCCGCCGCCGAGCCAGCCTTTTTCGATCACCGCGATATTGGTGATGCCGTGCTCCTTCGCAAGATAGTAGGCGGCCCCCAGTCCATGACCACCGGCACCGACAATGATCACGTCATAGCTCGAGCGCGGTTCGGGAGATGTCCACTGCGCCTCCCATCCCTTGTGGGCGCGCATTGCCTCGCGGGCGATGGCGAAAACCGAATATTTGCGCATCTGGCCTCTCTTCCTTGCTCCACCTCAAGCGCCTCGCGGCCGCATTGAACTGGGTAGTGGCATACCCATCGCAAATCAATATGCGCCGCAATGGCCATATTGCGACGCATCGCAAGATTGTTTCGACACCGTCTCGAAAGTGAGAATGCCTTCCCTATTCACCTTCCTTTGCTTTTGTTTTCGCCAACGGCTCCATCCACGCCGCTTGCTCCAGACGAGCCAGTCTTTTCCGGCCTGGCCGGAACGCAATCACATGGGAGGGAGCGAGCGTTTGAGTACGGCCCGGGATTATAGGCATTCGAATTTTGGGACATTCTACACAACCTAAATCCGCATCCAGAAAATCAGAAGCACAACTTTGAGTTAATATTTTTCGCCGCCATCACCTGGTGAGGAAACGAACCTCGTCAGCGGCTGCGACGGATTTAAGCGCAAGCTTCACGGCGCGCGCACCGGTCAGGACGCGAGGCTTTCCCCAACCGCAACCATTTTTCACACCAACCACCACGGTACATCTGGACTTACTCGGACTCATCTGCTATCTGCCATCACCAATCGCACGGCCTGACGCCGGGCATCACTATTCTTTCGCCTTCAAATCAGTCACTGACCGGGGCGAACAACAAACCAAAGGAACGGGATTTCACGTGCAGGTACTTGTCCGCGACAACAACGTTGATCAGGCTCTCCGCGCTCTCAAGAAGAAGCTGCAGCGCGAAGGTGTTTTCCGCGAAATGAAAATGCGCGATTACTACGAAAAGCCGTCTGAAAAGCGTGCACGCGAAAAGGCTGAAGCCGTTCGTCGCGTTCGCAAGCTGGCTCGCAAGCGCATGCAGCGCGAAGGCCTGCTGCCGTCCACGCCGCGTCCGGCTCGTTAATCGGCCGTCTTTTAGACGCTTTTATGTGATTATGGAGCGGTGGCGACTTTAGGCGCCGCCGCTTTTTTCATTGCACCGGGTCGATTAGACTCACTGCCGAGACAAGGACCTGCGCCTGATGGCCGCCAAGACTTCCGTTGCTACCGATGGAATCGAATTTTCCAGCCAGCCGTTCATGAACACGTTTCGCTCTCGGGCTTTGATCACGGTCATGATTATCGGCATGGCCAGCTTGGCGGGATGCGCCACGGGGCCAACGACGACTGACGTCATCCGCGTCGACCGCGCGCAGGGTTCTCAGGAGAACATTGCCTCCCTGTCGTCTGTCATCCAGTCAAACCCGCAGGATCCTGAAGGTTACAATAGCCGCGGCTCGGCCTATGGTCGCGCCGGTGAATTCAAGCGCGCCGTGGATGATTTCAATCGCGCGATCCAGCTCAATCCGCAGTTCTATCAGGCCTATGCCAACCGTGCGCTCGTCTATCGCAACATGGGCAAGCCGGTCGATGCAGCAAACGACTATAACCGCGCGCTGCAGATCAACCCGAACTATGACGTCGCCTATATCGGTCGCGGCAATATCTATCGCCAGGCCGGCCGCAACGATGAAGCGTTCAACGACTTCAACAAGGCGATCCAGCTCGATACGACCGATGGCCGCGCATATCACAACCGCGGCTTGATCTATCAGGTCCGCGGGCAGCATGCACAGGCGATCGAGGACTTCTCCAAGGCCATATCCCTTTCGTCCAGCTCGCCGGAACCCTATAACGGCCGCGGCATTTCCTATGTCGCTCTGAACGACGACGACAACGCCTTCGCCGACTTCAACCATGCGATCGAGCTGAACGACAAGATCGCGGAATCCTGGGCCAACCAGGCGCTGGTTTACGAACGTCGCGGAGATCGCGCCCGCGCCAACAAATCCTATTCGCACGCTGTTCGGCTCGACCCGAACTACAAGCCCGCCGTCGATGGCGCGGCGCGTACACGTGGCGGCAGCGCCTGATCGCGTTTACAGCGCGACATTTCCGCGATTGAATTGAAAATGCCGCCCGAACCTTCGGGCGGCATTGTTGTTTCAGGTTGCTGCTGAAGCCGTCAGCGCCAGCCAAGAGCCGGCGCGACGTGCTTGAGGATAGCCTCGATCACATGCGCATTGTACTCGACGCCCAACTGGTTGGGCACAGTCAGCAGCAAAGTGTCAGCTTCGGCAATCGCCTCGTCCTTGCGCAATTCTTCGATCAGCACATCCGGCTCCGCAGCATAGGACCGGCCAAAGATCGCCCGTGTTTTCTCATCGATGAAACCGATGGAATCATCCTCCTTGCCACCGCGACCGAAATAGGCCCGGTCGCGGTCGTCAACCAGTGCAAAGATGCTGCGGCTGACCGAAACCCTGGGCTCGCGGTCATGACCTGCCTCTTTCCACGCTTCGCGATAGGCACGGATCTGCTTTGCCTGCTGGATGTGGAAAGCCTCACCGGTTTCATCATCCTTCAGGGTCGAGCTCTGCAGGTTCATGCCCTTCTGCGCGGCCCAGACCGCCGTCGCATTCGAGCCGGCTCCCCACCAGATACGCTCAAGCAACCCTTCGGAATGCGGCTCCAGCCGAAGCATGCCGGGCGGGTTCGGGAACATCGGCCGCGGATTGGGTTTGGCGAAGCCCTCGCCCTTCAACACGTCTAGGAACACTTCCGCATGACGACGACCCATATCCGCATCGCTCTTGCCCTCTTCCGGCTCGTAACCGAAATAGCGCCACCCATCGATGACCTGCTCCGGCGAGCCGCGGCTGATGCCTAGCTGCAAGCGCCCCTTCGATATTAGGTCGGCAGCGCCCGCATCCTCCGCCATGTAAAGCGGGTTCTCGTAGCGCATGTCGATGACGCCGGTACCGATCTCGATCCTGCTGGTCTTGGCGCCAACCGCCGCAAGCAGCGGAAAAGGTGATGCCAGCTGCCGGGCGAAATGGTGAACGCGGAAATAGGCGCCATCGGCACCGAGTTCTTCGGCGGCAACGGCAAGATCGATGGACTGCAGCAACGTATCGCCCGCGGAGCGGGTCTGCGACTGAGGCGACGGCGTCCAATGGCCGAAAGAGAGAAATCCGATCTTCTTCATGAGGCACTCCGGCGTAAGCGTGTGAAACTATTGTTGACGCTTACATGGCATGCCGGAGCGGCTTTCGTTAGTCCGGGAATGCCGGATTGGCCGAAACGGATTGTTCACTGATCCTGAACGACGAAACAATGTCGTCGTCAAAGCCTTATGAGATTTTTCCACTTGCCAAATCCTGCCCACAAAAGCGGGTAGGCAGTCAGCCGCTACCGCAGCAGAAAAACGCCGGCGATATTGAGGATGATGAACAGAACAAGACCACCGATCAGGCCAAGCCCGCCGAAAAAGCCGCCCGCCATGGCGATCAGCAGCGCGACGATGGTCATCGTGCCCCATTTCGCTGCGGCCAGAAAAAACTCGTAGGTCTGCTCATGCGCCATGTGATCCATCGGCGCACCGGTCTCTACCGGTCCATGGTGATGATCGTCCATCAAGCCTCTCCCTGATCTCCGCATATCGAACCCCCGATCATCCGAAGGCCCAACTCTCCCAGCGGCCCGTTATCGAACTCGGGCTATATCAGGAATACACAAACAACCGCAGAGCGCAATGGCTTCGCGCAGCCAGCCAGCCTGTTCGCAGACACGATCGAATTCAGCGCAGGAATGCCATTTCCGGCGAGCTGGGGCGGCTGGCAAATCTTGCCGTTGGCAGTACAGTCAGCGGCGGTGACAACATTGCTGGACGCTCGGCGAACATCAGACGCCGCTCATAGGCCTCCGACTGAAACAGCGGGAAGCGGCGCATCAATTGGGGGCGCACGTCACGCACCCGCGAGGCCAGCAGCGTCAACTCGAACCCGTACATCGGCGCGATCGTTGGCGGCACGATCGTGTCGGCAAGAAAGACCCGCTTGTAGAATGCCGCATGCGGGGGGCGGATATGCTGAAGCACGCGGTCGGTGTCGAAATGGATCGCCGCCATGATCGTCGGACGAAGCGTGATGTAGGGAATCGCCGGCAGTTCACCAACGACTTCCGGATCGACGGCAAAGCGGGCCGGATCGATGAACGTGAGTCCCGAATCAAGCAATTCGTTCACAGCATCGGGAAAAACCCCAACAGACTGGCAGGTCCGGTGCTCCGAAGTGACATGATGGACCCGAACGGTCGAGATCAGCTCTTCATAATAGTAGATGCCGAAGACATAGGCATGTGGCACGAAATCGATTTCGTCCAGCAGGTGGCTCGCACCGACGGGCAGCACGTTCTGGGCCTTGTAGGCCTTGTAGCGCAACCGCGCCACATCTTCGAAATCCTCTTGCCCTTCAATACGGCGATACTCGATGTGATCGAGTGCCGAGAGCAGCTTTTCGGAAAATGCCTTGTCTGAAAAACTCTGAACCACTGACATCTGGGCTACCCATCGCTGTTAACGATTGATTAACCCTAAAATCAGGCGTGATCGCAATGGCGAAGATCATGATTAACAGTCTTTTAAAACTTATGGTTAACAACAAGTTATCCGTTACATTTCAAGATAGCCTGCTTTAGAAAGTGGGGCTGCGACAAAAGCGGGTAAGGTCAGCCCGTCGTTCCGAAAGCGCGTGGTTCTGCGCCCTTGTCGCGACGATTCTGCCGGCTGGCGAGCCGGCGAGCCGAAGCGGACTTCTGGCTGAGTTCGGCGATCGCATTCGCGGGGATCGGCGGCGAGAAGATGTAACCTTGGACCAGATCGGCGAATCGATGCTTCTTGACCAGTTCGAGCTGCTCGAATGTCTCCACGCCTTCAACCACGATTCTAAGATCGAGTTCACGCGACAGATGAACGATACCGCTGAGAAGTTTGAGGCGGCGAGGCTCGGTTCCGATATCGCGGACGAAGGCGCGGTCGATCTTGACGATGTCGATGGGCAGCGAGTCGAGATAGCTGAGACTTGAGAAGCCCGTGCCGAAGTCGTCGATGGCAATCGTCACGCCGTTCGCGCGTAGCCGGCTGAGTGTCGCGCTGACGACCACAGGCTCGTCCATGAAGCAGCTCTCCGTCACTTCCAGATGCAGACGTGTCGGATCAAGCTTTCTCCGCCCCAGAATATCCGCAACCAGCGGCACGATCTGACCACCACGAAGATCGTGGATGGACAAATTGACCGAGACGGAGATTCCGTTCTGCCAGGACGCGCAGTCGGCGCAGGCACGATCCAGCACGAACCTGGTGATTTCCGAGATCAGCCCCATGCTCTCGGCCATGGGAATAAATATGTTTGGTCCGATGAAGCCCCGCTCGGGATGCGACCAGCGCACCAATGCCTCGCAACACTCCATCTCCGAACCGTCCGGACGATACATCGGCTGGTAGACCACGGTCAGATCGCCCTGCTCTATCGCGGCGCGCAAATCGGCCTTCAGCCGCTGCTCCGCCACATAACGGGCATCCATCTCCGGCCGGAACATCGTCAGCGTCCCGTTACCGACCGACTTCGCATCGTTCAAAGCCAGATCCGCCTTGATCTGCCAAGCCTCCATCTCGAAGTCGTGGCTATCCAGTATCACGCCGCCGCCATTGATGAAGACCGGGAGATCGAGCCTGTCGATCTTGTAGCTTCCCTGAATTTCAGCCTGGATGGCGTTGACGCGAGCCTCTAGCGCACTGCGATCCTTATCCGTTGCAAAAATAACGAACTCATCTCCAACCAGACGGCCAACGATGACCTCTTCGCCCGCCTTGTGCACAAGCCGTTCAGATATCGACGCAAGAAGTCGATCACCGACGACATGGCCCTGCATGTCGTTGACATGCTTGAAGCCATCGACGTCGAAGATGACGAAAGCCGCGAACAGATCGGCGGCGCCCTCACTGAGATGTCGCGCGGCAAGTTCCGCGAAGTAACCACGTGTCGGCAACCCGGTCAGGGTGTCGTAGCGCACCAGATGCAAGATCTTTTCTTCGGCAGCCACACGAGCGCTGACGTCTTCGAACAACATGACAACGCCACCGTCTGTGCGGTGGCTGAGCGAGAATTCCAGGTAGACGGTTTCCTTTATGCACAGGAGCGTCTTGCCCGACTGCCCTGTAGACAGCTGACCGATCTTCCGTAACAGATCATCCGAAAGCGACTTCCCGCTTCGCCTCAACACAGTGATGAATGCCGCGCCTTTCAGTTCGTTGGCATCCGGCAATTCCAGAAGCTCGCAGGCGCGGCGATTGATCACCTGCACGCGGCCATCGGCATCGAGCATGATCAACGCATGGGTCATTGTACTGAGCGCAATATCGAGCTGATCCGCGATCCGCGTCATTTCCCGGGAGGCGAGAACGTTTTCGTACAGGAACTCCCGCACGCCCTTCGCCATGGATTGTGTCGTCAGGCCGAACGGGATCAGGAAAAGAGAGATGAGGGCGAGATAGATCTCTCCCGTCAAGAGACATGCGAGCACGAGCGGCAGGCAGCAACCAATTGTCTGGAGCGCAACGGCGCGTGCAGAACCATAGTTGCGACCGACGATCGAAACCATGGAAGCCATCGTCACCGCAATACACATGAATGCGGCCAGCATGTCCCTGAGCACAAGAACAGCATAGGCACTGCCGATACCGAGCAGGAAAGCCGTGGCAGCCGCACCATGTACATAGCGCGATTCCCAGGATTCGATTTCGCTCTTGGTAAGCTTGCTGCGGTCGATCATGTCGAATTGACGGAACCAGTAGATGCGATAGGCAAATACGGTAACGAACACAGTAATCAGGAGAAGATAGAATTCGGCACCCGTCGTGGCATAAATGATAGCGCAGGACAGGATATGGACGACCATGCCGGTCCACAACGTTCCACGATTGTGGAACAGCGATTCGACGAACGGCAGATACAGCTCTGTCGGCAGCGTCTTCGCTTCCAAATCCTTCATCGGGTCTCATTCCCTTGGCTTTCGCGCGACAGTGGAGAAAACCCTTTAAGAATTGATTGTTGCTCGGATTAACCCCTTTGACCATGGGGGTGAATATCCAAACGTGTTCAACGAAGCGTAAAGGAAGATGCCCACATTCGATACGCCATAAGCCTCCTCCCCGAAGCTGGGCAAGACATCGGAAAGTGGTTTTGAGTCTAGAGCTTCGGAGGCCATGACCGGCTAGAGCCAATCGTTTCCGCTTTTCTTTCCTTAGACCTTGGTTTACATCGCCATCACAGAACAGGCGGGATAAAAGGACCTGTTGGGAGCGGGAACGAATGAGAATTTTACTGCGGTTTAGCGGTCTGATCGACCGCTTGAGCGAGGTGCTGGGGAAATTTTCCGGTTATCTCGTATTGGCCTGCTGCTTGATCAGTGCCGGCAATGCCTTCATACGCTATCTGTTCAACTACAGCTCGAACGGCTGGCTGGAGATACAGTGGTATCTCTTCGCCTTTATTGTGCTGATCGGCGCATCCCATACACTGCGTCTCAACGAACATGTTCGCGTCGATCTGATCTATGGCGCCGTCTCGGATCGCAAGCGACTGTGGATCGACACGCTGGGCCTGATCGTCTTCCTGATCCCCGCCTGCCTCTATCTCGCATGGCTTTCCTGGCCGTTCTTCTCCCTTTCCTTCCAGCAGGGAGAGACGTCCTCCAATGCCGGCGGCCTCCTTCGCTGGCCGGTCAAACTCGTCATCGTTGCAGGCTTCCTCCTGCTTGCGCTGCAGGGTCTTTCGGAATTGATCAAGCGGATCGCCGGTCTAACCGGGACGCTTGATGTCGATACGACCTATGAAAAGCCGCTTCAGTAAGTCTTCGGGGGGATTAGAGCCATGTTCGCATTCGGCATAATGCCGCCAGCCATGTTCCTGGGCATGATCATCTTCATGCTCTATGGATTTCCGGTCGCCTTCTCGCTGTCGGCCGTCGGACTTTTCTTCGGCCTGCTCGGCATTGCCACCGGCCATTTCGATTTTGCCTTTATGCAGGCCCTGCCGTTACGCATCTTCGGCATCGTCTCCAACGACCTGTTGCTGGCCATCCCGTTCTTCACCTTCATGGGTGCGATCCTCGAACGCTGCGGCCTGGCGGAAGATCTTCTGGAAGGCACGGGCAAGCTGTTCGGCGCCATTCCCGGCGGTCTCGCCTATGCCGTCATCATCGTCGGCGCGATTCTCGGTGCGATCACCGGAACGGTTGCGGCATCGGTCATCACAATGGGCGTGATCTCCCTGCCGATCATGCTGAAATACGGCTACAACCCGCGGCTTGCGACCGGCGTCATTGCAGCCTCCGGCACAATAACCCAGGTCATCCCGCCGTCCCTCGTTCTGATCGTTCTTGCCGACCAGCTGGGCCGTTCGGTCGGCGACATGTATCTCGGTGCGATCGGCCCTTCGATCCTGCAGGTCCTGATCTTCCTCGGCTTCATCTTCATCCTGTCGATTGTCCGGCCGAAGGATGTACCGCCATTGCCGCCAGAAGCGCGTGGCGAGCTGAATGCTGCCCTCGTCATTCGTGTCCTGTGGGGCATGGTTCCGTCGATTGTGCTGATCTTCCTCGTGCTCGGCACACTTTTCCTTGGCCTCGCGACGCCAACGGAAGCAGGCGCGCTCGGCGTCGTCGGTGCCATGGTACTCGCAGCGCTTCACCGCCGCCTGACATGGGACCTCGTCAAGCAGGCCATGCATTCGACCATGACGATCACATCCATGGTCGTCTTCATTCTGGTCGGCGCAACGTGCTTCAGCCTTGTCTTCCAGGGCATGGACGGCGGTCTCTGGATCGAGCATCTGCTCTCTCACATTCCGGGCGGCGCGATCGGCTTTCTGATCTTCGTCAACATCTTCGTCTTCTTCCTGGCTTTCTTCCTCGATTTCTTCGAGATCGCCTTTATCGTCCTGCCGCTTCTGGCGCCTGTCGCCCAGTCGCTCGGCATCGACCTGATCTGGTTCGGCGTCCTGCTCTGCGTCAACATGCAGACGAGCTTCATGCATCCACCCTTTGGCTTCGCGCTCTTCTATCTGCGTTCGATTGCACCGAAGACGGTGAAGACCAGGGACATATATCTCGGAGCCATCCCGTGGCTCGGCATGCAGCTCATCCTAGTCGGTATCCTGATCTTCTGGCCGGAATCCGTGACCTACTGGCTGGACAAACCGCCGGAAGTGGACCTCGACACGATCAAGATCGAGGTCCCGGGCTTCGGCAACGGCAATGATGGCGGCGGAATGCCGAACTTCGGCCTGCCGCCGATGGATGGCGCACCGGCCCAGCCGGGCCAGCCCGCTGCGCCCAACCTGTCAGAACCGCCAAAATTCAACTGACAACAAAAAGGCCCGACATCAACCGGGCCGGTTTGGTCAGTATCGCAAAACATAAGAAGCCCCGGAGTTTGGCTCCGGGGCTTCTTATGTTTTGCGGGTCGTTGACTAGCCGTCAAAGCTTGCCGTTACGCTGCTGGATCATCATGAACGTGTCGAATGTGTATTCCGACAGTTGCATCCAGAGATACCCTTCCTTCTTGAAAGCAACCTGATCCTCATAGATCTTCTTGAAGTCCGCATTGGTCGCGGAGATTTCCTTGTAGACCTCCAGAGAGGCATTGAAGCAGGCTTCGAGGATGTCCTGACTGAATGGCCTGAGCGTCGTTCCCTGCGCAACGATCTGCTTGATTGCCGTCGGGTTCTTCAGATCGTATTTTGCCATCATGTTCGTGTTGGCGAACGCGCAGGCGTCGGTCAGTGCCGCCTGATAGGCCTTGGGCAGGCTATTCCACTTGTCCAGATTGACCATCGAGTGGATCGCCAGACCGCCCTCCCAGAAGGCCGGGTAATAATAGTATTTCGCGACCTTGAAGAAACCGAGTTTGTGGTCGTCATAGGGACCGATCCATTCAGCCGCATCGATCGTGCCTTTTTCGAGCGCCGGATAGATATCGCCACCGGCAATCTGCTGCGGGACAGCGCCAAGCTTTTCCAGAACCCGCCCGGCAATGCCGGCAATGCGCATCTTCACGCCCTTGAAATCGTCGACGGTATTGATCTCCTTGCGGAACCAGCCGCCCATCTGCGCGCCGGTATTGCCTGCAAGAAGGCCATAGACATTATGCTTGGCAAAGAACTCGTTCATCAGCGTATTGCCATTGCCCTGATAAAACCAGGCATTGGTCAGGCGCGCGTTGAGACCGAACGGAATGGCGCTTCCGATGGCGAAGGTCGGGTCCTTGCCGACGAAGTAGTAGGAGCAGGTATGGGCCATTTCCACCGTGCCATTGGTCACGGCATCGAGCGCCTGCAGACCCGGCACGATTTCGCCCGCGGCAAAAGGCTGGATGGTAAAATTCCCGTCCGTGGCTGCAGCCACGTGTTTCACCATATCATCCGCGCCGCCGTAAATCGTGTCGAGCGACTTCGGAAACGATGAGGTCAGGCGCCAGGTTATTTTCGGATTTGACTGTGCGATTGCAGGTGTGGCCAGCGCCCCGGCGGCTAACGCCCCTGCTCCGGTTGCGCCAGCTTTCTTGAAGAATTGACGACGATCCATGAATATCCTCCCGATCATGATCGACTTCCAGCGCATCCTCCAATCCGCCGGACATCGATCACGAGGTAAACATGTTGCCTTGAGGCTTGCAAGCGAGCCGCAAGGCAAACGGGCGGTTGGAACGCCTAGAACGAATTAGACTTTCGTCTGTATTGTTCGAAACTCTAATTATAAATTGTTTTCAGCGAGATATGCCCATTATTTCGGCAGATTCAGTTTTATTGAGAAAGCATTGATGCGAGACCGCATTTAACCACGGAGAAGCTTCTCACTCTTCGCGCATTCGGCCACACGTTTGGCCCGCTGCGCGCGAATGAAGTCGCGAGGGATGACATAGGCCCCGACAAGCCACCAGATAATGACGAGGCCAGCGACATAGGGCGAAAGAGCGGCAAACATGGGGAGGTCTCCTTTTAATTGGACCACTTGCAGCGTCCCACCAAAGCGCGGCTCATTTCATGACATAACGCAAAAAAGAGGAAGATAATGTAAGCCCGCGTGACCGTCGGCCTTTGCTTCCGCCAGCGACTGGTTTTGCAGCCTCAATTCCTCTAGCAATTGGCGGCGTTCTCTGTTTCTCTTGCTTAGCCTCGTTCAATCTGGAACCGCCATGCCCTCTCATATGCCGAAATCCGTTGTCGCCGTTCCTGCCGATATCCGCGAAATCGAGGGCGCCATCTGGCACGCCGCGCCAAACCAGTATGTTTCGGCAGCACTTAAGGTCGCCGATGTGATGTCCTTCATCGTACCGGCCTTCGAGACAGGTAACGAGGCCGACGCCATTCTCGACCGGGTCGATGGCGTGCTGATTTCCGGCGCGGTGAGCAATGTCCATCCGTCGCTTTACGGCAAGGAAGCGACGGATGCGGACGGTCCATTTGATCCGGGCCGCGACGCGACCTCCCTGCCGCTCATTCGCCGCGCAATCGACCGCGGCATTCCGCTGCTCGCCATCTGCCGCGGCATTCAGGAGCTGAACGTCGCGCTCGGCGGAACGCTTGCAAGCGAGATTCAGGACCAACCAGGCATCTGGGACCACCGCTCGCCGGAGGTATCGGACCGCGACGGAAAATTCGCCATCCGCCAGCCGGTGATCGTCGCGGAAGGCTCCTGCATCGCCCGTTATCTCGGCACTGCGGGAGAAGTACAGGTCAATTCCCTTCACCGACAGGCGATCTCTGAAACGGCACCGCGGCTTCAGGTGGAAGCGCGCGCCGAAGATGGCACAGTCGAAGCGGTGTCCGTTATCGACGCCAAGAATTTTGCCGTCGGCGTGCAATGGCATCCGGAATACTGGGCCGAGACGGATGCACCGTCCCGCGCGCTGTTCGAAGCTTTCGGTGATGCCGTGCGCGTTTACGCAGCCCGCAAGGCGACGCTCGAAGGCGCAGCGGCGTGAACCCGATCAGACCCTACTAGTCCTTTCAGGCCTTGGCGAGATCCCGAAGCGGCTTGTAAGGCGATGTCGACTGGCGGATGCGCATTTCCGGCTTGATCAGATGCAGGCCATCCGGCTCGTGGCTTCCGGCAAGACGATCGAGCAGCGCGCGAGCTGCCAGACGCCCGACATCCGCCTGCTGGTTCGAGACGGTTGTCAGTGACGGTGTCGAAATCGATGCCTGTTCCAGATCGTCATAACCGGTAACTGAAATGTCCTGTCCCGGGATCAGTCCAGCGCGGGCAATGCCGTTCATCAGCCCGATCGCCACCAGGTCGTTCCAGCAGACGGCTGCTGTTGGCTTCTGCGGCAACGACAGGAAATTGACCGCCGCTTCGAACCCGCCCTGCATGGTGCGCGGACCGGGAATACGAAGGCTTGGATCGACCTCGATATTCGCCTTGCGCAGCGCATCGACATAACCCTGATAACGGTCGCGGCCGGTGGATGTCTGGTCCGTGCCGCCGATCATCGCAATCACCCGGTGGCCAAGTCCGATCAGGTGGTTGGTGGCAAGCGAGATACCGTAGCTGTCATCGCCACGGTAGGTCGGCAGGTCGACGCCGTCCATCGTACGGGCCACGAGAATGGCCGGCATGCCGTTCTGCTCGGCGAGCCGGATATCCTCGACCGGCGTGCCGATCGCCGGCGACATGATCACGCCATCACCACCAAGCTGTAGCAGCGTCTCGATGAAGGTGCGCTGCTTTTCAACCGAGTCGTAATGGTTGGAGAGAATGAACGTATGGCTGCTGCGGTCCAGCTCGGTCTCGATCGCCTTGAGGATTTCGCCGTAGAACGGGTTCATCACGTCATGCACGACGACACCGATAATGCCGGAACGCGAGGTTCTGAGGCTGGCAGCCCTGCGATTGTAGATGTAACCGAGCGCGCGCGCCTGTTCCTTGATCTTGTCGCGCGTATCTGCTGCGACGAGCGGGCTATCCCTGAGTGCCAGTGAAATTGTTGCCGTCGAAAGCCCGAGACTGTCTGCGATCGTAGAAAGCTTAACCTTCTGCGCCATAACCCCTCCAAATGCTTTTCTTGAAAGCCGGTTTCTGGCGCCGGCCTTGCGAACTAAATTTTTTAAATAAACAATTTAATTTACAAGTACAAGAGGCAGGAAATGGGCCGAAAGTCGGTCAGTCCTCGTCTGATTCCGGCTGCAGATTGTGCTCTACAGCCCGCAGCAGTTTCAAAAGCGTGCGCACTTCCTTTTCAGAAAAGCCTTTCACCGCCATCGCACCGCAATCGGCCACGGATTGGCCGATAGACTCGACGCTTCTCAGGCCATTTTCGGTGAGATGAACCTTTGTGAGCCGCCCATCATGCCCATCGGATCGGCGCTCGACAAAACCTTGCGCTTCCATGCGCCCGATCGTGCGGGTCATGGTCGGCGCTTTCACGCCAAGCCGCGCGGCCAGTTGCCCGGGTGTCTGCCCGTCATCTTCCGAGAGTGCGAGGATAACCCCGTCCTGGCCGGCATAGAGACCACTGTCGGAGATACTGCGGCTGAGCGCAGTGCGAACCGAGCGAGCAGCCTGGGTGATAGCCGGCGCGAGATCAGCCGCCGAAAGTGCAGCAAGCTCTTTCTTCTTGCCAGATTTCGATTTCTTCTCGCCCTTTTTCTTGCTCATCGGCCCTGCCCGCTTTGCTTGGTGAAGGTCGTCATTATACTAGTGCGCGATATCCATAACGAAACCGGGAAACCACCGCCAGATGCCGCAACCAAACCCGCGCTTTTGTGACAATGATCAGACACTTGCGTCCACAGAAAGGCGCGATTGGATTGCGGTATTGCCCCTAGGCGCCCACGAACAGCATGGTCCGCACCTGCCTTTCGACACCGATACGCTGATTGCGGAGGGCCTTGTGCAGCGACTCATCCCGGCGCTCCCGCCAACACTGCCGGTCACTTTTCTGCCGGTCGAACCCGTCGGATATTCGGTCGAGCACATGGATGTCGCAGGAACCCGGACGCTTGCCTTTGACGAAGCCGTCAATCGATGGCTCGGCATTGCCGAAGACATAAACCGTCAGGGCATCAAAAAGTTCGTCATGTTGAACGCCCATGGCGGAAATTCGCCGCTGATGACGATTGTGGCAACCGAAGCGCGGATACGTTTCGGAATGCTCGCCGTCGCAACAAGTTGGACACGTTTCGGCCAGCCTCAAGGCTGGATCGCTCCGGAGGACAAGGCGATCGACATCCACGGCGGCGACATCGAGACCTCTGTCATGCTGGCTCTGTGGCCGGACAAGGTGGATATGGCAAAAGCTGAAGCCTTCACCTCCCGCCAGTCAGAATTTACCCGCGACTTTACTCACCTTCGCGCTTATGGTCCGCACGCCTTCGGCTGGAAGATGTCCGACCTCAACGACGAGGGCGTCGCCGGCAATGCTTCGGCGGCAACAGCGGAACGTGGCGAGCAACTGGTTGCCCATGCGGTGAAGGGGATCATCGAGCTGCTGCAGGATGTGGCACGGTTTGACCCGAACACGCTGGAATGATCCTTGTATCCCCGAAGCGCATGCAACATGGTAACGCTGGTTGATCGCCTACAGCTTACACGCGATGAGGCGAAAGCTTTCATAAAGCGGACCTCAATTTCGGCGACTGCTTCGCCTATGCCACGGCCAAGGAGTTCGACTGCCCGCTCCTCTATATCGGAGATGATTTTGCAAGAACCGATATCCGGTCTGCGATACCGCGCACCTCCGCTTGACGTGATTTTATAACATCGAAACCCTTTGAACTCGCCCGGCCTTGCCCTTATATGGAGCGGACGATTTCTGGCGCCCCATGCATATGCCATTCGGCGCAAGCCTTTAACCTTCGAGGTTTCCCTATGACCGACCAGACCACCGAAGCTCAAGCAGCAAAGCCCATTCCCGTTACCGTGCTGACCGGTTATCTCGGTGCCGGAAAGACAACGCTTCTGAACCGCATTCTCTCAGAAAGTCACGGCAAGAAATACGCCGTCATCGTCAACGAATTCGGCGAAATCGGCATCGACAACGATCTCATCGTCGAGTCGGACGAAGAGATTTACGAGATGAACAACGGTTGCGTCTGCTGCACGGTGCGCGGTGACCTGATCCGCGTCGTCGAAGGACTGATGCGCCGTCCCGGTCGCTTTGACGGTATCATCGTCGAGACCACCGGCCTTGCCGACCCGGTCCCGGTTGCCCAGACTTTCTTCATGGACGACGATGTCCGCGCCAAGACGGAACTCGATGCCGTGGTCGCACTCGTCGATGCCAAGCACTTGCCGCTGCGCCTGAAGGACAGCCGCGAGGCCGAAGACCAGATCGCCTTTGCCGACGTCGTTCTCATCAACAAGACTGACCTCGTCACGCCGGAAGAACTGGCAGTCGTCGAGGATGTCGTGCGCGCCATCAATCCGACTGCCCGCATCTACAAGACCAGCCGCTCGGGTGTCGATCTTGCCCGCGTGCTGGATCAGGGAGCCTTCAACCTCGAACGTGCGCTCGAAAACGACCCGCATTTCCTCGACCATGATCACGACGATCATGTTTGCGGTCCGGATTGCGATCACGACCATCACCACCACCATCATGGTCACGATCATCATGACCATGACCATGCCTGTGGCCCCGATTGCGGACACGATCATCATCACCATGATCACGGCCACCACCATGGCCATCATGATTCCATGTCGCCGATCCACGACATCACGGTAAAGTCGATTTCGCTACGCGGGGCCGAGATGAACCCGGATCGTTTTTTCCCCTGGATCCAGAAGATCACCCAGACGGAAGGCCCCAATATTCTGCGCCTCAAGGGCATTATCGCTTTTGCCGGCGACGAAGAGCGTTATGTCGTCCAGGGCGTGCACATGATCGTTGAAGGCGATCATCAGCGCCCTTGGAAGGATGGAGAAAAGCGCGAAAGCCGCCTTGTCTTCATCGGCCGCAATCTTGATTTCGGCAAGATCGAACAGAGTTTTCTCGCCTGCCAGGCAACGGCCAAGGCGCCGGCCTGACATAGGCCGTGGATTTTAATATAGACAGACGGGCGTCGGAAACGACGCCCGAAAACCATATGGATAGTAGAACAATGTCCCGAATGATGGTCGCCTGATGCCGACAGTTGCACCGCTCGATCTCGAAGGCCACGTCGTCTCCACGCATTTCCTGGGCGACATCCCCTTTTTCGCCACTGCTGCCGGCACCATTCACCGTCTTGATGGCGGAGAAAAGGTCACCGAAGCGCATCAGGGTCTCCTGACCTGCATCCGCGATCCGTTCAGCGCCACGCTTCTTTCAGGGGGCGAAGACGGCAAGGTTCTGCGCATCGGCCATGACGGCGCAACGACGGTGCTGGCCGAGGTGCCGCGCAAGTGGATCAGCGTTGTCGCCGGCGGTCCGCAGAATGCCGTTGCCTATGCAGTCGGAAAGACGAGCGTTGTTCGACAGGGTGACGGTACGCTGAAGGAATTCGCCGAGGAGCGCAGCGTCGAGGGCATAGCCTTTGCCAACAAAGGCCTGCGCATCGCTGCGGCCCGCTACAACGGCGTATCGCTGCACTGGATCGGCACCAACGCACCGGCTCAGGACCTCGACTGGAAGGGCGCCCATACCGGTGTGACCTTCTCGCCTGACGGTCGTTTCCTTGTCACCATGATGCAGGAAAACGCGCTGCATGGCTGGAAGCTCGACGGTAAGGCTGGCGAAAACCGCCATATGCGGATGACCGGTTACCCCGCAAAGGTCAAATCGCTGTCCTGGTCGGTCAAGGGCAAATGGCTCGCTTCTTCGGGCGCTCCGGCCGCCATCGTCTGGCCCTTTTCGTCCAAGGACGGCCCGATGGGCAAGGCGCCGATGGAGCTCGGCACCCGTGCCAACATCATGGTCACCCAAGTCGCCTTCCATCCGGCTGAAGAGGTTCTTGCGATCGGCTTCATTGACGGCATGATCCTCGGCGTACGGATTGCAGACGAGAAGGAAGCCCTGTTGCGACGCCCGGGAAAGGGCGCCATCACCGGCATGAGCTGGAGCGCCAGCGGCAAGCTGCTCTCCTTCTCGTCCGAAGCCGGCGATTGCGGCGTCATCGACATCAGCGCCTGACACAAGCGGGGAACGGGTGGAGGCTCCATACTTCCCCCACCCACCCCACGGGATAGCGTCGGCTCACGCTAATGGCGCAAAACCGCTGTTGCTCCCGAAGAAGAATTCGACAATCAACCACACCTGCGTTGCTCGCAGTGGTTGTGAATTCATTCATTAATATTAGATATCAATAATGCAAGGGAATGCCCGCGATATGATGAACGGGTAACCCTAATATCCTGGATTTTATTCAAGGTTGATCTGTTTGGCCGCCATCAGACCCGCGATACCCGGATGATCTCTGCCAGAAGATCATGGAGTTGATCGCGATAACCATTGCGCGCGGATGGCCCACTTTCATTTGATGTCATGACCACTGTCATGCCGAGCGACGGGACAACGTAGACCATCTGCCCGCCATAGCCCCATCCGAACTTGACATCCTCTTCGCCGATGCGCCGCATGAACCAACCGTAGCCATAAGCGTCGCCCGAAAAGCGGGAGTTGGTTCGCGGAGTCCATGACTGGTCTATCCAGCTTTGCGATACGACCCGCCTGCCCTCTCCGGTCTTGCCGCCGTTGCGATAGAGCTCACCGAAGGCCATCAGCGAACGGGCGGACATAGCCATCTGGTTTCCACCCAGATAAATCCCTTGCGGATCACGCTCCCAGGCACCGATCTTGAAACCGTCCACCGGCTCCAGCCAGTCGCGCGCCAGCGCCAGGGTCGATTTGGACCCGACGCGGGTGAGAATCGCCGAGAGAAGATGCGTGGATGCTGTCGAATAAAGCATCTCGCCGCCGGGTTCGCCGTCGAAAGGTTCCGAGAGCGCAAAACGCACCCAGTTCGAGCTTGCCACCCACCGACCGTAGTTCGGACCCGACATGCGTGAGAGGCCAGCCTGCATCGAAAGCAGATTGCCGATGGTGATCTCGTGGATGCGCGGATCGGGATTGCGGGGCAGATCGGCTTTCAAGATCGGCGCGATCTTTTGGTCCGTCCCTTCCAGAAGTTTGCGGTCGATGGCAATGCCGACAAGGCAGGAAATGATCGATTTTGACGCGGACTTGATATTGTTCGATGCCGTAAGCGAGCGCCCATTAAAAGCGCGTTCGGCGAGCGGCTCTCCGTTCCGATACACCAGAACCACCTTCAGCGGTTCCAATCCGGCGGCGCGGTCGAGAACAGTCTTTAGCGTCTCGGGCGGTTGAGGCACCGGCTGTTGGGCGAATGCGCGGGTCGCAGCTAACATAAACGGAGCAGACAGAAGTGCGGAACGACGTGTGATCATGCTCAAGGAGATAGGTCGGTCGCGTTACTGTAATAAGGCCGGACCAGCACCTTCACGCCGAAATGAATCCCTGTGAACTAGTCAGATATCGGCTTCCGCAAAGATTTTCGCGACCCAGTCGATGAACACCCGCACACGCGGCGAGAGCTGGCGGTTCTGTGGATAGAGTGCGGAAAGCGGTGTCGGCGGCGGCGGAAAATCCGGCATCACCTCCACCAGCGTACCATCGCCAACATGTCGCTGCAGATGGTAACGTGGTGCCTGCATCAAGCCGAAACCGCGGCGCGCGAGATCCATCACTGTGGCGGAATTGTTAGCGGTGACGCGCGCCGGCAGGGTAACGTAACGCAGGTTCTCCCCGACAGTGAATTCGAGTGGCATGATCTGTCCGGTGCGCGAGGAGATAAAGCCGACCGCCTCATGCCCTTCCAGATCACCGGGGGTTCGCGGCATGCCATGGGTCTTGATATACTCCGGACTAGCGCAGGTTATCTCGCGCATCGAACAGAGCCTGCGAATGATCAGCGAACTGTCGCTCACCTCTCCCGCCCGGATCACGCAATCGACGCCTTCGCGCACGAGATCGACAAACCGATCCCCCTGCCCGAACTGGATTTCCAAGAGCGGATAGCGGTCGAGAAATGACCTGAGATGCGGCAGCAGGAAGGTCTGTGTCAGCACGGGATGCGCATCCACCCGCAGGATGCCTTGAGGTTTCGCATCGCGGAAGATCGCCTCTGCCTCATCCACGTCGGCAAGGATCGACAAGCAACGTTGATAGAATGCGCTACCGTCGAGCGTCACGGCCACATGCCGCGTCGTCCGCTCAAGCAGTCGCGCACCGACATCCGCTTCCAGCGCCTTTATCGCCTGTGTGGCCGTAGAACGGGCAAGCCCCAGATCCGCAGCCGCAGCGAGAAAACTGCCCCGCTCCACAACCCGCACGAAAAGCTGCATACGTACCAATCTGTCCATCCACATTGTTCATCACAGACAAATTGTCATGTCAAATCCATGCCATTGTTCTCTCAGCGTATCGTGATATTTTCGAATGCAGCAAAGGAGAAATCTCATGACCGAGAACACACAACGCGTCGCAATCGTCACCGGAGCCTCCAAGGGCATTGGGAAGGCTCTCGCCCTCCGTCTTGCCAAGGATGGGCTCGCCGTCGTGGTGAACTACGCCTCAAGCCAGGCTGCAGCCGATGACGTCGTCCGCGAGATCGAGACGGTCGGCGGCAAGGCAATCGCCGTGAAGGCGGACGTCGGCACATCGGCCGGCGTCACGGCACTGTTCGACGCCGCGGAAAAAAGCTTCGGCGGTGTCGACGTCCTCGTCAACAACGCTGGCGTGATGAAGCTTTCCCCCCTGACCGAAACGGATGATGCCGAGTTCGGCAAGCATATCACCACCAACCTCAACGGCACATTCTATGGCATTCGCGAAGCCGGCAAGCGATTGCGTGAGGGCGGACGCATCATCAATTTCTCGTCCAGCGTTGTCGGCGTGTACGGCCCCGGTTATGGCGCCTACGCAGCCAGCAAGGCTGGCGTCGAAGCCATGACCCATGTCGCCTCCAAGGAGCTGGGCAAACGTCGGATCACCGTCAACGCGGTCGCGCCCGGCCCGATTGAAACCGAACTGTTCATGACCGGCAAATCGGAAGAACTGGTCCAGAACATCATCCGCAACATTCCGCTCGGTCGCCTTGGCCAGCCGGACGATATAGCCAACGTGGCTTCCTTTCTGGCGAGCCCGGATAGCGGCTGGGTCAACGGCCAGATCCTGCGCGCTAACGGCGGCATGATCTGAGCAGCAGAAACACAGGAGAAGTCCAATGCCGTTCGTCAACATAAAGACACCGGAAGGCGCACTGACAAAGGTTCAGAAGGAGGAGATCGTGCATCGCACGACCGACATGCTGGCCGAATATCTGAGTGAAGCAGCACGCCCTCACACGATGGTGCTGATCGAGGAGGTGAAGGACGGCGGTTATGGCCGCGCCGACGAAATCTTCGTCATTCCCGACACCTATCGCGCGCCAACCGGAAACTGAACGTCCTTTCCCAAAACAAAAAGGCGGCGCGAACAAGCCGCGCCGCACTCAAGACCCCCGCCCTTATTGTGATTTAGAAGCGGTAGGTAACACCTGCACCGATCAGCCAGGGATCGATCTTGGCCTTGCCATTCAGCTTCGTGGTCCCGAGGTCGGCCGACCAGTCGGTTTCGAGGAAGATCTTCTTCACATCGAAGTTAAGACCCCAGTGCTCGTCGAGCATGTAGTCGAAACCAGCCTGCAGCGCCCAACCGAAGTCGTTCTTGACATCAAGGTTGCGGAAAGCACCCTTTTCGGACTGATTGTAGAACAGCGAATAGTTCACGCCTGCACCGACATAAGGCTTGAATGCGCCGAGATCGGTGAAGTGATACTGCAGCGTCACGGTAGGCGGCAGCAGCCAGGCCTTACCGACGTCAAGATCGCCCCCCGCCAAGCCATCTGTCTTGATCTTGGCGTTCGTGGTGCCGAGGATCAGTTCCACTGCGATATTGTCGGTGAAGAAGTAGCTGATATCCAGTTCCGGAACGACTGTGTCGCTGTATTCCAGTCCGACACCCGGGATCTGGTTGATCGAGCCGTCATCCTTGGTGATGACGCCAAGGGCGCGTACGCGGACCTGCCAGGGGCTCGGAGAGGAAATGGCCTCTTCTGCAACGGGCGCGACCTGGGCGGGTGTCAGATCCGCGCCAAAAACCGGGATCGCTGCCCCGAATGCGAAAAAACCTGCGCCGATCCCCGCCATCCAACGCGAACAATTCAAGCCACTGATAGCCATATAACCTCTCCTTCCAGCCTTAATGAATCTTCTGGAAAAGGTCTAAATCTCGTCCGGTGAGGGGCGCTTGATCGAGATCAACCGTGCAGACCTGCTAATCAAGGAGGCAGTGGCTGTTGCCTAAATGACGCAGTGGCGATGCGTCGCTAACGCGGACTCGCGCGCCGCCAAAGAAAAACCCGCCTCCATGAATGAAGGCGGGATCTCAGGCTGATCGGAACGGCCACGAGGCCTTTTTGATGAAAAAACTGTTTCAGGCCAGCTTGCGGCCGCTTGCAACGATCATGCCCACCGCACCATCAAGCCAGCCGGCCTTCAGTTCCAGCGCCAGGAAACGGTCACGTTGGAAAGGGCCCGGCATGACGAGATGCGCAGTCTTTTCGGCAAAGAAGCCGAAGCGTTCATAATAGGCGGCATCACCGACCAGAAGCACGGCACCGTGTCCACGACCATGCGCCTCGGTAACCACTGCACGCATAAGCGCGCCACCGATACCCTTGCCCTCATGTGCCGGATCGACGGCCAGCGGACCGAGCAGCAGCGCTTCGATCGGGTTGCCTTCGGGCGAAATGCCGGCCTCGATGTTCCACAGGCGCACCGTGCCGATCACGTGGCCGTCGCCATCGCGCGCAACAAGCGCCAGGCCTTCGGCCGGCACGCGGTTGCGGCGAATCTTTTCCGAAGACTTTTTGCGGCGGTCAGCGCCCATGGCGTTGTCGAGCAGCGCCTCACGCGCCACGACATCGGCCGGGGTCTCCGTGTCGATGGTAAAGGTTTGGCTCGGCGCAAAAAATGCGCGGACAGAATCAAGAACAGTGGCCATCTGTGGGCCTCCCGCACTTAAAACCGTTTCAGACGGTATCGAGGGTTCGTTGTGGATTTGCGGCCCCCGGCTGGAGGTTCGGGAACCGCGAAACTATCGGCAGAAACTGCCTTAGATAACGTAAGCCTTGAGCGGCTCGAAGCCGTTGAAGGCGACGGCCGAATAGGTCGTCGTGTAGGCGCCGGTGCCTTCGATCAGAACATCGTCGCCGATCGAAAGAGAGATCGGCAGCGGATACATGTTCTTTTCATACATCACGTCGGCCGAATCGCAGGTCGGGCCAGCCAGAACGCAGGGCTCCATCTCGTCGCCGTCACGCTCGGTGCGGATCGGGTAGCGGATGGCCTCGTCCATGGTTTCGGCGAGACCGCCGAACTTGCCGATGTCGAGGAAGACCCAACGGTGGTTGTCATTGTCCGACTTGCGCGAGACGAGAACGACTTCCGCCTTGATGACACCGGCATTGCCGACCATGCCGCGACCCGGCTCGATGATCGTCTTCGGCAGGTTGTTGCCGAAGTGCTTGCGCAGCGAAGCGGAGATCGCCTGGCCGTATTCCTCGGCCTTCGGAATGTCGCGCAGGTACTTGGTCGGGAAACCACCGCCCATGTTGACCATCTGCAGGACAATGCCCTGCTTGGCGAGCGATGCGAAGACGCGCTTGGCATCGGCGAGAGCCGAATCCCATGCATCGACCTTGGTCATCTGCGAACCGACATGGAAGGACACGCCGTAGCTTTCGAGGCCCAGCTGGTGAGCGTAGACGAGAACGTCGACGGCCATCTGCGGCACGCAGCCGAACTTGCGCGACAGCGGCCATTCGGCGCCTTCGCCATCGGTCAGAACGCGGCAGAATACCTTCGCGCCCGGAGCGGCACGGGAAATCTTTTCGACTTCCTCATGGCTGTCGACCGCAAAAAGACCGACGCCGAGTGCATGCGCACGGGCGATATCGCGTTCCTTCTTGATCGTGTTGCCGAAGGAGACGCGGTCGGCGGTAGCACCCGCATCGAGAGCCATCTGGATTTCGGCGACGGAGGCGCAATCGAAGCTCGAGCCCAGCGAGGCGAGCAGCTTGAGGATTGCCGGTTCCGGGTTTGCCTTGACCGCATAATAGATCGAGCTGTCCGGCAGGGCATGACGGAACGCGTGGAAATTGTCGCGAACGACATCGAGATCGACAACGAGGCACGGACCTTCCGGACGTCGGGTCTTGATGAAGTCGAGGATGCGAGCAGTCGTCATGGGTCAGTCCCTTCGAAATCTCAAAGCTCCGGCTGCGAACCGGAGGACAAAGGACGGATAAGAATGCGCTCGGCCCAGTAGTTGGAGACACTGGTACCGTGAGCACGCTTGACCGTGCGATATGTAGACCAACGCCCTGCCACGAGCTTTGATCCGGCTTTGTCTGCCTTGGATTGGAGGGGTGTCCCTACCGCACTTTCGGCAATGATGGTGTGCCTCTTCAGAATTGCAGACTGATGGAAAGCCTGCAGAGACTAGAAAGGCCCGCACCGTCGTTGCTTCAGATGTCCTCGCATTTCCCGGTTGGCCGGAATAGCGACTGGAGGGGTTAGTTCCAGGTACCTTACCGATGACCTCACCTTAGAGATAAATCTCAATTCGAGGGTCGGCGGACACCCATGGGCACGTGCGACTTTGGGCAAAGCGGGAAATAAGAATATTCGCCGTCATAATCAAGAGATTTTTTACGCTCGACCATATTTTTACATTGGTCCATAAACATCGAACGAAGCGGCCGCTTTCGTTCACTATTCAGGAGTTACCCCTTGGACACTCTCACCCGCATGCGCGCCTTTATCGATGTTGTCGAAGCCGAAGGCTTTTCGGCAGCCGCACGGCGCACCGGCCGCTCCAAAGCGCTGCTCTCAAAATATGTCCGCGAACTGGAGGACGATCTCGGCGCTCTGCTTTTGAACCGCACCACACGGCAATTCTCTCTCACCGAGGCAGGCCACACCTATTATCGTAGCGCTTCTGACATATTGAAGGAGATCGACAACCTTGCGGATCTGGTGCGCGAGGGCAATGCGGACCTCAAGGGCCGGCTGCGCGTTTCCGTCCCGCGTACCTTCATCGATGCCGATGTCGGTCAGTCACTGATCGATTTTGCCAAGGCCCATCCCGACGTGCAATTGGAGATCGTCGCGGACGACCGGTTCGTGGACCTGATCGAGGAGAATTTCGATCTCGCGATCCGCATTACCCGGCTGGAAGATTCCGGCATGATCGCCAAGAAGCTCAACGACTTCCGCGTCCACGCCGTCGCGACCGCAGACATCGTTGCCCAATACGGCCCGCTGGAACATCCGCAGCAATTGAGCGGCGTACCTTTCATCATCGATACCAATTCGCGCTGGCACAATAACATCCGCTTCGTCGAGAGGGATGGCTCGACGATATCCGTCGGCGTATCAGGCCCTATCGAGGTCAACAGCCCGCAGGCGACGCTACGTGCGGCACGCGCAGGCCTCGGTGTCGCGATCATTCCCGATTTCATCGCCAATGCTTCGATCCAGTCCGGCGAACTCGTCACATTGTTCGACGATTACATCATCAAGGATCGTGGCATCTATGCCGTCTATCCGCATCGTCGGTACCTTCCCGCCAAGGTCCGAAGCTTCGTTGATTTTCTCGCCAACTGGTTCCGTCAGGCGCGATGACACAATAGATGACACAGTAATTGTGTAACACTTGAGTCGAAATTCCGTCCCATTTGAGCCGCACAGCAGGCAGGCCAAATCAGGCGGGACGAACATAGGGCACCGGACCGAATGCGAAACAGACTTGCGATCATGACTGCCCTGATAGCCTGTGCGCTACCTCATGCAGCGTCCGCCCATCCCCACATTTTCGTGGAATCGCGGCTGGAGGTGATCGGCGGCGCTGATGGCAACGTGCAGGAATTGCGCAACGTCTGGCGCTTCGACGAGGTCTTCTCGTCCAGCGTGCTGCTCGATTTCGACAAGAACACCGACCTGAAGCTGGATGAGAGCGAACTTGCCGAACTCGGCGAGACCATGCGCACCTCGCTTGGCGACTACAGCTATTTCACCACACTGACATTGAATGGCGCGACCATCGGCGTTCAAAAACCGGACGTCATCCATGTCAGTTTTCAGGACAATCAGATTCTGGTCTTCTTTGCCGTCAAGCCGGAGAAGCCGATGCCGCTCAAGGGCAATCTGACCTTCGGCATCTACGACCCGACCATGTATACCGCGATCGATTTCCCGACTGACAAGGATCTGGTTGCCGAGGGCCCAGCCTTCGCCAAGTGCCAGCAGAAAGTCGTGCGCCCCGACCCGGATGAAGTGCTCTCCCAGAATAGCGCCTCCCTGACCGACGCTTTCTTCAACGATCCGACCGGAACCGACATGTCGAAGATGTTTGCGACCCGTCTGGAGATGACATGCTGAAACCGTCAAGGCGAAACCAGACGGTAGCCTTTGCCGTGGCGGCCTTTATCGGCCTCTACCTTGCGGGTGCAGCCCATGCTCAGTCACCTCTGGGTGTCGGTTCGGCAGAACCCTCCTTTTCCGTCGGCGGTCCATTCGCCCCCTATCTCAGCTGGATCAACTATTACCAGCAGTCTTTCTACCGTGCCCTGACCGGCGCACTGAAAGCGATGCGGGAAGACCCTTACGCATTGACCGGCCTGATCGGCCTGTCCTTTGCCTATGGCATATTCCACGCCGCCGGCCCCGGCCATGGCAAGGCGGTGATTTCCTCCTACATGATCGCAAATGAAGTGGAGCTCCGCCGCGGCGTTGCCATTTCCTTCATTTCTGCTCTTCTCCAGGGCTTGGTCGCTATTCTCGTTGTCGGGGCAGCCTTTGTCGTCCTGCGCGGTTCTGGCATCACCATGACCAAGGCGACCTGGGCGATGGAAGTCGCAAGTTTTGCCATGGTCGCCCTGTTCGGTGCCTGGTTGCTGATAAAGAAACTCCGCGCCCTCAGGATGCGGGTGGTACGCATATCCGAACCAGCACCGGCAACAGGCATGCTGTTCGATGGCTCTGCCGCGAGCCGCAGTTCCACCGGCCTGAACTTCAAGGCCGTGGAAATTGATGATCATGACTATGAGGGTGAAGGGGACTATTGCGAAGCCTGTGGTGTAAGCCACATGCCCGATCCGAAAATGCTGGACGGGAAGGACTTCAGCCTCAGGGAAGCCTGGTCGGCGATCATCGCGGTTGGTCTGCGCCCCTGCTCTGGCGCCATTCTGGTGATGAGCTTTTCGCTGCTGAACAGCCTTTATCTGGGCGGCGTTCTGTCCGTGCTCGCCATGTCGCTTGGTACGGCCATTACCGTCACGATCCTCGCATCGCTCGCCGTTGGCGCCAAGGATCTCGCCCTCAGGGTTGCAGGCCCCGGATCAAGGACCGGCCGGCGTGTCGGCCATGCGATCGAAATTGCCGGCGCAGTTTTCGTTCTTCTGGTGGGACTGTCGTTGCTCGGTGCGTCACTGCAAGCTTAAGCGTCAGCGTCAGCGTCAGCGACGCCGCTGGTATCTCGCCCTCAACCAGAAAATCCAGAAGAAACCCAGCAGCAGCACTGCGCCGACAACGAAGGCAAGCGCTGGCGAATATTGGCCGATCCACAACACCAGCGATGGCAGGAAATAGATAACGACGATGGCGCCGATCATGATCAGGGCCGCGGCAACCACCTGCGATCTCGTCTCTGGCCTCATGTTTCGTTCCCTCAGGCGCTTGTCATCTGGGCGCGGATATCCTCCAGCCGCCGCTTCTGATTGCCGTCGGCATCGAAATTCTCCGGCAGAAGCCAGGCTTCGAATGCCGCCTTGATGACTGGCCACTCGCTATCTATCATCGAGAACCATGCCGTATCTCGGTTGCTGCCGCGGGAAATGACATGCTGGCGGAACACACCTTCGAAGGTAAACCCATAACGCACGGCCGTTCTTTTGCTCGGCTCGTTTTCATTATGGCACTTCCATTCGTACCGGCGGTAATCGAGATCGTCGAAGACATGCTTCGCCATCAGGTAGTGCAGTTCCGTCGCCATTGGCGAACGCTTCATCGCCTCGCCATGCGCCACCGAACCGACCTCGACAACACCATTTTTGGGATCGGGGCGCATATAGCTTGCCATGCCGACAACCTTGCCGGTAGCGTTTTCCCGCACGACCAGCGTGATGAAGCTCAGCTTCTCCTGGGCCGCCTGAAGCCACGCACCGAACTCGTCCGCAGTGGAGTAATCTTCATTCGGGAAATAGCGGATCAGATCGTTGATCCCCGCGCCACCCAGAGCGTCCCAAAGCGCCTGCAGATGCGCATCGCGGTCATAAGGTTCGAGAGTAACGAACCGGCCCGTTAAACTGACCGGCTGGGGAGCTGCAACTTTGTAGGTTTTCAGATCGCGCATTGTGATCGCCTTCTTTCGATATGCGACGATTAAGTCAGGGACATCACAAAGGCAATGCGGCCCCCATCGGTGATGGCGAAGGCGCCAGACGCCTATCTCCTAATTATCATCATCAATATTTTGGTTCGCCAGAGATATTGTTGTTTCTCCAATATAGAATTAGATGACGCGACGACCCTGGGGTGCTGAAGATGCCCGTAAACCTGCCGCAAAAACCTCCGATAGATCCTCGCCTGCTGATGCTGCTTGGGCGTGTCGCTGAAAGCTCAGGACGCCTCAGCCTGCCTGAAGATGAATACGAGACACTCGAAGAAGAGCTGTTCTTCCAGGATGCGGCGCGCAACAATCTCATAAGCGTAGATCGTGGCGGCGAATGGTCGACAGGTGCGATCATTTCAATCACCCGCCAGGGTCGACTTCTGATCGGCGCGCCCGAGCCTGAAAGCATCTGGAAGAGACTTGAGGGATTGTTCCGGCGCCGTATCGGCGGGGCGGATGGCTGAACGAAACAAAGGCCGAGTTTGACCCGGCCCCTGTTCGTTTAACCGCTTTCAGTCAAGGTTATCCGGAAATCAGATCGCCTTTGCGCCACTGAGCAGTTCCCCAGTTGCGAAGCCGCATGCGGCGCGCGACAAAGCCGCTCAAAAACGGTGTCATCGCGAAACTTGCCACGATCGCGGCCGGCATCAGGTATTTTGCTTGGTCGGCAAGCGCCGGCACCGAGAGTACGGTAATCGTACCGACACCGAAGAGCACGGCATTGATCATCAGCGAACACATAACTTTCAGCCAGATATCGGTCGAAATCGTTTCAGTTTTCATCATTGTCTTGCTCCTTTCGATGCCAACAAAAGCACCAGGAGCGACGATTGTTCCAAACAAACCGCAACCGAAACGAGCTTCAGATCTCGATCACACGGATGGATTGGCAACCTTTGCCGACGAGACCGTAGCGTCGATATGGTCGATAAGCGCATCGGGCAGGTTGAGACGACCGGCAAGCATGTCGAGATAACCACGTTCCGCCCGCGTGTCCGGATCGATCGTCAGCCGCGTCGCGGTATAGAGCTCGACTTTCTGCTCCTCGGTGCGTGCGGCAGCCACAAGATCGTCGATATCGACGGGATTCGCCAGTTCCTCCGCAATGAACGCCTCGGCTTCGGCGCCCAGATCAACTGCGTGGATTTTCTCCATGATATTGGCCCGCTCGCTTTGATCGATGTGGCCGTCGGCCTTGGCGGCGGCAATCATCGCCCTGACCAATGTGAGTGCGAAATCATTGGAGAGCTGCGGAGATTCCAGGCTGAACGCCGAGTCAGGCGGCGGCAGCGCAATCGGTTGACTGGAGGTGGGCTGCGGTTGCGGCGCCGTTTGCGGCGACTGGCCCGACTTGTAGTTCTTGTATGCGAGATAACCAAGACCCGCTACGGCGGCGATACCGCCGATCGTGGCGGCGTTGCCGGCAAATTTGCGTCCTGTCTTCGTGCCCAGTATGGCAGCCGCAATGCCAGCCGTCTTCAAAGGGTTGTTTCTGGCGATGTCCGTAACCTGCCCCGCCCAACCTGAAGCGGATCCGGATTTGCCTCCCGCGCCCCCGGGGGCTTGTGACCCGAGAAACTGATCGAGAAGCTTTTTTGCATCGAACATCGATATCTCCTATCGGTTGAATTTCGATTGGGAGATAGGAACGAAAACGCGGAAAAACAATTTTCCCGCGTCATCGATAACGAAAATGTCAGAGCCCTTCCGGGATATTCCCAGCGGCCTTAAGCCTTCAGCGCGAAGGCTTCGGAAGCGAGTTTGGTGATGCCTGCCCAATCGCCCGCGGCAACCAGTTCCTTCGGCGCAACCCAGGAACCGCCGACGCATACGACGTTCGGCAGCGACAGGTAATCCTTGGCGTTCTTCAGCGAGATGCCGCCGGTCGGGCAGAACAGCGTGCCGGCGAGAGGCGATGACCAAGCCTTCAGCATGGCAGCACCACCAGCCTGCTCGGCCGGAAAGAACTTCATCACGTCATAACCAGCTTCGCGCAGCGTCATTACTTCGCTCGGCGTTGCGGTGCCCGGCAGAAGCGGAACCGCAGAATCCCTGGCGGCGGCAAGAACGCCCGGCGAAACACCCGGCGAAACGATGAAGGTAGAGCCAGCCTTGACAGCGGCTTCGTAATCCTTCGAGTTCAGGATGGTACCTGCACCGACATTGGCGCCTTCAACCTCAGCGGCAACCGCCTTGATCGCATCGAGTGCTGCCGGCGTGCGCAACGTGATCTCGATGGCGCGCAGTCCACCGGCAACGAGCGCCTTGGCCAGACCAACAGCTGATTTCGCGTCGTCCACGATCAGCACCGGAACGACCGGCTGCAACTTGAGGATGGAAAGGACTTTCTCGGTTTTGCTAGCCACGCACGTTCTCCCTGAAACAATTGAAATATGAGCCCGGAGATAAACGTCGGCACCATTTTTGTCGAGAAAAAACCGGGCGGTGCGACAGAACGCATTTTCCAATCGTCATGTTTGCACTAGGTTGCTGCCGATGTTCCAAGACAGGTGTAAAAGACATGGCGAAGGAAATCGAGCGGAAGTACATGGTCAAGAATGACGGTTGGCGCGCTGGCGTGTCCTCATCCTCCAGCTTCCTGCAGGCTTACATCACATCCGCCAAGGATCGCTCGGTACGAGTCCGTATCATGGATGGCGAAAAGGCGAAGCTGACGATCAAGATCGGCCGCGACCTTTTCGCCCGTGACGAATTCGAATACGAAATACCGCTGGCGGATGCGCGGGAGATGACCGAACAGGCTCTCGGCGTCGTCCTCGAAAAGACCCGGCACCTTGTTCCTTACCAAGGCTACACCTGGGAGGTGGACGTTTATGCCGGCGCCTATGCCGGCCTGGTCGTGGCCGAGGTCGAGATTGCCGGCGAAAAGGAGCAGCCGCCCCTCCCAACTTGGATCGGCAAGGAAATTACCGGCGACCGGCGTTACTCGAACGTCAACATGGCAATCGAAGACCTGAGCGAGGAACTCGTGCATGGCTTACCGTTTACGGCCGTCTGAACCCTTCACCACCGAATTCCGTTCCGTCGCCCGGCAGCAACTGTCGAAGGCAATCGGATATCTGGAAGATCAGTCAGACGGCCCGCATGAAGCCATTCACGACGCCCGCAAGCGCTTCAAGCGTGTTCGTGCTCTCTATCGTCTGATTCAACCTGATGCCCCGGATTTCCGCCGGCAGGAGAACGCGCGCATACGGGAGATCGCTCGGCAGCTCTCATCGGTGCGTGACGCGACTGCCCTTGTCGAGACGGTAGCCTATCTCGCGGAGTTTGCCGCCTCGCATGAGGAAAAGACGGCTCTTGATGTGGCTCGCAGCACCTTGACGGCACGTCGGGACCGCGTTGCCTCGGAAGAGCATGACCTTCCATCGAAGATGACTGCTGCGGTCGATGGCTGCCGGGAAGCAATCGATGCTCTCAAAGCGCTGCAGCTGTCCGATAGCCCGTCCAAGACGGCGAAACACCTTGGCAAAGCCTGGAAGAAACAGCTCAGGAAAGCCCATTCGGCACTCGCCGAATGCGAGACACAGGGCGGCGCCGAGAATTATCACGAACTGCGTAAGAGCGGGCAGGCCTATTGGATGCACCTCTCGCTCCTGCGCGAAATCTGGCCGTCCGCCATGCTGGCGAAACAGGCTGAATGCAAGGCGCTGGTCGATCTGCTCGGCCACGAGCACGACCTCTCGGTCCTGACTGAGCTGGCCGATAAGGAGCCTGGCCTGTTCGGCAATGGTGATACGCTCGCACGCCTGCTGGCCGCGATCATCAACCGCCAGCAGGTACTGCGACGCGAGGCTGTGGAAAAGGCACATGAGCTGCTGGCCGAAACGCCGGAGGAAGAAAGCGCCCTGATTGCCCTCCTCTGGAAACGGGCAACGAACGCCACAGGCAAGGCGCCCAAAACGAAGAAGCGCGCTTCCGGGGGTGAAAAAGAATCCGCGTTGCACGGCGCGCAATAGCGCTGTATTTGAGCCGCATGACAGACAATCAGATCACATCGCGGTCCCCGGTGGCCGACGGGGCAACCAATGGCTTCCTCGTCGCAGCGCTCTATCATTTTGCCCGTTTCGAGCGCTTCGAGGATTTCCGCGAACCGCTGCAGGCTTTCTGCGATGAGAACGGCGTCAAGGGCACGCTGCTGATCGCCCGCGAAGGCATCAATGGCACCGTAGCCGGCACCGACGATGCGATCGCCCGCCTGCTCGCCTATCTGCGCGCCCAGCCGGAATTGGCCAAGCTTGAACACAAGGAAAGCCGTGCGTCGAAGATGCCCTTCCTGCGTATGAAGGTCCGGCCGAAAAAAGAGATCGTCACGATGGGCGTCGAGGATATCGACCCCAACCGGATTGTCGGCACCTATGTCGATCCGAAGGGCTGGAACGCGCTGATCTCCGATCCTGAGACGATCCTGATCGATACGCGCAACGACTATGAAACGGCGATCGGCATCTTCAAAGGCGCGATCGACCCGAACACCAAGACGTTCCGCGAGTTTCCCGACTGGGTGCGTAACAATACCGGCCTGCACAACAAGCCGAAGATCGCCATGTATTGCACCGGCGGCATCCGTTGCGAGAAGGCGACCGCCTTCATGAAGGAAGAGGGCTTCGACGAAGTCTACCACCTTAAGGGCGGCATCCTGAAGTATCTCGAGGAAGTGCCTGCAGAAGAGAGCATGTGGGAAGGCGCATGTTTCGTCTTCGACGAGCGCGTCTCGGTCGAGCATGGGCTGAAGGAAGGCAATCACAAGCTCTGCCACGCCTGCCGCAACCCCATCACCGCCGAAGAGATCACCTCCCCGAAATACGAGGAAGGCGTCTCCTGCTCGAACTGCTATGATACCCGCAGCGAGGCAGATCGCCTGCGCTACCGCCAGCGACAACACCAGATCGCGCTGGCCAAGAAGCGCGGCGTCAAGCACATCGGCAGCTGAGAGAATAGCGGGTGAAGAACGTCCTCTTCGTCTGCAGCCAGAACAAACTGCGAAGCCCGACGGCAGAGCAGGTATTTGCCGACTGGCCCGGCATCGAGACGTCCTCCGCAGGCACGAATAACGATGCCGAAAACCCGCTTTCCCACGAACTTGTCGAGTGGGCGGACATCATCTTCGTGATGGAACGCACCCATCGCACGAAATTGCAGTCGAAATACCGGGCCGCGATGAAGGGCGCACGCCTCGTCTGCCTGGACATTCCCGACGACTATCAATTTATGGATCCACGCCTCGTGGAGGTTCTGAAAGCCAAGGTTCCGCGGTATCTCTGATCGGCAGAGAAGAAGTCAGGTCAGCGAAAATATCGCCCTGCGCTCGTCGCGCTGAAAAAGACCGTCGATATCATCCGCCACCATTGGCTGGCCGAACAGATAGCCCTGGAGCTGATCGCAGCCTGTAAGCCGCAACTGTAAAGCCTGCGCATCCGTCTCCACCCCTTCGGCCGTGACTGGAATATCCAGCGAACGCGCAAGCGCGACGGTCGCATGCAGCATATCAACCGCGCTCAGTTCATGGTCGAGCGCATGGATCAGCGACTTGTCGATCTTCATGCGGTCGAAGCCGAACTGGCGCAGATAACCGACACTCGAGAAACCGGCACCGAAATCGTCCAGTGCGATATGCACGCCCAGTCGCCGCAACTCGGCCAGGGAGGTCTTGGCACGATCGGCATTCTGGATGAAATAACCTTCGGTCATCTCCAACGTGATATCCGCCGGTTTGGCTTCGGTTCGCCGCAGTACGGATGCAACATTTTGCGGAAACGCCGGATCACGGAACTGGCCGGGAGATACGTTGACCGAAAGCTTTAGACCCGGCCAACGCTTCACCGTCTCGCATGCGCGATGCAGCACGAAGAGACCTAGCTGATCGATCAGGCCGGAAGTTTCGGCAATCGGAATGAATATATCCGGAGAAACCGAACCGTAGCCCTTGCGATTCCAGCGGGCCAGTGCTTCCACCCCGACGATCCGGCCATCCTGGGCAGAGACCACCGGCTGATAGACCACGGTCAGTTCACGGCGCTCGATAGCGGCCCTGAGGTCGATCTCAAGCTGATGACGCTCCTCTCGCTCGGTGTCCATATCGGGCGCGTAGAACTCAAAGCGGCTACGTCCGCCATCCTTGGCACGGTACATGGCCATGTCCGCTCTTCGGACAAGCTCGCCACCATTGACCGTTCCGTGCGGAGATATTGCAATTCCGATACTGGTGCCGATCACGGCCACCCGTTCGCCGATCGTAAAAGGCTCCGCGAAAAAACCGAGAATGCGTTCGCACAACATCCTCGCCTGCTCGCCCGGTTCCTCGGAAAGAACGGCGATGGCAAACTCGTCGCCCCCAACGCGGGCAAGCACTAACCCGTCGCCCACCAGAATCCTCAGCCCCGCTGCCACGCTGCGGATCAGCCTGTCTCCGGTTCCGTGGCCGTACGCATCGTTGACCTCTTTGAACCCATCGAGATCGAGATAGAGCAAGGTCACGCTCTGTCCGTTGCGTCGCCCCTCTTCCACCATGTCATCCAGAGCCACAAAGAAGCCCGTGCGATTCATCAGGCCGCTCAGTCTGTCCGTCATCGCAAGACGGCGTGCTGCAGCTTCGTCCGCTTTCAGGCGATTGAGGGTATTCGATCCGGCGACCAGCAGAAGCAGGAAGAAAAGCCCGACCATGGCAACGGCACTGTAGACCAGCGGGCGGACCTGAAGATAGCTGACATCCCCCGGCTTGCGCGGCGTCCAGCCAAGTTTTGCCAGAAGACGCCCATGGACATTGCGGATTTCGACCGCATTGGGCAGTTCTTCACCGACACCCACGAAGTGCAGGCCGCCGATAACGTAAGTGGCGGCGAGCGCTGCAACCTTGTCGTCATCCAGATGGCGGGCAAACACGAGATAGCGCCGGTTTTCCGGCTCCACGTTGATCTCACCTGACTTCTCGCGGACCAGAGCGACACCCGTTACGGAAATGCCCTTGTTCGTGGCAGTAAAGCCCGTCGCCTCAGGCACACTTTCAGGACCGGTTGACCTTGCCTTGTCGAACAATGTCCAGAGAGACGCATCAAAATAGTCCCCCGGTTTCCACACAGCGGGATAGCCATCCTGATAAGCCATCAGCACATTGCGGTGAGAATCCAGCAGGATAGCGACATCAAAGAGATCACTGTTGGCGGTCATGTCGCCAAAATTGCTGACGATCCAGCCCTGGCCATCGGGAGCATAAACGAAAGTGGCGGCATCATCCCATGCTGCGTAGTCGTTCAGCGTGGCGTGAAGCTGCTCCTGAAATGTTCGCACGGCGCCGCTTGTGGTCGCACGCGAGCGTTGTTCATCGAGATTGTTGGTGTGATCGGTAATCCGGTTGACGGCCGTCAGAATGAAAACGGTAACGAGAAAAACGACGATAGCAAAGGCGCCGAGCATTGAGGTCACGGCGGACTTGCGCCCAACATTCATGGGGCGTCGGAAACGGAATGGTAACAGCCCCATAGAACCCCTCTCTAAACCAGAAGTTTATCGCGGACATTCCTTCAAATACAGTTAAGATTGCAGTGAAATACACCACCACAAATCACAGCCCCTCACGCAATTTCCTGCATAAGGGGCTGTAATAAATCAGTCTTTTCGGCTGGTGCGGATTACCAGGACGGGATCAGGGCACCCTTGTATTCATCATTGATGAACTTGCGGATGCTTTCGTCGTGATAGGCTTCAACCAGCGTCTTTGCCCAGGGCTGATCCTTGTCAGCAGAGCGGACAACGATGACGTTGGCGTAGGGCGACTTCTCGCCTTCGATCGCGATCGCGTCCTTCTTCGGGTTCAAGCCGGCTTCCATGGCGTAGTTGGTGTTGATGACGGCGGCATCGACGTCGTCGAGCGAACGCGGAAGCTGGGCAGCGTCGAGTTCCGAGAATTCGATCTTCTTCGGGTTCTCGATGATGTCGGCAGGCGTGACCTTGATGCCGGCATCGTCCTTGAACTTGATCAGGCCCTTCGAGGCCAGAACCAGCAGCGCACGGCCGCCATTCGTCGGATCATTCGGAATGGCGACGGTATCGCCGTCCTTCAGTTCGTCGAGGCTCTTCACCTTCTTGGAGTAGACGCCCATTGGGGTGGTGATCGTCTTGCCGATGCTGACGAGATCGAACTTGCGATCAGCGATCTGGTTGTCGAGATAGGGTTGGTGCTGGAACGAGTTGGCCTGAATGTCACCATCGTTCAGCGCCTGGTTCGGCACGACATAGTCCGAGAACTCGATGATATCGATGTTGAGGCCCTTGGTCTTGGCGACCGCGGCAACCTTTTCCATGATGGTGGCATGTTCGCCCGGCGTGACGCCGACCTTGATATCTTCGGCAAGCGCAGAGCTTGCGGCGGCGAGCGCCAGTGCGGCAGCGAGTACGAGCTTCTTCATTGGATGTTTCCTCACGATTTTGTTGGGTTTTATGGCGCCGCCGACCCCTTTGTGTTGGGAGCAGGACCGATGGCGCAATTCCTTTAGCGCTTACCAGGTCGGCGTGATCGCGCCCTTGAACTTCTCTTCGATGAAGGCGGACACTTCCGCGCTGTGATAGCTTTCAACGAAGGTTTTTACCCAGTCGGCGTCCTTATCCTTGGCGCGAACGGCAATGACGCCGACGTAAGGCGCCTTGGTGCTTTCCTGGAAAATGCCGTCCGTCTTCGGGTTGAGGCCGGCGGCAAGCGCGTAATTGGTGGTGATGGCCGCGAGATCGACATCATCGAGCGAACGCGGCAACTGGGCCGCATCCAGTTCGACAATGTTGAGCTTCTTCGGGTTTTCGACGACGTCGGCAACGGAAGCCTTTACCCCGATACCGTCCTTCAGCGTGATCAGCTTCTGGTCAGCAAGCAGAAGGAGCGCGCGAGCGCCGTTGCTTGGGTCGTTCGGGATGGCAACCGAAGCGCCGTCTTTCAGTTCGGACAAGGCTTTGATCTTCTTGGAGTAGCCCGCCATCGGGAAATTCACCGACTTGGCTACGCTGACAAGATCGAGATTCCGTTCCTTCACCTGGTTGTCGAGATAGGGCTGGTGCTGGAACGAGTTGATATCGATATCGCCATCCGACAGAGCTTGGTTCGGCACGACATAGTCGGAGAATTCGACGACATCGAGCTCAAGTCCCTTCTTGGCGGCGACTTCCTTCACCTTCTCGACGATCTGCGCATGCGGACCAGGCGTTACGCCGACCTTCTTGGTGTCGGCAAGGGCCGCGCCGGTTGAGAAGAGAGCGGCGAGCGCGGCTGCAACAATCAGTTTCTTCATTATCTTGTCCCTCTGAAATGCTCAGTTCTTGCGGTTACGTTTATCGAAGCGGCGGGCCAGCGCGTCGCCGGCGCTCTGGACGAGCTGAACCAGCACGATCAGCACGACGACAACGGCGAGCATCATTTCAGGCATGAAACGCTGGTAGCCGTAACGAATGCCAAGATCACCGAGACCGCCGCCGCCGACGGCGCCGACCATTGCCGAATAACCGATGAGGCTGACCATGGTCATCGTAAGCGCTGCCATCAGCGAAGGCCGGGCTTCCGCGAGCAGCACCTTGAAGACGATCTGTGTCGGGGTTGCGCCCATGGCGCGCACCGCCTCGATCAGGCCCTTGTCGATCTCACGGATCGCCGCCTCGACCAGACGCGCGAAAAAGGGAATGGTCGCGATCGTCAGCGGCACGATCGCCGCATAAGTCCCGATCGAAGTGCCCGTGATCAGGCGCGTAAACGGAATGATAGCGACGACGAGAATAATGAAAGGTGTCGAGCGCGCCGCATTGATGATCAGGCCGACTATGCGGTTGATCGCGGGCGCCGGAAACAGCTCGCCCCTGCCGCTGGTGGCAAGAAAGATACCGATAGGCAGGCCGATCAGTGAGCCGATAATACCGGCAGCGGCAACCATCTGCGCCGTCTGGCCGAGTGATTTCAAAAGCAGGTTAAGGAGCATATCAGGCGACATAGCCGAGCACCTCCGTGGTCAGGCCGGTTTCGGCATAAAAGCGATTTGCCCGCTCAAGAACGGCAGGCTCCGCGGAATAGGATACGACCAGCGAACCGAATGGCTTGCCGCCGATTTCCTCGATGCCGCCTGCGAGAATATTGACGTCCGAACCGAGTTCGGCCACGAGCCGACCCGTCAGCGGCTGAAACGCGGTTTCCCCGAAGAAGACCAGCCGTACCAGTGCCCGGTCGCCTACCGAAGGCGTGTGCCTGATGCCTGTCCGCAGCCATTCCGGCAATGCCAGAGAAGAGGCGAGCAATGTCCGCGTCGTATCGTGTTTCGGGCTGGCGTAGACATCGAAGACCTTGCCGGACTCGACGATCAGCCCCTTGTCGATCACCGCAACGTCGGTGGCGATGGTCTTGACCACTTCCATCTCGTGGGTGATCAGCAACACCGTCAGCCCAAGCTCGGCATTGATCCGCTTCAAGAGCTGCAGAATGGACTGTGTTGTTTCGGGGTCGAGAGCCGAAGTGGCTTCATCGGAAAGCAGCAGTTTCGGATCGGTCGCAAGTGCGCGCGCGATGCCGACACGCTGCTTCTGACCGCCTGAAAGTTCTGAAGGATAGCTTCTGGCCTTGTCACCGAGACCTACAAGCTCGAGCAACGGCCCGACCTTGGCTTTGATCGTCTTGCTGTCCACACCCGCAATTTCGAGCGGAAGAGCGACGTTGTCGAAGGCTGTACGGGACGACAGGAGATTGAAATGCTGGAAGATCATGCCGATCTGGCGGCGCAGACCGCGCAAGGCGGCTTCGGACAGACCGCCAACCTCTGTGCCATCCACAACGACCTTGCCGGATGTCGGCTTTTCCAGCCCGTTGACCAAGCGAATGAGCGTGGACTTACCGGCACCCGAGCGGCCGATAATGCCGGCGATTGCACCATGAGCAACGGTAAAATCGATCCCGTCGAGGGCCGTGAAGGCGGGCTGGCCGCCCGTACCGCCGAAGCGCTTCGTTACGCCCTCGAAGGAAACCATGGGAGCGCTGGAAAGCGCCCCTTGCGGCATTCCTTCCGCCCGGACGGACGGCGCGACATCTGTCGCGGTATGTTGGATGGTCATTTGAAACTCACGAGTTAAGTCAGGTCATTTTAACGGCGAGAATGCCGCTCGATCACGCACCCAGGCGGCACATTCGATGACAAGTGACTTTCCGGAGCATTTGGATCGGCTTTCTCTCAAAAAAGGCCTAGCAGCCTTGCGGGTGGCAGATCAATGCCCCGGACACTTCCCATTTCCTAGGGATGGAATTTCAATTATCCGCACGCCAGGAAAAAAGTCTTCCGCAGTTCTGCCTGGAACTGTCTTTTGTCAGCTTTTCTTGTAGTTGCCGCCGGGAAATTGCAGAGCCAGTTGACGATACCATTTCCCGCTCTTTTTGAGCGTCCGCTCCTGGGTTTCATAATTCACGTGAACGAGGCCGAACCGCATCCGGTATCCTTCAGCCCATTCGAAATTATCCATCAGGCTCCAGGCGAAATAGCCCTTCACGGGATAACCCTCCGAAACGAGATCGGCAACGACGGAAAGATGATCGACATAATAGTCGAGCCTCGGCTGATCGTCGATTTCTCCGTTGACCGGCCCCATATTGTAGGCAGCACCGTTCTCGGTCACATAACAATCCGGCAGCTCATAGCGACGATAAAGATCCTCCACGAGCGTCTTCATCGCCGGCGCATAAATCTCCCAGCCGATATCGGTCACCCCTTCGCCGACGGCCGGCGCACCCTGTGTGGCAGGATAGGGCACGCCCTCTGCCGGATCGTCCACGACCCGCATCGGCGTGTAGTAATTGAGTCCCCACCAGTCGAGCTTCTGGCTGATGATGGCAAGATCCCCGTCCTCGAGCTTCGGCATCCGATCGCCTAGCGCATCGATCAGGGAGGCGGGATATTCTCCCTTGAAGACAGGGCCGAAGAACGCACCGTTATGGAAATCGAACGCCCGCTCGGCAGCCGCCTTGTCTTCGGCTCTCTCCGAGCCGGGAATGACCGAATGGGCATTCAGCACGAGCCCCACCGGCACGTTCGGCGTCACATGCCGGATGGCCTCGACGGCAAGCCCATGTGCCAGATTGGTCGTGTGCATCGCCGCGAGTGCTGCTTCCATGTTACGCTCGCCCGGCGCATGCACTCCATAGAGATGCGATAGCCAGACAGAGCACCATGGCTCGTTGAAGGTCGCAACCGCATCCAGCCGGTCACCAAGCCTGGCCATGACCACTTTTGCATAACGCTGGAAGGCGTAGGCCGTGGACCGCGCCACCCACCCTCCGTCTCCCATCAGGGAAAGCGGCAGATCCCAATGATAAAGTGTTGCATAGGTCTTGATGCCGCGCGCCTTGCAGCCATCCACCAGCCGGTCGTAGAAATCGAGACCCTTTTCATTGATGCGGCCCGTGCCTTCCGGAATGATGCGCGGCCACGCAATCGAAAACCGATAGCCCTCGACACCCATTTCCTTGATGAGATCGAGATCCTCTTCAAGGCGGTTGTAGTGATCGCAGGCAATGTCGCCGTTATCCCTGTTGAACACCCGTCCCGGCATGTTGGAAAAGGCATCCCAGATCGAGGGCTTTCGTCCGTCCACTTTCGTCGCGCCTTCGATCTGAAATGCGGCGGTCGCGACGCCGAAAAGAAAATCGCCGGGAAAACGAGCAGCAAGGATCTTTGGATCGGTCATGGGCAAGCGGTCCTCTTCACGATAATCGTGCCAGACACAGAAAGCCCGGCCATGTATAGCCGACCTCAATAGCAGATAAGCGAAAGCTTTGCAGGAGCAACGATGACGCGTGGAGACGCGTCAGAAAACACTCTGAAGTAGCGCGATTTACGGGCCCAGGCGCCTTGAACAGGCGTCAAAACCACACGCAAGGATAGGTAAATAGCGCGATTTTCTGGATTTAATTTCCAAAACACAACCATACGGAAATACAATTTTAGCGATAGCTATTCATATATAGAAAATCATTCTCAATTTGGGCGAAAATCTGGCGAATTTTAGCCTTTCGATCCTTGAACCACTCAGACTGCGGCGATAGAGCGCAGGTGTCATAGTGACGCCCCGCTCCCATTCGGTGGCCTCACGTCGATTTCAAAGGCTGTCCCCCTCAGCCACGAAGGAGTGAACAATGAGAGATATCCCGGGCTTGCCGTCCCGCCGAGGCTTCTTGAAAGCCTCCGCGGCGACCGCGGCCATCGCAAGCATTGCGGTCCCTACCAAGGCTGAACAGAAGCCGGAACCGGTCGCCCTGACCGAATACAAGCCGGACTGTCTTAAGCCCACGGAGTGGGCCTTTGTCATGGCAGCAGTGGCAAGACTGATCCCGTCGGAAGGCGATGGCCCCGGCGCGATCGAGACCCGCGTCCCCGTGTTCATCGATATGCAGCTGGCCGGCGATTATGGCAAGGCCGCAGACTGGTACATGGAAGGTCCGCATGATGCGGCGGCAAGCCCGCTGCGCGGCTGGCAGACCCCGCTGACGCCGCTGGAGGTTTACCAGCAGGCAATCCCGGTCTTCGATGACTGGTGCAAGACGACCCACGGCAAGATCTTCGCCGAACTGGATGCCGAAACCCAGGACAAGGCGCTCACCTCGCTCCAGAAGGACGAGATGAAGATCAAGCCGGAACTGCGCGACTTCTTCACCATCCTGCTCGGCAACACCAAGGAAGGCTATTTCGCCGACCCGATGTATGGCGGCAACCACGGCATGCAGGCCTGGAGCTACATCGGCTTCCCGGGCGCCCGCGGTTCCTACAAGGAATGGGTCTTGAAGCACAACGTCAAGTACCCGCTCGGCCCCGTTTCCATTTCCGGCGAGAGGGCCTGAGATCATGGCACGCACTGAAAAGAAGAAAAACGTCGTCCTCGTCGGTTTCGGCTGGACCGGCGCCATCCTCGGCATGGAACTGGCCAATGAAGGCCTCGAAATTCTCGCGCTGGAACGCGGCCACGATCAGGCAACGGTACCGGATTTCCAGTACCCGAACATGATCGACGAGCTGAAATACGGCGTGCGCCTCGGCATGATGCAGAAGCCGCGCAACGGCACGCTGACCATCCGCCGCGATCAGAACGAAACGGCCCTGCCCTACCGCAGCCTCGGCACCTTCCTGCCCGGCATCGGTGTCGGCGGCGCCGGCACGCACTGGAACGGCCTGAACTGGCGCCCGATGCAGTCGGAATACCACCTGCGTTCCTACACGGAAGAAAAGTTCGGCAACATCATTCCTGAAGACATGACCATTCAGGATTACCCGATGTCCTATGCCGAGCTTGAGCCGCATTTCGACCGGTTCGAACATGTGGCGGGGATTTCCGGTCAGGCCGGCAATCTTAACGGCAAGATCGTCGAGGGCGGCAACCCGTTCGAGGCACCGCGTTCGCGCGATTACCCGATGCCGCCGATGCACTCGACCTGGGACGGCAAGAAGTTCGGCGACGCGGCAAAGGCCATGGGTTATCACCCCTTCCCGAGCCCGGGCGGCATTGCCTCCAAGGACTATGTCAACGAATACAACATGCAGATGGGCCCGTGTAACCACTGTGGTTTCTGCGAGCGTTTCGGCTGCTACAACTATTCGAAGTCCTCTCCGCAGACGGCGATCATCGATGCGCTGAAGCGCAAGAAGAATTTCGAATACCGCACCCATGCCGACGTGTTGCGCGTCGAGCTGGCCCCCGATGGCAAGACCGCGACCGGCGTCACCTATTATGACGAAAAGGCCCAGGAAGAAGTCTTCCAGCCAGCCGACATCGTCATCCTGACGGCATTCTCGCTGCACAACGTGCACCTGATGCTGCTGTCGGGCATCGGCAAGCCTTACGACCCCAATACCAATGAAGGGGTTGTCGGCCGTAACTATTCCTACCAGCTGACCGGCGGTTACACGCTGTTCTTCAAGGACGAGAACTTCAATCCGTTCATCGGCACCGGCGCCAACGGCATGTGCATCGATGACTTCGGTATGGACAATATCGACTTCGCCAAGGAAGGCTTTATCGGCGGCGCCTACTGGCGTTCCGGCCAGACAAACGGCCAGCCGATCCGCTCGATGGGTCTGCCTGCAGGCACGCCGCAATGGGGTGCAGGCTGGAAAAAGGCGATCGGCGAATGGTACGGCCATTCGATGAACATCGGCGCACACGGTTCGCTGATGTCCTATCGCGGCAACTATCTCGACCTCGATCCGACCTACAAGGACCCGCGCGGCCGCGCCATGATGCGCATGACCTTCAACTGGCAGCCGAACGACCTCAAGATGATCCAGTTCATGAAGTCGAAGATGGAACCGCTGGTGAAGTCGATGAACCCTGACATCGCGCAGGACGGTTTTAAGAAGGACGGCGCCATGTTCGACGTGCGTCCGTACCAGACCACCCACAACACGGGCGGTGCCGTCACCGGTGATGATCGCAAGACCTCGGCGATCAATCGTTATCTGCAGGCCTGGGACCAGCACAACGTGTTCGTCATGGGCGCCAGCGCCTTCCCGCAGAACACCCAGTACAACCCGACCGGCATGGTCGGCGGCCTGGCCTATTGGGCAGCAGAGCACATCCGCAAGGATTACCTGCCCAATCCGCGTCCGCTGGTGTGAGGAGAACGAAGATGAAAAAGCTCATTCGCGTTCTCGGCGTCCTCGTCGTTCTGGGCGTTGTCGCCCTTCTTGCCTTCATCTTCGTGCCGGTGCAGCGTACCGGCCCGGCCACCCAGCTTGCCGCCGACTTCAAGCCGGCAAAGGGCCAGGGTGAATACGTCATGCGGGCAGGCGACTGTCTCGCCTGCCACACCAACGAGGGCGGCAAGCCCTTCGCCGGTGGACGTGCCATCCAGAGCCCGATGGGCACGATCTGGACCACCAACATCACGCCCGATAAGGAAACCGGCATCGGCAACTGGTCGCTCGACGATTTTCGCGCGGCCCTTTACGATGGCGTGACCCCGAACGGCACGCATCTCTATCCGGCCATGCCGTATGAGAACTACCGCAAGATGTCGGAAGAGGACATTGTAGCCCTCTACGACTATTTCATGCATGAGGTCGAACCGGTCTCCAACAAGGTCGAAGAGACCAAGCTGGGTTTCCCGTTCAACCTGCGCTTCGGGCTGCGCGCCTGGAACTGGCTGGCCGCCAGCTACGAGCCCGGCTTCAAGCCGACGCAGGGCCAGGACGAACAGTTCAACCGCGGCAAGTATCTCGTTGAAGGCGCCGGCCATTGCGCCGCATGCCACAGCCCGCGCAACCTGTTCATGGCGCAGGACGGTATCGACGATACGTCGAAGGCCTTCCTGACCGGCGGCGAGATCGACGGTTACACCGCCCCTGACCTTCGCGGTCCGGAAAGCGGCCCGCAGAAGTGGACCACCGAGCAGACCGCAGCCTATCTCGCAACGGCCCGTAACGTTCACTCCACGGCAACCGGCGAAATGATGCTCGTCGTGCGCGACTCGCTTCAGTACCTGACCAAAGAGGACAACACGGCGATTGCGGCATACCTCAAGAAGATCGGGACCGGCGGCGAAAAGGCCGCGGTTGCGCCGGCTACTCCGATCGTCACCGAAACGGAAAAGATGCTGACGGACGCCAAGGCGGACATGCCGCTCGGCCCCCGCCTCTATCTCGACAATTGCGGTGGCTGCCACTTCGTCACCGGCAAGGGTGCAGGCGAAACCTTCCCGGAACTCGACGGCAATTCGCTTGTCACCGCGAAGTCCTCCAAGGGCCTGATCAGCGTCATCCTCCACGGTGCAGAACTGCCTTCCACGGCAGACCGCCCGATGAAGATGCGCATGCAGGGTTACGACAACCGCCTGTCCGACGAGGAAATCGCGGCTCTTGCCACCTTCCTGCGCGAAGGCTGGACCAACAAGGCACCGGCGGTATCAGCCGCCGACGTCAAGGCGGTTCGCGATCTGGCGACACACTGAACGAACTCGGCTCCGCCATCGCGTCTGATGGCGGAGCTGTTCAAAGGTCGCGCACCGTCGTCGCCCCAGAGCTTGGCTCGACTGAAAAGAAAAACGCAGACGGCAAAAACGTGACGACCGTATTTTGAGCGAAGATGGCTCCACAAATTTTAGGCGACCAGAGAAAATAATGCGTCGCCCTCACCCAAATAGGTGATTTCTTCATGGCCCATACCGCCAAATATCCTCACAGTTTGAGGAATTGAGCGGCGTGATACTTCGTTTACCGAAAAATCTTGTCCAAACCGGCCTTTTTATAGAATCGGTCGAATGCCCGAGCAGTGAGTTCTCCCGACGAAGGTTCATGCTCGAAAGCGAAGAGGATCTCAAAGCGATCCTGCTATCCTCTGCCGTCGATATTCTCGTCAGCAGGCAAAAGAGCCGCATCGACGCGACCGCTCTGCTTGAACGAGCCCCGCCGCGCTACGCAAAACTCGCCTCCCTCGATAAGTCATTGCCAATCGGAACCGACACGGCGCTCGGAGATGCCGTAACCACCATGCGCCAAGGCTTGGCCAGCATGGTGTCGGGCAAGGTCGATATGGACCAGATCACGCAATCGGCCGCATCGGCGCGCCGGGCAGTCGAAGCCGCTCCCGACCTGTTCATGCAGGTCACGCGCCTGAAAACCAAGGACAAAGGAACCTATCTCCATTCCGTTTCCGTAGCAGGCCTGATGGCCCAGATGGCCGTCTTGCTGGAGTTCGACGAAGACCTCGTCGATGAGATCGGCCGCGCCGGTATCCTTCACGATCTAGGCAAACTGCTGATCCCCAATGCCATTCTCAACAAACCGGGGGAACTGAACGCCGCCGAGAAGCGCATGATCCGCAGCCATCCCGAGATAGGCTACCGCCATATGAAAAAGCTCGGCGGCGTCTCCAATCTCATCCTCGATGTCTGCCGCCTGCATCACGAAGCCCTTGATGGCAGCGGTTATCCGCTGGGTCTGAAGGCCGAGCAGATCGGCACTGCCGTGCGCATCTGCACCGTCTGCGATGTGTTCGACGCGCTGACCACCGTGCGCCCGTATAAGAAAGCGTGGTCCACAGCCGAAGCGCTGACCTGGATGTACGACAAGCCGAATCTCTTCGACCGCAAGCTTGTCCTGCGGCTAGGCTCCATGTTCCGCTGACATTTCAGACAGATCACGACGAGTTCAACCGAGTTGTGTTGCATTGCAACATCGGGCGACGGATGAGGCATTCATCTCATTTTCCAATGGAAACGCCAATGCTCCAGAACATCGAACGCTCCCAGCCTTATTTCCTCAGCCTGCTTCGTGCCGTCTCCGCACTTGTCCTCTTTAGCTACGGCACCCAGAAGATCCTGCATTTTCCGGCCGCCCAAAGCGTGCCGCCGGTCGGCTCGCTGCCATGGATCGCCGGCATGCTGGAACTGGTTCTCGGTTTCTGCGTGCTCGTCGGCTTCAAGACCCGCTATGCAGCCTTCGTTCTCTCCGGCCTGATGGCGTTTGCCTATTTCATCGGTCATTTTCCGCGCGGCATCTACCCGGCCCAGAACGGCGGCGTAGCCTCCATCCTGTTTTGCTTCATCTTCCTCTACATCTTCGCAGCAGGCCCCGGCCCGGTCAGCGTCGATGCAAAGATGAAGAGCAAATAAGAACTTCGAGCAGGCTAAGGCAGCACCCGCTGCCTTAGCCTTCGGCTTGCGCAGGCAACTCCAACCTGCGCGTGATGCCGATCTGGTCGAGAAACACCTCGTCATGACTGATGACGAGCAGCGCTCCGTCGTAAGCTGCCAGCCCACGTTCCACCGTAGCGATCGAATCGAGATCCAGATGGTTTGTCGGTTCATCCAGGATGAGCAATGGCGGAGGATGTGTACCGCCGAGCACGCAGGCGAGCCCTGCCCTCAGCAGCTGTCCGCCGCTGAGCGTTGAAACAGGTTGCAAGGCGGCATCCGCCCGGAACATGAAGCGGGCCAAAGCTGCCCTGCATGTATTCTCGTCGGCATCCGGATTGAGACGACGAAAATTGTCCCGAATAGTCGTTCCCGCATCGAGCAGGCTGACGGTCTGGTCGAGCAGCGCATGATCCGTGAAGACGGAGACCGTGCCCTCCGATGGCGCGATCGCGCCCGCGATTGCCCGGATGAGCGTCGTCTTGCCCGAGCCGTTGGAGCCGGCGACAGCAACTCGCTCAGGCCCGACCAGATCGAAGGAAACGTCCTTAAGAACGGGCGGACCGCCGCCATAACCGACGCTCACATGATCAAGCCGTAATACGACCTTGGAAGACGGCAGGCCGGTCGAAGGAAGATGTGCTGAAAACGGCTGCAGGATTTCGATCCGCTGCCTCGCCTTGGCAATCGCTTCGGAGGCCTGCAGCTTGCGGCGCCCCGCCAGCCGCGTATTTTCGCCACTCGTCATCTCGCTTTGCATCTTCAGCCCACCCGCCACGATACGGGGCATGTCACCGCGATCGGCCTTCCGCTTGCCGGCCCCATCCTTGCGCGCCTTGCGCTCCGCCTGAACCTGTGCCGTGCGGGCAATCTCATCGAACGTCTTTTGTGCATCCGTCAGATCATGTTCGGCAGCGGCCAGCTCCAGCGCCTTGCGTTCCTGAAAACGGCTCCAGTTTCCACCATAACGTCTGGCCCCGATCGTCGTCAGCTCAACGATCGCATCCATGCAGTCGAGAAGTTCACGGTCATGACTGACCACGATCGCCCCCGCCTTCCAGCGTGACAACAGATCGATAACCGCAGCGCGCCCGTCCCTGTCCAGATTGTTGGTCGGCTCGTCCAGCAGCAGAAAATCCGGCTCGCGGAAAACCAGCGCGGCAAGTCCTGCCCGCGTGCGCTGCCCGCCTGAGAGGGAAGAAAGGCGCGTCTCCGGCCCGGCATCAAGGCCCATGCCGGAAAGCGCCCCGGCAATCCGCTCCTCGACGAGCCAATCGACCATGCCGATCTCCTCGACGGTTGCGTCGCCGGCGACCGCTTTCTTCAGCAGCACAAGACCGGTCGTAACGCCGAAGAGATCTGCGATCGTCTGGTGATTGTCGACCTGCACGCTCTGGCGCATCATGCCGATCCGACCATGGACGGAAACTGATCCCGCCTGGGGCGAGAGATGTGCGGCAATGAGATTGAGGATCGTCGTCTTGCCGACGCCATTGCGGCCGACAAGCCCGGCGCGTTCGGCTGAGAAACTCAGATCGATACGGGAGAAAAGCGCACGCCCGTCAGGCGTGGACCACGAGAGATTGGAAAGGGTAATGGAAGCAGGCATGAATATGATTTCCCTGGATTGCAAGGCAAAGCGGCGTTGCGATCGAGATGAAATCCATTGCTGCACACATCCTGTTGGTGTTGCTGACGGGCCTGTCTCTAGCGATGGAAACAGACCAAAGCAAGGCGGATGGCAGAACCGGACTGGCCTGCCATCCTTGTCACGCTGTCCTTAGAGCTTGACCCAAGCCCCGTTCTTCTTCGAGGACGCGACGCAGGCTTCCACGAAGGCAACGCCTTTTACCCCGTCATCCACGGTCGGATAGATCACCGCCTTATCGAGCTTGGCGCCCTTCTTCTT
>JAEXYH010000060.1 GCA_023451735.1 Pseudomonadota bacterium | reverse complement strand
AAGAAGAAGGGCGCCAAGCTCGATAAGGCGGTGATCTATCCGACCGTGGATGACGGGGTAAAAGGCGTTGCCTTCGTGGAAGCCTGCGTCGCGTCCTCGAAGAAGAACGGGGCTTGGGTCAAGCTCTGAAGTAGCCACTCCAACAGTGTTCCGGGTAGTGATTGATTTTGGTCATAAGAGTTGAGAGAAGCTTTGCCACGCAGTGGCGCGGTAACCACTGAATGTTACCCGAGACACGGCTCGGCTTGAACGTTTGAATTTCGCGGCAGGCCATGCGCTAACCAATGCGTTCACCATCCTGGAAGATTCGGATGGGGCAATCGCTCAATGCGCATTCCAGGCTGTCGATCTTTATCGAGATCGTCAGCACTTCATTCTTTTCGGTCCTGGTCTGGACACTCGAGTGCGTCACGTTGGCTTGCACAGGTTCCGGATATTTGGGTCAATAGGCGTAGATGTCGGCCTGCGTAAGTGCGCCTTCGTGTAAAACCGATTTGACGAAAATCCCGCTGCGGCAACGTCTTATGTGGATTGGGATGCCAGAAAACATGCCATCAAAACTGAAAATAGAAAACCGGATCCGAGATCCAGATGTGCAATGCCCACCATCCGGAGACCGGCCGCTGGATGCTGCCCGAGCTATCATCAATCTGTTGCGCGGGACCTGGTTAGATAATCCTGTTCGCGCCAATGGATTAATTGCCAGCGCATGAACGAAAGCGAATAGTAGAAATTAAGACCTGTATCATCAAGGAGGCGACGACGTCATCAACCGATCCCCAATGAAGATAAAAAGCTCAAAGCTCCCAATCGGCTTCAAAGTCGCTCTCGAGAACAACTATGCGAAGTGGCAATCGATTGCAGCTGCTTGATAGGTGTGCGTCAGGCGGATGTGGGCCGCAGGTTCATATTCAATCAAGACTAGGATGCGTTGTTGATTGCGACAACACTCAGTCCAAATCATCAAGAAAGGCCAGTCGCACATCGGCGCTGCGCGGGATCGCTGATTGCGCGCCCTTTGAAAGGCATGTCATCGACGCAGCAACGGCGGCTCGCTCCATTGCTGTCATGAATGGCATGCCCTGGTCGAGGCCGCTGACGAGATAGCCGCAGAAGGTGTCGCCCGCTCCGACAGTGTCGATCGGCAGGATGCTGAGGCTTTTCGCTTTCATGAGCTTGTTATCCCGGATGGCGATGACGCCATCCTTGCCGAGTGTAACGACATAGGTCTGGCCGGACTGCGTATGGAGGCGATGTAACGCCTCCATACGCGTGCGTTCATCGGTCGCAGGGGAGCCGGCGAGCATGTCGAACTCGGTTTCGTTGGAAATGATGATATCTGCGAGTGCGGCCAGCCGGGGAGCATCTGCTGTGAAAGGGGCCGTGTTCAGGATCGTTATCGTGCCGCGTTCGCGTGCGGTGTTAAGGGCATGCTCAACCGTGGTCGCCGGGATTTCGAGTTGCAGCATCATGAAGTCTCCTGACGAAGCTGTCTCCAATGCTGCTTCAACTGAACGGGCATCGACCGCGTCGTTTGCACCTCCAATGACGGTGATCATGTTTTCACCTGATGCATCGACAAGAATGAGGGCTGTGCCGGTCGCCGAGGCTTCCGTCTTGACAAGCGACAGATCCGTTCCGGCTTCGCGGAGCAGGTTCAGAGCAGTCGCCGCGAAGCCGTCGTCACCGACGGCACCCACCATGCGCACGTTGCTTCCTGACCGTGTCGCTGCAAGCGCCTGATTGGCGCCCTTCCCGCCGGGTGAGGTTTCAAACGTACGCCCGGAAACCGTTTCGCCCGCCGTCGGAAGACGATCAGCGGTGGCAACTAGATCCAGATTGATCGATCCCAGAACAGTGATCATGTGTGCGACTCCTCTTGAGGCCTTCCGTTGAGTTGGCGATGTCCATCAACCAAATTCTTTTCGTAACAATGGCTTAATAGATTCTGTAAGTCGGCGACTTGACACTGTCTCGACCGTGGATAGTTTATTGGTCATACCACGGTATGGACAGGCGATGACAGAAAAAAAATCGATCCGACGCGAGACGCAGGAAGCTGGTGCTCACAATCGCGTCTCCGCATTTCTGCGTGACCAGTTGCTCTCCGGAGAACTGAAGGCAGGGGACTGCCTGCTTCCTGAACGAGAGCTTGCAGCGCTTCTGAACGTCAGCCGCCCTGTTCTCCGAGAGGCGCTACGCGCACTGTCGATGATCGGTGCCGTCGAGATTAGGCATGGTGTCGGCACGATCGTTAAGAGGCCGGATGCTTCGGCGCTCGGCGACGTGTTCAGCTTCATGCTCGCCCACGGGTCCAACGTTACCGGCGACATCATGGAGGCGCGAAAGGCAATCGAGCACCACGCCATCCGTTTGGCGTGCCAACGCGCAACCGAGCAAGACTTCGTCAATATAGCGAACGCCCTGCGGCATATCGTCGAGACGATCGACAATCCGGAAGCAGGTGGCGTTGCGGACTTCCAGTTCCATGAGGCGATCGTGAACGCCTCGCACTCGCCGACGCTGGTGACGATCTATGCCTCAATTTCGCAACTCATGATGCGCTCTCACCTGGAGCGCCGCGAGAAGATCATCCGTGTCGAAGGAATCGAGGAGTTCCTTATCGACCATCATCGGTTGATCCTTGAAGCCCTTGCAGCCCGCGATCGGGTGCGGGCCGATGATCTGCTGCATCAACACTTCGAGATCGGCGCCGATTTCCGTCGCCGGGCAAGCCTGCACGAACTGGCAAAGGGAGCGGGTGCTTCAGCCTAGTTCATTCATTCAATAGGGAGGATATTTATGAATATTGTCATCGGTAGCGACCATGCGGGTTTTCCGCTGAAGGCTGACGTGATCGAGGTGCTCAAGGAGCTCGGCCACGAGGTGGAGGACATCGGCAGCTTCACGCCGGATCCTGTCGATTTCCCTGATATCGCAGGCCTGCTCTGCAAGAAAGTGCGTGATGGCTCTGCGGAACGCGGCATCCTCGTCTGCGGCACCGGGGTTGGCGCTGCCATCGCCGCGAACAAGATCAATGGCATCCGCGCTGCGGTTTGCCACGACGTGCATTCTGCGCATCAGAGCGTCGAGCATGACGACGTAAACGTCATGTGCATAGGTGCGAAGATCGTCGGCCCTTGGCTCGCTCGCGACCTTGTCGTCTCTTACCTGGACGCCCAGTTCGACCGCAACGAGGATTTCGTCCGCCGGGTCGAGAAGCTCTCCGCATTGGAAAAGGCGCAATAGGCCGCCTGACCAGTCCAACGGGAGAGCAGACATGACTAGTAATTTTCCGAAGTGCGCATTCATCGGGCTTGGCGTGATGGGCAGGGAGATGGCCCGTCACCTCATCACCGCCGGTTACCCGGTGAAGGTCTACGACATCTCGACGGATTCCGTCTCAGCGCTTGCATCTCACGGCGGTATTGCGTCCGAGAGCGTGGCCGATGCGGTCTCCGATGCGGAGATCGTAATCTCTATGCTGCCGAACACGCCGCAGGTCGAAGAGGTTGTCTATCGGGACGGTGTGATCGAGCACATGCCCGGCGGCGGGATCTACATCGATATGAGTACGATCTCGCCAGAGGCGACGCGAGCTATGGCGTCGGCTCTTGCCGCGAAATCCATCTTCATGCTCGACGGCCCGGTTTCGGGAGGCCCGATCGGTGCGAAGAACGCCGCACTTTCGATCATGGTCGGAGGCGACCGGTCGGCTTTCGAACGTGCCGAAACAGTGCTCGAGGTCATGGGCACCAATGTGGCGCATGTCGGTGCACCGGGTGCAGGTCAGACTGTAAAGCTCTGTAATCAGCTCGTCTGCGCAGTCAACATTCAGGCGGTCTGCGAGGCGCTCGCCCTCGGACGTGCAAGCGGTGTAGATCTCGATCAGATGCGCGATGTGCTGCTCGGTGGGTCGGCTTCGTCCTGGATGCTTGACAAGCTGGGACCGGCGATGATTGCCGGAGACGCCAGCGCAGGCTTCCGTATCGACCTGATGCTGAAGGATCTCAGACTCGTCCTAGAGATGGCAGGGCAGAAGGATGTCCCGCTTCCTGCCACGTCGCTCGTGACCTCTCAGTATGTGGAGGCGAGGGCGCATGGGGAAGGATCGAACGGTAATCAGGCGCTATTTCGGGTCTATGACCGGATGACGGGACAGAACCAGTCGCAACTCACGGCGGCTCAGCCATGACGTTCGATTTCTCAGTCGTCCTCCTCCGCTGGCAGATGCTGGTCGATGGCATGGCGCTGACGGCGCAGTTGGCCCTAATCACGACAGTGACGGGCTTCCTGATCGGAACGGCGTGCGCAATAGCGCGCCGCTCCGGCGGACCGGTGCTGCGTAAATTAGCCACGACCTATGTCGAGAGCATCCGCAACACACCGTTCCTGGTCCAGATCTTCGTGATCTATTTCGGCCTGTCCAGCCTCGGCTATTCCTTCGGGGCGATTTTCGTAGCCGTCGTGGCTCTGACGGTCAATGTCGGAGCCTACACCGCAGAGATCATGCGCGCAGGTTTCGACTCTATCCAGAAAGGACAGTGGGAGGCGGGCGAGTGCCTTGGCCTGTCTCCGGTGCAGCTCTACTGGCATGTAGGCCTGCGGCCCGCGATGGAGCGAGTCTATCCGGCACTCACCAGCCAGTTCATCCTTCTGATGCTCGCCTCGTCGGTAACCTCACAGATCTCTGCGGAAGAACTCACCGCCGCCGGCAACTTCATCCAGTCGGAAACCTACAGGCCGTTTGAGACCTATCTCATCATCGCCGTTATCTATCTTTTTCTGTCCCTCGTCATGCGTGCGCTCTTCTGGGCGGTAGGTATGGCCCTGTTCCCGCGCCGTCGCAGGCTCGGAACGCCGTTGTAAGGGAGGCGATCAGTGACCACCGCATTCAACCAGAATCATCTGATGTTCCTTCTCGAAGGGGCTCTGTGGACCGTCATACTGAGTGGGATGGCGTTCATCGGGGGTGGGATCGTCGGCTTCATCGTGGCGCTTGGCCGCATCACCCCGTCGCGTGCCATCCGCCTCTTGACGGCGATCTACGTCAACCTCGTCCAGGGCACGCCGCTCCTGGTCATCATGTTCATCATTTACTTCGGCCTGCCGACGCTCGGCTTCTCGATCACGCCTCTCTTTGCCGCCGGCATCTCGCTGACGATTTATGTGAGCGCCTACCTCGGCGAAATCTGGCGCGGATGCCTCGAGTCCGTTCCAAAGGCGCAGTGGGAGGCGGCCGAGTGTCTGGCACTCTCCCGAACCCAGCGGATGTTCAAAGTGATCCTGCCGCAGGCGGTCCGGATCGCAACACCGCCGACCGTCGGCTTCAGCGTGCAGATCGTCAAGAACACGTCGTTGGCGTCGGTTGTGGGCTTCGTGGAGCTGACCCGAGCGGGGCAGCTCATTAACAACTCGATTTTCGAGCCCTTCCTCATCTACCTCATCGTTGCCGTCCTCTATTTCTGCCTCTGCTTCCCGCTATCGGCATTCAGCCAGCGGCTTGAGAACATGGGGCCTAGACGGCGCGCGGGAGCGGAGCCGGACTCGCAGGTCGCAGCAATTCAGGGAGGCTGATCATGTCCATGATCGCACTAAAACAAGTCAAGAAGAGCTTTGGCGCGCTGACCGTGCTGCAGGGTGTGAGCTTCGCCGTCGAAAAGGGCCAGGTTGCTGCGCTGATCGGTGCCAGCGGCTCCGGAAAAAGTACCGCCCTGCGATGCGTCGACCGTCTCGAAGTGATCGACAGCGGCGAGATCATCGTCGCTGACCACAAGGTGCATGACCCGAAGCTTGACCTGCGCAAACTTCGCCTCGATGTAGGCATCGTGTTCCAAAGCTACAATCTCTTCCCACATCTCACCATCGAAGAGAACGTCATGCTAGCTCCTCGCTCGGTGAAGAACGTCCCGAAGGATCAGGCGCGCGAGCTTGCGCGGGCAGCACTCGAACGCGTCGGTCTCGGTGAGAAGGCAAATCACTATCCGGAACAATTGTCGGGTGGACAACAGCAGCGTGGCGCTATCGCCCGATCACTCGCGATGGAACCCAAGGTGATGCTGTTCGATGAAGTGACGTCGGCGCTCGATCCAAAGCTGACGGGTGAGGTGCTGCGTGTCATCGAGAAGCTCGCCGAGAGCGGCATGACGATGATCATGGTCACCCACGAAATGAACTTCGCACGCAAGGTTGCCGACCGCGTGATCTTCATGCACCGGGGGCTCGTCCACGAGGAGGGCGACGCATCGATCCTGAGTGCACCAACGACATCGGAGCTGCAGGACTTCCTGAGCCACGATCTTTGAAATCAAAAATAAAACGGAGGAGAATGAAATGTTGAAGAAGTTTCTCGCATTCGGCGTCGTGGGAGCGATGCTGACGGCCCAGGCGGTTCCGGCCATGGCTGATACATATGCTGACATCATCGCGGCAAAAAAGATCCGTGTGTCGACGGATCTTGCAATCCCACCATCCGGCATGCTCGATGCCAACCTTAAGCCTGTGGGTTCAGACGTGGAGACTGCGCAGCTTCTCGCCAAGGACTGGGGGCTGGAAGTTGAATTCATCCAGACAACGGGCGCTACGCGTATCCCCAACCTTCAGACGAACAAGGCTGACATTGTCATCTCGACGCTTTCGGTGACCCCGGAGCGCGCGCAGGTCATCGATTTTTCGAAGCCATACGCCGGCCTGCTGTCGGTAATCGCCGCCCCGGCAGCATCCCCAATCAAGGATTGGTCGGATCTTAAGGGGCAGTCAGTCACCGTGACACGTGGCACGACGCAGGATAGCGAGCTGACGAAACTCGCGGGCGAGCATGGTTTCACCGTCACTCGTTACGATGACGATGCGACCATGGTCACCGCAGCCGTTTCGGGACAGGCAAAGGCGATCGCGACATCGGCCACGCTCGTGAAGCAGGTCCATGACAAGAACCCGACCTTGGCATTCGAGCCGAAGATCACCATTCGTGTCCTGAATCTTGCCATCGGAGTGAAAAAGAACGAGCCGGAACTGCTGGCCAAGCTCGACGAATGGGTCGCGGCAAACCTGAAGAACGGCAGGTTGAACGAGATCTACCAGAAGTACCACGGCACCCCGCTGCCTGAGGAGATCGTCAACGCGAAGTAACAGAAATCGTGGGCGTTCGCAGCGGACATTTTTTGCGGTCGCCCACGTTCCGCACATGACTTAACCAAGGGGAGGAGAAGGCATGACAATCAGAAAATTCCTGACGATGAGCGTCGTCATCGTGGTTACCGCATTCGCAGCCGCTCCGGCTTCGGCTGATGCGCTTGCTGATATCAAGGCAGCAGGGAAAGTGCGCGTCTCGATCGATCTGGCGAGCCCACCGAACGGCATGCTCGACGGAAGCCTAAAGGCGATCGGATCGGATGTCGAGACGGCGGAACTCTTGGCGAATGACTGGGGAGTGAAGCTCGAAATCGTTCAAACGACTGGCGCGACGCGAATTCCGAACCTGCAGACAAACAAGGCGGATATCGTCATATCAACACTGGCAGTGACCGAAGAACGCAAACAGGTCATTGATTTCTCGACACCATATTCCGGCCAACTCTCGATGGTCGGCGCGCCGGCATCTATGCAGGTTATGGATTGGTCCGACCTCAAGGGCAAAGTAGTGACCGTATGCCGAGGCACGACCCAGGATGTCGATATGACCAAGAGGTCCTCCGAGGTCGGCTTCACCATTGCGCGCTACGATGACGAAGGCGCGATGGTAACCGCTGCCGTCTCAGGCCAGGCCACGATCGTCGCCACTTCCGAAGCTCTTATCAAGCAAATTGCTGTCAAAGCGAAGGCGCAGGGATTCGAACCGAAGTTCACGATCCGTGTCTTCGATCTTGCCGTCGGTGTCCGGAAGAACGAACCGGAGCTTTTGGTCGCAGTGAACGAGTGGGTTTCAGCTAATCTGAAGAACGGTAAGCTGAACGAGATCTACCAACGCTACCATGGGCATCCGCTTCCGGACGAGATCCTGAAAGGTAAGTGATGGAGGTTTCCCGGGAGGGAAGTTCCGAACTCCCGGGACCAGTCCATCTCGCATCAATAGAAAGATGGTAGCTCATCCTGATCGACAAGTCTGAAGTATTAGTCGCTGTCGACTTCGTTGAGTGTTTTCTGGACGCTGTGAACTTGCTGGTTTATCGTATTTGACACCGCACGTGTTTGATATCTGGAGTTTTGATCGGCCTGTCTGGCTTGATCAAAAGCTGTGCTATGGCATACTGTTGACATGACAGCGTGGGCAGCTTGAGCGGTCGCGTTAACTTAAATCTAAGAGTTCTTACGAGCATCCAGAATAGCGGCTTATGCGGCAGCCAGGTTCCCTATTATTAAGGGCTTAGCTTATCTAAGGAGCGCGTCGACAGTTCGATTCCGCCCAAGAGCAAAAGGCGACTTTGTCGCTGATGATAATCTTTGCGCGCAGTCACATTGCGATCCCATCGGCTTGGGTGTCAATTGCGCCCTCACGCAACCCGAAAGGGTGGCCGACGATCGCTCCGGCATGGCCGTACGAATCCAAAAAATCCCCTATGAGTTCGACGTCGTGCCCGACGGATCGCAACGCGGCCACGAGCGGAGCCGGGAATCGGTCTTCCATCTTCAGGTTCGTGCTGTTTCGCCCCAAGTCCGACCGAGCAGCCATTGGGGTGCGGTAATGGGCTGCTGCGGGGGCACGCAATGGCGGGCGTAGCGTGTGAAGATAGCCGCCTGGGTCTTAAGTTGCCCTTCGCCCGCCATCGTGCCATAGGCCATGATGTGCCCATCGTTCAGGAAGGCCGTTGCCGGGTTGAGCGTATGGAAAGGGCGCTTGCTTTGGCTGCAGTTGGTTCGGTTTCGGCTGGAGCAAAAAGCCGGCGCCTCGGTTCTGGAAGAACACGCCGGTTTCCGGCCTGCGTCTCCGCCTCTGAGGTCGAGGGGCGGATATCGACCATACTGTCCGCATTTCCATCGACCTTCCTAGAGCTAACCCGGCGCTACTCGCGCTGGCTGTCTTGAACTTTCTCCATCGCAGGTAAGCGGCGTCCGCATTGTAGGCGTTAGGCAACAACTAACGGTACGTTGGTTCGGATCCCATCAAGACCATGATGTTGTGATGTGAAACCCTGGTCAAGCGGCTCGCCCTACCCGAGAACTGAAGATAGAAATTCGCGGGTGCGATCTTCTTTTGGTGCAGCAAATATCTGTTCCGGCGAGCCTTCTTCGCAGATGCGCCCTTTGTCAAAGAAGCAGACGCGGTCCGACACCTCACGGGCGAAGCGCATCTCGTGGGTGACGAGCAGCATTGTCAGATCATGCTCATGTGCCAAGCCCCGGATAACCGAAAGGACTTCTCCCACCAACTGCGGATCGAGCGCCGAGGTCGGCTCATCGAAAAGCAAAACGCGCGGTCGCATCGCAAGCGCGCGGGCGATCGCGACGCGCTGTTGCTGGCCGCCGGAAAGCTGCACCGGATAGTGATCCTTCTTATCCGCAAGGCCCACCATCTGCAGGAGTTCGGTCGCACGCGCTTCGGCCTCCGCCCGCTCCATCCCCAGCACCCGGACCGGTGCTTCAACGACATTGCGCAGAACCGTCATATGCGGAAAGAGATTAAAGCTCTGGAACACCATCCCGACGTGATTGCGGATCTTGCGCAGATGTTTCTCCGAGGCGTGGAAAGGACCTTTGCCGTCCGCTTCGTGATAGGACATATCGCCGAGCGTGAGCTTGCCCTCCTGGAACGGCTCCAGCGTCATCAGGATACGAAGAACCGTCGATTTGCCTGAGCCTGATGGGCCGATCAACGTAACCTTCTCGCCCTTTGCGACGCTGAAATTGAACTGGTCGAGCACGGTCAGAATACCGAAGCGCTTGGTAACATCGGAAAATTCGATGAGAGGCTGATTATTGTTATCGGTCATCGCAAGGGTATTCCTGCTTTCGGGAGAGCTTTCTGCAAACGGTGGAGGCCCGCCGAGCAGATCAGCGTCAGGAGGAGGAAGATCAGGCCGACAAGCGTCAGCGGCACGAGATATTCGAATGTACGTTCCCCGATCATGTTCGCGAGCCCCATCATCTCGAGAACGGTCACCACGGAGAGGACGGGCGTTTCCTTGATCATGGCGACGAGATAGTTGCCCATGGCAGGTACGATACGCGGGATCGACTGGGGAATGATGATGTCGCGATAGGTTTGCATGCGCGTCAGGTTGAGCGCGGTGGCCGCTTCCCATTGGCCATGATGCACGGCTTCGATGCCGCCGCGATAGACTTCCGAAGTGTAGGCGGCATATTGCAGGCCGAGCGCGAGTGCGCCGGTGAGAAACGCGGGGAGCACGATGCCGAAATCGGGCAGAACATAGTAAAGAAAGAAGAGCTGCACCAGAAGCGGCGTATCGCGTAGAAACTCGACAATCAAAGCTGTCGGCCAGGAAATGACCTTGATACGGCTGCGGCGCAGCAGCGCGAAAACGAGACCAAGAACCAGCGCAATGGCAAAACCGGCTGCTGCTGCCTTCAACGTGACCGTCAAACCGATCAGGATGATTGGCAGGATTGAGGTCGCATAGGTGACCCAGGTCGTCGTGTCCCATTCGTAACCATACATCATAACTGTAGAGCCCTCACGAATGACGGATGCTGGGGAAGATGTCGCCGCGCCGCACGAAGCGCTCGATCACCCGGATTGCGACCATCAGCACGAGCGACATGGCGAAATAGCAGAGAAGCGTGATCGAATAGATGCTGGCGCTATCGAGCGTGATGTTGCGGATCGACTGAGCCGCGAAGGTGAGATCCGCGATGGATATCAGTGACACGAGCGAGGAAAGTTTCAGCGTCTCGATGGCGAGATTGCCGAAGGCCGGCATCATTTCGACGACCGCCTGAGGCAGTGAAATGCGAAACAGCGTCTGGAAACGGCTGAAGTTCAGCGCGCGGGCGGCTTCCAGCTGCTGCGTCGACACTGAAGAGAGGGCGCCGCGCACGATCTCCGCACCATACCCGCCGGCATGGGCGGCGAGCACGAGAATGCCTGTCGTGATAGGATCGAAGCTCAATCCGACCAGCGGTAATGCGTAATAGAACCAGAAGAGCTGAACGAACAGTGAGGTGCCACGAAACACTTCCGTGTAGCAAAGCGCGACAGCCGAGAGGATAGGCCCGCCTTCAACGCGAAGAATCCCGAAGAAGAAGGCAAGCACCGCTCCAACGGCAATCGACGCCAGCGTGATCGTCATGGTAACGACGGTACCTTGCCAGAGCATCGGCAGGTAGGCTGTCCAGTCCATCTGGAAGTCTCCCGAGTTTTTTTCACGAATGGCGCCCGGTCGGAACCGGGCGCCTTTTGCCGTTATTTGCCGGCGCAGAGGTCGGCCACGTTCTTTTCGGCAGCCGCAGCGATGCTCTGCTCGGACAGGCCGTACTTGGTCAGGATCTTCTTGTAGTCATCCGTCTTGCGGAACTCGACGAGCGCGGCATTGAAGGCGTCGCGCAATTCCTTGTCCTCCGGGCGGAAGGCGAAACCGCCATAGTTACGGACCGGGGCATCCTTGACGATTGGATCTTCAAACGGCGCGACCTGCTCGACATTGGCTTGACCCTTGGCGAGTTCCGAGACGGTCAGTTCGGTGGCCGCATATGCATCTGTTCGGCTCTGTACGGTCGGAATCGCATCGGCATTGGCGGGAATGAAGACGATCTGTTCGTCCTTGACGCCGACTGCCCGCAGAAAGTCGACATTGTTTGCACCGGAGACGACGGCCACCTTCAGCGACGGGTCCTTTGCGATGTCGGCATAGGTTGTCAGTCCTTTCGGATTGCCTTTTTTCACCAGAAGACCTTCGCCATAGGACGAGTTCGGCTCGGTAAATGAGACCTGCTTGCAGCGCTCGGGCGAAATATTCTGTTCAGCGGCCGCGAAGTCGAATCGGCGGGCTTTCAGGCCCGGGATCAGCGTGCCGAAAGGCGTCACCGTCCAGTTGACTTCCTCGATGCCCATGGACTTCAGAACGGCATTAGCCACGTCCGGGCCAATGCCGGCAGAGGTGCCATCAGGCTGCATGTAAGAATAGGGAACTTCGTTAGCCGTCGCGGCGCGGATGTAGCCCTGCTCTTTGACCTCTTCGACGGTAAGGGCGCTGGCAGACGTAATGCCGATGGTAAGGGCGAGGGCGGAAAGCCCGGCGATTTTGATGATGCGCATGTGAAGACTCCTCTGGTTGGGTTTTCGTGGTCCGTTTTCGGATCTCACGCCGTTGGTCTGGTCAGGTTTTCTCCGTAATCGTGGCGATGACGGAAAGGCAGTCACCGGCCTTGATGAGGCCGGGCACATGGCGCGCCGCTAACACGCCATCCATGGCCGCGCGGTATTCGATTGGTGCAAGGCCGGTCTTGCCCGCGGGGTACACCCGGGCGACTGTCTCACCCTTTCTGACCGGTGCGCCCAGATCGCAGGCAAAGGCGATAAGCCCGCCATCCTCGGCAAAAGTGAAACAGTCGCTCGATGGCATGTCCAGCCAGCGTGTCGCCTGAACGTCAGGCGAACCGTTCAAGATTCCGGCATGACGCAGCAGGTTGAGACTACCCTTTCGCGCAATCTCTATCGTTTTCGCGCTGGCAGTGCCGGCTCCGCCGAGTTCGGTCGTGACAAAGACCTTGCCCATTTCTTCGACGGTCGTGTCGAGCATGCCAACCGCATCGATTTCCAGCATCTTCATAGAATAGGGCGCCCCGAAAGCCGCCACGGCATCAAAGCAACGCGCTTCCTGATCCTTGTCTGGCAGTTCGTGTGCTGCCGCATAGGGCAGGAAGTCGAGCGTCTTGCCGCCTGAATGAAAGTCAAGCACAACGTCGGCCAGTGGGATCAGCTGGCGCGTGACATAATCAGCGATCTTTTCCGTCACCGTACCATCCGGTCGACCGGGGAAGCTGCGGTTCAGGTTTCCGCGGTCGATCGGCGAGGTGCGTGTGCCGGCGCGAAATGCCGGATAGTTCAGTGCAGGCACGATGATGACACGCCCGCTTACCTGCGTCGCATCGAGTGTCTGCGCCAGCTCGAAAAGCGCGGCCGGCCCCTCATACTCGTCGCCGTGATTGGCACCGGTAAGAAGGGCGGTCGGCCCTTCGCCGTTGGCGATGACACAGATCGGGATCATCACCGAGCCCCAGGCACTATCGTCGCGGCTGTAGGGCAGGCGCAGATGACCGTGCTGAACACCCTTCGCGCCGAAATCGACGGAAGGGGTAATGGGGGAGGGGCGAAGGGCGCTTCTCAGCATGGTTTCAGCCCTTTACGAAGAGCTGGCGCGGCACGTTCGACAGGCATTCAACGCCGGTTTCAGTGATCGCGATGCTTTCGGTGATTTCGAGCCCCATGTCTTCGAGCCAGAGACCGGTCATGAAATGGAAGGTCATGCCAGGTTTCAGCTCCGTGCGGTCGCCCGGGCGCAGGCTCATCGTGCGCTCGCCCCAATCCGGCGGATAGGAGAGGCCGATCGGATAGCCGGTGCGGTTGTCCTTGATGATCCCGTATTTCTTCAGCACGGCGAAGAAGGCGTTAGCGATGTCTTCACAGGTATTACCCGGCCTGGCGGCCGAGAGACCTGCCTCCATGCCTTCGAGAGTTGCTTTTTCCGCATCGAGAAAAGCTTGCGTCGGCTTGCCGAGAAACACGGTGCGCGATAGCGGGCAGTGATAGCGCTTATAGGCGCCGGCAATCTCGAAGAACGTGCCTTCACCGGATCGCATCGGCTTGTCGTCCCATGTCAGGTGTGGTGCAGAAGCATCGGCTCCCGATGGCAGAAGTGGGACGATCGCCGGATAGTCGCCACCGAACTCGGACGTGCCCCGAATGCCGGCATCGTAAATCTCAGCCACGAGATCGCATTTCCGCATGCCAGGCTCGACGACATCGACGATGCGCTTGTGCATCAGTTCGACGATCTTGCCGGCCCGGCGCATATAGTCGAGTTCGGTCGGACTTTTGACGGCGCGTTGCCAATTAACGAGACCTGCTGCATCCTTGAAGCGGGCATTCGGCAGATGCTTCTGAAGCGAGGCAAAGGCGGCGGCTGAGAAATAATAATTGTCCATCTCGACGCCGACCGTAAGGCTCGACCATTTGCGCTCATCGATGATCTGCGACAGCAGATCCATCGGGTGCCGTTCTGTCGACTGGACATAGTGGTCCGGGTAGCCGACGATGTTGTCGTGGTCGAGATAAGCAGTGCGCTTGGCGCCGTTGGCGTCCTGCTTGCGGCCGTACCAGATCGGTTCGCCGCTCGGCGGCACCATCACGCATTGATGCACATAGAAGGACCAGCCGTCATAGCCGGTAAGCCAGTGCATATTGGATGGATCGGTGACGATCAGGAGATCGATACCGGCCTCTTCCATCGCTTGGCGGGTTTTGGAAAGGCGCTCAGCATATTCCTCGCGCGTAAAATTCAGCGTTACGCTCACGCTGCATCTCCCATTTTTCTGTCGTTTTCGATGGTCTGGCCGCGCGCCGCATCTCTTGCGCGGGTGACCGCCAGATTGGCGATGGCGGTATCCTGCACACCGGTGCCCGTGAGGTCGGCGAAGGTGATTTCTTTCGTGCTTGCACGCCCTTTCGCCTTGCCGGCAATGACGGTTCCAAGTTCTGCGAATTGCTGGTCGGGCTTCGCTACCCCTGCCGTGATGGCATGGTGCAACTCGCCTAGAATGCGGGTCTGCGTGATGCGATCGGCAACGTAAGTCGCGTGGGCAAAGACGGCTGGATCGATCTCGTTCTTGTGTTCGGCATCCGATCCCATCGCGGTTAAATGCTGGCCGGGTTCAAGCCATTCCGCCATCAGGATCGGTTTTTCGGCTGGCGTGGTGGTGACGATGACATCGCTGCAGCGCACGGCCTCGTGCGGATCAGCGATCGCAACGACTTCTATACCATGTTCGCGAGCAAGATCGGCTGCAAGCCGTTGTGCCTTGGCGACATGACGCGCCCAGATGCGCGCCGACCTTATCGGCCGCACAAGCATCAGCGCCTCAAGCTGCAACCTCGCCTGCATGCCGGCACCGAAGATCGCGGCGACGGAAGCGTCTTCACGCGACAGATGTCTGGCAGCGACCGCACCGGCTGCGGCCGTGCGCACGTCGGTGAGATAACCATTGTCGAGAAGAAGGGCTTCCACCAATCCGGTCCTCGAATTGAAGAGGATCATCAGTCCGTTGAGGCTCGGCAGGCCGAGCACCGGATTGTCGAAGAAGCCGGGGCTGACCTTGATGGCAAAGCCGTCAAATCCCGGCACATAGGCGGTCTTCACATCCACTTCGCCGCGAAATTCGGGAATGTCGAGCCGCAGGATCGGCGGCATGGCAACGGCCTTGGTAGCGAGCGCCGTAAAGGCCTGTTCGACGCAATCGACTGCCGATAGGTCGAGGCTGACGGTAGCGCGCAGGTCCTTTTCGGTCAAAATGCGGATACTGCTCATGCGGCGGCTCCCTCGACGATTTTCCGATGCCTCGCCGGGTCGATATTGCCACCCGATAGAATGACGGCGGTGGGGCCTGAAAGACGAACCTTTCCGGCCAGAATAGCGGCGATGCCGACCGCTCCCGCACCTTCGACGACTTCGCCTTCTTCACGCGCAGCGTGGCGCAGGCCAGCGGCAATTTCGTCTTCTGTCAACAGGACGATCTCATTGAGGAGATCGCGGCAAAGCTCAAAAGTGACCCGGTTCTTGAGCCCGATGCCGCCCCCGAGCGAATCCGCCAGCGTTTCCTCCTCGCGGATGGAAACAGGTCTGCCGGCTGCAATGGCCGCATGCATGGCCGCCCCGCGCTCCATCGAGATGCCGATGATGCGCACCTTCGGCTTCAAAGCCTTGACGGCGACCGCAATACCGCCTGCCAGACCACCGCCGGAGAGGGGAATGAGTACGGTTGTCAGATCAGGCAGATCCTCAACGATTTCCAAGCCGATCGTGCCCTGGCCGGCAACGACATCCACATCGTCGAAAGGCGGGATAGGCGTGAGGCCACGGCTCTTAACCAGGCGTTCGACTTCCTCCTGCGCATCGTCCTGTGAGGTGCCGACGATACGGATTTCCGCATCGAGCCCGCGGATCGCCCCAACCTTGTTTGCGGGCACAAGCGATGACATACAAATCGTAGCGGGCACACCCAGTTCGCGCGCAGCATAGGCGACGGCGCGGCCGTGGTTGCCGGTCGAAGCGGTGACGAGGCCCCGTCTGCGCGCCGCCTCATCCAGCGACAGGATGGCGTTCATGGCGCCACGCAGCTTGAAGGCGCCGATAGGCTGCTGTGTTTCCAGCTTGAGGTAAACGGGTTGACCGCAGCGTTCGGACAAAGCGCCGGAACGAACGAGCGGCGGGCGCGCCACACGGCCGACGATGCGAGCCGCAGCCTGCTCGATGTCCGCCAGCGTGACTGGCAGCGCCGTATTCTCCGCTGATCTGGACAGGATTTCGCTCTTCATGATTGTCATGTTGGGAGCGAAGTAAAATCATGTCAATTGTTATATTGTAATGATTCAATGATTGTCGAGACGAGCGTCAGCCGATTGAACCGATGTCATAGACAGGAGGCAATTGCTCGAAAGCCTGACGGACAGTTGTCAACGCCTTGGTGAGGGTCGTGTGGTTGAGGCGCCCACCCAGGCAGATACGGATGCCTCCGCCATGGCCCGGTCCGGCAATAAACGGTTCCGACGGCGTGACAGCCACATTCTGATTGGTGAGCGAGCGGACCAGCCCCTCTTCGGTCCAGTGCGGAGGAACCTGCAGCCAGGCGCAAAGCGAGAGCGGATGACTGGATGCGATGTGCTCGCCAAGGATCTCTGTTGCAATGTTTTGACGCGCACGAGCCTCTTCACGCTGGATCTCAAGTAGCCGCTGCGCGGTGCCGTTCTCGACCCAGCGTGTGGCGATCTCGCCCGTGAGATAGGTGCCGCTCCAGCTCGAGACACGCAGGATCGAGGCGGCGCGGATGGAGTAGGCGGGCGGCACGACGAGATAGCCGACCCGCAGTCCTGTCAGCACCGTCTTGGTAAAACTGGTGACGAAGAAACCGAGATCGGGCAGTATCTCGGTGATCGAAGGTAGATCCTCCTCGATCATCGGTCGATAGACCTCGTCCTCGATAACAAAAATACCGTGGCGGTTCGCAATCGCGGCTATTTCGTGCCTGCGTGCGGCGCTTGCGACATGACCGGTCGGATTGTTGAGCGTCGGAATGAGGACCAGCGCCCGCACGCCGCCAACTGCGCAGGCGGCCTCCAGGGCATCCGGCAAAATGCCTTCCTCATCCGTAGGCAGCCCCTTAAGACTGAAACCAAGTATGTTGGAAAGTCCAATGATGCCGTGATCGGTGAGGTTCTCACACAGGACGACGTCGCCGGAGCGAACGACGCAGCTCAAGGCGAGAAAAATACCGTGGGCTGCGCCGTTGGTGATAAGGATACGCTCGGCACCGGCGGTGATACCCAGCATGCGCAACCATGTGCGCGCTGTCTCGCGATGGCGATCGAGGCCTGCAATCGGACGGCAGGGACGCATGAAACTTGCATTATCGCCGTCCGCCAGTTCGCGGAGGATTTCGCGCGAGGCATTTTCATGGGCGTCGAGATAAACGCCGCGTATGATAGAGAGGTCGAGTACCTCATTCGGACTATGATCAAGCATCATGCGGCCGGCTCGATCCGTCACCCGTGCCCTAACGAAGGTGCCACGGCCGATCTCGCCACTCAGGTAGCCGAGCCGTTCGGCCTCTTTGTATGAGAGGCTGACGGTCTGGACGGAAAGCCCGAGCTCGCGTGCCAGATCGCGATGCGTCGGCATACGGTTCATCGGTTTGAGCATGCCGGCATCAATATCGGCAATGATGCGCTCGGTGAGTGCCGCGTGCTTCGTCTGCCCCCTCTGCTTGGCGAGGTTCGGGCGCCAAGCCACCGGTTTCGTCGCGGAAACCGGATCGATAACGAGTGGATTGGCTTGACGACGCATGAAATTGTCTCGTTTATAGAGTGATAATTTCATGACATTATGCACGCTTCATCCAAAAGATGAAGCGTTATGCATGGCTGGCGGCGATTGCAATGTGAATAGGCGCAATCGCTGCGATTTTGCCCGCAAAAAAGGCATCAAGCCCGCATGCCTGCCAGGCTTGGCAGATGCGGTTGCGTCAGATCTTCTCGCCAGCCAGAACCAGTTCATCCATGACGGAGCGGACTGCGGTTTCGGCAATGGCAATAATCTCGTCGACCTCCTCTTTCGTCGTAACGAGCGGCGGCGCGAAACCCAAAATGTCGCCGTGTGGCATGGCGCGGGCAATGAGCCCGCCGATACGAGCAGCCTTCGAGACGCGCGCGCCTACAGTTAGTTCGGGCGCGAAGCGCAGTTTCTTTTCGCGGTCCGAAACGAATTCGATGGCACCCATCAAACCGACGCCGCGCACTTCACCTACGATGGGAAGCTGGGCAAACCTTGCCTTCAGCTGCTCCTGGAAATAGCTTCCGACTTTCCGCGCATTACCTGGCAGGTCTTCCTTTTCGACAATATCGAGCACAGCATTGGCTGCTGCGGCGCCGATCGGATGACCCGAATAAGTATAACCATGCGAGAAGGCTCCGACACGGTCCGCTCCTTCCTCCATGACCTTATAGACCTTTTCGCTAACGATTGCGCCCGATAGCGGGAAATAGGCCGAGGTCAGGCCTTTGGCGACGGTGATCAGGTCCGGCTCGATGCCGTAATGCTGTGATCCGAACATCGATCCGGTCCGCCCGAAACCAGTAATAACTTCATCGGCGATGAGCAGAATATCGTATTTCCTGAGGACTTTCTGCACTTCCTCCCAATAGCCCTGCGGGGGAGGCGTGATCCCGCCGGTACCCAGTACCGGTTCGGCGATGAAGGCTCCGATCGTATCGGGGTCTTCGCGCAGGATCAGAGTTTCGAGTTCATTGGCGCGGCGCCTGGAGAATTCGAGCTCCGTCTCGCCCGCTTCCGCACCCCAGTAATGATGGGGTGCGCCGGTATGGAGAACGCCTGCACGCGGAAGATCCATGTGGTCATGGTAGAAGCTCATGCCGGTCATGGAGCCGGAGACGACGCTGCAGCCATGATAACCGCGCTCACGGGAAATGATCTTCTTTTTGTTAGGCTTGCCGCGCAGGTTGCTATAGTACCAGACGAGCTTGGCTTGCGTCTCGTTGGCATCGGAGCCGGACATGCCGTAGAAAACCTTGCTCATCTTGCCCGGCGCCATCTTAACCAGGCGGTCCGAAAGGGTGGCCAGTTCGTCCGTCGTATGCGCGGCATAAGTGTGATAATAGGCGAGGCGATAGGCCTGGCGCGAAATGGCCTCGGCCACCTCGGTGCGGCCATATCCGACATTGACGCAGTAAAGGCCTGCAAAACCGTCGATCAGCTGTTTGCCGTTTGCGTCCTGAATGCGGATGCCCTTGCCGGTTTCGACAATCGTCGGCTCGCCCATCTTGCCGCTGGCAAAATCTTTGAGCTGGGTGAAGGGATGCAGGACCGCGTTACGGTCCATTTCTGCGATCCGGTTGATGTCAATGGTCATGGCAGAGGTCCTTTCATGCAGCGAGATTGCCGAAGCAGACATATTTTGCTTCGAGATATTCAAGGAGACCGTGGCGTGAACCCTCGCGACCGAGGCCGGATTGCTTCCAGCCGCCGAAGGGGATGGGAGCGCCGGTAAACTTCGGCGTATTGACGGCGATCATGCCGTATTCCAGCCGATCGGTGAGGCGCATCGCGCGGCCGAGATCGTTTGTGTAGACATAGGCGGCCAGTCCCATTTCTGTAGCATTGGCGCGGGCGAGTACTTCCTGCTCATCATCGAATGGCAATATTGCCGCGACCGGCCCGAAGGTTTCCTCACGGGCGATCAGCATGTCATCGGTGACATCGGCGAGCACGGTCGGCGTAACGAAATTGCCGCCGAACGGGCTATCCTGCCCGCCGCACAGGAGACGCGCACCTGCGGAAAGAGCCTGGGCGATCTGCTGGCGGCATTTCTCAGCGACAGACGAGCGCGTCATCGGCCCGATATTGATGCCAGGTTCGAGACCGTGACCGACGGTGAGTTCGGCACTTGCCGTGGCGAACTGATCGATAAAGCGCTCGTAGATACCGCGCTGGACATAAATCCGGTTGGCAGCAAGGCAATCCTGGCCTGAAGTCGCGAATTTTGCCCCGATGCAGCCCTTCACGGCTTTGGAAAGGTCGGCATCATCGAACAGGATGAAGGGCGCATGGCCGCCAAGCTCCAACGACGCTTTCTTGATGGTCGCTGCCGATTGCGTCAGCAGAATGCGGCCGACTTCCGTCGAGCCGGTAAAGGAGAAGGCACGCACATCCGTGTGTTCCAAGAGGCGACGCGCAAGCGGCGCGGCTTCACCGGTGATGACCTGAAATACCCCGGCGGGCATGCCTGCCTCCTCCGCAAGCTTTGCCAGAGCGAGCGCCGAGAGTGGTGTTTCGGGCGCCGGTTTAACGATCATCGTGCAGCCTGCGGCAAGCGCTGCTCCCGCCTTGCGGGTGATCATTGCAGAGGGAAAGTTCCACGGTGTGATGGCGACGGTAACGCCTAGCGGCTGCATTTGCACCGAAAGGCGGCTGCCGCGCAGGTGGCTCGGAATTGTTTCGCCATAGGCGCGCTCGCCTTCGCCGGCAAACCAGTCGAGGAAATCTGCGGCATAGGCAATTTCGCCGAGCGATTCCGAGAGCGGTTTGCCTTGTTCGGCCGTCATAATAACGGCGAGGTCCTGCGCATTGTCTCGCATCAACTTGGCCCATTCGCGCAGGATCTGGCCGCGTTGGACGGGAAGCTTGTCACGCCAATCGAGAAAGGCCTTCTTCGCGGTATCGACGACACTATCGGCATCCTCCAGCGAGCAGGCTGCCACGTCGACGAGGTGTTCTCCGGTTGCCGGATCGATGATATTCAGCGTCTTATCACGAGCAGCCCATCGGCCAGCCAGAAAAGCACGATGCTCGATCAAATCTGGGCGCCGCAGTTTTTTCAATGCAGCGCGGGCGATACCTTTCATGCGATGCTCCCAGTGGGTTTACAGAGAGACTAGCCTTGCGCCATCATTGATTAGCTGCGTTGAGCCGATGCTCAACGCAGAAATTGCGATTAGATTTGCCATTAAACGCAGGATTTCTGCATGAACACTCTTGATAGAGCGGATAAGGCGCTGCTTGACGCCGTTCAGAAAAACAATCGCCTGACTTCCGAAGAGCTGGCCCAAATCGTCAATCTTTCACCGACAGCTTGTCAGCGGCGATTGAAGCGGTTGCGTGAGGAGGGGGTAATCGAGGCGGATGTGTCCATCGTCTCGCCCAAGGCTACCGGACGCGGAATCACCATGATCGTGCTCGTTTCGCTCGAGCGCGAACGGGCAGATATCGTCGATCGGTTCAAGACAGCGATCCGCGCGACAAAGGAGGTGATGATCGGCTATTATGTCACCGGTGATGCGGATTTCATCCTAGTGATTACAGCGAAGGACATGGAGGACTACGAGGCGTTTACACGCCGGTTTTTCTATGAAAACCATGACATCAAGGGTTTCAAGACAATGGTTGTTATGGATCGGGTAAAGGCCGGATTTAGCTTTCCAATAGTCGATTGACAACCAGACTAATGAGTCTCGAAAATGGTTTAGCCTTCGTTCACAAGCGCCTTTGAAAGCAGAAGAAAATGTAAACCGCCGTGCTGCACATTCGCTTTGGACTGATTGCCATATTTTAGAGGGGATTGCATTAGAGTTGGCTCTAAGAACATGACCCAGCGCTTTGCAAATTCGCAGATTGCGTCTGCTTTCGAAATGCAGCGCCGACCCCAATAATCACGGGCTGATCAAATCCGACTTCAGACATTGCTTCGCCCAGTTCGCTCAAACTGCCGGACCATCGCCTTTCATCATGTCGAGTCAGCGACTGCACAATTGTAGCTGGCGTGTCCTGGTGAAGGCCTGCGGAGATTAGCCTGTCGGAAAGCGCTCCGGCCGTACGCCCTGCCATATAGTAAACCGTCGTTGTGCGCGGGTCGGCGAGGCCGGTCCAGTCAAGATTGTCGGGCAGCATTCCCTTGCGCGAATGTCCGGTGACGAACCGAACCGACTGCGCGTGGTCACGATGCGTGAGCGATATGCCGAGCCGCGAGGCCATGGCGCTGGCGGCGGTGATACCCGGCACCACATCGACGGAGATACCGGCATTCTGCAGGCAGGTGATTTCTTCGCCAGCACGTCCGAAGATCATCGGATCTCCAGATTTCAGTCGAACCACTCGTTTGCCGGCATTAGCGAGCGTCAGCATCATGTCATTGATGTCTTCCTGCCGACAACTCTCCCGGCCGCCGCGCTTGCCAACCAGCATGCGTTTTGCCTCACGGCGAGCAAGCTCAAGCACTTCGTCGGAAACCAGATCGTCGAAAAGAATGACATCGGCCGCCTGCAGCGCCCTTACGGCCTTTAGCGTCAGGAGCTCGGCATCACCCGGACCTGCTCCGACCAGAGTGACATGCCCTTTGCCCGGCGGCAGGTCGATCGCCAACCGCTCGGCATCGCTGATCAGTCCGCTTTCCGCTTGCGGTGTTGGCTCGGCCCTGAATACGCGGTCGATGAAGCGCTCCCAGAAGGCACGTCGTTGCGGTCCGGGCTCAAGCCGCTCGTTGATCCGTTCCCTCAATCTTTGCGCCATTTCGGCCCAACCCTTCAGCGAGGCCGGAAGCAGGGTCTCGATCCGCCGGCGAATCGCCTGCGCGAGGATGGGGGCGGCGCCATCGGTTGAGATCGACACGACCACGGGCGAGCGGTTGACGATCGAGCCGAACTGGAACTGGCAGAAGGCTGGCTTGTCGATGACATTGACCGGTACGCCTGCGCGCCTGGCGCAGTCGTAGAAGGCTGCCGCCTCGGTCTCGTCCTCGCAATCGCCTATGGCAAGTGTTGCGCCGCCAAGAGCTGTCTCCGTCCAAGATCCCTCGTGATGGATAAAGCAACCCTGAGGATGGCTAGGCCTCCGCGAAATCAGCCTCGCAAATGTCTCGGTCAGTTCTGTGGCATGGATATGTACCTGCGCCCCGCAGGCGGCGAGCAGTTCCGCCTTCCAGGCGGCGGCATCCGATCCGCCGGCAACAATGACGCGCCGGCCTTCCAACGCCCAAAAGACGGGCAGTTTCGCCAACGGCGCCATTCGCGACGGTGCGTCATTCCGCGGCTGTTGCAAGACATCCATCGATGATCCCCTTGATCTCAGCGCGGCAGGAGCCGCAATTGGTTCCAGCATTGGTTTGCCTGCCCACGGCTTCGATGCTGTGGCAGCCGTCTCGAATGGCGGCGACGATATGGTTGACGCCGATCAAATAGCAGGAACAGACGGTGGCGCCCGGATCAGGCTGATCAACACCGGGACGGCCTGCGATAATGGCAAAACGTTTGCGTAGGTCGGAATGGGACGCTTGCAGCTGGCCGATGGCCCAATTGCGGGCAACGGCAACAGGCTGATTGGAGAGGAAAACAGCAGCCAGCAATCTGCTGCCGTCGAAAAAGGCAAGTCGCTGCTCGCCGGATTGTCGGTCGGTATAACCGAGCGGTTCGATATCGGCTGAAATGCCAAAGACATCGCGGCACCAACCTGTCCAATCCTCGACAGGATGGCGAAACGCCAACTCGCTGCGCCATCCGCCTTCTCCCTTGGCAATCGCCCAGTAATCGGCTGAGCGGGCGGCCGGCTTTTCGGCCGAAACCGAGAAACCGTAAACCCCTGCCTGAAAGCGTCGCGCGGTGACCGCGACATTTTTTGTGGCGGGCTGGCCAGAGACCGGATCGGTCAGCGGAGGCACAAGCGTGTCAATACGCGCTTTGCAAGTAAACTGGTCGTTCCAGTGCATCGGTACAAAGATGTTTCCGCGGGCCTGTCGTTCACTCACCAGGACACGGGTGATTACCGTGCCGTGAGGGCTTTCAAGCTCGACCAGATCAGCGGGCTGGAGACCGATATCCATGGAATCCCGCTGGTGAAACTCGGCGAAAGGTTCGGCGATATGGCCGGAAAGTCGGGCGCTTTTTCCGGTCCTGGTCATCGTGTGCCAGTGATCCCGGATACGGCCGGTGTTAAGCGTCAATGGGTATTGGGCAGTGGTGCGGTTGGTTTCTGCCGGCGCTTCAACGGCGATGAAGCGCGCTTTGCGATCAGCATGGTAAAAGCCGCCATCAGCGAAGAATCGTGTGTCCTTTTCCCTACTGCGAGCTGGCAGTGGCCATTGGAACGGGGCGAGCTCATCATAGGCCTTCTGGCCGATCGCCGACTGCGCGCCGATGTCGAAATCGCGAGCGCCGCCGTTCTCGAAGGCCGACAGCGACGCATGTTCGGCAAAAATGGTTGCGGTTGAGGCGTGGTCGAAGCCTGCAAAACCCATGCGCCGAGCGACCTCGGCTATCTGCCACCAGTCTGCTCTCGCCTCTCCAGGTGCGCCAAGGAAAGAGCGCTGCCTGGAAATCCGGCGCTCGGAATTGGTGACCGTACCATCCTTCTCGCCCCATCCCAGCGAGGGCATTAGAACATGCGCATGGTGCGTGGTGTCGGTCTCGCGTAGAACGTCGGAAACAACCACGAAAGGGCAGGCTTCGATCGCCGCTTTGACGAAATCAGCGTCCGGCATGGAAACGACCGGATTGGTCGCCATAATCCATAGAGCTTTGATGTGGCCATCCGCAACGCCCCTGAACATGTCGACGGCCTTGAGGCCGGGTTTTTCCGCCATCGTTGGCGAAGCCCAGAACCGCTGCACCCGGTCACGGTCGGTTGGGTTCTCAATTGTCATATGGGCGGCCAGCATGTTGGCCAGTCCGCCCACCTCGCGGCCGCCCATGGCGTTCGGCTGGCCTGTCAGTGAAAATGGTCCTACGCCCGGCCGGCCGATGCGGCCAGTAGCCAGATGGCAATTGATAATGGCGTTGACCTTGTCGGTGCCGCAGGAGGATTGATTGACGCCCTGGCTATAGCAGGTAACGGTTTTTTCGGTTGTCTCGAACAGGCGGAAAAACTCCTGCAACTCGGCGAACGTCAGTCCGGTGCAATCAGCCAGTTCCGTTTCACTGAGCCTTCCCGCCGAAACGGCCGCGTCAAAGCCCTGTGTGTGGGCGGAGATGTAATCGCGGTCCAGTGCGTCGTTTGCTGCGAGATGAGCGAGCAATCCCATGAAAAGCGCTACATCGCCATCCGGCCTGATCGCCAGATGTAGGTCGGCGATATCGCAGGTCATCGTCCGGCGTGGATCGATGACGACGATCTTCATTTCCGGCCGCTTGTTTTTCGCTTCCGCCAGCCGTTGGTAAAGTACTGGATGACACCAGGCGAGGTTCGAGCCTGTAAGGATGACGAGGTCGGCAAGTTCCAGATCCTCGTAAGTGCCCGGCACCGTGTCCGATCCGAAGGCGCGGCGATGGCCGGCCACCGACGACGCCATGCAAAGCCGCGAATTGGTGTCGATATTGGCCGAGCCGATAAAACCCTTCATCAGCTTGTTGGCGAGGTAGTAATCTTCCGTCAGCAACTGCCCGGAAACGTAGAATGCGACGGAGTCCGGCCCATGCTCGGCAATCGCATCCGACATTTTTTTCGCCACGAGATCCAGCGCCTCGTCCCAGGCCGTCCGCTTTCCATCGATTTCGGGATAGAGCAGGCGTCCGTCGAGATTGATCGTTTCGGCCAAGGCCGAGCCCTTGGAACAGAGCCGGCCCAAATTGGCCGGATGGTTTGGGTCGCCCTTCACGGTTATCGTACCTGTTTCGGTCACGGTGGCGATCACACCGCAACCGACGCCGCAATAGGGGCAAGTGGTCCTTGTCTCGACTGACATGGGCGCCTTACTCCGCCGCTTCCATGATCACTGCTTCCAGCGCGATGAACAGCCGACCGCCTTCGTTGCGGACCGGGATCACTCGCACTTCGCCCTCATCAGCGCCCAGCGCCTTGCCGGTTTCGAGCGAAATCACCCAGTTGTGCAAAGGGCAGGTGACTGAGGTGCCGTGAACGATACCTTCCGACAGTGGCCCGCTCTTGTGCGGGCAACGGTTCTCGACTGCATGGACTTCATGCTCGTCTGTTCGGAAGACGGCTATCTTCATAGACGGTGTCTTCACGCACCGCGCACCGAGAAGCGGGATGTCCGAAATATCGCCGATTGGAAACCAGTTCATATCCATCTCCTCTATTCCGCTGCATGGTTGAAGCCGACAGTCGCCATAGGCTTGAACTCGTGCTTGTCCTTGCCGGACACACGTTCCGACCAGGGATCGACCTGCGCGAACCGTTGGCTGAACACGAAGCGGTCGTAATAGGCCCGGCGTTTGTCCGCATCGGTCATGATCTGCCGGCGGATTTCTTCGAGGCCGATGCGCTTGGCCCATTTGTAGATGCGCTCCAAATAACGGCCCTGTTCGCGGTACATCTGGGCGAGCGCCACGATATGTTCGAGCGCCTCGTCCTCGGTTTTCACCAGCCCCAGAACCTCGGTGCCCTTGATGTCGAGACCGGCGGCACCTGCGAAGTGGATCTCGAAACCGCTGTCGACGCAGATAACGCCGATATCCTTGCAGGTCGCCTCGGCGCAGTTGCGCGGACAGCCGGAGACGGCAAGTTTCAGCTTCGCCGGCGTCCACGAGCCCCACATGAATTTTTCCAGCCGGATGCCGAGCCCGGTGGAATCCTGCGTGCCGAACCGGCACCAGTCGGAGCCAACGCAGGTTTTGACCGTGCGTAAGCCCTTGGCATAGGCCTGGCCTGACACGAATCCGGCCTTTCCGAGATCGGCCCACACGGCCGGCAGATCTTCCTTCTCGATGCCGAGCATATCGATACGCTGGCCGCCGGTCACCTTGATCATCGGGATTTCGAACTTGTCGACCACGTCGGCAATGGCGCGCAACTCGGCGGCATTGGTAACGCCGCCCCACATGCGCGGCACGACCGAATAAGTGCCGTCCTTCTGGATATTGGCGTGGACTCGCTCGTTAATGAAGCGAGATTGGTAATCGTCGGCATATTCATCCGGCCAGTCGCAGACGAGATAATAGTTGAGCGCCGGCCGGCACTTGGCGCAGCCGCATGACGTCTTCCATTCCAGCTCCTGCATCACGGCAGGGATGGTTTTAAGGGCCTTTGCCTTGATCAGTCGGCGCACATCGTCATGACCGAACTCCGTGCAGGCGCACATGGGCTGCACGGCTTTGGGGTTGTAGGCGTCGCCCAGTGTCAGGCTCATCAACTGTTCGACCAGCCCGGTGCAGGTGCCACAGGAAGCCGACGCCTTTGTATGGGCGCGCACCTCGTCCAGTGAGGTTAGACCTTTCGCCGTGATCGTCGAGGTGATCTTGCCCTTACAAACGCCGTTGCAGCCGCAGATTTCCGCATCATCCGGCAAGGCTGCAACGGCCGCCATAGGGTCCAGCGGAGCGCCCCCCTGATAGGCCTGGCCAAAAATCAGCGTGTCGCGCATGTCGGAAATGTCGACCGCCTTTTTCTTAAGATCGTTGAACCATGCGCCATCGCCGGTCTCGCCGTAAAGCACGGTGCCAATGATGCGGTTGTCTTTCAGCACCAGGCGCTTGTAGATGCCGGCGGTGGCATCGCGCAGCACGATCTCCTGACGATCGTCTGCGTCGGCGAAATCCCCCAGCGAGTAAAGGTCGATGCCCGTGACTTTCAGTTTCGTTGGCGTATCGGAATGCACGAAGGCGGGTTTGCTGTCTCCCGCCAGATGCGCAGCAGCGACACGCGCCATCTCATAGAGCGGCGCAACAAGGCCATAGACCGTGCCGTCGACTTCGGCGCATTCGCCGACCGAATAGATATCGCCGTCCGACGTCTGCATGCCGGCATCAACGACAATGCCGCGATTGACGGCGAGGCCCGCATCCTTAGCCAGCCCGATATTCGGGCGGATGCCCACCGCCATCACCACCAGTGTCGCCGGAATGATGCGGCCGTCGTCCAACTCGACGCCCTCGACCTTGCCGTCTCCGATTACGGCTTTTGTATTTGCCTTGCAAATGACCTTGATGCCACGATCCTCGACCGCTTTCTGCAGAAGATAACCGGCGGCCGGATCAAGCTGGCGTTCCATCAGCGTCGGCATGACATGCAGCACGGTCACATCCATGCCACGTTGAGCCAATCCGGCCGCTGCCTCGAGACCGAGAAGACCACCACCGATGACGACTGCCTTTTCGCGAGATTGAGCGGCAAGGAGCATCGCCTCGACATCGTCCAGATCGCGATAGCTGATGACGCCCGGAAGATCCTTGCCGGGAACCGGAATGATGAAGGGCACCGAGCCGGTGGCGATCACCAGCTTGTCGTAGCTTTCGGTGACGCCATGATCCGAGGTCACGGTTTTAGCCGTGCGGTCGATGGCGACGATCCGGTGGCCCTTGTAGAGCGTGATACCGTGATCGATGTACCAGCCGTCGCCATGGATGACGATCTGCTCATAGGTCTTTTCGCCCGAGAGAACGGGGGAAAGCATAATGCGGTCGTAATTGACGCGCGGTTCGGCGTTGAAGATGGTGATCTGGTATTGGCCGGGTGTTTGTTCAAACAGGTGTTCCAGCATGCGCCCGGGCGCCATGCCATTGCCGATGATGACGAGTTTCTGAGTCATGGTCGTTACTCCGCGGCCTCGACGAAGCGGTGGCGTTCGTAGAGAAATTTTAGGACTGCCTCGCGGCACTTGAGATAAGCGCGGTCGGAGGCAAGCTCGATGCGGTTGCGCAGCCGTGCGATCGGTACGTCCAGCACCTCGCCGATATGAGCGGCTGGCCCATTGGTCATCATCACGATGCGGTCGGAGAGCAGCACGGCCTCGTCGACATCATGGGTGATCATCACCATCGTGTTGCCAAGGCGCGAATGGATTTCCATCACTGCGTCCTGGAGATGTGCGCGTGTCAGTGCGTCAAGTGCGCCAAACGGTTCGTCGAGCAGCAGGATTTTCGGTTCCATCGCAAGCGCCCGGGCAATGCCGACGCGCTGTTTCATGCCGCCGGAAATCTCCGATGGCCTTTTATCTTTCGCATGCGCCATCTGTACGAGGTCCAGATTGGCCATCACCCAGTCGTTGCGCTCGGCCTTGCTCTTCACCGATCCGAAAACTTTGGAGACGGCGAGGTTGACGTTCTCATAGACCGTCAGCCAGGGCAGCAGCGAGTGGTTCTGGAAAACGACGGCGCGTTCCGGTCCCGGCGCATTGACCTCCCGATTTTCCAGCAGCACCACGCCGGTCGAAACCGGGGTCAGGCCGGCAATGAGATTAAGGAGCGTCGACTTCCCACAGCCGGAATGGCCGATGATCGAGACAAAGTCGCCCTTGGAAATCGTCAGGTTGATGCCCTTGAGGACTTCGGTGCGCACGCCACCACGGTCGAAATTCTTGTCGATATGGTCGAGTTTCAGATAGGCGTTCATGAAAACTCTCCTCAGTTCGCAGCCGCGCCGCGCGTGATCAGTTTGCCGAGCGCTGCCACCAGCTTGTCGAGGACGAAGCCGACGACACCGATGTAGACAAGCGCGACGATGATGTCGGAGAGGCGCGACGAGTTCCACGCATCCCAGATGAAGAAGCCGATGCCGACACCGCCGGTCAGCATTTCGGCGGCAACGATGGCAAGCCAGGACAGGCCGACTCCGATGCGAAGGCCGGTGAAGATGTAGGGTGCGGCCGACGGCAACATGATTTTGAAGAAGAATTCGAGCTGGTTGAGCCGCAGCACCTGCGCGACATTGCGGTAATCCTGCGGGATGTTGCGCACTCCGACGGCCGTGTTGATGATGATCGGCCAGATCGAGGTGATGAAGATCACGAAGATCGCTGAAGGGTTGGCGTTCTGGAAAGCGGCGAGCGACAGCGGCAACCATGCGAGCGGAGGTACGGTACGCAGGACCTGAAAGATCGGGTCGAGACCGCGCATCGCCCAGACCGACTGGCCGATGATCGCGCCGACAATGACGCCCACGACAGCCGCAAGACCAAAACCGTAGGCAACGCGTTGCAGCGACACGAGCACCCGCCAGCCGAGGCCGATATCCTGCGAGCCGTAGTTGAAGAAAGGATCGACGATCAGGTCGTGTGCATCTGCCCATACTTGCAGTGGAGAGGGCAGCGAGGCGTCGGGCGACGAACAGAGTACTTGCCAGACACCCAGTATGATCGCGAGCACGACCAGAGGCGGAACCATGCTGCGGGCTGCGGCAGTGGCTATACGGCTGACATCGAATCTTGCGACCTGCCTGCGGGAAAAAGGCACGACATTGGCTTGATCTGTTTGCGGTTTGGCGGTTGGAACCGCGGAGAGCTTTTCTTGTTTGGCAAGGGCGGACATTGGCTCGCTCCATAAGACGATGAGAAAAAACCGGCGCGCGCGTCCACGCGCCGGAGGCGGGGAAATCAGCTTGCGGCCTTGATCGCCAGGCTTTTGAGGTAGGCGGACGGGTCTTCCGGATCAAAAACTTTGCCGTCAAAGAAAGTCTCCTTGCCGCGCGAGTTGGTGGCCGGAATATCGGCTGCCGCAACGCCCAGATCCTTTGCTGCCTCGCGCCAGAGATCCTCGCGGTTGACCTGATTGACGATCGCCTTGATGTCGGTATCGGGTGCAAACGAACCCCAGCGGATATTCTCGGCCATGAACCAGCTGTCATGGCTCTTAAACGGGTACGAAGCTCCGTCCTTCCAGAACTTCATTTCGAGACCCGTCGCCTTCACGTTGCGGCCATTGCCGTAATTGATGTCGCCCTTGAGGCGGCCGAGCACGTCCTTGGCCGGCGCATTCAGCCATTGGCGTTTGCCGAGAAGCTCGGCCATCTCTTCCTTGTTGGCCATGTCTTCGCACCATTGCTGGGCTTCCATCACCGCCATGAGGATGGCCTTGGCGGCATTGGGGTTCTTTTCGATCCAGTCGGCACGCATGCCGAGCGCCTTTTCCGGATGGCCCTTCCATATCTCGCCGGTGGTACAGGCGGTGAACCCAATGCCCTGGTTGACGAGCTGTTCGTTCCACGGCTCGCCGACACAGAAGGCATCCATGTTGCCGACCTTCATATTGGCCACCATTTGCGGCGGCGGCACCACGATCGTCGAGACGTCGGTATTCGGATCGATGCCACCAGCGGCCAGCCAGTAGCGTACCCACAAATCATGTGTGCCGCCTGGAAAGGTCATGGCGACCTTGACTTCGTTGCCGGCCGCTTTCTTTTTCGCGAAGGCTTCCTTCAGCTTCGATGCGTCAATTTCGGCGCCGGTCTCGGCATATTCCTTGGCGACCGAAATGCCTTGGCTGTCCAGGTTGAGGCGGGCGATCAGCGCCATGGGCACGGGCTTGCTGTTCTGCGTTACCCTGCCTGTATGCATTAGATAAGGAAGAGGGGAGAGGATATGCGCGCCATCAATGCCATTTGCCGCGCCGCCGAGCACGAGATTATCGCGCGTCGCACCCCACGAGGCCTGCTTGCCAACTTCGACATCCGGCATGTCGTGCTTGGCGAACAGGCCCTTTTCCGCGGCGATGATCAGCGGAGCTGCATCGGTCAGCGCAATGAAACCAAGCTTTGCGCCGGTGACTTCGGGTCCGGCTGACGCCGCAAAGGCGCCGGACGGGAAAGCCGTCTTGGCTGCTGCGATCAACGCCGCTGTTGCGCTGGTCTTGAAAAACGTTCGCCGGCTAAAGCTGGGTGTCGAAATCTTGGTCATGCGCGTTCCCCTTGGTTTTATCGGTTCGTGATCTTGGATTTCGGGCACAAAAAAACGCCGCTCAGAGTTTGCGTCTGCCGGAAGAAATTCCGGACAGCAAAAACCCTTGCGACGTCGGTGTCTTTTGCGAGCGCCTATCGCGCGCTCATCTGCAGCGGTCGCCGTTGACCGGTGCAAAATCTAAGAAGCAATCAGCGTGCCATTTCGATTATTCAGGAAAATCGTTGAATTACTTGAAGAATTTTCGGTGTTCATTTTCAGTGGATCGTCGGCTCGATGCAACTCTGCGCATCTTTTGTGCTATTGCTAAATTTGAAGCAGAGCAGACAGGCGTCGTGTAGATAGATCAGGACAAGCTATCGTCATTTCGCAGCACATCGACCGGAGACGACTGCGATCCATGAACCGGGAAACTTTTGACATAAGCCTGGATACTATTCGGGTCGAAAATCACTCCGTCCATGAAACGGTTGTCCGGCGAATGCCCTTCGATGGAAACGTCGTCTCCGGTAGGGCCGGTGCCCAGCGCTGCGCGATAGAGGTTCGGGCGATATGCGCTTGCAGCTGCTCTCAGATTTTCCCTGCTTAAGCCTGCCTGGTTCCAGCGTAGCATCTGGCTATAGATCCACAGCGCGTGCCCGGGCTTGGGATAGTTGGCAAAATCTCGGTGGAACTGGAAGTAATTAGGGATTACGCGCCTGTTCCCCTTGTTATCCAGGCTGAATTCTCCAGCGAGCACATGGCGGATGATCGACACGGGTGCGGCGATATAGCGTGGGTCCGCCAAGGCTTCCGCAAGAGCGTCGTGGTTTTCCGGACGATCGCACCAGCGTGCTGCGGCATCGAGCGCGACAATCAGGCGCGAGACCGTATCGGCGTGCTCTTGCGCCCATTCGGGTCGCATGGCGATGACCTTTTCCGGCGCGGACGGCCAAATATCTTGTTTGGTGGCGACGATACGGCCGACGCCACGCTCGGACGCAACCATGTTCCACGGCGCTCCGACACAGAAACCGTCTATCGCGCCAGCTTCCAACGCATCTGATGTCAGGGGGGGCGGTACCACAACGAGGCGCACATCGCGATCGGGATCAATGCCGCCTGCGGCAAGCCAATATCGGAATTCGTAATTGTGAGACGAGAAGGGGTAAGTCATCCCGAATGTCGGAATAGGTTCTCCTCGCTCCTTCATCCATTGCAGTGTTTTTGCTAAGGCGTTTGCATTGTCGAGCGCACTGGCGTTCTCGGCGATATCGCCGATCTGGCGCATGCGGTCGAACAATCTTGTAGAGAGTGTGATTGCGTTGCCGCCACGCCCCAGTGAAAAGGGTGTTATCGTCGGCGACGGATTTGAGCCGAGCCCAAGCATCGAAGCCACCGGCATCGGCGATAGCAAATGGGCGATATCGAACTGGCGAAAAGCCAGCCGATCGCGCACGTTGGCCCAGGACACGTCCTTGACCAGATCGATCGCCAATCCTTCCTTCGCCGCGAAACCGAATTCCGTGGCTGCGATCAGGACCGAGGCGTCAACGAGCGGGATAAAGCCCGCACGAAGCCTCTTCGGTCCTTCGCCGGTCATTTTGCCGGGGGCGGCTAGTTTGCTTTCGGTTTGGCCGGTCATCATCATGTTCGCTCCGGTTTCTTCTGGATACTGCTCCGGATAAACCCTCTCACATCAAAAGCCCCGCTGCGGTCACGACAATTTGGGCGATTTCGGATATCTTCTTCTTCTCGTTCATGGCGGTTTGACGCAGCAACGTAAACGCGTCTTCTTCCGAAAGCCCGCGCATCTTCATGAGAATGCCTTTGGCGCGCTCGATGACCTTTCGTTCTTCCAGTGCGGATTTTGCTTCTGCCAATTCCCGCTGTAGCCGACTGAACGCATTGAATCGGCTGACCGCCATGTCGAGAATGGATTTTACCCGTTCCTTCTTGAGGCCATCGACAACATAGGCGGAGACACCCGCCTCCATCGCAGACTCGATCAAGGCGGTGTCTGAGCGATCGACGAACATCGCGATCGGGCGGCTGACGGTGCGGGTCAATTGGAAGAGATGCTCCATCATATCCCGGTTGGGGTTCTCGATGTCGATGATGATGACGTCGGGCTGTTGGGTCTCGATGATGCGAGCCACACCGTTAACCTCATGAATGACCGTCACGTTGGTGTGGCCAGCCTCGTTCAGGCCTTCCTCGATGATCGAGGCACGGATTGCATTTTCGTCAATGACCAAGATCGTGAGATCAGATTGCGCCATCTAATTTAGTCGGAAACGCCGTGAAGATAGTTTGCAAATCTGCCAGCTGAAACCAGCAGCGACCATGGCAGAGTGATGAGTGACAAAAACGCAAAGCCAATCGCCAGACACAGTAATGGAACGAAAGAAGCCACTCGTCACCTCATATGATCGCCTTGTCGAATAAAGCAATCAATGTGCCAGTTCCCAAAAGCTGGATTTCAACATGCTATCGCCGGGTGCTTGCTCGGAACGGGTGCAGACGCCTGTTTGTTAAGCAAGTGATGATCGGCACGAGAAAGACGTGAGATGCGTCAGTTTCGAATGTGGTTTCCTAGCAACGGATGTTCATCCAACATACCTCGCCAGACGACGAGGTTCTGCCCGACTGAGGGCGAGGCATTCAACTCTATAGATCGGTTTGTCGAACCTGACATGAATGATCTTCCCGAGACTAGACGCGTCACTCTTCGCCAATCCGTTGCCGTATCTTAAGTCCGGACGCCGCTCAGTAACCGGAACCGATCAAGTGCCACTGCGCCACCGATAATCAGCCCCTTAATAGTTTATCGCCACACATCCGGCACACCGGTGGGAATGAGACCGTTTGAAAGGACTGCGATGATCAATGCGCCGACGAGTGTGCCCCAGATGGAGCCGATCCCGCTGAGCGGGCGCCGAATTGAAGACACTTCACCACCAAAGCGACGGACGCCATCAGCCTCGGCTACGCGTTGAGCGTTGCGCGTAGAAGTGAAGGCAGATGCACGGAGCATCGATCATAATCTGGATGATGCCGCTTAACCGAGCGGTTGGGCGTCGCGAATCCCTCGATCGCTGGCGACGTCGTCCCGGATAGGAAGGAGGCCATCGGTTTGCTATCCATCAAGATCGTAGGCGATCACGTGAGGTTGCAAAGGAGGCGGGTCATCTCTCCGCCTCATTCTCTTCAATTTCAGTGCTTCGAAACCCTTCGCCGGAAATCTGCCAACTCGCTGTTGAACCTATCCGCTTCTTCCACGAACGGAGCGTGCCCTGAAACAGTATATAATTTCGCCTCGATCGCGGGATTGAGATTTTTCGCGCGCTTAACGCTAGGCTCAGTCATAACGAGCGCATCCTTTTCCCCATAGACCATCAACATGGGGGCAGTGATCATCGGAAATACTTCCGCGGCGGGCACTGTGATGGACGGTACCGTCCGGGTCATACTCCATGACGCCATTGCTGCATTCGACAGCAGCCGCTCGAATGTTGCCTGATCCGGTTGAGTGGCAAAGCACAGCGCCAGGAACTCGCGTATCGCATCGAGGTGGACCTTCAGGTCGTCGGAGGCGAGGCCTGCATAGATATCAGGGTGGGGCGTAATCAAATCGGGCTTGAGTTCCACGACCCCGCCGACGTAGACGATGCCCCCGATACTTTCATCGCCATAGGTGGCGATGTAGTTGGTGATGACCGCCCCGCCAAGTGACCAGCCAACCAGAACAGGAGCTTTTGCCTTCGTGGCCTCAAGTACGGCGTGCAGATCGCCGGCCCAGCGGCTTCCATCACGATAGGCTTCCGGATCATCTGGCTTGCCGGACACACCATGACCGCGAAGGTCGAAGGTGATCAGCCGGTAGGCGGCCAGGTCGGGACTGTTTAATTGGCTCTCCCAGTTGAGATGGCTGCCGAGCAATCCATGAACGAACACGATCGGCGGTCCCGCGGGATCACCTGCCTCCTGCACTGCGATGTCGACCCCATCCGGTGCTTTCACGAAAAAGGTCTTCTCTGCTGCCGATGCGATGTCGGGCGTGATCAGAAGCAGTAGCGCGATGCAGAGCGCGCCCATAGCCGATGTCAAGCCGCCCCTTCTCGAACGACCGGTCTTGGGCGCCGCATAACGTTCCCGTGCTCGTATTCTCATTCTCGAAAGTTTCACCATTTTCTCCTTCAGATTTAGCGATCACTACAAATTATGTGGTTGTGTTTCTGAGTCAAATTGTTTTTAGTGATCGCTATGGACAGGATGATAAAGAGGCGTCGGGGTGGACCGCGGACATTCGACAGGGAGCAGGCGCTGGAGATCGCCATGCGTCTGTTTTGGCGACATGGATACGAGGGCGTCTCGCTGAACGATCTGACCGCTGCAATTGGAATTGCGCCACCAAGCCTGTATGCCGCCTTCGGAAGTAAAGCAGGCCTCTATCGGGAGGCACTTGATCGGTATTCCGGTTTGCCAAGGGCGCTGGGCAATCTCGGTCCAGCGGACAGTCTTTACCAGGCTGTCGAGAACCTTCTCAGCCGTGCCATCGATGCGGTCACGGATCCGAAAGGGGAGCCCGGGTGCATGATTTCCAGCGGCATGATCGAGTGTGGCGAAAGCCATGTTGATCTTGCTCGCGAACTCACAGAACGCCGCGTCTTGATGCGCGAAACAATAGCGCTCGCACTCGAACCGTGGCTTGACCAGGCTCGCGCCGCGTCTTTAGCCCACTTCCTCGTCACCGTGCTTCAGGGAATTTCCGTTCAGGCACGCGATGGCACATCGCACAACGAACTGATGCAAATCGCCGGTGAAGTTTTGGCGGGGGTCAGAGCTCGCAACATTTCCGACTGACAGGATCTGCCGTGGTGGACTATCAACAAGCGTCAGTCATCCATCAGTTCCCGCTCGTTCGAAGCGTCGAATTTGCGGACATTGCTCTGCATTCTGCCCCGCCATCGGCGGATGAATGCCACTGTGTCGTCAGCGTCAAGATGAGCGGTGAGCGCGAGTTGATCGGTCCAATAGTCTGACACGAGCAACCGGCCTTGCTGTGGATTTTCCACAGCAACGTCATAGCGGATGTTTCCGGCACGTTGTCGTGCCGTAAGCGCAAGAACCTGCAGATCGCTGATAAACCGAGCAAGGACAGCGGGGTCGACGTAAACGTATCCGGCAACTATGAGCATTATGCATTCTTTCTATGTTCTGCCGATCACCTGACTTGAGCTGGGAAATCTCGGGGGTCACCTGATGACGAGCACCACCTTCCCCTGGACGCCGCCTTTGTAAGTACGCTCATGCGCAGCTGATGCCTGCGCCAGCGGATATGTGCTGTCGATCACGACGCGGATGGTCCCGTTTTCGAGCAGGCGGCCAGCCTCCGCCAGTTGAGCACCGTTGGAGCGCACCTGTGTCGATGACACGATGATCTCGCGACTGTGCGCGTCATCATAGCCAGCGAAACCCAGAGGGTTGACGAGAAACAGCGCTCCGCCCTTTTTGATGACTCCAAGGAAGCGCTCCATGTTCGGGCCGCCGACGGAATCGATCACTAGGTCGACATCCCGTATGACCGCCTCAGCTGCTGTCCTCGTGTAGTCGATGAATTCGTCTGCGCCCAGATCGCGCATAAGGGCTTCGTGTTTACCGGAGGCGACGGCGATTACGCGCGCCCGTTTCCATTTGGCGACCTGGACTGCCAGATGTCCCACGCCGCCTCCGGCGCCATTCACCAGAACCGTCTTGCCTTCGAGCGGGATCGGAGCGTGGCGAAATGATTGAAACGGGTTCGGTGCATCATGTCCGAGTTCGATGAGGAACTGCCAGGCAGTGAGAAGCGACATTGGTGCGCCGGAAGCTTGAATGTGATCGATGCCGGCCGGCTTTGGCGCGAGTTCCGATGCCGGGACGCAAACATATTCTGCGTAGGCGCCGCTTCCTTTCATCAGGTCGCTCGGGAACCGCACCATTGCGTAGACCTCGTCCCCTATGTTGAAACCGGAAACACCATCGCCGACTGCAGCCACGATACCCGACATATCGGTGCCCGGGATTAATGGAAAAATCGGCTCAGGCCGCCATTCGGGAGGCAGCGCTCGATAGCCATCGCGCAGATAAAGGTCGGGCGGGTTGATGCCTGCTGCATACACCTGAACGAGGACTTTGCCGCCGGCCACCACCGGCCGCGGCGCAATCTCGTAACGCAAAACCTCCGGGCCACCGAATTCGTGCAGACGCACAGCCTTCATCGTCTCGGTCATCTCATCAACCTCTTGGAATTAGACTTTCATTGGCGGAGAGATAGGCCTGCTTAGCCACGTTGATAATGGCGGGCGAGTTCTGTTTAATAATGCCATGACGGAACAAATCGGACTCGATAGATTGACTGGGCTTATTGCCTTTGCCCGCGCCGGGTCGCTGGGAAGCTACAGTGCGGCAGCGCGATCGCTGGCCATTTCGCCGTCCGCGGTCAGCAAGAGTATCCAGCGCCTGGAGCGGCAGCTTGGGGTGTCGCTTTTTGCGCGGACGACACGCTCTTTCAGTCTTACTGTCGAAGGGCGCGATCTGCACGAACGCGCGTTGCGGCTACTGCGCGAAGCGGAAGATATAGAACAAGCAGCAAAGACGGCACGGGCCGAGCCTGCCGGCACATTACGGATCGCAGCATCACTGCCGGTTGGCCTTCACGTGATCGCGCCCGCACTTGCGCAGTTTCGGAGGCTCTATCCCAAGGTGGTGATCGATCTGCGGTTGAGCGACCATATGGTGGATCTCATCGAGGAGGGTATCGATCTGGCTGTACGGATCGGTGACCTAGCCGATTCCCGCCTTCTATCGCGTCGGCTCTCGCCGCACCGGCTCAGCTGCTATGCATCCCCCGATTATCTGGCGATGCACGGAACTCTAACGCATCCCGATGAACTCGTGACGCATGAAACGGTCAACCTGCGCTACCAGAGCACGGGTCAAGTGTTCCGTTGGCCGTTTCAAATCAAGGATCGAGAAGTCGAACTTGTGCCTTCCTCCGCTATTATCGTCGACGCCAGTGAGGCGGTCATAGCGACGATTGCTGCGGGCGCGGGGATCGGGATGGCCGCGAATTTCATGGCCGCTCCCTGGGTCAAGCGGGGAGAGCTGGTTCCGGTCCTTTCCGACTATGCCGTGGAACGACATAATATCACGGCAATCTGGCCGGAAAGCCGCCGCGCAAACCCGGCTGTCCGTGCATTTTTGAAAGAGCTGGTCGAGTTGTTCTAGGCGAGCGCCAACTCCGGCCCATAACTCCGACTTCCGGCGTTGTCTTAATGACGATGGAGCAGTTTTGGACGCCAATGAGCAATGCGGCTCTAGGCTAGGGCGGTACTGTTTGTGGCGTTATTCATTTGCCACCGCTGTTCAAAACCTCGCGCTGGGCAAAGACCCTTGTGACTTCGGCCATATTCTCCGTACCCCATGAACAGAGTGGCACAAGGGCCTCAGCGAGGCTGAGGCCCAACGGAGTGAGGCTGTAGTCCACTCGCGGAGGGATCTCTTTGTAATCCGTCCGCTTAACAAGACCATCCGCCTCAAGCTCCTTGAGTTGCTGGATCAGCACCTTGTCGCTGACATCTCTTATGGCGCGCCGAAGCGCGCCGTATCGGGTCGGACCGCCCTGAGCGACGAAGTACAGGATCAGCGGTTTCCACTTTCCCGCAATGACGCGCAACGTCGCATCGAGACCACAGGTGAACCCCGGCAACGTCGGCGTGCAGGTTTGTTGGACAGGCGTGGCTGTCACTGGTGGTGAGGACGCGATCGGATTATTTGAAGACATTATTGGTACTTACCAAAAGGTGCATACTTGTCAATGGGTGCGTAGGTCGCCAACTTGGCTGAAACTCATCGAAGGAGTATGGAATGAGCAGACTAAAGGGTAAGACGGCAGTGGTGACGGGCGGCGGAAGCGGCATCGGTTTTGGAGCCGCCAAACGATTTGTCGATGAAGGAGCGTTCGTCTACATATTTGGAAGAAGGCAGGAGACGCTTGATGCTGCTGCGGCGCGGCTAGGGTCATCGGCGCGTGTCGTTCAAGGCTCGGTGACCGATTTGTCGGACCTCGACCGGCTGTACGAAACGGTAAAAGCCGAGCGGGGCAGCCTTGACATCCTGCTCGCGAATGCCGGGACCGGTGCGTTCGCTCCGCTTGGCGAGATTACGCCGGAGCATTACGACCAGATCTTCGATCTCAACGTGAAAGGTCTGGTATTCACGGTGCAGAAGGCTTTGCCGCTGATGACGAACGGAGCGTCAATCATCCTGACCGGTTCAAGCACCGGCGTGATGGGCACGCCAGCATTCAGCATCTACAGCGCGACCAAGGCTGCCGTCCGAAATCTTGCGCGGAGCTGGGCGCTCGACCTGCGGCAGACAGGCATTCGCGTCAACGTGATGTCGCCAGGACCAATCACCACCGAGTTGGCACAGGAGGTTTTAGGCAATGAGGGAATGGAGACAATTGGAGCAACCACGGTGCTTGGCCGCATGGGCGACCCTTCCGAAGCGGGAGCGGTGGCCGCGTTCCTGGCATCCTCGGACAGCAGTTTCATGACTGGTGGCGAAGTGTTTGTTGATGGAGGCCTCGCACAAGTCTGACGTTCTGGGGAGTATTGGGGATGGCTTCGGACAACGTTGAAAGCGAAGCCATCTCCGTGCAGCACCAAACCTGGCGACGGGCCGGAATTCTCGCGGTAACAGTGCTCTCGATAGGTCTTGCGACATCGGCAATGGCCCAGAGCTTAAGCGGCAGCAGCGGCGGTAACAACGGTTCCGACAGCAGCGATACGAACAGAGGATCCATTGTTCCTCGGGCAATAGTGGGAACAACGGCAGCCGTAACATCGGCGACACTCAAGGCGCCGCTCAATCTGAGCAGAATAACAACATAGTACCAATCCGGATGCAGGTGCCGATGGGACGTCCTGCTAACGCAACGCCGATGTCGGAAGGAATGACGGCTCCGTTCGGCTGTGCCTTTTCTTTGGTGCCCGCAGGTCCACCACCGCACAGTTTTCCCGCTCTAACCTTGAGTGCGGTATTGACTTGAAGAATTCACTCGATCGAAATTCCCGCTTCTTGGGCGGCTTGAACAAATGCCGTACGGGCAAAGTCTGGATCGGCTTCCCCGGTGATGCAGTCGAGACATGCCTTCACCGCCTCATAATATCTGTCGCCATCATCGATCGGCCACTCGGTTAAGAGTTCTTCGGCGGCCTCTTCCACCGACCTGATGATTATACCATCATCTGTGTCAGCTCCTGATATGATGACCGGATCGAAAACGTTCGACTTGTTTCGTTCCAACACACAACTCCCTGAGCTCTTCGTTGAGTGTTTACACAGCAATAACCGTGCCACCGGGGAAGGGGTTGTGATCCCTTCGACTTATCGACTGACCCAAGTAACCGGAGCATCGCGCAAGTCGATAACAATCCTGCACTGCAAAGTTCGATCGCCCTATGCAGGCGGATCCGAGATGCTCGACTTTTCGTCCACGTTACCTGATCGATCAGTCATCCACCATTGAAGGCCCGCGACAGATGCGACGACAACCGAACTGACAAGAAGGGTGGCTAGAATAGGGCGGTAGCGTAAATGTCTCATGCGCTCCAAACGGTCGACACTACCTGCTGTTCCTTGAGCACGGTAAAAACGTTCTGCCTGACCGCTCTAGGTTCACTGCAAGAATGTCATGTCTACGGCGCAGCATGGCAAGAACTTGCCGGTCATTCTCAAGCGAATGCGTTGCAAATATGTAGGCCTCGGCCAGTTCCGCAAGAGAACGACGGCTTCCTCTACGGTCCAGCCGGCATAACTGCTTGATCATTGACCTCATGGAATAGGCTTCCAGCGCCTTGCGATCGTAGACACCGTATCGGTCGCAGCGGCCGTTAGTCAGTCAATCTTCTCGGCACGATAATCCTTGAGGCGGGTAAGACTCATGTCGTCCGGTATTCCGTTGTCGGTCGGATACGATTCTCTCTCCCAAACCACAGGGATACATCCGGTAGAATTTCAGAGTGTCGAAATAGTAGCCGTCGAGGACAGGGCCGTAGGCCTTGGCTTTTGCTTCTATTCCAAGGGGATCGAATCGACATTATTGTCCTCAACCCAGCCATAAGCGGCATTTTTTTACGCCGCTACGCCACAGAACGAAAGCACCGCTAACCAGCGGCTGAAGGCGATCTTCACCTACGAGCTTGCCGCGCCTTCCAGCCGATCTGCATTAGCAGGTCTGGATCAGTTCTTCTTCGAGAGGAAACACTTCGTCTATCGTGAACATATCTTCTCCTCTGCGAAAGCTTGGGCAAGGGAGCGGCTACAGCTAAACAGCTTTGTATATTCATGTTACGTTCCGTTCTATCGTGAGCCTAGGGAAAGGATAGGTGCGATAGCGAGGGGGAGGGTGTCGTGAGGGTGAGTTTGAGAGGGGACAAAAATTCGCTTAAAGACTAGTGCTACTCTCGCATTAAAAATGATACTATCTCAGATTATTATCGATGTATTGCGGCATAATATGTATTATGGAACTAATGCGTTAAGGCATAATGCACAATCGCTGTAACCGGGTGACTTCTCTAACGGTTGCGATCGCTCAGGACGTCTGTCCATGTTCGGCGAAGCTTCTTGCAAGAGCAAGACCGTTGCACTGCGCGGAACCTGTCCCAGGCACGACCTCCCGTAAGATCGAAGAGGCCGCTTACCGAGCGGCTTCGAGGTTGTGTTCCACTGCCTCAGTAACGCGGTGATAGACGGTGCCATCGAACATCTCCAACAGATGCTGCGTTTCTTCGCGCGACTTGAAACGTGCATCGCAGGCCATCGCCCGATCAAGTGCCGCTCTGTCAGGGTAGGAAATTGCCAGGACGAGTGGGATCTCCGGGGCGCTCTTGTCGCGTTCGAGTTCCCGGCAAACAGCGACCTTCACAGCGCCATCGAACTTCGTCCAGAGTGGCGTTAGGACTTCGGCGACGAAGCGAAAAAAATCACCCTCCTTGCCTTCGTGGATGTGTCCGACAAATTCGGCGTATCTAATCAGCATGTTCTTCTCCCGTTATCCCCGTGGTCCATCGTAGAAGCGCATCAGCGCAGCGTTGTCGGCTGGGCCATGCCCGGCGGACACGAGCAGCCTGTGAATGTCCATACAGAGCGAAGTGAGCGGCATAACCGTTCCGGTATGCCGAGCCAGCGCCTGCACCGCATCCAGATCCTTGACCATGTTGTCGATCCGGCCGGTTGGCGAGTAGTCGTTGCGCGCCATCTTGCCCATGAACTCCTGAAGGATGGCGCTGTCGGCGCGACCACCGCTCAACGCCGCAGGTATCCGCTGCGCATCGACGCCTGCGTCGATGGCAAGCTTCGTCGCCTCTGCTACCGCCACGAAATGCAGGCCGCAAAGGACCTGATTTATGAGCTTTGTGGTCTGCCCGGCGCCGCTCGGCCCCATCAGAGTTAGGTTCTCGCAGAGGTGGTCCAGAACCTGCCGTGCGTCGGCGAAGTCCCGTTGCTCGCCGCCCGCCATGACTGTCAGCTTGCCGATCAGCGCCTTTGGCGCGCCACCGGACAGTGGGGCATCCACCCATCGCAGTCCGATGTCCCCCGCATCCGCGCAGAGTTTTCGGGTGGCAATAGGATCGATCGAGGACATGTCTATTACGAGGGTACCGCGAGCTGCGCCATGTGCGACGCCCCCGTCGCCGAAAACCACTTCCCGCACGATGGGCGCCGAGTTCAAGCTCAGAACGACGGCACCCGCCTTAGCTGCCGCGGCCGCTGCCGTTGATTCGGCGATGGCGCCCTTCGCCACGAGCCGCCCCACCTTGTCGGGATCGAGATCGAAAACTACGAGCTTGTTCCCCGTCTCGAGCAGGCGCGTCGCAATAGCGGTTCCCATTACGCCGCAACCGATCACGGCGATCGTCTGTTTTCTGGACACAAAAACTCCTCTTCCGCCGGGATGGCGGTCATTTGGCACTGTTTAGTCGATAGGTTCAGGCGATTTCGGACCTTAGAAACGATGCCAGTTCCGGCGTCTTCGGATTGGCGAAGAACTCGGCCGAAAGGCCTTGTTCGTGTATGACGCCGTCCTTCATGAAGACGGTTCGATTGGCCACGCGTCTTGCAAAGCCCATCTCGTGAGTGACGAGGAGCATCGTCATGCCCTGTTTTGCCAGGTTTTCTATCACCGCCAGAACTTCGCCGGTCAGTTCGGGGTCAAGGGCAGAGGTCACCTCGTCGAACAGCATGACCTTCGGCTGCATCGCAAGCGAGCGAGCTATTGCGATGCGCTGTTGCTGGCCGCCTGACAACATGTCGGGATAGGCATCGAAGCGATCCTTCAGTCCGACCATCGTCAGGCAGCGCAGCGCCTCCTCGTGGGCCGCGGCCTTGGTCTGCCCCTTTACCTGCACCGGAGCGAGCATGATATTTTCACCGGCTGTCAGATGCGGGAACAGATTGTAGCTCTGGAAGACTATGCCGACGTCGCGACGCAGTTCGCGCAGTGCCGTAGGCCTGCGGGACATGCCGTGACCGGCGACGTTTATCTCCCCGCTATCTATTGTTTCAAGACCGTTCAGGCAGCGAAGGAACGTGCTTTTTCCGGAGCCGCTTCGTCCAATCAAGGCGACCACTTCACCGCCCTCGACCGTCAGGGACACCCCCTTCAGCACTTCGAGCGGTCCGAAGCTCTTTCGGATGTTACTTGCAGTTACGACGGACATCTCAACCTCTTGGTTAGGACGCGGAACGGCCGGGCCATCCCGCGATCGTCACATGTTAGAAGGATGGAAGTTCGGGCATGGGCGTCTTCATCCACTTTTCGTAGATGGCTCCCAGTTCTCCGCTCTGGTTATGGACGAACAAAACGGTGTTCAGCCAGTGAAGCAGGTCAGGATCACCGCGACGCAGGCCGACTCCGTAGAAGCTCTGGAGATAGGTTACCTTCTCTTCGAACTTGCGATCGGGATAGCGTTGCTCGAGCTGAGCAGCGATGTAGTTCACCGTACCGATAGCGTCTACCTGTCCCGCGACGAGAGCGTTGAGTGTCGTGCTGTCGTCGTCGAAGCGCACGAGTTCCATCCCGTCGATCTTAGCCGCGGAGAGGATCTTTTCATGAGCCGTTCCGCGCGGAACGCCCACCCGCTTGCCTCTGAGATCTTCAAGCGATTTGATTTGCGTTCCCTGCGATGCGATGATCACTGACTTGTGGCCGCCATAGGGATTGGAAAAGGCAACCGAGAGCGCTCGTTCAGTGTAGATGCCGAAGCTCGCGACAACGAAATCTACCTTGCCTGTCTGAAGGGACGGAATTCGGCTTTGACCGGTGACAGGGACGAGCTCAAGCTCGACACCGAGGTCTTTCGCCAAGAGTTTTGCGACGTCAACGTCGAGGCCATCCGGCTGCATCTGTTCGTTGGTGATGCCGAAAGGTGGCACGGAAAGATCGACGCCGATAGCGACCTTCTTCTTTGTTATGATGTCATCGAGGGAGGCGGCCGACGATATGGTACCTGTCCCGAATGCGATCGCTAGACCGAGGAGTGGCATAAGTAATGATTTGAATTTCATTTTTGATCCTCTCAGTTTTTTGTTCCGGTTCGATTAGGCGACCTTCTTTGTGTCGCTGATGCTATCTTAGGTGCGCGATCCGCGCCGCGCTGCCCGCCGCTCGAGCCAGAGGCTTACCTGCGTGAGCGGGAAGCAGATCGCGAAATAGAGGGCTGCCACGGCAAGGAACGATTTCAGCGGTTCGAACGTGGCGTTGCTGACGAGCTGACCGGCGCGAGTGATCTCTACGAAACCGATGATCGACGCGATCGAAGTCTGCTTGATGACCTGGACAAGGAAGCCGACAGTTGACGGCAACGCCAAGCGAACGGCCTGTGGCGCGATGACGAAGCGGAGCGTCTTGTAAGGCGTCATTGCCAGCGCTTCGGCGCTCTCCCACTGTGTCTTCGGGATTGCCCGGAGCGCACTTTCCCAGATCGCTCCCAGAAACGCGCTGGAATGGATCGTGAGGGCAATCGCGGCAGCAACGATCGGGCTGATTTTGAAGCCAAGAAGAGACGGCGCATAGTAGCAGATGAACATCAGGACCAGCAGCGGCAGTCCCTGTATGAACTGCATGTAGCCTGAAGTAACGACCCTTAGGATGCGGCTGGATGAAATCCGCATGAGTGCGAGGCATATACCGAGCAGCCCGCCGCCACCGAAGGCGATAGCCGTAAGTGTCAACGTCCATTGAAGAGCGAAAGCGATGAATATGAATTCGTTCGAGCCGAAAGTGCGCATTTCAGATCCTCCGGAGAAGCTTGCGGCGCGAGCGGGTGAAGATCATCAGGCCCATGGCGTTGAGCAGGACACGGAAGAGGAAGTTAAGGGATACGTAGATCACGGCTATGACGAGGTAGACTTCCATCGTGCGGAACGTCTCGGAGCTGGCGATCATTGCAGCCCCCGTCAGGTCCTCCACGCCAATGGTAGAAACGAGGCTGGTAGAGAGCATCAGGAGCACGCATTGCGAAACGACTGGGGTAAAGACCTTTTCGAGGGCGGGCGGCAGGATTACGAAGCGGAGTGTCTGGAAGTAGGTCATCCCTAGGCTCTCGGCCGCTTCGAGCTGGCTCCGATGGGTCGACTGGATACCACCTCGAACAATCTCGGCAATGTACCCTCCGTTATTAAGCATAAGCGCGATCAGAACGGAGCTCAGCGGAGACATGCGGATCCCGATGGTGGGCAAGCCGAAGAAGATTACGAAAATCTGCACCAAAAGGGGCGTGTTGCGCATGGCCTCAACGTAACAGCGCACCAGGATACGTGGCAGCAGCCACGGCAATGTAGAAGCAACCGCGCATCCGACGCCGATGGTAAATCCACCGAAGATACCGACAAGCGATAGCAGCATGGTCAGCCAGAACCCGCTCAGGAACTGAGGAACGTAAGTCGCGAGCGGACCGAATTGGAACGTGTACTCCATGCTATTATCGCCTTGCTGCCTTCGATCCGTTGCTCATTCCATGCCCAACGGGCGAACACGGATGTTCTTGCCCGCGAAGCCTATTGTGTCGGGATGGCAGAGATCGAGCGCGGCCGCCACATGCCACCATGTGTGGTCGGCCTGGCGGATGATGAAGCACTCGGTGCTATGCCCGATGTGGCTGAATTCCATGGCATGCCCCATGCAGATGTGCCCCACTTCGTCAGGCAATCCAACAGACAGGCACACATGGGCGCCATAAGCGGAATGACGAAAAGTCGGGTCACCGTACCGGTCTCCACGCTCTTCCGAACGTTTCAGCTTTTCCGGATCGAATTCCCAGGTCTTTCCGATGTCGTGGCAGAGACCGCCTGCGAGAATGATATCGCGGTCAACCTTGGCTTCCGGATATGTCGCCTTGAATTCCTCATAAATCGCAAGCGCGAGCCTCGTTACCCCGCGCAGATGTGCATCCTGCGTCCCGCGCTTGAGCGAAAAGATGTTCGGGCTACCTTCGCCGGAAATGTCGATCACCCGGTTGAATGAGGACCGCTCTAGGGCGAATACCCAGGCATCGATGACTTTTTCACGCAGATCTGCCGATTTTATCTCTGCGATCTCCGGCAGATCTTCGAGGATGTGTTCGCGGGAAATAGTTTTGTGCATTTTTTCAACACCAATATTGCGTGCTCATTTAGTAACCGTATGAGCGTTTGCGCATCAAATCCAATTGGGATATTGATAGGTGTCGATCGAATTTTTCTATTGTGAAACATGTCGCTCAGTTTTGCCGCAGTCGAATCTTTTTACTGGGTATCCCAACTCCGGAGCTTTAACTCCGCGGCCACAAAGCTCAACATCACTCAGCCAACGATCTCCTACCGAATAAAAGAGTTGGAGGAGCAGCTGGGGGTTCAGCTTTTTATTCGGCACAAGAGGCAGCTACTTCTTACGAGCGAAGGCGAAGCGCTGAAGCATTATGCGGAGTCGATGAGCGGTATCGCTCGGGACATCGAGTCGAACATTAAGACTAGAAACACCAAGCTCCCGACGCTGCGGGTTGGTGTCATGGACAGTTTCGCTGCGGTCGGTCTCCCCTCGCTGCTAGATGAACTGGACAGCAGATTTTCCGGCACGCGCATCGCCGCTACCGTCGACACGAGCCACAACCTTGCCCGACAGCTATCTGAGGGACTGCTGGATATCGCCCTGTTGTCTACGCCGCCCGAGCATGAGAACGTTTCGCTCGAATTGCTCGGCAGGCAGACCGTTGAATGGATCGCCAGCTCGAGACTGGGCATGAAGAAGGAATTCGTATCCGACGATGATCTTCTGTCCCAACGTGTGTTTTCGACCCCTGCCCCCTCCAATCTGCATGCGCTTACCACCAATGCTCTTAGCGGAAACTCGAACCTCGGACTTCGTCTAAATGTCTGCAACAGCCTGGCCGCGATCTTGAACCTTGTGGAAGCCGGGACAGGGGTCAGCATCCTTCCCGTTCGCTTGGTCCGCGATAGTATCCGCAGCGGTTCGGTGCACATCCTGCGAACGAAGTCGAAGCTCCCTATGCAGGACGTTTTCATCGGCACGAACAAAGGCGCTGTCGTTCGTGCCCTTCCTCAGGTGACACAGATGATCAGAAAGGTTAGCGTCGACGTTGCGTTTTGCGGTTGATCCGCATCGCATTGTTCTCGTGTGCGCAGTGGGAACATGATCGCTTCGACCTACCCTATCCAGTCAGCGTCAGAAAGCGCGTCCGCCATAAACAAGAGCCCCCGCGTCGACTGCTCCTGGCTGATTCCGTCGCCTAGGCAGACCCTGACGGTGTTCGTGTGGCGTCCTCAAACTGTGAATGCATCTGAAGCATGGGGCCAAATAGCGCCGGCAATGCGCCCCACCAGATCAGCCATGCTTGTCCTCTTGGGCAGCTTTAGCCGTATGTTAAACGCCTCTGGCTCGACCTTGACGTCGAGCCATGGGAGAGTATCGGCAACGATGTCTGTCGGGCAGCGCTCTGTATTCGGATGAAGTGACGAATTGGGTCGGCAAAGCCTGGCGTTTGATGTTGGTCGATCAGTAAAATATCCAGGCGCAGGTGGTCGCAATCATCCAAGACGCCCCAATGTTAGCGTGTCGATCAAGCACCGTCACAACACTGTCATGCAAAGGCAATAGCCACGGCTGACAGAATCGTGAGTGCTTCAAATGGACACCCTCTCTAACGCAAACATCCCGGCCGTTGCCGTGGAAGGGATCGAGCTCGCCTACGGCTCGACCACGATTCTGAAAGGCATCGATTTTGCCCTGCCGCGTGGAGAAACGCTGGCATTGCTCGGGCCTTCAGGCTGCGGAAAAACGACACTGCTTCGCCTCGTGGCCGGGCTCCTTGCACCGACTATGGGCACGATATCTATCGGGGGTGAAACCGTTGCGAATGCCGCGACGGGCATCTATCGGACTCCGGAAAAACGCGGCCTCGGCATGGTGTTTCAGGACTATGCGTTGTGGCCACATATGTCGGTTGGAGGCAATGTGTCCTTCCCTCTCGAGATGCGCGGAATCTCACGCGCAGATCGCGAGCGTCGGGTCAAGAACGCCCTTGCGCGCGTCGGCCTCGACGGCTTTGCCGACCGCAGCCCAGCCGACATGTCTGGCGGCCAGCAACAGCGCGTCGCAATTGCCCGCGCCATCGTTGCCGAACCCCAACTCGTTCTTTTCGATGAACCGCTGTCCAATCTGGACCGCGAACTTCGCGAGACCATGGTCAGTGAGATCGCAGGTCTGGTATCCACGCTCGGGCTGACGGCACTCTATGTCACGCACGATCAGAGCGAGGCTTTTTCGCTAGCCCACAAGGTTGCCGTTATGCGCGGTGGATTGATCGAGCAAATGTCGACGCCGGAGGATCTTATTGGTCGGCCGCGCACCGCGGAAGTTGCCGATTTCCTGCGTCTTGGCTTCATCGCATCCGTAGAACGTGGTGACGAAGCCTATCAAATTTCAGGAACTGAAATTCGGCTTCCAGGTGAGAATGTGGGCAGAGAAATCGCCCGGAAGGTTCTCATCCCTGCACGATCCGTCAGCATCACCGCTGCCGGCACCGGTCAATTTGATGCTGAGATAGTGAGCAGTCGTTTTCGCGGGGACGGTCACCTGACAACTGTGCGCATCCCTTCGCGAAAGCCCATTCCTGACCTGACATTTCTTAGTTCCGTCCGCCTCAATCCTTGCGAGAGGACGGGCATTACGGTCGATACCCGGCAACTTTGCTGGTTCAGCTGAACTACCCCTAAACCCTATTGGAGAGACACATGTCCAAGTCGTTCATCGGTGCCGGCCTCGCCGTCATCACGAGCCTTCTCGCTGCCGGCACCGCCCATGCCGATATCACCGTTTACTCCGCAGGTCCGGGCAGCCTGATCGATAAGCTGGCCGCCGGCTTCACCGCCCAGACCGGTCATAAGGTCGAGGTCTTCCAGGCCACCACCGGCAAGATTATGGCCCGCATCGAGGCGGAAGCTGCCAATCCGGTTGTTGACGTACTGATCTCGGCTTCCTGGGACACGGCGACCGATTTCACAAGCCGCGGCTGGCTGGTGTCCTATACGAGCCCAAATGCCGAAAAGGTTCCGGCCTCGCTGAAGACAGAGACGGCCGTCGCACAGGGCGTTTCTGCCCTCGCAATCGTCTGGAACCCGCAGAGCGGCACACCTAAGCCGGCTGGATGGGAAGATCTGACGAAGCCGGAATACAAGGATCTCGTCAATCTTCCCGACCCCACCCAGTCGGGTGCAAGCTTCGAACTGGTCGCAGCCCTGCAAGCTGAAAAGGGCTGGGATCTGTTTCAGAACCTGCATGCCAACGGTGCAGCCGTCGCCGGTGCCAATGCCGAAGCGCTGAATCCGGTTCTGCAGGGCGCCAAGGCTGCCGTCTTCGGCGCAGTCGACTACATCTCACTCGCCGGCAAGGCCAAGGGCGAAAGCGTGGAGGTCATTTTCCCCTCCTCCGGCACCGTCGTTGCACCGCGTCCGGCCATGATCCTTAACTGGTCCAAGAAGCAGGACGAAGCCAAACAGTTTATCGACTACATGCTGTCGGATGAAGGCCAGAAGCTGGTGGCCGATACGTATCTGATGCCTGCTCGCTCCGACATAAAGGCCAACCGACCGCTCATGAGCGATCTCAAGGTCATGACAATCGATACGGCGGCCGTCTATTCGAAGCGCAAGGAAACGCTTGCAGAGTTCAACGGCATCTTCAAGGCTGGCCAATAATCATGAAAGCACATGGCACTTCGACATCAAGGTCCATAACCTGGCTGGCAACGGCCGGCCTGATTTTGGTGGTCGCAGTGCCATTCGTCGCTATCATCCTGCAAGGGATCTTTCCCGAGTTGGGGCGCGGCTCGTTCGCCGCGCCTTTTACGCATATTACAGGCCTGTTTGACAACTCAAAGCTCTGGCGGATGGGCGGCAATACTGTGTTGCTTGGCGTGCTGGTTGCAGGAGTGGCGGCGCTTCTGGCGATCCCACTGGCGCTTGCACGTGCTCTGTTCAGGGTTCCTTTGGCACTCTTCTGGGACGTCGCTCTGCTTGTTCCCTTCATGATCCCGCCATATATAGCGACACTTGGCTGGATCATGACGCTACAACCGCGAGGCTATCTGCAGCAGCTTTTCGGCTTCAACCTTTCGGGCTTTCTTTTCTCGCTAGGCGGGATGACGGCGGTGATGGCCCTCAACACGTTTCCGCTCGTCTATTTCGCTCTTTCCCGCACGATCGAGGCTGTCGGTTCCCGCTACGCCGATGTCGGCCGGGTTTTTGGCGCGGCGCCATCAAAGGCCTTCTGGCGCATCACCTTGCCGCTCTCGACACCGGGCTTGGCCGCCAGCATGCTGCTCGTCTTTTCTGCCGCGATCGAAGAATACGGAACCCCTACCGCGCTGGGACGCAGAGCGGGTTTCGAAGTCCTGGTGACTGAAATCGACCTTCGCGTGTCGGACTGGCCGGTAGATCTACCCGGCGCATCGGTTTTCTCGCTGTTGTTAGTGCTGCTAGCGCTTGTGGCTTTCCTCGTTCAGCGCTGGATACTGAACCACCGTTCCTACATCACAACAGGCAGCAAGCCCCAAAACAAGGACAAGCGGCCGCTTGGCCTTTACAAGATTCCGGTCCTGGCACTTTTTGCCTTCGTAACTCTGCTTGCGACGGTCATGCCGCTCTTCGCGATCCTGTCTACAGCCCTCTCAAATACGGTCTCCGGTGGGCTGGTCTGGAGCAATCTTGGACTTTCGAATTTCTCCTCGATCGCCAGCGACACGGCCGGCGCGCTGAAGGCGCTTACCAATAGTTTACTACTTGGGATTTCGGCAGCAGCGCTGACTGGATTTCTCGGTGCAATTTCGGCCTATGCGGTGGTAAAGACCCGTTTCCGCGGCCGCCTTCTGTTGGATACAATGACCGTATTGCCGAATGCACTGCCGGGAGTTGTCGTTGCCGTCGGCCTCATCCTCGCCTGGAATTATCCCGGGCTGCTGATTACGCCTTACAACACACCGGTCATCCTCCTCCTCGCCTATTGCTGCATCCTCCTGCCGCAGCCTGTACGTTACACGACTGCAGCCCTTCAGCAGATCGGCGATAATCTGGAAGCTGCAGCGCGTGTATGCGGTGCCTCAAACCTCGTTGCTTTTCGCCGGATCCTGCTTCCGTTGATTGCTCCGAGCCTTATCACGTCGATGCTTTTGGTTTTCGCTGTCGCCACGCGCGAGCTCGTCGCATCGCTGCTCGTTGCTCCCGTCGGCATGCAGACAATTTCAGTCTTCATCTGGCGGCAATTCGAACAGGGATCGATCGGACTTGGTATGGCCATGGCGTTCGTCACCATCATCCTCACGACCCTTGTGCCGCTTTGCCTGATCGCCCTTTTGCGGCGCAGCGGTTTTGTAGCAGTGTAACCACGGCCGCATGCTCCGGAGAGCTTCAAGGAGACCATAATCCGCTCGTGTCAGCGATCAGGCACCGACAAGTGGCCTCGTCACCGAACAAGCATCCTTCAGTGCATTCAACGGGCCAAAGCTCCGGGGTGCCGCACACATGAAAAAACGGAAACCTTGCTGAATCAGCCGTGAAGCATTTGAGGCGCTTGCGTGAGTGTGGCCAACGACGACCTTGCGCTCGGTGCAAATTCTCGCGACAGCATCGATGGCCTCCATAACGGCGGGATGCTCGGTCTGTCGCGGATAACCCAGTTCCTGGCTGAGATCTCCCTCGCCAATCAGGATAACGCCGATCCCGGGAACGTTCCGCAGTATGTCGGGGAGATTGTCGATCCCCACCGTGTCCTCGATCTGCAAGATCGTCAGGATATCTCCACGAGGCGCAAGCGGCCAGACGTCGGCACGCTCGTAATACTCCTGTTGCGAAACGCCCCAGTATCATGCGGCGACCACGTTATAAAATTCCTCTGCTGTGCTGATGTGTGGCCAGACCACGCTGTAGCATCCCATATCCTGAACCTGTTTGGCTAGGAACTGGTTAGACGACCAAGCATCGAGCATGGGCGACGAGACGCCATGGCCACGTCGAGAGTGGCATCCATATGCGCGACGATGACTTTTATGCCAGCTAAAAGCGTGAGCCTGTCCTCGGTTCTGATGAACGGTTCGGGCGTGTATTCGGTCTTGAGCGGAGTCGAACTCACGACCCCGCTATTGTTATCTTTCGTCGCAGGAGATAGTCATCGAAATGTCAATGGCTTAGAAGTCCCAGTCCTCGTCTTCGGTAGCGACCGCCTTGCCAATCACATAGGACGATCCGGAGCCGGAGAAGAAGTCGTGGTTTTCATCGGCATTGGGGGACAATGCCGAGAGGATCGCCGGGTTGACCTTGCAGGCCTCGGCTGGGAAGAGCGCCTCGTAGCCGAGGTTCATCAGCGCCTTGTTGGCATTGTAGTGGAGGAATTTTTTCACGTCCTCGGTCAGCCCGACACCATCGTAAAGCGCTTCCGTATATTTCGCCTCGTTGTCATAAAGTTCGAGCAGCAGGTCGAATGCAAAGTCCTTGATCTCCTGACGCTTCACCTCCGGCAAAAGCTCGACCGCGCGCTGGAACTTGTAGCCGATGTAATAACCATGCACGGCCTCGTCGCGGATGATCAGGCGGATTAGGTCGGCGGTGTTGGTGAGGCGGGCACGGCTCGACCAATACATAGGTAGGTAGAAGCCCGAGTAGAACAGAAAGCTTTCGAGTAAAACCGAGGCGACCTTCTTCTTCAGCGGATCGCCACTTTCGTACTGCTCCATGATCAGCGCCGACTTGCGCTGAAGAAATTCACTTTCTTCGGACCAGCGATAGGCATCATCGACATCCGGCGTCAGGCAAAGTGTCGAAAAGATCGAGGAATAGGAGCGTGCGTGGACAGCTTCCATGAAGGAGATGTTGGAAAACACGGCCTCCTCATGCGGCGTCACGGCATCTTCCATCAGGCGCACCGCGCCCACACCATTCTGGATAGTGTCGAGCAGTGTCAGACCGGTGAAAACGCGGATGGTGAGCTGCTGCTCATTGGCTTTGAGCGTTGCCCAGGACGGAATATCATTGGAGAGCGGCACCTTTTCCGGTAGCCAGAAATTGCTGGTGAGCCGGTTCCAGACCTCGAGGTCCTTGTCGTCCTCGATGCGGTTCCAGTTGATGGCGCGAATGGCGGCTGCGGGCTTCGCGGCCTTGGTCTTGACTTGAACGTTCATTGTATTTCCCAGACGTCAGGCAGCGAGATCAAAGCGCACACGATACGCAACCCTGCACTTCCGTGCCGGTTAGCGCCATCTGGCGAAGGCGGATGTAGTAGATAGTCTTGATGCCCTTCTTCCAGGCGTAGATCTGCGCTTTGTTGATATCACGGGTGGTCGCCGCGTCGCGGAAGAATAGCGTCAGCGACAGACCCTGATCGACATGCTGGGTAGCCGCGGCATAGGTGTCGATGATCTTTTCAGGCCCGATCTCGTAGGCATCCTGATAATAGTCAAGATTGTCGTTGGTCATGAAGGCGGCCGGGTAATAGACACGGCCGATCTTGCCTTCCTTGCGGATTTCGATCTTGGACACGATCGGGTGGATCGAGGAGGTCGAGTGGTTGATGTAGGAGATCGACCCGGTCGGCGGCACGGCTTGCAGGTTTTGGTTATAGAGCCCGCCTTGCATGACCTCGGTCTTCAACTGCCGCCAGTCTTCCTGCGTCGGAATGTGGATACCGGCCTTTTCGAACAGCTCCGCTACGCGCTCAGTCGCAGGCTTCCATTCCTGTTCGGCATATTTGTCAAAATATTCGCCGGACGCATATTTCGAGTTCTCGAAACCTGTGAAGCTCTGACCGCGTTCGACCGCCAATCTGTTCGAGGCTCGGATGGCGTGATACGTCACCGTATAGAAATACAAGTTGGTGAAATCGACGCCTTCTTCCGAGCCGTAGAAGATCCGTTCGCGGGCGAGATAACCGTGCAGGTTCATCTGGCCAAGCCCGATCGCGTGGCTGTTCGCATTGCCCTTGGCGACGGACGGAACCGACGTGATGTTGCTCATGTCGGAGACAGCAGTGAGTGCACGGATCGAGGTCTCGATCGTCTTGCCGAAATCGGAGGAATCCATCGCTGCAGCGATATTCAGCGAGCCGAGATTGCAGGAAATGTCCTTACCCAAATGATCGTAGGACAGGTCGGCATTGTAAGTGCTGGCGTCACTGACCTGTAGGATTTCCGAGCAGAGGTTACTCATGGTGATGCGCCCGGCAATCGGGTTCGCCCTGTTCACCGTGTCCTCGAACATGATGTAGGGATAACCGCTCTCGAACTGGATCTCGGCAATCACCTGGAAGAATTCACGCGCCTTGATCTTCTTCTTCTTGATCCGTCTGTCGGCGACCATCTCCTCGTATTTTTCCGTCACCGAGATCTCGCTGAAGGCAACGCCATAAACGCGCTCAACGTCATAGGGCGAGAACAGGTACATATCCTCGTTATTCTTGGCGAGTTCGAACGTGATGTCCGGCACCACGACGCCAAGTGAAAGGGTTTTGATACGGATTTTCTCGTCAGCATTCTCGCGCTTGGTATCGAGGAAGCGCATGATGTCTGGGTGATGAGCGTTGAGATAGACGGCCCCTGCCCCCTGACGTGCGCCGAGCTGGTTGGCGTAGGAGAAGCTGTCTTCCAGCAGCTTCATCACCGGGATAACGCCGGAAGACTGGTTCTCGATCTGCTTGATCGGCGCGCCGGCCTCCCGCAGGTTGGTGAGCGAGAGGGCAACACCGCCGCCGCGCTTGGAAAGCTGTAGCGCCGAATTGATGCCACGCGCAATCGATTCCATATTGTCTTCGATGCGCAGCAGAAAGCAGGAGACAAGTTCGCCGCGCTGCCTCTTGCCGGCATTGAGGAAGGTCGGGGTTGCCGGCTGGAAACGACCGGAGATGATCTCGTCGACCATGGCGCGTGCAAGTTTCTCGTCACCGCGCGCCAGCGTCAGCGCTACCATGCAGATACGATCCTCGTAGCGCTCGAGATAACGTTTCCCGTCAAATGTCTTCAGCGTATAGGACGTGTAATATTTGAACGCCCCGAGAAAGGTCGGGAAGCGGAACCTCTTGTCATAGGCGTGGTCGAACAGGTCGCGGACGAAATTGAACGAATACTGGTCCAGAACCTGCTGCTCGTAATAGCCTTCGGTCAAAAGGTAATCGAGCTTCTCTCGCAGGTTGTGGAAGAAGACGGTGTTCTGGTTCACATGCTGGAGAAAATACTGCTTGACCGCCTCGCGGTCTTTATCGAGCTGGATCTTTCCACTCTCATCATAGAGGTTCAGCATGGCGTTCAGTGCGTGGTAGTCGAGACCGGTCTCGGCAGCCTTTATCGGCTTCGCCTGAGCCATGCTGCCAGGCGGTTTTTCGCCCGCGTCCCGAATTACAGAAGAGCTTGTCGCGTCCAAAATCGTTCCAATCCGTGTTTAACTTGAGCGACGTCATCCGGTGTGCCGAGAAGCTCGAACCGGTAAAGGAACGGCACCTTGCACTTGGCGGAAATGATGTCGCCGGCGAGGCCGAAGGCTGCGCCGAAATTGGTGTTGCCGGCGGTAATCACGCCCCGGATGTGCTTGCGGTTGTCCGCATCATTTAAAAAGCGGATCACCTGTTTCGGCACGGCACCGTTCCTTTCGCCGCCGCCATAGGTCGGAACGATCAGGATGAAAGGCGCGTCGACGGCAAGTGCCTCGTCACTGATGATTGGGATACGCCGGGCCTCAAGGCCCAGTTTCGCGACGAAACGGCGGGTGTTTTCCGATTTGGTGGAAAAATATACCAGCCCACCCATTACGCTCAGGCTGCAACCGAGGAAAGGCTGCTGATCATATCTGGTCGGAACCCGGCCCAGTGCCGCTCACCGGCGACAACGACCGGTACCTGCTGGTAGCCAAGCCTCTGCACAAGCTCGTAGGCTGCGGCGTCGCCGGAAACATCGATGATCGTGTAATCTACACCCTGGCGATCGAGAGCGCGGGTGGTCGCGGTGCACTGGACGCAGGCGGGTTTGCTGTAAACGGTAATGGTCATCGGTCATCCTCGTGTCAGATAGACGTGCAAAAGCGTTCGGACATCCGCCGATGTCCGGGCAAAAGAAATGGATAGAAGGCAACAGCAGAAAGTTGCCGGGCGCCCAGGCGCCCGTCATTCGTGTTGACGTGGATCGAAACTCAAAAACATATAACTTCACCCCGAAGTGGCTCATGCGGACTGTTCGGGGAAGCGCACGCGCGGAAACATCCCGCACGATAAACGCGACCATCCGGACACCCCGCCCGTGGACGTTTTGCTTGAGGCAGGTCTCCTGGCTCGCGGGTCGTCACATCCATCTCGCCTTCCCGAAACCTGAAGGTTTCAGTGGCTTCTCGAGCGGATGCTCCTCGCTCACAGTTGCGGGGGCAGCTTCGGCATTGCTAGGCCCTTCATGAACCTAGCGCACCGTATTCCCGTCTTAGCTTCCGACGCGAATCGGAAGAACCTCTAACACTAGATATAGTAGACGAGGTGAAATTTCCGTCAACAATTATGATGGACGGTCTCACATACGGCTGGGGATTACTTTGAGCAGAACGCGGAAGCCCGACAATGATCGACTTCCGCGAGCACCATGGGACGCCTATGCGGTCGCTGTATACCGCCTGCCGATCGCCTCAAGGCGAGGCGCACGCGCTGCCTTCACTATATTGATGAGAGCAGGCTTCACCTCACCCCATTTGCGGGTCTTAAGCCCGCAATCGGGATTAATCCAGAGCTGGTCATCCTTGGGACGCGTCTTGGCCGGAGACAGAAGCGCGTTCATCTCCTCCACCGTGGGCACACGCGGCGAATGGATGTCATACACGCCTGGTCCTATCTCGTTGGGATAGTCACGCTTGGCAAAAGCATCGAGCAATTCCATCTTCGACCGCGATGTTTCAATCGAGATGGCGTCAACATCCATCGCTGCAATCGCCGTTATGATGTCGTTGAATTCCAAATAGCACATATGGGTATGTTCAGGTCCCTAGGAGCTCGGCAGCTCGCCGGGCTCCTCCATCGGCTTCCAGCGTTCCTCGACAGCCCGGAAGATTATATAGAGGGCAGGTACGACGAAAATCGAAAGAATGGTCGATATCAGCATACCGCTAACGACTGAGATCCCGATCGACTTGCTTGCACTGGCGCCGGCGCCGTTTGCAAGCACGAGCGGTATCATTCCGACAATGAACGCGATCGATGTCATCAGGATCGGTCGGAAACGAAGCTTACCGGCGATCACGGCCGAATCCAGGAGTGACTTACCGTGCTTGATCCTCAGTTCGCGGGCGAATTCGATGATCAGAATGGCATTCTTGGCGGCAAGGGCTACCAGTAGCACCAAGCCGATTTGGGTATAGAGCGTGTTTTGCAGACCAAGCGCCAAAAGCAGGGCGACAGTGCCGGCAAGTGCAAGTGGCACCGAGAAGATGACCGGCAATGGCCCAAGCCAGCTCTCGTATTGTCCGGCCAGCACGAAATACACAAGCACGAGCGCCAGTCCGAAGGCGATGTAGATTTGGTTGCCGGCGAGCTGTTCCTGATACGAAACAGCTGTCCAGTCGGTGGTGGCACCCGCAGGAAGAACCCGTGCGGCCGCCTTTTCCATAATCTGCATGGCATCGCCTGAGCTGATATTGGATTGCGGACGACCAACAACTGATGTCGCCGGGCGCATGTTATAGAGCGAGATAAGCGACGGGCCGACTGTCTCAGAAACCTCGACAACGCTACTGATTGGAACAAGAGAGCCTGAAGCGTTCGGGACCCTCAGCCGATCAATACCTTCAACCACACTGCGATAGGATCCTTCCGCCTGGACATAGACCTGAAACGTCTTTCCAAAATGAGTGAACTGATTGACATAGGCGGAGCCCAGATAGCCGGATAACGTGTTGAACACGTCACCAATTGCGACGCCCAGCTTGGTGGCTTTGGTTCGATCCACATTGACGGCAAGCTGAGGCGTATTGAAGTTTGCATTGACCTGCACTCCCTGAAGAGGGGAGGCTTTCATCGCTTCGCTGGCAACGCCACTGGCAATGTCGGCAAGCCGATTAAAGTCACCGCTGCCATCGGTCAATCCGACAATCATGCTGAATCCAGCTGTATTGCCGATACCCTGGATGGACGGAGGCGGAACCGCTACCGCCCTGCCGTCGTCCAGGTCGGCGAGTCGCCTTGAGATCGACTGATAGATCGGCAGAAGGCTTTCCGACTTGCCGCGCTCGTTCCATGGCTTCAGGACGATGTAGGCTAGGCCCGCGCTGGGGAGCGGCGCATTGTTGTCGAGTAGAGAAACGCCGGCGACGGTGATGACATCAGCGACACCGGGCTGTTCCTTCAACCGTTCCTGCACCTGCTTCAGCGACTGGTCGGTGCGTTCAAGCGAAGCGCCGGAGGGCAGCTGAACCGAAGCCACCAGATAGCCTTGGTCTTCAAGTGGCAGGAAACCCGTCGGCACTTTCGACAGGCCGACGAAAGCCAGCGTCACGACGACGGCGGTGAAGGTGGCAACCATATAACGGAAGCGCATGAGCCAGCCGAGAAACGCAGTATAGCCGTCTTCCAGATGATTGAAGCCACGGTCGAACCAGCGGAAAATGAAATTGCGGTCTTCCACCGGCTTGATCGGCCGCATCCAGAGGGCTGCCTGCACCGGTTTCAACGTGATCGCGTTGATGGCGCTGATGATGGCGGTTGCGGCGATCACCAGCGCGAACTGCTGGTAGAGTTTACCTGTAAGGCCGGGAAGGAAGGCCGCTGGAAGAAACACTGCAACCAGGACCAGCGTGATGCCGATGATCGGACCGAACAGTTCCTCCATCGCCTTTTCGGCGGCCTGCGGCGGCTGGAGACCTTCGGACATATGGCGTGCGGCGCCTTCGACGATGACGATCGCGTCATCGACGACGATGCCGATCGCCAGAACCAGCGCGAACAGGGTCGACATGTTGATCGAGAAACCGAGCACGGCCATGGCTGCAAAGGCACCGATCAGCGTCACCGGTACGGTCGTCGCCGGGACCAGCATCGCCCGCCAGTCCTGCAGGAACAGCAGGATGACGACAAGGACGATGACGCAGGCCTCGATCAGTGTCGCATAGACGGATTCGACCGCCGCGTTGACGAAGGCTGTCGTATTGAATGGCACGGAATAGGTCAGGCCTTGCGGGAACGCATTCGCCAGGTCACCCATACGCCTTTCGACCGCCTGCGCGACATCAAGTGCGTTGGCCTCCGGTAGCTGGCTGATCGCGAGCGATGCGGAAGCCTTTCCGTTGACACGAAACACCTGGCCGTACGATTTCGAGCCAAGCTCGACGCGCGCGACATCGCGTAGCCTGGTGATAGCGCCGGTTTTGGTATCGGACTTGACGACCACCTCTTCGAACTGCTCGACCTCGTCTAGCCTGCCAGAGATCTCGATCGGCGTCTGGAAAGCCTGACCAGAATTGACCGGAGGCATGCCGATCTGGCCGCCAGAGACTGTCTGGCTTTGCGACTGGACGGCATTCACCACATCGGATGGCTTCAGCCCCCGCGCCTGTAGGCGATCGGCATCGAGCCAAATACGCATGGCATAGTCGCCTGCGCCATAGACCGTCACATCGCCGACGCCGGGAACGCGTGCTATTTCATCCTTCAGGTTGATCGTGGCGTAATTGGCAAGGAAGAGACTGTCGAATTCAGGATTCGTCGCATCCAGCGTTACGAAAGCAAGGATTGATGTCGAGCGCTTGCGGACCGTCACCCCCTGCGACTGCACGGAACTCGGAAGCTGCGCATTGGCCGCGTCGACACGGTTCTGCACCAATATCTGCGCCTCGTCAGCGTCCGTTCCTATATCGAAGGTGACAGTCAGCGAATAGGTTCCGTCGCTTGCGCTGGTCGATTGCATATACAGCATGCCGGGCACACCGTTGACCTGCTGTTCGATTGGCAGCGCCACGGTGTCCATCAGCGTCTTGGCACTGGCACCTGGATAGCGCGCCTGTACCTGCACGGTCGGCGGCACAATGTTGGGATACTGCGCGATGGGGAGCTGCAGGAAGGCGATCGCACCGATCAGGATCGTTAGCAGCGCAATAACATTGGCCAGAACCGGCCGTTCGATGAAAAAGCGTGAGAACATCAGATCACTCGATTAATTCGCTACCGGCGCGGAGTTTTCGCGCGGCGTGTGCCCGGCGTCGGTACCGGAGGTGGTTTCTGCGGAAGGCTGTGTAACCGGTTTCTTCTCGACCTTTTCCCCGGCGCGGACACCGGACACGGCGTTCTGGATGATCCAGTCTGTCGCGGACACCTCACCCTTGATCTGCTGAAGTTCGCCGCTGTGTTCCAGCAGCGTCACCGAGCGTCGTTCGACCACGCCCTCGTCATTGACTGCAAGCAGGAAACGCCCCTGCTGGTCGGTGCCGATCGATGCAGGAGGAACCAGTACGGCATCCTTCACCGTCCCCATGGGTATCCGCAGCTTCAGAAAAAGGTTCGGTACAAGGTCGCGATCCTTGTTGTCGAAGAGCGCACGGACAGACAGCGTACCGGTTCCCGCGTCCGTTCGGGGCGCGATATAGTCCAGCTTGCCTTTATGGGGAAAACCGTCATCGACCTCGGTTGCCGCCTCGACGGTAATCCTTCCGAGATCCACGGAGGTCAGGCCGCGCTCGCGCGCCTGCTTACGGATCTGCAGCATGTCGGTATCGGAGATCGAGAACGACACATGAACCGGATCGAGCTTGACGATGGTTGCAAGCGTCGTCGGGCTGCCGCTGCCGACCAGCGCCCCGACATCGGCCTGATGCTCGGTCACGAATCCGTCGAATGGAGCCGTGATATTGGTATAGCCGAGATTGATCCGCGCTTCCCTCAAGGAGGCTTTAGCGGAATCGAGCTGGGCCTTGGCTTCGTCCCGGCTTGCGCGGGCATTATCGACATTGGCTTGCGTCGTCGTCGATGAACGCGCCAATTCCTCTTGCCGTGCCAATTGCAGCTGTGCGTTATCGAGGATGGCCTGTGCCTGCTCGACCGCCGCCTGCGCCTGCTGTGCCTGGGCTTCGTACTGATCGGGCTCGATCAAGAACAGACGTTGTCCGGCCTTTACTTCCGAGCCGTCACTGTAATCGATGGATTTCAAGTATCCTGTAATACGAGCGGTGAGATCAACACTGTTGAGAGCCTTGGTTGTGCCGGTCTGATGGAGATAGCGCGTAATAGCCGATGCCTCAGGCTGTACGACAACGACGACCTTAAAAGCCGCCTGTGGTTGTTCCTGGCTCTCACCGGTGCAGGCGGCGAGCAAAAGTCCGGCCGCGAGAAGGCTTCCGGCCCTGACATAATGTAACGGATCGAGCGCGCGGCTAAAGGAATTGGCTTTCATGCGTTGCATCGGCGCGCCTATTTTTATTGTGGGGTGGACCAGGTTCTGCTTTTCACAAGACCCAACTCGGCGTGAGCGGCTGGCCGTTTGCCAACCGCCCGTGTCAGGGATGGCAAGATATGAACGCCGGTTTAAAGCCTGTCCGTTGCGGTAGGTTTGCAATATTATTTCTGTTTGTTGCCGGAGCGCAGGCGTCCGCTCGCACCGTTTGTCGGAGTGGCCGATTTATTCCCGCGATCATCAGCGTCCGCGCCGAGGATACCTTCAAGCGTCAGGTAGATGTAAAATACCGCGATAATCACGACCAGAAGCCCGATCGCCATAGTGTTGAGAAGATCCAGATATAGATACTGTATGTCGTCCATCTTTTGACGCCTCGCGTTGATGTCGAAAGAGGATGGCTGCGCAGATCTTCCGCATGATTTCAGGCAAGTTGCGGAATGTTGCGCCGTGAGGGATCACTTCCCCCGCATGAGGGCGCAGGCTTCGACCGCGCTCTGCAACAAACGGAAATTTTCTCGAAATCAATGGCCAAACTCGGCATGAGAAAAATCATGCAGCGGGCAGTCGTCGGCAGCAAGGTCTGTCGATATCACCGCCCGCCAGCCTCCTGACCTTGAGTTGAGCCACTCCGGTTAGCTCACGTTTCTCGTCAAAGGCCCGGATCGCTTCGGGCCAGACCAAAAGGATCTCATTAGATGACCCGATATATTTTCGCGTTTCTCCTTGCCTCGGCAGGCATTGCATCCGCGCAACAGCTGTCGATGTCCGACAAGCTGGCGCTTCGTGACAATTGCAAGGAGGACATTCAAAAAATGTGCCCGGGCATAAAGCCGGGTAATGGCGGGCTGATTGCCTGCGTCAAGCAGAACAAGGACAAGCTGTCCGCGCAATGCTCGGCAACGATCGCCGCCTTGGCTGAAAAACAGTGACGCCAGCAAAGCTGACCTGATGCCATCCGCCCGGGTAACCCTCCAGGCCCGGGTGGATGGTCGCCCTTCACACGCTCGCGATACAACAACAAGGATGAAATCTATGAGATTTCCGACAATTGCTACCCTCGGGATACTCTCCCTCGATGCATTCACGGCCAATGCAGCCAGTCCGACCGTAAACGACATCCAGCTCCTTACCGAGCGCTCAGCGACAATAGTGGAATGCGAAGCGGAGGCCATTGCATTCACGGAGGTCGCCGACCTCGCCATTGCGTTCGGGAGCGCTGGCGAGCTATTTGCCGGCGCGCTTTTCGAACTGCGCGAGCAATTGGTGGATTGCCTCGTCGTCGCGGATGAGAACGAGAAGGATAGCTCGCGTCAATTTCGCGGCAGGCTGGATTCGTTTTCGGACGTTAACGAGCAACGAAGGATCTGACGCCAGATCCCCCGCGTCGTGCCCGCCCGATCCGATATTATTCATCCGGTGCCGGATGACCGCCGGGACGCCGGCATCCGTTGTCAGCTGCAATGGATCTGCAAGATCCGCGAATAAAGCGGATCAAGAGCAATCACAACAAGCGCTTCATCTCAAGGCGAAGGGCCTTCAGGGTGATCGCAACGCCATTACTCCGTTTCTCCCGATTGCTGATCCCGTTGGTACCGCTCGGTGCCTGCTTCGGCAGACCAGGTCCGGATGTGCTGGAAAACGTTGCGCCTGCAGGCGATGTCTCGAAAACGGTGACTGTCTAAGCCGCGACAACCCGTGCCCGCAGCACGCCCACATCAAATTCCTGTAGCAACAATCGAGCCAAACAGACCAATTTGCCAGCTTCGATATATCATTGCCAAAGAGCCACGCGGTCGGCGCGATCGAATGGTCGAAGGGCATACCTGTTGCTGAGAAAAGCTTCGCCGTAATACGGCAGGCCGTCTTGGGCGAGAATGAGTTCAGGCACGATATTGCGGCGGGTAACAACGCCGGAGCAATGATCTTCGTGCATGGTTACAACTACAACTATCAGAAAGCGCTTTTCCGTCTGGCCCAGATGGCGTCCGATGCGAGTGCAAAACGCCTGCCCGTCTTGTTCGCGTGGCCATCCGTCGCCTCGGCCAGGGGTATCTTGCCGACAAGGAAGTGCAGGCGGTGAACTGAGGCAGGCCGGAGCGTTCGTCTTGAATGGCATTGATGGTGGCTGGAAGACGCCGTTGCGGGTTTCCAGGCCCGCAACGCATCCGTAGATGCCTGCGCGTCAGTGCAAGGTGCGTGATCCAGCTATCTGGAATGAATTGCCACGGCCACGTCTTCTGTCATCGTTGTCGATTGACGAGACAGCAATGGCAGCATGCTGTTTCTCCTGCGCCGCCCTCCTGAGCTTTGTCGAAACTTCTGCCATCAGCCTAACAAGCATCAAGGGATCCACCCCATCCGCCTCCATCAGTTGCCTGATCAGCGGATCTTGAACAATGTTCCAACTCGATAATCTTGGTGATTGAACCATGCGAGCGTTCTCCTTTGGATAGCATCCAAAAATACGATCTCCACTTTGTCGGAATTATTCAGTTGTGTGTCATTCTGTAACCGCGGGCGCAGCGATACCGATATTACTCCGCTCCGACAGGGGGAGGCAGACAGTGGCGCGAAGCCCCTGCCCGTTCTGTCGGTTCGACAGGATGATCGTGCCGCCATAGGCTACCAGGATCTGCCGAACGATCGACAGGCCGAGCCCGGTTCCGCCGTGGGCGCGGTTTCGGGATGGCTCTCTGCGGAAAAACGGCTCGAAGACCAGGGCGATATCGGTTTCAGGTATGCCGGGGCCCTCATCTTCGATAACTAGGCAGGCCATCCCTTGCCTTCTCTCTGTCTTGACCTGCGCACGCTTGCCGTAGCGTAGTGCGTTGGAGAGAAGGTTGTCGATCACCCGGCACAGCGCCCTTTCCGGTATGCGGACGCCCAACGCGATTGGTGCAGACGTCAGGATGACTTGCTCAGCCTGCACATTGGCCTCTCCGATACACCGCTCGGCGACCCTGTACATGTCGACAACCTCATTTTCAGAATTCGACGAAGCATCGCCGGCAAACAGCAGCACATCATTGAGCAACTGCTCCATGGTTTCCACGTCGAGTACAGCCCGCTCCTTATGTGTGCCGGCAGGCATCATTTCCAACCGTAGGCGGAAACGGGTAAGATAGGTCTTCAGATCGTGCGAGATTGCACCGAGGAACAGGGTCCGGTTCCCGACGAGCCCCAATATCCTTTCCTGCATATTGTTGATCGCGCGGATCAATGTCCGAAGCTCCCGCGCTCCTTTTTCCCTGACCTCGATCGGCTCGATCCGGTTTCCGAGCTCATCAATGCTTTCTGCAAGTTGCGCCAAAGGACGAGTTTCGCGCGCAACCGCAATAACGGCAATCATGGCCACCGCGACCCCAAAAAATCCGGCGATGAAACCTATCGGCATGTTGAATACGCGCAAGGTCGTGTCGTCTGACACCGTTATGATCGCTGCCTCGCCCGTCTTTAGTCCGATCGCAAAGTTGATCGTCAAGGCATCTGGTTTCTCGTGTTGAGGATCAAGTATCCCGGACCGTACAAACCGGTTCGGAGCATAGGCATCCATCAAACTCTGCGTTATCAGGCGCATCCGCGCGAAGCCCAGTTGATCCTCGAAGCTAGCCGGCACACCGGGAAGCACAGCCACCTGAAATCCCTTCACACTGGCCACCGCCAGCACATCCGGTCGATCCTCCGGTGCTGTCCTGTCGATCAGCCGCACCACCGCTGCAATCCTGTCGGCGATGGCATAGGGCGGCAGGGGTGATCGTTCGATCTGCCAGACATAAGAAATGACCATCGCAAGCTGGCTGATGAACAGTGCAGCCGTCACGATCAAGGCAATTCTTGCAACGATGCCGAACTGGCTCATATCCGCCCTAACCGTCCGTGACCAAAGGATTGAACAGATAACCGGCATTGCGCACGGTGGTGATGACTTGGGTGTTTGGCGGCAAGACCGCCGAGAGCTTTGTCCTCAATCGCGAGATCGCAACATCGATGGTGCGGTCGTAGGTCTCCGACGCGGTCCCGCGGGTGTAGTCCAGTAACTGGTCGCGTGACAGGACGCGCCTCGGCCGTTCCAGAAAGCACGCCAGAAGATCGAACTCTGTGGTCGTCAGCGGCACGGAGCGATTGTCTTCCGTGTAGATGGTCCGCGCCTCGGGATCCACAACGAGCCCTGAAAAGCGCTTGATGTTGCTGGTTGCGGCCGAACGCTCAACCGAACCTATAGTCCGCCTCAAGACAGCGCGCACGCGAGCGAGAAGCTCACGGGGGTTGAATGGCTTGGCGACATAATCGTCGGCGCCGAACTCCAAGCCGATGATCCGGTCGATTTCGGTCGTTTTGGCGGTGAGCATGATGATCGGCACCTGCGAACGGGCTCGGATGCGCCGGCAGAACGACAACCCATCCTCACGCGGCATCATCACATCCAGAATGATGAGGTCGGGCCAACGGCGCTCGACCAGCGGATCGGCCGCTGGTGCACCCTCCACCGTGCGGATCTCATATCCCTCTCCCGTCAAAAACTCGTCAAGAAGATCACGGATCTCGGGATCGTCTTCGACGACCAGGATTTTTACCGGCTCTTCCATGTCAACGACCCTTTCTGCAACGTCTTTGCGTGATGGCAACGTTCTGTAATGAATATGGCACAGTCCGGCAAAACCGCGATGTCATGGTCACTGTATCTCTCCGACATCGAGGCAATCTATGGAATTCCTTGCGCGACAATCATCCAACCTCCGATACATCACCGTTTTGAAAAAGCGCCAAGGCACCATCCTGGTGATGGGCATCATGATATTCGCATTCGGGACCACTTTCCTGTGCAACATCGCGGCGCTCGCCGCGGCCAGCTGGTCCGTCATCGGATTGATGCTCTGCGTGACCGGCGTGCTGCAGTTTTTCGTGGCACTGCAGATGCGAGAACAGATAAGCTTCTTGGTCTGGATGCCGGTTGTTGCCTTCTACGTTCTGTTTGGAGCGTTCTCCCTGACCGACCCGCCCCATCGCTTCGCCTTGATGAACCTCATCTTCCTTGCCGGCCTGACGATCACCGGCGTGCTGCGCAGCTACTCCGGGTTTGTCATACGGCGGACAAGAAGGGGGAGCTGGCTGGTTGCCACGGGCCTCTTCACCATTGCCATAGGGGCCGCCCTGATATCCCAGTGGCCCAACAATAGCCTTTCGGTCGCAGCGACCCTGATGGCCATGGATTTGATAGTCTACGGGCTTGGCTTCATTTGGTTCTCCCTCGGTCTCGACAAACCACCATCCGAACCCCGGTCTCCTTGATCTCGATACGATCATCGTCAACCTCTAGACGATCGGTGTTCGGGGGCCATCAACGCCTTCAAGGCGGCAGCGGCGGTCGAGGCACCGCGCTCTATACCGGCCTTGGCGGCACCGAGCGGCAGGATCGTAGCAGGAATGTTCAAGGCGTTCGGGTATTGCCGCGTGACGAAGGCATAGACGAGCTTTCCAGTGCCTGCGTCGAACAGCTCGACCGCATACATCACAGCGCCCGAAAAATTGCCTTCCTTGTCTCGAATAAATCGCAGGCCGCTCAAGGCCAAGCCGACCGGCGTCAGCTTCGTCGCCGTAGCGATGACCGGAATGCTGCCCTGAGCACCGGTGATCGTGACCCGCATCCTCAAGGAACCCTTCGATGCTAATGCGACCAGAAGATGCCGGCGGGCCAGTTCGCGGTTGAAATGGTGATCGGCGTGGCGAGCCAGCTCTGCCCTGGACTGCTCGGAGAGATTTCCGAACTGGCCGTCTCTGCCACGATAAATGCGTGCAGGTTCCATAATGATCGAAGCATAGGCATTGAGGTCGCCCGGTTTGAGATCCGTGTTGAAGGCAACCCGTTCATCATCCACCCGCGCGCTAGTCGAGCGCAGATGCGCGCTCGACGGCAGGTCCTGATACAATACAGGTTTGGTTGCACACGCTGTCGACAGGATGCACACCCCCAGAAAGACCATTGCCCTGCCACGGGTACGCAGGTTTTTCGGCAGTGCGGCCATAGTGGATCCTCGCTCCTGAAATACCTTGCTGACCGCCCGAATCAAAACCGGACGCGGCGCGCGGGAAGCGCACCACATAAGCGGACAGACGCTTTTCGGGCGAATTTCAGAAAGGTTACGGTTTGTTGCAGGCGGAGGAGCAGACTTTGCAACATTCGGCAGCAAACCTGAAACACCACTTCAAAACGTCAGGCGGAACATCGGGGCGTAAAAGTTCAAGGAGAACGCCGATGATCTCTGATCACCGCATCGAGACTGAAACTGCAAAACCTATGTCCCGCAACACCTCTTCTCGCACCCGGCTGTTTTTATCTGCCAAGAGACGTCTATCATTCCTGATTATGGCCGTGGCCCTCACTATATCAGTCGGAGGGCCGACGACTGCTTCCGCGACAACAAGCGGCGTCGCAGTCACTTCCGTTAACATGCGAGCCGGGCCGAGCACCCAGTACCCTGTCGTAACCGTCATGCCCGGCAATGCTTCGCTTGCTGTCTACGGCTGCATGGCCGACGGATCCTGGTGCGATATCAGTTGGGGCGGCGCCCGCGGCTGGGTATCCGCCAGCTATATCCATGTCTTCTACAGGGGCCAGCCGACAGTACTGTCAGCTTCGCTCGTCCCGATGGTCGGCATAGCAACCGTTGCCTTCAGCGTTGCCTACTGGGACTCTCACTATCATTCGAAATCCTGGTACGGTCATTGGGATCGCTACAATCACGGTGCTTCGCGAAAGGTTGTTGCAGGCTGCAATAACAATGGTTGCGGCGCAGCGGCAGTCACGCGCGGCCCGCACGGAGGTGGCCGTGCTGCCGTGGTCGGTGGAAACAACGGGAATGTCGGGGGAGCTGCTGTCACCCGCGGTCCGAACGGGGGCGGCCGAGCGGCAATCGGTGGCTGCGGTCCTGAAAAATGCGCAGCCGCTTCCATCACCCGTGGTCCGCGTGGAAACACCGCCATCCGCCATGGCTCTGTCGATCGGCCGTAAGTCGGGCTATCTGGCAGCAGGTAGGGTGACGTCGGCTTGGCTTACGCAGAATGAACGACATGGTTCGGAAGCGGGCTGTCCATTGCCAAAATGGTCATTGCAAAAAAGCAGACATCCGACGCATCGATGCGAAATCCGCCATCGGGTCCCGAACGTGACGTTTCAGCCAGATGCAATGCGCGGTCATGGACCGCGCATTGCATCGATCGGCTCGGACCGCGATACCTTTTACCCCTGCCGCGAGCGGCTCCAAGGTGCCCATTTCTTCTGCCGTCAGGGCAATTGAGGCCGCAGCCACGTTTTCTGCGAGGCGGGTGCGCTTGCGCGTTCCAGGGATCGTCACTGCCTCTGCATTCATGCTGTCGGATTGAACACAAAGCCACGCCGGCGCAAGCTGAGCTGATGTGACACCCTTGGCCAACGCGATCTCTTCGATCTTGGCGACGAGGCGCAGAATTGATGGCTCGGCTTTGCAGACCATCGAGAAGTCGGGACATATGATCCCATTGGAAGCGCCAGCCTCACTTGCAGTGGCCATCCGTCAGTGGCTCGACGCGGTCGAACGCCGATGATCGCTTTTTGCAGAGTTTAGCCGTCGCAAAAGCCAGCGGTGAAATGCCGACCTTTGCGAGAGACTTTCGCGATAACAAAGCTCCTTAAAAGAACGAGGTGGCAGCCTGCGCGCCGACGCTTTGCTCTTTACGGACCAGACATGGTCTCACTGTCCAAGATCCCGAAAATTTAGTGCGCAAATACGCCATCGAAATCCTTGAAACCCTTGACCTCGATCGGGTTGCCGCTGGGATCGAAAAAGAACATCGTGCGCTGTTCGCCAACTTCCCCTTCAAAGCGGACGACCGGGGGAATATCGAAGGCGACGTTGGCCTCGTGCAGACGATCAGCGAGAGTGAACCAGTCGTCGAGCGGCAGGACGACGCCGAGATGCGGCATCATGACCATATGATCGCCGACCTTGCCGGTGCGGGTGACTTCGAAGGGTTTACCGAGATGAAGCGAGATCTGGTGGCCGAAGAAATCGAAATCCACCCAGGTATCGGTGGAGCGGCCCTCTACGCAGCCCAGCACATCGCCGTAGAAGCGGCGCGAGGCATCGAGGTCAGTGACGTGGTAGGCAAGATGGAAGAGTGAGCGCATGTAAGGTGTCATCCTCTGTTTGGTGATCAGCCGCTCTGCATTCGACGGCTTTCGACAGGTTGGGTCATAGGCGGTCCGCCGGATGACGAAGCGCCGTCTTCAGTGATCAGTGGTCGCGCAGCAGACTGCCGAAGCCGTCGATACGGTCCTTGATGCCCATCCGGCGCAACGAGGCCCAGAAGGTGACGAGGTTGGACGAGATCACCGGTTTGCCGATCTCCTCTTCCAACGCCTCGATCACCTCGATCGTCGCCAGATTGGTGCAGCTGAGGAAGATCACCTCGCTATCCGGATGGTCGATGTAGCGGGCGAGCCGGAACAGCGATTCCGGAGGCACTCGGCCGATACCGCGGCGTTCTTCCTGAGTCTCGCCAAGTCCGAGGCCGTACCAGGAGGCGACCTTGATGCCCTCTCGCTCAATCACCTCGACTTCGGTCTCGTTGACGAACTGCACATAGGGTGTCCCAAGCGAAATCGTCTTGGCGCCATAGGCCTTCAGCGCATCGAACAACGCGCTCATGGTTGAGACGGCCGGAATGTTGGAGCGTTCGACGATCGCGCCTTCCAGTTCCTCGCGCGGCACGACACAGGAGCCGGACGTGCAGCCCCAGGCGATGATGTCGGGCTCGGCGGTTGCGAGTTCGGCGGCTGCACGGCCCGTCTCGTCGCCCATGGCGCGATAGGATTCAACCGATGCCTGGCCAAGCAGCATGATGCGGGCGGAGTGAACCGAGACGCCCCGCGGTGCCATGCGGTTAAATTCCGGCTCGATCACTGTGTTGGTCGAGGGCACGATCAGGCCGATCTTTCCACGATAACCGTAAGGGCTGTACATCTGCACGGCCTTCATCGTCCTGCCGGCGACCTGCTGCGGGCTGACGCCGAGGCCGTTGGATTCCTTTAGCTGCATTACGAACGTCCTCCGAGCTCACGCAGCTGCGGAACGGCCGCGCGGGCGGTGTTGAACACCATCGCGGCATCGTTCTGGTATGGGATCCACTTGGCGCCCTTTTCCAGCCAGGTCTTGGCCATTTCGGGCGACTGGGCACTGAGACCGAAGGGCACGTTGTGCTTGCGGCAGATCGCAAAGATCTTTTCGTAAGCCTCATAAAGATCCGGATGCTGCAGCTCGCCGGGGATGCCGAGATCCTGAGACAGATCGTCGGGGCCGATCATCACGGCATTGACGCCTTCCACGTCGAGGATCTCGTCGAGATTGTCGATCGACTTCTGCGATTCCACCATGACGACCAAAAGCGTCTCGGCATTCACATGAGCGATAACATCTGCCGGTTTGCCGACATGGTAGTCGGTATGCGGGCCGCGCAGGTTCATCGGGCGCTGGCCGAGCGGGTAATATTTCGTCGCATGGACGATCGCGCGCATCTGTTCGGCGGTCTCGATCGAGGGAAGCAGCAGGCCTTGCGCGCCGGCATCGAGAGGGCGGGTCAGGTCATGCGGCTTCATCGTGCCTGGCGGGCGCACGATCGGGCAAATGCCGGCTTCGCGGGCGAGCATGGCAAGCGTGCCGACGGTTTCGAAGGAGAAATCCGTATGCTCCATCTCGATGATGACGAAGTCGAAGCCGGAGGCGGCGAAAATCTTGATGACGCGCGGATGCGGGCAGAGCGTAACCCAGGTGCCGAAGGCCGGCTTGTCCTCAGCCCAGAGGGCCTTGACCGGATTGCTTTTGATCATGATGCTGTTCCTTGTTTTTAATTTTCCTGCAGCCGAGGTTTAGCGGCGGCGATCCCAGATTTCGGAGTTGACCAGCCATTCGGGGCGGCGCCCCTGCAGCACGTCGATCACCTGACGCGCGGTTTCGGTGGCGGTGCGCGCCATAGCTTCCCCGGTCGCACCGCCGGTATGCGGTGAAAGCACGATCCCGTCGCATCTCGTATAGAGATGATCGATCGGCAGAGGCTCGGGATCAAAGACATCCATGGCCGCACCAAGAAGATGGCCGCTCTCGACTGCCGCAATCAGCGCAGCCGGATCGACCAGCGCGCCGCGGGCGGTGTTGACGAGAATGGCGCCCTTTTTCATCAGTGCCAGCTTTTCCGCATTGAACTGCGCACGCGTGGCGCTCGTCAGCCGCTGATGCAGCGAAACGATGTCGGCGCGCTGGAGAAGCGCATCCAGCGTTGCCACCGGCTCCATGTCGGCAGCCGCGATCTCAGCGTCGGGGACACTCGGGCTATGAACGAGGACATGCATGCCGAAGGCTGCCTTGGCGATCTCCGCTGTGCGGCGGCCGATCTTGCCGAAACCGACAATGCCGAGCGTGCGGCCCGAGAGCTCATGGAAATCGGGCGTGTAGCGATAATCGAAGCGACCTTCGCGCACGGCCCGGTCGCCTTCGCGGATGCGTTTGGTAACAGCAAACATCTGAGCGATCGCCTGTTCGGCGACGGACTGGACATTGGCATAGGGGGTGTTGACGATCGGCAGGCCGATCTCATTGGCACTAGCCACGTCAACGGGGTCATATCCCGTGCCGTGGTTGCCGAGAACCTTCAGTTTCGGCGCTGCCATCATCGCTGCGCGGTTGAGCCCGGCATTACGGGTGATCACGGCATCTGCGTCGACAATTTCCTGAGCGACGATATCCATTGTGGCAGACGTCGCCCGCCTGACGGTCAGTCCGGCATCCTCGAGAAGTTGGATGCCGGCCTGGTGGATGGGTTGAATCAGCAGGCAGAGCATGTCTCTGCCTCCACAGGTTCACTCCTCAAGTATGCTTCAGCCATTGAATGACACTTTCGCGGATGTTGTTTATGTGGGTGCGAACCGCAGAGGCCGCTTCTTCCGGCTTTTCTGCGATAAGCGCGTCTAGGATCGACAGATGTTCCTCGCAAACGGCGTGGAAGCGCGACGGGATGCGTTTCATCGAAAACATCCGGTTGCGGCGGCGCATGTCGAAGATGACGGAGCGGACGACTTCACCACCGCCCCTGGCGGCGATCAGATCGTGAAGCATGCCGTCGATTTGTTCGTGTTCGGCGAGGTCGGGGTTCTCAGCGTCGCGTACCGCAATCACCCGCCCGCGAAGCTGTTTCAGCTGCTCGACGTCGAGGCGGCCGACGGCACGGCTTGCCGCATCACTTTCGAGCAAAGCGCGGACATGCAGCACGTCGAGCAGCTCTTCAACGGTGATCGGTCGTACGAAGAGTGAGCCGTCGTCACGACGGCCGACGAACCTTTGGCCCTCCAGTTGCCGCAATGCCTCCCTAAGCACTGTGCGCGATACACCGAGGCTCATCGCAACCGGTCGTTCAAGCAACGTCTGATTGGGCGGCAGTTCTCCCGACAGGATCTTTTCGAGCAAGTCCTGATGAACGGAATCGACCAGACCGCGGCCGCCGGGATGTGTGCTATCTGTTTCATTCATGGGATTAGTCTGCCTCCAGGATCATGAGATCCTCCCCGGCTACACCAATTCCGATCTGGCTGCCTATCTCTAAATCGGGCGCACCCTTCAGCATGCCGATGATCGTGTTGCCATGCACGTCCACCTCAATCTGTGTGGCACCACCCAGATAGACCATTCGCAGCAGGGTTCCGCTCATCTGGCCGCCGTTCGTGGATGCCGACAGTTCGACATTTTCGGGACGGAAGCCGACAAGGCTGCCGGATTCGACTTTGAGGTGATCCGGGCGCTCGAAAGAAATGCCCTCGACGGTAACGATCATGTCTTCCGTGCTTTTGGCGGCGTCGATTTCGAGGATATTTGTGCGGCCGAAAAACTCGGCCACGAAGCGTGTTTTCGGCTTGGTATAGAGTTCCTTCGGTGCGCCGGTCTGGACAAGACTGCCACGGTTCATGATCAGCACGATGTCGGAGATCACCATGGCTTCCGACTGGTCATGGGTGACATAGATCGCCGTGATGCCCTGGGCCTTGAGGAGTTCACGAATCTCGAAGCGCATCCGGTCTCGTAGCAGAACATCAAGATTGCTGAGCGGCTCGTCGAAAAGAATACAGGCCGGTTCGAGCGCAAGAGCGCGGGCGAGTGACACACGCTGTTGCTGGCCACCAGACATTGATGAGGGAAAGCGGTTCTCTGTGCCCGGCAGGCCGACAAGAGCTAAAACCTCGGCGATCTTGGTGTCAATCTTCCCCTTGTCGATCCCCTTGAGCTTCAGGCCGAGACCGATATTGGCGCCTACGGTCAAATGCGGCCAGAGCGCATAGGACTGGAATACCATGCCGATGCCGCGACGCTCCGGAGCGACGAATGTGCTGTGATCAGTATCCATCAGCACGCGGCCTTCAAGCGTGATACAGCCACGGTCGGCGGTTTCGAGGCCTGCGATGGTCCGCAGCAAGGTGGTCTTGCCGCAACCGGAGGGCCCGAGAAGGGTTATCACCTGGCCGCGCGGCATCGTGAAGGAAACATCACCCAATGCCGTGAAGTCACCGTAGTGCTTTTCGATGTTGTTGATTTCGAGGAAGGTCATCTTAGCCTGCTACCTTGGAAATGCTGATTTTGAAGAAGCGGCTGATGGCGAATATGATGACGGTCATCATCACGACCTGAACCATCGCCATGGCAGACAGCGCGTTGTAGTCGCCCTCAGCCCAGCGGTTGTACATTAGCACCGACAGTACCTCGCCGCCCGGTGCATAAAGAAGGATCGAGATCGCCAATTCACGGACGAAAATGATGAACAGCAAAGTCCATCCGGCCGCGATGCCGGGTTTTAGAAGCGGAATGGTGATATGGCGCAGCGTGTTCAGCCAGCTGGCGCCAACCATTGATCCCGCTTCTTCAAGCGATGGGTCGATTTGCCGGTGGACGCTTGAAATCGAGCGGACGGCGAACGGCAGGTAGCCCGTCAGATAGCCGACAAAGAGGAGCCATGTCGTGCCGTAAACGGGCAACGGCACATAGATCCAAGTACCAAGGATTGCTAGGCCGAGTACGAGGGCCGGGACGGCAACGGGAAGAACCAGCGCCAGATCGACAGCGGTGCGATACCAGCTGTGGGTTCTCAGCTGGATCCAGCTTACGATTACGCCGATGATGACGGCGACCGTGGCTGTCCCCATCGATACGATGAGCGTGTTGACGATTGCACGTTGTGCAACCTGGTTGGTGGTAAATATGTCGATATAGTTGTGCAGCGTCATGCTGCTGAAGCTGATCGAGCCGGAATAGTAAGGCACCAGAGAGACATACAGCAGGACCAGAACGGGAAGTGCCGAGGAACAGAAAAGGAAGGCGATTGAGAAAGCAAAGGAAGGCCATCTCGCCGCGCCGAGCTTGAGGATCTTCGGCCGGCTGCTCTTGCCGGCGACCGTCGTGTAGCTGCGGCCTTTGAGGATGCGGTTCTGCAGCCAGACGCCGGCGCAGGCGATCACCAAGAGCAGCATCGACAGCGTCGAGGCGACATTAAAGCGCGACGGCGTGATATGCGTCAGGTCATAGATATAGGTTGTCAGCACATTGATGCGGTTGGGAGCGCCGAGCAGTGCCGGAACGCCGAACTGTCCGGCTGCTGCAACGAAAGTCAGCAACATGCCTGACAGGATGGCCGGCGCGACGAGCGGAATGCTGATGCGCGTAACGACCTGGAAAGGCGTAAGCCCGCTCATGTATCCCGCCTCTTCGAGGCTTGAATCCACATTATAAAGAGCACTTTGGACGAACATATAGACATAGGGCGCGTAATAGAGGCCCATGACCCAGATGATGCCGCCGATACTGTAGACATTGAACGGACCGAGGCCGACCAACGCCAAAGCCTGATTGATCAAGCCAATTTTTGGCGACAAGAGCAGACCCCAGGCAAGCGCGCCGATAAAGGGTGACAGGAAAAATGGCGCGAGGACGCCGCCATGTACAAGCCAGCGCATCGGCATATCGGTGCGCGCCACGAACCAAGCGAGCGCGACACCGATGATCGTGGCGAGAATTGTCGCGCCAAAACCGATAACGATCGTGTTCCACAATGCCGTCATATAACGGGCGCTTGAGAAGACGGTCAGGTAATTGCCGAAAGTCATGTCCGTGGTGAAAGCCGTATGCCGGTCCGCACTGAAGGAACCGAGAAACAGTGTTGCCAGCGGCGTCAGGACGAGCAGCGCGAGGATGATGGCCGTCACTGGAAAGATGACGGCCTGGACGTTCATTCGAGAAAGCACGTATCTAAAGCCCTAAAGGTCGAAAATCTCAGCGAATTCGATTTGCAGATCTTCGCGTTTCGAGGCGAAGTCCTGCGGGTCAATGTCGATCGTCTTGAAACTCGAAAAATCCGGGCGGTTGGGCAGCGTGGCAGCGTCGTTGCGAACGGAGTAGACACCGTTGATCTGCTGCAGCAAATCCTGTCCCTCCTTCGACAGCAGCCAATCGAAAACTTTTTTGGCGCCTTCGGGATTGCGGGCACGTTTCAGGATGGAAAGTGGCGTCATCGTCACCGGCACGACATCCGGCGAGAAGACCCCCTTCAGCGGCGCACCCTTGTCGCGAATGTTGGTGTAGACGATGTAATCGAGCTGCTCGGTCATCGGCAATTCGCCAGACGTCAGCTTGTCGATCAGCGCGCCATGGCCGGTGAAAACCTGTGGCCTGTTGCTGGCATATTGTTTCCACCAGTCGAGGCCCTTGGCCTGACGCAGGGTATAGTACCAATTATATGCGTCGCCATCGACACGCGGATTGGACATGCCCTGCTTGCCTGCCCACTTGGAGTCCGCGAAATCATCCCAATTCTTCGGCGCATCCGCCTCGGTCACCAACTTGGTATTGTAGGCGAACATGGTGATCATGCTTCTTGAATTGATCCAGAGATGATCGGGGTCCTTGTATTTGTCGGGATAGTGGCCGTAGGTCTCGGATTCGTACGGCATCAGTTCACCGGCCTCTTTCAGCTCGACGAACGAACTCAGATCCGACACCTGGAACAGATCAGCGGCGACGCGATCAGCGCGGATTTCAGCCTGCAAACGCTCATAGGTCTGGAAGGTCGCAGCTGTGTAAACGTTAAGCTTGATCTCCGACTGCGCCGCGTTGAAGGCGTCTGCCAACTTCGTCATGTAGGCGCTCGGCACTGACGAATAGATCATCACTTCCGAAGATTGTGCATGGGCGCGGCTGACGATTGCCGGCGCCGCCAGCAGCCCGCCAATGCCAGCCAGAACGGTGCGTCGCGAGACGGAAATTGATGTTGGCTTTTTCACACTGTGTTCCCTTGTTTGTTTATTAGACCAGGTGTAGACCAAGGGTAGACCCAAGTTTTTTGGAATGCCAACAAAATTTTGCGGTGCAATAAAAAAACTTTGAAATGCGCCGTTCGAGGAATGACAGAATGCAGATAAATGCATCAAACACAGATACTTATGAGATTTCCGAGATCGATATCTCCCGACCGAACAATCGAATCGAACCTGATTTTTTGCTGGCCCAGGCCTTATTTGACGGCTTGGCCGAGGATGGAGCGGCCGATATCGGATTTACCCGCACCTCCTATGGTGACGGTGAACAGCGGGCTCATGACCGGGTCCGGGCGTTGGCCGAAACGCTTGGCCTGCCTGTTCACATCGATGCCGCACTCAATCTTTACGTGACCTATCCCGGCCGAGATCGCACCTTGCCTGTTGCGATGACCGGATCCCATCTCGACACGGTCCCTTGCGGCGGAAATTTCGACGGTGCCGCCGGCGTGGTATCCGGCCTTGCCGTTTTTTCCGCTTGGAAAGCGGCCGGCTACGTACCCGACTGCGACTGCGTCGTCATCGCTATCAGAGCCGAGGAGAGCGCGTGGTTTCCGATCTCCTATCCGGGCAGCAAGGCTGCCTTCGGTATCCTGCCGCCGGAAGCGCTTGATCTTACCCGCGCCGACAGCGGCCGGAGCCTGCGCTCGCATATTGAGGAACTTGGCGGCGACCCGGATGCCCTGGCTGCGGCAAAGCCTTCTCTGGATCCGAAGAACATTGCCCGCTTCATTGAAGTCCACATCGAACAGGGGCCGCACCTGATCAATCAGGACCTCCCGGTCGGCATCGTCACCGGCATTCGGGGCAGTACGCGTTACCGCCACGCCGCAGCAATCGGCGCCTACGCACATTCCGGCGCTGTGCCGCGCTATGCCCGCGCCGACGCCGTGCTTGCCACATCGCGGTTGTTGGTCACCCTCGACGAGGAGTGGACGGGGTTCGAAAACGAAGGTCGTGATCTGGTCATCACTGCCGGCTGCTTTGCCACGGAAGCCGGTCGTGCGGATTTCTCGAAGATTTCCGGTCGCGTGGATTTCAGCATTGACATTCGGTCCTGTGAACCCGAAATGCTGCCAGTGATGGACGACATCATCAAAACCCGGACCGCGGCGATTGCTGCAAGTTCCGGGGTCGCCTTCGAGCTTGGAGAGCGAACCGGCAGTTTGCCGGCAACAATGGATGCCGGCCTACGCAAGCGCCTCATCGATATCGCCGATGTTCTTGATATTCCAGCGATCGAAATGGCAAGCGGTGCCGGCCATGACGCGGCTGTGTTTGCCAATCAAGGTATTGCGACGGCGATGATCTTCGTGAGGAACGCCAATGGCAGCCATAATCCCGACGAAGCGATGGAATTCAGGGATTTTATGCAGGCCACTCGGCTGTTGGAAAGCATACTTAGGTAACACTCAACATGAACTGCTACTCGATTAAGGCCTGTCGAAAGCGTCGAGTGGAAGCTCAACCATGGCGGATCCTTGGTCTATATCTACCTACACTCTCGCAATGCGGGGTGCTGTCGCAGCAGGCCGAGTTTGGCCGCCGCCGACTTGTTCCTTTGCCCCCGCAAGCCATTAAGGGGTGCGGCCACTAGACAGCCAACGATCTGTGGAATTGGAACATCGGGGCCCAAGGCTAACAGCCTCCGCTATCGGTGTGGACAAGAGAAGGCAACCGTGTGTTGACTGGCAATTTGCTGCACTGGAGAGAACACGCTTAGCCGACGAGGGCAAAATCCAGACTAAGGCGCGCCAATTCATCCGGACGTTTCGAACGTTCTCGGAGGCATCACGCCGGCTGCATCCTCATCAGGGACAGTGTCTAGGAGTTCCGCCCCCTGAAGATCTAGTCTATCCAGCTAGTGCGTCGTCGTGATCTAGGTAATCTGCGTATACTGTCTGATATCGTACAAACCCGGTTGACATTATTGACGAATACTTAAGGTAAGCTTATTTTTTTGACGTTTGCCTGCATCTAAGTCGATTTAGGCAAGGGAGGAAATCAATGTCTGCTGATGTCACAGGCGGTGCCGTCCCGTGGCACACGCCGCTTCTCGTGCGCGTTGGCTACGGGTCTACTGAAAAAGTTGGAAGTCCAAAAGACGCACTCCATTATCTGCACAATCGATGGCCCTATTCGCGTGGTTCTTTGTACTCGCGCGCCGAGAGCCTTTGTAAGGCAGCTGCCGAAGGGCGGGTTTCAAGTGAAGCTGCCAAGGATGCGTTCATCGCCGCAGCCCTGGAGGCGCGAATGCTCGCATATACTCATCACTAGCAAAGCGTTTTGTAGCAATAGTTCACCCGGCAAATATCGTCCGGACGGCTTGTTCCTGTAATCGATCTCGGGGATGGCATTTAAAATGGAAACAATGAAGACCTTATCGCGCCATTTGAGAGAGCTGCGCAGGATGAGGTCGTTTCAACGGCCTAGCGATCGTAAGCGCGATCCGGTTGAAATAGTCGACCGAGTTCGATTGCTTTTTGCCATCTTTTTAAGGGGAGACGGCGAGCATGAGCCCCCTGTCGCCGGGTGTGAAACGACGGGAGTGTCGCCTAAAGCGGCACGGCGAGTTCCTAGAAAGCGATACTAACCAGGTGGCGCCTGTTGACGTCCGCTTTGGCTATCCCGCCTCGGAGGTGGCGCCTGGCTCTTGGCTACCGCTGTAGGCTCAGCCGACGGGCGTTCACCTTATGCCGTTGGGTTTAACGGCCATATCTCGACCACACCGTAAGCTACGGCGCACGGCGTCTTCGAAACCATCTCGATCGCCTCCGTTAGGTCCGCCGCCTCTATGATGGCGAAGCCTGCGACAGGCATTTCAGACCTCATGAACGCGCCCTCGGAAACGGATACTTTTTTGGCCGCATGGTTTCTGACCTGAACAGCTTGCCCAGCTATACCCATCTCAACACCGGCTTTCTGAAGCTTCGCATCATGAGCATGAGCATCAACGCGGACAGTCTTATCCGTCCGTTGATAGCCCGCTTCGTCTCCGTATCCTATGGTAACAAACTTCGGCATAATCTCCTCCATCGTTGAGATCTAAGCTGGCTGCACGAAACGCAATGTCAATGTCCGTTCCTGGCGCGCTTGGCTGCGATACCTCCTTTAAAAATGACAGCCTGCAGCGGACAGAACCGGATCTATTGAGGTGAAGGGATCAGAGCCGACGACCTAACAAATTTTGTGCGCCTCGGTTGAGAGAGTAGCCTAGGGATTACTGGCATTTGGCAAGGTGGGCACGACTAAGCTATCCTGCACGGCACATTGACGGGATCTCTGCTCTCAGGAAGCACGGCTAGAGTCCGGCAGTGGTATATCAGGACACAGTTCCAACCCTCATCTGCGTCCACAGGATGCTGAAATGGCAAGGCACACTGCTGGGTTATGACATTGGCAAGTTGCGATCATAGCTAAAGAGAGTCGTGATTGTCTTCTCGGCGCAACTGGAATTGAAACGAAGCTATTATGAAGTTGAAGCTTGGCCCAGTCATTCTTGCGCAAGGGCTGCGTCCAAAACACGCATAGTGATTGCGGCATACTCCCCAGATCAGCAGGTCCATCCATCCAACTGAATGTCAAGGACGCCAGCGATACAGGCGACGAGGATCACGGCCAGATCGTCTATAATCCTGAGAAAACGGCAACTCGCTTTCATTTGAAGTCGGCCCGCTCTATGCCTGTACTGCATGAACTGACGGAGCAGATGGTGACGCGCGAAAAATCCTTCCTCGCCAGGATCCAAGAAACTTTGCCGAGCCTGCATCCAGCCGAACGCAAGCTCGGCCAGATGCTGTGTGATTTTCCCGGCGAGCTGGCAAGCTATTCGGCGGCCGAGCTCGCAGGATTGGCAGAAGTCTCGACTGCTACGGTGTCCCGGTTCGTTCGCCGGCTGGGCTACGCCTCCTACGAGGAGGCACGTGTCAAAGCCCGAAATGAACGCGAGACGGGGTCGCGCCTCTACCTAGACACTCCGGAACAGTCCGCGGAAGGGCGATCACTCGGAGCGCATTTCAATCAGTATCTGCGAAACATCGAGCAGACAGCCGCCAATGTCGACGATGCGGCGATTGATGAGGTCGTCAACGCGCTTCTCTCGGCCCGGCGGACGTGGACCGTCGGCTTTCGGGCAAGTCATCCCTTTGCAGCCTATCTGCGCTGGCAACTGCTGCAGGTTCTGGAATTCGTCGACGTGATCCCCGGCGGGGGCCAAACTATGGGTGAGCACCTTGTCAGCTTTCGCGAAACGGATGTCGCCATTGTTTTCGGTCTCAGGCGCCGTATCCGCGAGATGGAAGACCTGCTCGTTGAAATCCGTCGCAAGGGCGCGCTCGTTCTCTACATCACCGACGAAAGCGTGCCGAAGCGCAGCGACGTCACCTGGCATATTCGTTGTGTTACGCAGTCGCCCGGCCCACTATTCAGCCATGTCGCTGTGACGGCCGTTAGCCATTTGATCGTCGACCTGACTATCACCAGGGCGCAAGCGCAAGGGCGGCTACGATTGCGTGAGATCGAAACGATCCATGAGGCTTTGGGCGAGCTTTAGCGCACAATTTTATAGCGTCTCGCGAGACATATGCTGAATAAATAAGCACAAAATAAAATAGCCGAAGAAAAAAGCATTTCTTCGGATCGAGAAGTTGCACTTGGCGTGAAACGATGTTTACATAGCGGTGTTTGCAGGAAATTCAAATTTCACAACCGATGAAGCAAGCCGGCCAAACCGCGCCGACATCCCTCCTTAATGGACATGACTGTAATGACAATCACAGGTGAAAGTTTCCGCAACCGTTCCATGGACCTGCCCGATGAACTCATGGTCGGAGCCATCGACACCCATATACATAGCGGACCCTGGCTGACATCCTGCCCGGGACGCGTGGACCCCTTCCAGATTGCGGAACAGGCCAAAGCCGCCGGCATGCGCGGCGTCGTCTTTTATGACCACACGCTCGGTAACAGCGCCGGCACAGCCTGGTTGGCCAGCCGTGTGGTCAAGGGCATCGAAATCTATGGTGGCATCATCCTGACATCAGCGCAGGGTGGAATGAATCCGCGTGCGGTGAAAACGGCGCTTTATTATGGCGCCGGCGCCAAGTTCGTGCATTTCGGCGCCCATTGCACCTATCACATGGCTAGCAACGAGGGTGCGCTGGTCGATGGCAAGCCGGTGAAGTTCAAGGATCTCTATCCGAAGTTTGCCGAGGAAGAGCTGTCGCGCGCCATCCGCATTCCGCTTGAAGACCAGATCTCTGGTGAGCTGGAGGAAATCCTCGGCCTGCTCGGAGAACATCCCGACGTCTTCGTCAATACCGGGCACATCTCGCCGGCCGAGGTGATGCGGCTCGCGGACCTCGCGGAAAAGTTCGGCATCAGGAAGATGATCGTTGCCCATCCGGCCCGGGCGCTGCTGACCATGGAGCAGCAAAAGAACCTCGTGTCACGCGGCTTCTTCCTCGAGGGGGCAGCCTCGGACTGGCTGTTCCATAAAGGCTTGCCACGTACCAATTATTATATCGAGCGCGAATATGCCGACGAGATCGCCGGCATTGCCAATGCGCCGCAGTTCAACGGCGTCGTGCCTTGGGCGCGCCAACTCAAGGAAATCGGCCTCGACAATATCGTCGTCGGAACCGACTACGGCATTCGTTCCTCGCCGACGCCGGTCGAGGGCATGCGGCTGGTCATCAGTACGTTGCTCGACCTCGAATTTTCCGTCGAGGAGATCGAGACGCTTTTGAAGCGCAATCCCGCGCGCCTTCTTGGCTTGTCGGAATAACGGACGTGGAAACCATTGACGTCAAGGATCGGCCCATCGGCAGCAGATTGGTCGGAAGAGTCAGGCTGTTGCTGCTGAATCCCAATACGAGTGCGGCCTCGACCGAGATGATGCTGCGGATCGCCCGCGACACTGTCGGTCCCGGCGTGGACATCGAGGGCGTGACCGCAACTTTTGGCCCGCCACTCATTACCAATGAAGCGGAGCTTTCAGTGGCTGCGGACGCTGTCATAGCCGCAATCTCGGACCTTTGCGCGGAAGACCCTGACGGCATCATCATCGCCGCATTCGGTGATCCGGCGCTTGAATCGGTCAAGGGGAGCGCCATGTGCGAGATCGTTGGCATTGCCGAGGCCAGCATGATGGAGGCAGCCGAGGGTGGCCAGCGCTTCTCAGTCGTAACTACGACGCCACACCTCGCCCCGGCGATACGGGCTTGCGCCGAGCGCTACGGCTATGGCGACTTGCTGCTGTCGGTACGGATCACAGCGGGCGAGCCGGGCAAAACGATGGCGGATGCCGCGGGCCTGATAGAGGCACTGGAAGAAATTGCGCGCATCGCCATCGAAGAGGACGGTGCGCAGGCAATCATCGTTGGAGGCGGCCCTCTGGCCGATGCCGCGCGCGGCCTTGCCAGCAGGATTGGTGTCCCCGTGATCGAGCCCATTCCGGCCGCACTGCGGCTGCTCGAAAAACGTCGGAGAAACGCATCATGAGCATGAAGCAAATCTCTGCCGAAACAATCATGAGTGGACCAGCTAGGCCCGTTCGCAGCATTACGACACCCCGCAAACCAAGCGTCTTGTCCCGGCTCCACGGCCCCCTTCTGGTTGCTCCGGCCGTGCTTTTCCTTCTAGTCCTCTTCGTCCTGCCGATCGCACAGATGGTCGGCTACAGCGTGACTGGGCATATCAGGCAAGGCGTCTTTGTCTCCGGCCTGACGCTCGAAAACTATGCGCGGCTACTCAGCACCGATCTCTACTGGCGGGTCGTGGTTCGTACATTGCGCATTGCTTTGGTAACCAGTCTGATCAGCATCCCGATCGCCTATCCGCTCGCCATCGTGCTGGCCAGCGGTAAGGCCTTCTGGTCGCGCTTTATCATGTTCGTGGTGATCTCACCGCTGCTCGTGCTCGTCGTTGTCCGCGCCTATGGCTGGAAGCTTATTCTATCGAAACAGGGTTTTCTTAGCTGGGTCGTCCAGAACCTCGGCCTTTCGGACGCGCCGACCGCCCTTCTCTACACCGAATGGGCCGTTATCATTGCCTCGGTCCATGTGTTCATGCCGTTCCTTGTGCTGCCCTTGGCGAGTTCCTTAGGCAAGATAGATCCATCAGTAGAGGAAGCCGCTCGCACACTCGGCGCCGACAGTCGCATAGTCTTCTGGCGCATCATGATACCGCTCAGCGTGCCGGGTCTTGCGGTAGGCATAACCCTCGTCTTCTCGCTGACGGCGGCCTCTTATGTAACGCCGCAACTTCTAGGCGGGAATTTCTCGGCCATGCTCGGCGTGCTGGTGCAACAACAAATCCTGTCGGTCAACGACTGGCCGTTTGGCGCCGCACTCGCAACCCTGTTGCTGGCTATCACCCTCATCGCCAACCTCGTATTCCTCAGGGCGATCGAGCGCCGTTCGCGCCACTGGACCCGCCAGGGAGGTGAGAAATGAACGATCTTGGTCAAGGACCCTCGCCCATCCTGCTTGCTATCTGCGCCGTGCTGGCCGCCATCATCCTGGCGCCAATGTTTATACCGATCGGTATCTCGATCTCCGACAGCATGTTCGTCTCGTTTCCGCCGCAGGGGTTCACCCTTCGTTGGTACGGCCAGGTGCTGGCAGACCGCGAGTTCCGCGATACCTTCCTGTTCAGCGTTGAGCTGGCATTGATCGTAACCGCCATGACCGTCGTGCTCGGCGTTCCCTGCGCACTCGGCCTGACACGGCACCGCTTCCCGGGCCGCGGCCTGATCTTGGCGCTGGTCCTGTCGCCGCTGGTCTTTCCGGTACTGGTGACTGGTGTGGCACTCTTGCAATTCGCTTCTTCTCTCGGCTCCAACAACTCGTTCGCCCAGCTTGTCATCGGCCACACGGCGATCTGCCTGCCCTATCTGGTGCGCACCGTGTCGGCGGCCCTACTGTTGGTCGTGCCATCGACGGAAGATGCCGCACGCACTCTCGGTGCGAACAGTTTCACTACCTTTCGCCGCATCACCCTGCCGCAGATCGGCGGCGGTATCCTGGCGGGCTGCGTCTTCGCCTTCATTACATCCTTCGACGATTACGCGATGGCGATGTGGTTGGCGGATGCGCGCAACTTCACCCTCCCACTGCAGGTGCATGTGTTCATCGAACGGTCCTTCGATCCGAGCGTGGCGGCCATATCCGCGCTCATGATCCTCTTCTCCCTCGGGCTCCTCCTCCTCATCGAGCGGGCTCTTGGGCTGAAAATGCAGAAAGTAATGGCGAGTTAATACTCCAACAAAACAAAGGGAACAAAAGTGACGAGAGAGAACAGCATTCTGACCCCGAGCCGCCGCAAATTCCTCACGGTCGCAGCAGCAGGCCTTGCCGCCCCTCTGATCATGCGCCGCAATGCCTGGGCGCAGGACAAAGAAATCGTCGTCGGCATCTGGGGCGGCGCCCAAGGCGAATTCATCCGGAAGAATGTCATCCCCGCCTTCGAGGCCGATCTCGGCTGCAAGGTGTTGGCGGAAGAGGGCTTCACCCTGCCGAACATCTCGAAGATGCGGGCCACCAAATCCAACCCGAAATTCACCGTCATGTTCGTTGACGATCTGGCGGTTCCGATCTGCAAGGGAGAGGACCTGATTGCCGAGATTCCGGCCGACAGGGTGCCGAACATGGCCAAGCTGTTTCCCCGCTTCAATTATGAGAACGGCTATGGCGCCGGCCTTGGCGTCTCCATCGGCACGATGTATCGCAACACTGCGGAAGAGGCCCCGGCGAGCTATGCCGATCTCTGGGACCCCAAGTACAAGGGCAATATCAAGCTTAACAGCTGGCAGAACACATCGGGCCTGTTTTTCCTGATCGCCACCGCCGCCGTCGTAACCGGCAAGTCGTTTTCCGAAGCGCAATACGAGGTGGACAAGATCTGGGGCAAACTCGCCGAGTTGAAGCCTAACATTCAAAACGTCTACACGTCCGGCGTCGAGGCGGCGAACGAGATCGCCCAAGGCCAGGCGGCCATCGGCGGCATCGACTATTCGAAGTTCATCTATCCCTACACCGCCAAGGGTGCGCCGATCGACATGGTCTTCATGAAGGAAGGCTCGTTCGCAGGTGTCAATTGCCAGGTGTTGGTAAAGGGTGGCCCCAACCAGGATCTCGGTCTCGCTTTCATGGATCGCATGCTCTCTCCAGAAGTGCAGAAAGCGCTCGCCGAGTTCGCCCTCGTCGCACCGCCGGTCTCCGGCATCGAGCTGTCGCCGGAAGCGCAAAAATATGTCGCCTATCCAGACAACCGCATGGACGAACTCGGTCTCTTTAATCCTGACTGGGCCTATATCAACGCCCAGCGGTCCGCCTGGACCGACGAGGCAAACAAGATATTCTCGGCATAAGGCTCTGAACAGATGAACCTCCACGCGACCGCCCGGAGACTGACCATGCCGACCGCCGACCTCAGCCTTTCGGGACTTGGAAAAAACTATGGCTCCACCATGGTCGTCGACGACATCGACCTAGATGTCGCGCCGGGCGAGCTGATCTCGCTGCTTGGCCCGAGCGGTTGTGGCAAGACGACGACGCTCCGCATGATCGCGGGGCTCGTCCCTCCTTCAAAAGGAGACATACTGTTCAAAGGTCGCTCGGTGACCAACGTCCCCGTCCACAAACGGGGCGTCGGTGTCCTCTTCCAGAACTATGCGCTCTTTCCCCACATGACGGTGAGCGGCAATGTGGCCTTCGGTCTGGAAATGCGCACCAATGATCGGCAACGACATAAGGCAATGGTCGCCGACGCTCTCGACATGGTCCAGCTCTCCCATCTTGCGGATCGCTACCCGCACCAGCTTTCCGGTGGTCAGCAGCAGCGCGTCGCACTGGCTAGGGCGCTCGTTATCGAGCCTGCGGTATTGCTGCTGGATGAACCCTTCGGTGCACTCGACAAGAAGCTGCGCGAGGACATGCAGATCCAGATGAAGGATATCCAGAAGCGGCTAAAGATCACCACGATCATGGTCACCCACGACCAAGAGGAGGCCCTTACTATCTCCGACAAGATTGCCGTCATGAACGGCGGACGTATCGAGCAATATGGCACGCCCTCGGAGATCTACGATCTTCCCGCGACACGGTTTGTCGCCGGGTTCATGGGGACGTCAAACCTTCTTGAAGGCACGATTATCGAACGCGATGCATCGGGCTGTGTGATCGAGACCTCTACCGGGCTGCGGTTAACCGCCGGCTATAACGGGCCAGCCACAAAGGTTGCAGTATCCCTGAGACCGGAAGCAATTATGCTTTCGCAAACCGAATGTGGTCTTGAGCAACCGAACCAGGATCGTGCTGCCGGAACGGTTGATCGGATTGTCTACCGTGGCGCATCTACCGAAATCCATGTCGTTCTGAACGGAGGCGAAAAACTCATTGCGACGTCAGCAAGGAGGATCGATACGAGCCCTCTGGATGCGGGCAGCCTGGTGACGCTGACTTGGCAGACCAATGCCTGCCATTGCCTGCATTGACGATGGTGTCGGTGGCAGACGAAGGCCTTGACGGGAACCGAACCGTCGACAACGCTCTGAAATCGCAGCACGGGTAGCAGTTATCGCATCCAGTACCAGGCTTCCCCTGCATCTCGTAGAAAAGGTGAGCAGCGAAGAATATGGCGTCTCGTTGGCATGTCGGCGACTAACGTGCCGGCGATTGTGGCCGGAGGTGCTGATCACTGGCGATACAGAAGGCGCTCGCCGACGGATCTCTCCCACATCAGCCGCATATTCGGGGTGCCGGTCTGAGCTCGAGCCCTGATTGAGCGCGAAGCAGGCGCCTGAACTCCCTATCAGTCCCATTCCATTCGAGCGCGGGCACCATCAGGCCTTGATGGTATGCCAACGAAGGTGCCGATCTTAAACCAACGCCGCCTAATGCCTTATCACGCATGTCGCATATTTTTTCAGCACGCCTAAATTTTCTTCAATATTGTCGTTATTATTGTTGACAATCTGGCTGACAACATTTTGATTGCTGGAAACGGGGATCACAAGACGTGAATAAAGAAACTGAGCGCCGAATTGGGGTCGACGATTTAGGCCAAATCCTGCGTGATCGTGTGGTCAGGGAGGTCTACGTATCGGGCCAGCGGTTGCGCGAACGCGAAATCTCCGAAGAGTTTGGTGTTTCCAGGGGGCAGGTACGCGAGGCGTTCTCCCTTCTGGTCGAGCGCCGACTTCTAGTACGCGAGGCCAATGTCGGCGTTGCCGTGGCGCGCCTCGGGCCGGAGGAAATTCTCGAGCTTTACGAACTTCGCGGCGCTGTCGAAGGCATGGCTGCACGGCTTGCAGCCGAGCGCGCACCCGATGGAGCCTGGGACGATCTTCTGAAGGAGTTCAACAATGCCGCAGACCGGATGGTCGCGTCCCACGACATGGATCGCTATCTCGACCTGATCGACCGCACGTACCTTTCTATCGTCAAGCACGCGCGTAATGCAGTTCTCGAAGAAACCATGGCGCAGATCTACGATCGTCTCGCAGTCCTCGCCCGGCGTTCGGTTCTTTTGCCAGGGCGTGCCGTAGAAGGTCTAAGGCTCCACAAACAACTTATCGCCGCTCTCGCAGCCCGTGACGGCGAGTCTGCAGAGCGGATCAAGCGCGAAAACCTCCGCGGCGCCTGTGAGACGCTGCTGCGCTTCGCCAACTACATCAGATGAGGGACCTCCATCACATGAACGCAGCGTCCTGGAACGTCGGCATAGACGTCGGCGGTACATTTACCGACATCGCCGCGGTAAACCTTACTAGCGGGCAGATGGAAATCCTGAAGCTGCCGTCTTCGCCCGCTGCACCTGCCGAGGCCATGCTGGAAGGGCTAACCCGCCTGACGCAGCGGATCGGGATTTCGGCTGCCGATTTCGCCCGTGTCGCCCATGGCACGACCGTTGCCACCAACGCACTCATTCAGGAGCGCGGTGCCTGTCTGGCGCTGGTCACCACGCGGGGCTTTCGCGACGTGCTAGAAATCGGGCGCCAGGTCCGTCCGTACATGTTCGATTTCCACACCGACATCCCCCGCCCCTTGGTGCCTATGGAGCGGCGTTTCGAAGTCGAGGAGCGCCTCCTCGCCAACGGTAAAGTTTATCGCGAACTGAGCGATAACGAGATCGCGCGGGTGGTGCGTGAGGTCGAAGCTTCGGGCGCAACCGCCTGCGCGGTGTGCCTTATCCATGCTCACCGCAACTCCGAACACGAGTTGCGTATCGGCGCTGCCCTAAAGGCTCGCATTCCCAACCTGTTCCTCTCGCTTTCACATGAGGTTCACCCCGAATTTCGCGAGTTCGAACGGTTCTCGACCACGGCCGTCAACGGCTTTGTCCAGCCGGAAATGGCCCATTACCTGGCGCAGCTTGAGGCCGGTGTGGCGGCCCTGGGCTGCACCGCCAGAATCGGCATCAACCAATCTTCCGGTGGCCTGATGCCGATCGCCCGCGCGGCTCAGTTTCCCGTCCGGACCGCTCTTTCAGGCCCCGCCGCCGGCATTGTCGGCGTACTCGAAACTCTGGGCGACAGCTCGAAGGGCGACTTCATCACGCTGGACATGGGCGGCACGTCGGCCGATGTCAGCCTGATCCGAGGCTTTAAACCCGCCTATACCTCCGAACGCGAAATCGAAGGCCGGCCGGTCAAATTGTCTTCTGTCGACATCAACGCCGTTGGTGCCGGCGGCGGCTCGATCGCATGGGTCGATACTGACGGACTGATGAAGGTCGGCCCGCAGAGCGCTGGCGCTATTCCCGGTCCTGCCTGTTATGGCAAGGGCGGGATCAAGCCCACCGTCTCCGACGCCAATCTTGTTCTGGGACGCTTGTCGCCCAGCCTGCTTGACGGCGCCATGATGCTCGATGCGCCGGCCGCTGCCGCTGCCCTCTCCGGCCTCGCCAAGCAACTGGGTTTGCCACAGACGGAAACGGCGCTTGGCGTCATCGAAATCGTCAATGCCACCATGGTGCGTGCTGTGCGGCAGATCTCGGTCGAGCGTGGCATCGACCCAGCGACATTCGATCTCGTCGCATTCGGCGGCGCCGGACCGCTGCATGGTGCAGATGTCGCGCGCGCGCTCGGCATTCGCAGGGTCATCATTCCCGCACGGCCGGGGCTGTTGTGCGCGGAGGGCCTTCTCAACGCGCCGCTGCGCGAGGACTACGTACTTCCCCTTGGCGGGCGTTTGGACGATGACGGCCTGGCGAAGTTGCTTGAGGCAACTTCCGTGCTCGCGGAACGAGCGCGCGGATGGTTCACCGCAAACGGCGGCAACGGAACCGTCGGCTATTTCGCCGACCTGCGGTTCGTCGGACAGAACTACGAACTGCGCATCGCGACCACCGAGCATCCGCATCGCGACGATTTGCAGGGCGCATTTCTCGCGCTGCATCGAGAAATGTACGGTCACGCTGACGAAGACGCACCCATCGAAATCGTCGCCTTGCGCGCCGAAGCTGTGCTGCCCTTGTCCAAGGGGACCGGAAAGCCGGCCAGCAGCACAGGCGGCAGTCCGGTACGAACCGGCGTCCGCACCGTGACGTTCGATACGGAAGAACCTGCAGAAGCGGCGGTCTATCGGCGCGAAACGATCCGCCCCGGCCAATCCATTCACGGACCAGCCATTGTCGAGCAGACCGATTCCACCATCGTACTCGCTCCCGGCGACCGCGCTACCGCCGACGAACGCGGCAATCTCATCATCGAGGTCCACTGATATGGCGGACAGCAAAATGAACCCGGTCAGGCTTTCGCCGATCCGCCTCCAGCTTCTTCAAAATGCACTGGCGTCGATCACCGACGAAATGTTCGCCGCTCTCACGCGAACAGCGTTTTCCGGCAATATCAAGGAACGGCGCGACCATTCGACCGCCATCATCGACACTGAGGGAAGACTTATCGCTCAGGCAGCGCATTCACTGCCGATCCATCTGTCCGGGCTGATCGGACTCGTTGGCGCGATCCGGGCCATCCATCCGCTGGAAAGCATCAAGCCCGGCGACATGTTCATCGCCAACGACCCGCACGAGGGCGGCGGCTCGCACCTGCCCGACATCAATACCGCCGAGCCCGTCTTCATCGGCAAGGAGCTGGTCTGCTTCGTCTGCACCATCGCCCACCATTCCGATATCGGCGGCGCCCGGGCAGGTTCGATGGCGTCCGGGCTGACGGAGATCTATCAGGAAGGCATTCGCATTCCGCTGGTGAAGCTCTTTTCGGAAGGTCGGCGCGTCGAAGACATCTGGACGCTGATCCTGCTCAACATGCGCATGCGCGAAGAGCGGCTGGGCGATTTCAATGCCCAGTTTGCAGCCTCCCGCCTCGGCTTGCGCCGCATGGCCGAACTGACGGCCACAGTGGACGCGGAAACCCTGCGCGCTGCGTTCGAGGGCATTCTTTCGGGAACCGAGCGGCGCATGCGCAGCGCCATCGCCACCATTCCCGATGGCGTCTACAGTTTCACCGATTACATGGACGGCGACGGACTTGAAGTCTTCGACATTCCGATCTCGGTCAGGATCACCGTTTCGGGCGACCATGTCGCGCTCGACTTCGAGGGCACCGGGCAACAGGTCCCCGGCAACATTAACCTCGTCTTCAACGGCTTGCAGTCGACGGTCAGCTTCGCATTGAAAGTGCTGCTCGATCCCCATGCGCCCAACAATTCGGGCCTTCTACGACCGGTGAAGATCACCGCTCCGGTCGGATCGATCGTCAACGCGGTTGCGCCCGCATCGGTGGCGCATCGCGTGCAGACCGGCATGCGGGTGGTGGATGCCATCTTCGGTGCGCTGGCAGGCGTGCTGCCCGACGCGATCACGGCCGCTTCGAACGGCTCGAACACGTCGGCGATGTTCTACGGTCGTGATCCACGCACGGGACGCGAGTACGTCTATTTCGAAACTTTGGGCGGCGGCTCCGGTGCACGGCGCACCCGCGATGGCAAGGATGGTGTCCAAGCCGGATTGACCAACACGTCCAACCTGCCAGTGGAAGCCATCGAGAGCGAATACCCTCTCCTCGTCGAAGGCTACAACCTCATCGCCGGCTCCGGCGGACAGGGCCGCACCCGCGGCGGCTACGGCATCGCACGCCAGATCAGACCGCTCGGACACACAACCGTCTTTTCCGGATCGGGTGAACGCTTCCGCCACGCCCCATGGGGTGTGAACGGCGGCGAGGCCGGAAGGCCGGGCCGCTTCTACATAACGAGGGACGGGGTCGAAGAGCCCTTGTCCGAAAAAGCCGACCGCGTTGTCGTCGGCCCGCACGACGTGCTGGGTATCGAAACGCCAGGCGGAGGCGGATGGGGAACAAGCGAATGAATGCAGCCTATCTTCTGACTGACGGCGCACGACGCCGGCTGGAATGGACAATCCACAAAATGGCGCTGGTGGCGGGCTGGTCCTATTTCGCCACCGCCATCTTCATCACCATCGACGTCCTGTCCCGCAGCTTTCTCGGCATGTCGTCCGGTGCGACCACGGAAATCTCCGGCTATCTGCTCGCCTTCGGCATCAGCTGGTCGCTGGCCCATACCCTTGCCGAGCGTGCCCATGTCCGCATCGACCTCCTGGTCGAGAAACTGCCGCTCGAAGGACGGGTATGGCTGCATCTTCTGGCGTTGCTGGCGCTTGCCGGACTGGTCGCCATTCTCTGCTGGTCAGCAGTCAACGTGATCGAAGAGACGCTTTTGTTCAACGCACACGATCTGTCTGCCCTGCGCATCCCCATGATCGTTCCACAGGGTCTGTGGGCCGTCGGGCTCTTCATGTTCGCCCTGTTCGCAACCGTCCTGACACTTGAGGTGGTTGTCCTCCTCGCGCTCGGGCGCCCTGCGGATATCGAAGGCCTGATGCGTCCTCGCAACGCCCATGATGAATCCGAAGAGGCGATCCGCGCCGTCGAGGAGACCCGCTGATGCTCGCCCTGATCGTCCTGTTTCTGTTTCTTCTGCTCCTCGGCTGGCTCTGGCTGAGCGGCGCGTCGATCGACATCAACATCTGGCCCGTCCTGGGAC
>JAEXYH010000070.1 GCA_023451735.1 Pseudomonadota bacterium | reverse complement strand
GCAGGTTGTAGTTCTGGAACGAGTAGTACAGCGTCATTGCGAGCGGTACTGCCATCCAGATCAGAAGAACGACGACGGAGGGCGCCATCATAAGGCGTGCCAACGTCCTGGTATTCTGCGTTGCCATCTCTAAAACCCTCCCCGGAGCGTTGCGCTCTCATTGCCGGCTTAAGCGTTCTTGACGAACGTCAGCGCGGAAGCACGATCTTGTTTTTATAGGGTAGCTTGCGGACACGACGAGAGGCGCAGCTTCTGGTCGTCTGGTTCCATATGGAGGCGGGCTGCCCGGCTACGTGCCGGACAACCCTGGTCCCGGGAGGAAATCCCTTACTTGATGTAGCCGGCGCGGGTCATGTCGCGGGTTGCCGTTGCCTGAGCGGCGGCAAGCGCGTCGTCGACCGTGGACTGGCCGGCGATGACTGCCGAGAAGAGCTGGCCGACAGTGGTGCCGAGAGCCTGGAATTCAGGGATCGCGACGAACTGGCCACCCGTGTAGGGGACCGGCTTGACGGTCGGCTTGGTGATGTCGGCAGCCTGCATGGCAGCGAGCGTCGGAGCGGCGAAGGCTGCTTCCTTCTTGTAGTCCTCGGTGTTGTAGAGCGAGGTGCGCGTGCCCGGAGGAACGTTGGCCCAGCCTTCCTTGGAGGCTACGAGCTGGGTGTACTCCTTGCTGGTTGCCCAGGAGATGAACTTCTGCGCAGCTTCAGCCTTCTTCGAGGATGCCGGAACGGCAAGGTTCCACGACCACAGCCAGTTGCCGTGGTTCTGCACGCCTTCCTTGGACGGGAAGATGGCGTAACCGACCTTGTCGGCAACCTTCGAGTCCTTCGGGTTCGAAACGAAGGATGCGGCGACGGTCGCGTCGATCCACATGCCGCACTTGCCCTGCTGGAACAGCGTCAGGTTTTCGTTGAAGCCGTTGGAGGAGGCGCCAGACGGACCGGCTTCCTTCATCAGATCAGCGTAGAACTGCAGCGAGGCCTTCCATTCCGGCTGGTCGAACTGCGGCTTCCAGTTTTCGTCGAACCAACGGCCGCCGAAGGAGTTGGTCAGAGCCGACACGAAAGCCATGTTCTCACCCCAGCCAGCCTTGCCGCGAAGGCAGATGCCGCTGATGTCGTTGCCACGGTCCGTGGTCTTCTTCGCTGCATCGGCGATGAATTCCCAAGTCGGGTTTTCCGGCATTTTCAGGCCAGCTTTTTCGAACAGGTCCTTGCGGTACATGATCATGGCGGATTCGCCGTAGAACGGTGCCGCGTAGAGCTTGCCTTCGACGGACAGGCCGCCGCGGATCGCCGGCAGGAGGTCGTCCATGTCGTATTTGTCGCCGAGGCCTTCGAGCGGCAGGAGCCACTGCTGCTTGGCCCAGATCGGAACTTCGTAGTTGCCGATGGTGACGATGTCATACTGGCCGCCATTGGCTGCGATGTCGGTGGTGACGCGCTCGCGCAGGACGTTTTCTTCCAGCGTAACCCAGTTTACCTCGATATCCGGGTTCGCCTTGGTGAACTCGGAGGTGAGGCCCTGCATGCGGACCATGTCGCCGTTGTTGACAGTCGCGATGGTGAGGGTTTCAGCCGATGCCGTGGTGGCAACGAAGGCCAGGGCCGAGCAGGCGCCCAGCAGAAATGTCTTCAATGTCATATCTTCCTCCCGAGAAGATGTTAGCGAGCATTCGCTTTGCTCGTGGGCAATTACTTATCAGGACCTGACAGAAGTCAACACGGATTCGTCGCTGCACTGCGATTAAACCGTTTTAAGCACTTGAATTTGAATGTGAAAATTTTTGCTCACAGACGGAGCAAGTGCTCGGCAGAGGCTTCGTCGGTTATAATCCCGTTTATCAACTTGCCTCGCAGCGCTGCCGCGATGGCCTTGATCTTGCGTTGCCCCTGCGCGATTCCGATGACCGCGCTCGTGTAGCGCGACGGGATCGGGACACTGGCGACGCGCTCGTTGACAGCGTTGTCCAGAAGCCGCCCCTGCTGGTCATAGACCCAGCCGCAGATTTCGCCCGCGGCACCGTTTTCGACGAGGCCCAGCATCTCCTCGCGGCCAAGGAAACCATCGACGCAGAGAGGTCCGTCGACGCCAAGTTCTCCGATGCCGACGAAAGTGGCCGCCGCTTCGGCGCCAAGCGCCAAAGTCGAGCGGACAAGCGCCTGGTCATGCAGCGTCACGCGTTCTTCCGCAGAGGAACAGAGGACCGGAAGCGGCATGGGGAAATGGCGCGCCTTGATGGCGTCTGCCATCGAGAAGATGACGTTATAGAAGGCGGCGGATCCGTCCGGGCCGATATTGCCGGTGAGCGACACGATTCGGTGCTGCGGGCATTCCATCGGCGGCAATTGATCGACGGCCGCTTTCAGCGTGCGGCCTGTGCCCACAGCAAGAACGATCGGCTCCGGCCGTTTCAGCCAGCGCTCGATTTCCGCGGCGGCGGCTTCCGCGATGCCTGTGGTCGATGACGATCCGGACGGGTCGCTCGGCACAACCTCGGCATGGCGAAGGCCATATTTTTCCTTGAGCTTTTCGGCCAGTTCCAGGCAGGCGGCGATCGGGTGGTCGAGCCTGACCTTGATCAGACGTTCGGCGACTGCGAGCGAGACAAGCCGCTGAGCGGATTGCCGGGAAATGCCCATGGCGGCCGCGATTTCATCCTGGGTGCGGCCGGCGACATAATAGAGCCAGCCAGCCCTCGCCGCATCATCCAGCCGTCCCTGGGTATCAGACCGTTTTGCCATGGCAGAAATCTCCTCCTCCAATTTGCTGCCATTTTTTCTGACCCTCTGTCAAACAGTTGGCAAAGGTCACGTAACTGCATCCAACGAAAAGCAGTAAGCAGGATCAGTACTGTCAGTTCTGCGGATCGGCTGCCGGTTCCGATGCGGCCAGCCGCAGGAGTTCCTTCGCTGCCGTCTCGTCGGTGATCAGCGTATTGCAGCCGATGCGGCGGATCGTGGCGCGGATGGCGACCGCGCGGTGCGAGCCGCCCGAGGAAAGCACGATATGCTTTGCCTTCTGCAACGTATCGAGATCGACCGACATAACCCGCTCGTTCAGGGCGTGATCGACCGAGCGGCCTTCTTCATCGAGAAAGTTGAACATCGTGTCGCAGACGCAGCCAGATGCGATGAGGCGGTCCAGTTCCTTTTTCGAGATGAAGCCCTCAGAAAGGGACGTGGAGTGCGGGCCGATATCACCGCAACTGACGACAGCGAGATCAAGATTCTCGGCAAGGTTGTAGATTGTGTCGAGGCCACATTTGTCGATCAGGGCGCGCTTGGTGGCAACCGTATCAACGAGAAGTGGGGCCAGGAACATGTAACATTCTGCGCCCAACTGGCCTGCAAACCGCCAAGTGAAGTCGATGGGATTGGTCTGGTGCACAGCGACGATGCCGCCGAGGAGGGAGACGACCTTGACGTTGGAATGACGTGCGGGCCGGAAGCTGGAGAGCGAAGCCGTCATGGTGCGGCCCCAGCCGACGCCGATGGTCATGTCGTCCTGAATGACATCGGAGAGGAACTGTCCAAGCGCCAGACCGACTGCACCGGCAAGTGCATCGGCGCTTGAATCGCGTGGAGTAGGCACCACGACAGCTTCATCGAGTCCGTAGGTCTTTTCCAGCTGGATTGCGAGTTCGACGCAGCTTTCGATGCCCTCCGAGATCCAAATCTGAACTTCGGAGCGCTTCATTGCCTCGTCGAGCATGCGAATGATCGTCGAGCGGCTGACGCCCAGTCTCTCTGCTACATCCTTCTGGGTGAGGCCCTGATTGTAATAGAGCCATGCGGCGCGGAGCCTCTGAGAGGTCGCGTCGGAATAGCTCGTATGGCTTTCGCGTCTCAATCTGGCCAAGGCGCTCAATCCTCCCGATAAGCAGAAAATGCAATTCTGGCGCGTGCCGCCATGATATCGTCTTCATTGGAACATATGTCAATTGAGAAGAACAAATGTCTTGACTTCTTTACCTTCCGCGGATGTTATCTAGATAACATGCAAGAGGAGCAAAATCGGTGCCCTAAGCACCGACAGCCATCAGTGAGGACCATTCGGATGACGTCAAAACTAGAGCAACTTCGTTCCATGACCACCGTCGTCGCCGACACCGGCGACATTGAAGCTGTTGCCCGTCTCAAACCGGTCGACTGCACGACCAACCCGTCCATCGTGCTGAAGGCGATCGGTACGTCGATCTTTGCCGACAAGCTTAAAGAAGGCGTCGCCTGGGGCCGCAGCCAGGGCGGTAACAACGAAGCGATTGCCGTTGCCGTCGCCGATCGGCTTGCGATCGACGTTGGCGCTGCGCTTGCCGGTATTGTTCCGGGCCGTGTTTCCACCGAAGTCGATGCCGACCTTTCCTTCGACACCGAAGCCTCGATCAAGAAGGCACACGACATCATTGCCGCCTACAAGGCACGCGGTATCGAGCGCGAGCGCATTCTCATCAAGCTCGCTTCCACCTGGGAAGGTATTAAGGCTGCCGAAGTGCTGCAGGCCGAAGGCATCGATTGCAACCTGACGCTGCTGTTCTCGCATGCTCAGGCCGTCGCCTGCGCCGATGCTAACGCATTCCTGATCTCACCCTTCGTCGGCCGTATTCTCGACTGGTACAAGAAGTCGACCGGCCAGGACTACACGGCTGAGACCGATCCGGGCGTTGTTTCCGTTCGCTCGATCTACAACTATTACAAGGCGAACGGCATTTCGACGATCGTCATGGGTGCTTCCTTCCGCAACACCGGTGAAATCGAAGCACTGGCCGGTTGCGACCGCCTGACAATCGCTCCGAACCTGCTTGACGAGCTGGACAAGGCCGAAGGCACGCTCGAGCGCAAGCTTTCTCCGGAGAAATTCGAAGCGGCCGCCCCGATCAAGATGGATGAGAAGACCTTCCGCTGGATGCTCAATGAAGATCAGATGGCGACCGAAAAGCTTTCCGATGGTATCCGTCTTTTCAACAAAGACCTGATCGCGTTGCGCAACCTCGTCAGCAAGGAGCTGCAGCTCGCTGCTGCGTGATCATAAACCACCGCCAAGTTCAGGAAGGCTCGCCACGAGGCGGGCCTTTTTCATGCCGTGCCTTTCGCGATTACGGGAAACAGGGCGGTGGGAGACACCGTAAAGTTGAATTCAATCAATTGCTTAATTAACTTAAACTTTAAGATGGGCGAATAATCTTCCAGCGAAATTAGCCAAGCTGGAGATACCCATGGTCGGTTTGCCTTTCGGCCACATCCAATCCAATGCAGCGCTCGTCGAAGCGCTCAATCGTTCCCAGGCGATCATCGAATTCGACCTCAACGGAATCATCCTGACAGCCAACGAAAATTTCTGCCGGACGGTCGGATATTCGTTTTCCGAGATCGTCGGCAAGCACCACCGGATCTTCGTCGATCCGGCCGACGCCGCGTCGAAGGACTATGCCGATTTCTGGGCGGGGCTGGCCAAGGGCAAGTTCGATCAGGGCAAATACAAGCGTTTCGGCAAAGGTGGCCGCGAGGTCTGGATCGAGGCCTCCTACAACCCGCTTTTCAAGGGTAACAAGCCGTACAAGGTGGTGAAAATCGCCACGGACATCACGGCATCGCGCAAGGACGCGCTGGAAAACCGTGGCAAGCTTGAAGCCCTGTCACGGGCGCAGGCCGTGATCGAATTCACGCCGGAAGGCGAGATTATCACGGCGAACGAGAATTTCCTAAATGCGCTGGGCTATCCGCTGGGCGAGATCGTCGGGCGGCACCATTCGATGTTTTGCGAGCCGGGTTATGCGCGCTCTGCGGAATACAAGCAGTTTTGGCACGAGCTCGGCGCGGGCCGGTTCTCGACCGGGCAGTTTACCCGGATCAACAAGCAGGGCGAGCCGGTCTATATCCAGGCTTCCTACAATCCGATCCTCGACGACAGCGGCCGTGTGTTCAAGGTGGTGAAATTCGCGACGGATGTTTCAGAGCGCATGACCGTGGTAAAGGAACTGGGTGCAGGCCTCGGGCGTCTCGCGGACTGCAATATCCGCCAGACGATCGACGTTCCCTTCGGCGCCGAGTTCGAGCCGCTTCGGCGTGATTTCAACGCCTCGATCGGTGCGTTCCAGGAAACGTTGATGGGGGTGCTGAGGCAGACCGGAATGCTGAACGGTTCCAGCCAGGAGATGCATGAAGCCGCTGATCAGATGTCTGCGCGTACGAAGGAGCAGGCTGCTTCGTTGGAGGAGGCTTCCGCGGCGCTTGAGCAGGTGACCTCGACCGTCAGGGCGTCTTCGGCCAATACGGTCGAAACGCGTAAGCTGGTGAAGAACGCGCTGGAAGCGGCGACCGCTTCGTCCACCGTGGTGCAGGAAACGATCACCGCCATGAAACGGATCGAGGATGCGTCGGGCGAGATCACCAAGATCATCGGTGTTATAGACGAAATCGCCTTCCAGACCAATCTTCTGGCCCTCAATGCCGGCGTAGAGGCCGCTCGGGCGGGTGAGGCGGGCAAGGGCTTTGCCGTGGTTGCGCAGGAAGTGCGTGAGCTTGCCCAGCGGTCGGCAACCGCCGCCAAGGAAATCAAAGCGCTGATCGACAAGTCGGGCCGTGAAGTGACGGAGGGCGTGCGTCTGGTGGATGAGACGGGTTCGGCGCTGCACGAAATCGAAACCTTCGTTGCATCGATCGACAGCAATGTGCAGTCCCTGGCGACCGCCGCGCAGGAGCAGGCGACGGGTCTTTCGGAAATCAACAGCACGGTCTCCCAGCTCGACCGGATGACCCAGCAGAATGCGGTGATGGTGGAGCGGACAACGACGATCAGCCGGTCACTGGCGGCGGGTGCAGCGCAGCTCGTTGAACTGGTCAATCATTTCAAGCTGAACCGACGCCAGCGTATCCGTGAACCGGATTCCGATACGGGGAAGGCGTCCGAACAGAGCAGGCGCGCGGCTTAAGGCGATAAGCCGCCGGGCGGGATGAGAAAAAGCCCGCGTCAAGCGGGCTTCTTCGTTTTGAGCCAGATCAGACAGCCTGCGGGGCCATTTTGGCGGAACCTGGCTTCTTCAGCAGCATGACGCTGACGGCAGCGAGCATGCACATGACACCGGCGATCTGCAGGGCGGGCATATAGGTGTCGTAGTCGCTCTTGAACCAGCCTGCTCCGAAGGCTGCGGTTGCTGCCCCCAGTTGATGGCCGGCGAAGACCCAACCGAAGACGAGACCGGCCTTTTCGCGGCCAAAATTTTCCGCTGCCAGCTTGACCGTTGGCGGCACGGTTGCCACCCAGTCGAGGCCGTAGAAGATTGCGAATACGGACAGTTCGACCGCGCTGAAGCCCGAGAAGGATAGATAGATCAGCGACAGGCCGCGCAGCCCATAGAACCAGAAGAGCAGGATGCGGTTGTCAAAACGATCAGAGAGCCAGCCGGCGAAGATCGTGCCGACGAAATCGAAGATGCCGATGACGGCAAGTGTGCCGGCGGCGGTCACGGCTGCCATGCCGAAATCACCGCAGATCGAGATCCAGTGTGTCTGGATCAGGCCGTTGGTGGAGAGGCCACAGACGAAGAATGTGCCGAACAGAACCCAGAAGACAGGATTGCCGGAAACGCTTTTCAGGGTGACGAGCGGGGAGGCGAGTGTGGCGAGGAGCTTGTGATCCTGCTTCGGCGGCTTGCTGATCGCGGTGTCGCCATAGGCGGGCAGGCCGAGATCGGCTGGATGGTCGCGCATCAGAAGCAGGACGAGGAGGAAGGTGGTGGCAAGGACGGCAACCGTCAAGGTAAGGGCCGTGCGCCACCCATAGGCTTCGGTCAGGGCTGCGAGCAGAGGCAGGAAGACGAGCTGGCCGGTGGCGTTGCTTGCCGTCATGAGGCCGACGACGAGGCCGCGGCGTTTCGAGAACCAGCGGGTGGCCACTGTCGCGCCAAGGACCAGAGCCGTCATGCCGGTGCCGATCCCGATGACGACACCCCACAATAGGAGCAATTGCCATACCTCGGTCATGAAGAATGAGGTGACGATACCGAACATGATCATGCCGAGCGCTGTCGTGACAACCTGGCGGATGCCGAAATGGTTCATGAAGGCTGCGGCGAAGGGGCCGAGTAGACCGAAAAGCACGAGGCGGACGGCCATTGCGGTGGAAATATCGGCGATATCCCAGCCGAATTCCTGGTGCAGCGGCTGGATCATGACGCCTGCCGAGCCCATGGCGCCGGCGGTCGCCAGCATGGTCAGAAAAGTGGTTGCGGCAACGACCCATCCGTAATGGAGCTTTCTTGCCGCCATCCAGCCGGCAACGCCTGTCGATATCATTCTTGATCCCCTTGGTTTTTCGCAAATGCAGTCGTATTTTGAGGGTATCTACCCGCATTAGCGGGTAGATACGTGTATCCTGTTCAAAAAATCAGAGCTCCGCGAGAAGGTCCTGCAACTGCCGTGCTTTTTCGTGTCCGAGACGAGCCTCGATATCGTCCTGCACGCCATCCCAGAGAGGTGCGCCCTTTTCCAGTATTTCGCGGCCTTTCGGCGCGATCGTCAGCACCGCTTCACGCTGATCCTCGCCGTGGCCGATGGTAACCAGTTCCATCCGCTCCAGCACCTTGGCATTGCGGCCGACGGTGGAACGGTCCAACTCGACCCTCTGCGCCAGATCCGTCAGCGATACCGGCTCCATCCTGCGGATGTTTCTCAGCAAACTGAACTGGCCGATATTGACGCCAAGCGGGGCCAGCGCCTCGTCATAATAGGACGAGACCTTGCGGGTCGCCTTGCGCAGCAGGATGCAGTGGCACGTATCGTTTGACATTGGCCATGGGTATATACCCGGAATTTCCGTTATGCAAGTGGGTATATACCCGCGACCTGATCAGGCCGCGGCGCGGGAAGCGAGCATGGTGCGGATGAAGGTCACGATGAAGGTCGCCGTCATCAGCAGCACGATGGTGGGGGCGGGGGCACTATCGAGGAAGAAGCTCAGATAGATGCCGCCGAGCGAGCAGCCGAGTGCCACCGCGACCGCCGTGATGAGCATGGCGGTGAAGCGGCGGGTGAGCAGGAAGGCGATGGCGCCAGGGGCGATCAGAAGCGCCACCGAGAGGATGATGCCGATTGCTTTCAAGGCTCCGACAACCGTCAACGACAGGACGGCAAGCAGGCCGTAGTGTAACAGGCGGGTCGGCAGGCCGATTGCCTTGGCATGCTGCTCGTCGAAGGCATGCACCAGCAGGTCCTTGCGGAAGATGACAAGGAAGATGGTGGAGGCAATCGCGATCAGCGTCGTCTCGATCAGGTCTTGCGGCAGTATGCCGAGCATGTCGCCGAACAGGATGTGGTCGAGATGGACGTCGGCCTGGACGTTGACGTAAAGAACCAGTCCAAGGCCGAACATGCCGGAAAAGACGATGCCAAGCACCGTGTCTTCCTTGATGCGGCTGTTTTCCTTGAGGAAGCCGGTCGCGAGCGCGCAGACCATGCCGGCGATGAAGGCGCCGATCGAGAAGGGGATCGCCAGCATATAGGCGATGACGACGCCCGGCAGGACGGCGTGGGAAACCGCGTCGCCCATCAGCGACCAGCCCTTCAGCACGAGGAAACAGGAGAGGATTGCCATCGGCAACGCGATCATCAGTGTCACCGCAAATGCGGTCTGCATGAAATCGATCTGGAAGGGAAACAGGAGGAGGTCGATGAAGTCGCTCATGCTGCTTCCTCCAGCGATGCCCTCACGCGGCGGCGGGCGGCGAGCATGCCGTGCTTGGGCGCGAAAACGAAGGCGATGAGGAAAATGACCGTCTGCAGCACAACGATGATGCCGCCGGTTGCGCCATCGAGGAAGTAGGAGAGATAAGCGCCGAGGAAGCTTGTCGCTGCACCGATGCCAAGCGCCATAAGGATGACGCGCTGGAACCGGTCGGTGAGCAGATAGGCGGTTGCGCCGGGTGTTACCACCATGGCGATGACGAGGAAGGCGCCGACGGTCTGCATGGCGGCGACCGTGGAGGCGGCGAGCAGGGCGAAGAACATCACCTTCAGCGCATCGGGTCTCAGTCCGATTGTGCGGGCGTGGTTTTCGTCGAAGAAGGCGACCATCAGGTCCTTCCATTTCAGCGTCAGGACGATGAGGCTGACAGTGCCGATGATGACGAGCTGCAGCGTGTCACCGGGGCTGATGGCGAGCACATTGCCCATGACGATGGTCTGGATATCGACCGAGGTCGGCGACAACGACACCATGAACAGGCCAAGCCCGAAGAAGGAGGTGAAGATCAGGCCGATGATGGCGTCTTCCTTCAGGCGCGTTCGCTGGTTCAAAAAAAGCATGGCGAGTGCTGCAAGACCGCCGGACATGAAGGCGCCGATCGAGAAGGGCAGGCCGAGCATGTAGGCGCCGGCGACGCCAGGAACGATGGAGTGCGAGAGCGCATCGCCGATCAGCGACCAGCCTTTCAGCATCAGATAAGCTGAAAGAAAACCGCAGACGCCGCCGACCAGGGCGGAGACCCAGATGGCGTTCAGCATGTAGCCGTAGGTGAACGGTTCAAGAAGCGTCTGGAGCATTGACGCCGTCCTTCTTCTTTTTCTTCACCTTGGTTTTCTGGGTGCCGTTCCCGTAGGTGACGAAGGGGCGTTCGTCGTCCGTAATGACCTTGACGCGGCGCGGGTCCTCGTCGTCATGCAGATCGGCACCACCAAGGATGAAGTGGCGCAGCACCCCACCGAAAGCCTTTTCCAGATTGGCTTCATTGAACGTATCCGCCGTTTTTCCATAGGCGATGACGGTGCCCTTGACGAAGACGGTGCGGTCGCAGAAATCCGGCACGCTGCCGAGATTATGGGTGGAGACCAGCATGACGCGGCCTTCGTCACGCAAAGCCTTCAACAGGGCGATGATTTGTTCCTCGGTTGTCACGTCAACGCCGGTGAAGGGCTCGTCAAGCAGGATAACCTGGCCTTCCTGCGCCAGTGCGCGAGCGAGGAAAACGCGCTTGCGCTGACCGCCCGAGAGTTCGCCGATCTGCCGCTTGCGGTATTCCAGCATGTTCACCCGCTTCAACGCCTCGGTGACCATGTCATGGTCGCGCCGCGACGGGATGCGGAGGAAATTCATGTGGCCGTAGCGGCCCATCATCACCACGTCCTCGACCAGAACCGGGAAGTTCCAGTCGACCTCTTCCGATTGCGGTACATAGGCGACGAGGTTCTTTTTCAGCGCTTCTCGAGCGGGCATTCCAAGGATCTCGACCGAGCCTTCGGTGAGCGTAACAAAGCCCATGATGGCCTTGAAAAGCGTCGACTTGCCGGCGCCATTGACGCCGACAAGTGCTGTGATCGTGCCTTTCGGCACCTCGAAACTGGCATGTTTCAGTGCTGTGTGGCCATTGCGATAGGCGACGCTGATATCGTCGAGCTTGAGACCAATGGTGGCCGGTTTCACCTTTCCCATCATCATTGCGCAAGACCTTTCGCGATTGTCTCGGAGGTGACGCGCAGGAGATCGAGATAAGTCGGGACCGGGCCATCCGCCTCGCTCAGCGAGTCCACGTAAAGGACCCCGCCATAAGTTGCGCCGGTTTCGGATGCGACCTGTTTGGCCGGCTTGTCGGATACGGTGCTTTCGGAAAATATGACCTTCACACCATGCTCGCGCATGGCATCGATGACGGCGCGAACTTGCTGCGGCGTGCCTTGGCTGTCGGCATTGACCGGCCAGAGATAAAGCTCCTTCAGGCCGAAGTCCCGGGCGAGATAGGAGAAGGCGCCTTCGCTGGTGACCAGCCAGCGGTGATTTTCCGGCAGTTTCGCCAGTTCGTCACGAATCGGCTGAGCCTGCGCGCGTATCTTGTCCGTATAGACCTTGGCGTTGGCGGCATAAGTTTCGGCATTGGCCGGGTCGATCTCGGTCAGGCCCTTGCGGATGTTCTCGACATAGATGACGGCATTTTCCGGCGACATCCAGGAGTGCGGATTAGGCTTGCCCTGATAGGCACCGCCGGCGATCGCCATGGGTGTGATGCCATCGGAAACGGTGACGTTTTTCACATCTCCGAGATTTTTCAGAAAACGTTCGAACCAGAGCTCGAGATTGAGGCCATTGCGGAGCACGAGGTCTGCGTCACGGGCGCGCAGGAGGTCGCGCGGCGTCGGCTGGTAATTGTGGATCTCTGCGCCGGGCTTGGTGATGCTTTCGACATCAGCGGCATCACCGGCGACGTTCTTCGCCATGTCGGCGATGATTGTGAAGGTGGTTACGACCTTCGGCTTTTCCTGGGCCTGAGCGGCGAAGGGCAGGCTAATCAAGCCGGCGAGCAGGCCGGTACCAAGGCATGCAATTCTCAGAAACGACATACGTGATCCGTTATTGCTGTTGCAAATCATTCGCAATTTAACCTAGCGGCAAAAATCGATCTGTCAACGCTATTGCAAATCATTCGCAATAAGTTTGGAATCCCGGTTTGGCACGGGGCCTGACAAAACCGCTTAAAGTTTCTTCAATAAGATTGGGCGAATATGCTCCCCATAATTCTATTGTTGTATTGCGTAACTGGAGTTTGAGTATGCCGGGTGTTGGCAAATGAAGATCCGGCTGTCGAAGAAGTTCGTGTTCCTTCTCAGCGGCGTACTTGTGCTTTGCGGCGCGAGCGGTTCGGCAGCGGTGCTGATCGGAACCGACAAGATCCTGGGTCCTTCCTATCGTGACATCAACGGATTGACCTGCACGACGCTGCAGACACAGAAGATGCGCCGGGACGGGAGTATCTGGGTGCGCAAATACGTGACCAGCGACCAGGGCGGTGACGGTATCGCGCGGTTGAAGACAGCCTTGCGCGTGGCGCGTGCCGTGCAGGAAAAGGAAAAGGCCGGTCTCGTTCAGGTCGCGATGATCGATAGTGCCGGACCCAAGGATCCAGCGGATATGCGCGGTCGGGCGATTGCTGCGCAGGTCGTCTATATTCCGGAGCCGGCCAAGATGCCGGCGGGAGCGCAGACAGAAAGTTACTCCGGTTATTATCTCGACGGCGCGCCGGGCGCCAACGGCCATTTCTACGGCATGCGCGTCGACCTTCCGGTGGAGGATATCGAGCATCTCGAGGCGCATCTGACCGACAAGGCCGACTGTCTCGATCCGTCTCTTCCCGAAGGCAGCGAGGCAGCCAAGGCTGAGCCGAAAGCTGCGGCCGGACATGGAGCGCCAGCCGCTGGCGGCGAGAAGGCTTCCGGACATGGCGCAGAGCCTGCAGGCGAAGGCGCCGGCAGTGAGACAGAAGGCAAGGGCGAAGAGGTTGCCGCGGCTGAAAGCGGTGGTTTCCTGAGCTCAATTACCGACATGGTTTTCGGCGCGAAACAGGAAGCTGCTGCCAATCGCGGCGGTTCGGATCAGGGCGAAGAAAAGCCCGCCTCGGCGCAGACGGAAGCCAAGGCTGACGTTCAACATGCAACAGAATCCGCAGAACCCGCGCGTGAACCGAGAACCACCGCCGAGGGCGGCAAGGGCTGGTCGAAGTCGGATGCCGCCAACGAGATCCATTCGGGGACCGCCGCCGAGAGCGAAGGCGAGCAGGGCGCTGCTCCGGAGGCTGCACAAGCGGATGTGCATTCCGGGTCACAGGCCGCACCTGCGGGGGAAAACCCTGCCGACGCAGCTGGCGCCGCGTGGCTGGAAAAATTCCGGGCGCAGCAGGCAGCCCCTGAGGCGGATGGTGCCAAGCCTGCGCATTGAAGGTTGGGGCGTAATCCCTTCACCAACAAAATTTGAGACTTAGCCTTTAGCTAAGATCGTGATTTTGTAACCTCTCCCACAAGGGGAGAGATATCGCCAGTGAGGGGCCCGAAAGCCCCCTCAATTCCTCAATCCGCCTTGTTACGACGCGCCGGGAAGAGGATGACGTCGCGGATGGACGGGGCGTTGGTCAAGAGCATGACGAGGCGGTCGACGCCGATGCCGAGGCCACCAGCCGGCGGCATACCCTGGTCGATTGCGTCGAGGAACTCGTCGTCGAGCTGCTTGTCCTTCTCGCCGCGGGCGTGAGCCTGTTCAAGCTGCTCGACCATGCGCTTGCGCTGCTCTTCCGGGTCATTCAGTTCGGAAAACGCATTGCCGACTTCCCAGGCGTTGCAATAGGTTTCAAAACGCTCGACGAGGCGCGGTTCCCCCGGCACTTCCTTGGCAAAGGGCGAGATGTCCTTCGGAAAATGGGTGACGTGGCTCGGCTGGATCAGCGTTCCTTCGACCTTCTCCTCGAAGATGAAGGCAAGGCATTCGCCCCAGGTCCAGTCCTTCTCGACTTCGAAACCGGCGGCCTTGGCAGCAGCGCGAGCTTCTTCGTCGGTCTTGATGCTGAGGAAGTCGATTCCGGTAACTTCCTTGACTGCATCGGGCATGGGCACGCGCTTGAACGGGCCCTTGAAGGAAATCTGCTTGTCGCCGAAGGTAACGTCCGGCGTGCCGTGGATGGAGGTGGCGAGGCCTTCGAACAGGCGCTCGACCAACGCCATGATGTCCTCGTAATCGGCATAGGCCCAATAGCATTCCAGCATGGTGAATTCAGGATTGTGCCGGGTGGAGACGCCTTCGTTGCGGAAGTTGCGATTGATCTCGAAGACCTTGTCGGAAAGGCCCGATACCAGCGTGCGCTTCAAAAACAGTTCCGGCGCGATGCGCAGGTACATGTCCTGCTTCAGCGTGTTGTGGAAGGTCTTGAACGGATCGGCGGTGGCGCCGCCATAAACCGTCTGCAACATCGGGGTTTCGACTTCGAGGAAATTCTCCCCCTCCATGAAGTGGCGGATGCCGGAGACGATCTTCGAGCGCTGCTGGAAGCGCAGCTTCGATTCCTCGTTGGTCATGATGTCGAGATGACGCTTGCGGTAGCGGATCTCGATGTCGGAGACGCCGTGCCACTTTTCCGGCATCGGAAGCAGCGTCTTTGTCAGCATGGTGATTTCTTTGGCATTGATCGACAGTTCGCCACGTTTGGTGCGGCGGACGGTGCCGGTAACGCCGATGATGTCACCTAGGTCGATCAGCGGCAGCATGTTGCGCGCTTCCTCCGGCGTGACATCCTTGTGGGAGAAGATCTGGATTTTTCCGGATGCGTCATGGATGTCCATGAACATGCCGGAATTACGCGAGGAATAGACGCGGCCGGCTACAGTAACGACATCCTGAGTTTCGGTATCCGGCTCCAGGCTTTCATATTTCCCGGCCAGTTCCGCGTTGGTCATGGTGCGGTGAAAATGCGCCGGATAAACGTCGCCGACGGTTTCGCGCAGCTTGGCAAGTTTCTGGCGGCGCACTTCGGTGGCGTCGGAGGAAAGGGCGGTTTCGGTCTTCGTCGTGTCGGTCATCGTGTTCAATTCCTGTTGCGGCATGGCCGCGCCGGCCAGAGGTCTCCGTATCCCTCATCCCTGTTCAATTCTCGGATTTAACCCGAGGATTGAACAGGAAACCAGTGCGCCCAAGTCTTTGGGCGCGAGAGATTTAATGCATTCTTTCACGGCGCAGACGCGCCGTGGCTGGATTCCTGTGACAGGCACAGGAATGAGGGAGGAGAGCTAGGCTCACCTCCGAAGTTCTCATTTCCCGTCGCCTACCATGGACGCCACGACGGTTGCCGCGATCTTCAAGCGCTGGCGCACGACAGAGCGGCCAAGAATGGCCATCGAGTCAAATAGCGGCAGCGAGCGGGAGGAGCCGGACATGGCGATAAAGAGCGGCGGGGTGACGACACGGAGTTTTTTCTCCAGCTTGTCGGCCACGGCGCGCAGTTCCGCATCGATCGCCTCGACGTTCCATTCGATCATCTTTTCGATGTCGGCCTGGACCATGTTGATGATCGCCAGCGTGTCTTCCGGCGAGGTTTTCAGGCCCGCAAACGAAGCAGGCGTCAGGTTGACGTCTGCCGCGAGTAGGAACCCTGCGAGGTTCGGCAGGTCGCCGAGCTTGGAGACGCGGCTTTGCGAGTGCAGGAGGCCCTGTTTCAGGCGGTCGTTTTCCATTGCCCATTCGAGCGTGCGGGCGATGAATTCCTGCGGTGTCAGCTTTTCACGCAGCCAGCGGCCGTTCAGCCATTCGAGCTTCTGCAGGTCGAAGATGGCGCCGGCCTTGGAGAGGGCTTCCGGCTCAAACTTTGCCGTCAGCTCTTCCATGGTAAGCAGCTCTTCGCCTTCGGCGATCTGGACGAAGAACAGGCCGAGGAAGTTCATCAGGGCTTCCGGCAGGTATCCGAGAGCCGAGTAGTAGCTGATCGAAGTCGGGTTCTTGCGCTTCGACAGTTTCGACTTGTCGGCATTGCGCATCAGCGACAGATGCATCCAGACCGGAGCTTCCCAGCCGAAATAGCGATAAAGCAGGATATGCTTCGGCACTGATGCCAGCCACTCCTCGCCGCGGGCGACGTGGGTGATCTTCATCAGATGGTCGTCGATGACGTTGGCCATGTGATAGGTCGGCATGCCGTCGCCCTTTATGAGGACCTGCATGTCAACCGAATCCCACGGGATCGAGACTTCACCGTAGACGCCATCGGTGAAATCGCAGGAACCCTCGGTCGGGATCTTCATGCGCACGACGGAGCTTTCGCCGGCTGCCGTTTTCGACGTGACTTCTTCCGCGGTCAGATGCAGGCATAGACCGTCATATTTCGGCGGCTTGCCGGCGGCGCGCTGGCCTTCGCGCATCTGCTCGAGCCGTTCGGGCGTGCAGAAGCAACGGAAGGCGTGACCTTTGTCGAGCAGGTCCTGCGCGTAAGGCTGGTACATGTCCTTGCGCTCGGACTGGCGGTAGGGACCATAAGGGCCGCCGACATCAGGGCCTTCCGACCATTTCAGACCCGTCCATTTCAATGCATCCAGAACCCTCTCTTCGAATTCGAGGGTCGAGCGGGTGGCATCGGTATCCTCGATGCGCAGGATGAACTCGCCGCCGTTCTTCTGGGCAAAGAGATAGTTGAAAAGCGCGATATAGGCGGTGCCGACATGCGGCTCGCCGGTGGGCGAGGGGGCAATGCGGACGCGTGGGGTCGGGTTGATCATTGTGCTGCTCTAATTCGAGGCGCAGCTATATGCGCCAAGCCTGTTCCGGGAATAGGGATTGGGGCAGGCTTAGGCCATATTCAGGCAGAAGCGTCAAGGTTTTTGGGTGAATGCTACCCTTCGACCTAGGCTACCGGCCAGACATACAGCAGTGCCGGGATGCTGACCAGGATGATGAGGAAGGACAGCGGCAGGCCGAGGCGTGGGTAGTCCGAGAATTTGTAACCACCTGGACCGAAAACCAGCGTGTTGCATTGGTGGCCGACGGGGGTGAGAAAATCGCAGCCGGCGCCGATCGCGACCGCCATCAGGAAGGCCTCCGGCTGGAAGCCGAGATTGGTGGCGAAGCTGGCCGCGATCGGACCCATGACCAGCACCGTTGCAGCGTTGTTGAGGAAAGGGGTTACCGCCATGGCGGTGACGAGGATGAGGCCGAGGGCGCCCCAGGCTGGTAATGCTTCAGCGGCCTGACCGAGCCAGCCGGCGATCAGATCGCTGCCGCCGGTCGTTCGCAGGCTGTCGGAGACCGGGATCAATGCTGCCAGCATGACGAGGATCGGTCCATCGACGGACTTGTAGAAATCAGTGAGCGGGATGCAGCGGAAAACCACCATGCCGAGGGCGGCGGCGAAGAAGGCGACCGGCACGGGAGCGAGGCCGATGGCCGTTGCCGCCATCGCAAGTGCGAGGATAATCAACGGGATGAATGCGCGGCGGCGGGTGCCCAGCAGAACTTCGCGCTGGGCAAGCGGCAGAAGAGCAAAATCCTGCATTACGGTCGGCATTGTTTTTCGCGACCCCTGAAGGACGAGAATATCGCCGGCTGCAAGGGTCAGTCCGCCGAGGCGTTCCTTCAGGCGCTCGCCGTGTCGACTGATGGCCAGAAGGTTCACGCCGCGCGTATAGGAGAGCGCCAGCTCTTTGGCGGACAGGCCTTTCAATGAAGATTCCTGGCTGATGATCGCCTCGACGGAGATGATGTCGCCCTGCGCCTGCTCGCCGGTCAGTGGTTTGCCGGACAACTGCAGCTTGGCGCTCGAGACGATACGGTCCAGCGCTTTTGAAGGTCCCTCCAGCAAGACGATATCATTCTCCCGCAGGCCAAGGTCGGGGAACGGTGCCATGCGCGCGGTGCCACGCAACACGGCATTGGCAATCACCTCGCCATCGCCAAGTTTCAGCAGTTCACCGAGCCGTTTTTCCAGCACGGTCGATTGCGCCGTCACCATCACTTCCGACGTGTAGTTGCTGATCTCGACCGCCTCTTCCAGCGAGCTGTTTTCCTTGGTGCGGCTCGGCACGAGCCAATGGAAAAAAAGCAGGAAGGTGATGCCGACGAGACAGAGAATGACGCCCATCGGGGTGAAATCGAACATGGTGAAGGACTGACCTGTCAGTTCCTCGCGGATGCGCGACACGACGATGTTTGGCGAGGTGCCGATCTGGGTCATCAGTCCGCCGAGCAGGGCGGAAAAAGCCATTGGCATCAGGTATTTCGACGGCGAAGCGCCGGACTTCTTGGCGAACTGGAAGGCGACGGGCATCATGATCGCCAGCGCGCCGATATTCTTGATGAAGGCGGAGAGTATCGCCACGACGATCATCAGCAGCGCCAGCTGGGTGTGCAGCGTGTCGAGATTGGGAAAGAACTTTTTGATCGCCAGATCGACGACCCCAGAGCGGGCAACGCCGGCTGAAACCACCAGCGCGCTGCCAACGATGATGACGATATCGTCGGAAAAGCCGGAAAATGCCTTATCTGTCGGCACCACACCGAGCGCGACGGCCAGAACCAGAGCGCAACAGGCTACAACATCATAACGGAACCGGTCCCAGATGAAGACGGCCATCATCGCGGCGATAACGGCGAAGGCGAGAATCTGCTGGGTTGTCATGCGGCTCCGGAGGGTATGCGTGTGGCGACTCGAAGGGCGGGTGGCGTCGAGTGACGCAATAATGCCCGAGAGCCGGAAACGTTTCAAACGCCGATGCCGGATATTGCAGATTTGGACGATTCTACTGCGAATTGGGTGTGTTTTCCGGAACTGGCCGTTTTTTCAAGTGAAAGTTGATTGTTTTGCTCATGAAATAGACGTAGGCCCGCAACCGGGAGGATATGTGATGCAATGGACACCCGAGAGGACCCCATGAAACCGATCGTCTTTTCCGCCTTTGCCCTTCTGCTTGGTGCATCCACCGCGCTCGCGACCGACTATCCGGCAACGATTACCGATGTCGCAGGCCGCAGCGTCACGATCGTAAAGAAACCGGAGCGGGTTATCCTGCAGGATGGTCGCGACATGCTGACCATGGCGCTGCTTGATCGCGATAACCCCTACGCGCGGGTCGTGGGCTGGAGCTCGAATTTCGTCAAGTCCGATCCGGGTACCGCCAAGCTGATGGACCAGGCTTTTGGCAAGGCGCCGCCGGTTATGAGCCTTTCGGAAGATGGCGAAACCGATCTGGAAGCCGTGATCGCCGCCAAGCCGGACGTGATTGTTGCCCAGATGCGGGCGCAGAAGTCGTTCAAGGAAAGCGGCATCGAGGAGAAGCTGAAGGCGCTCGATATTCCGGTCGTCTATCTCGACGTGATGGAAGAGCCGGTCGATCACACGATGGAAAGCGTCGAGGTGCTGGGCAAAGTTCTCGATCGCGAGAAGGAAGCCGGGGAATATGTGTCCTTCTACAAGCAGCATCTGAGCCATCTGAATGAGGTCATCGCCCGACAGGAAACGCACCCGAACGTCTTTGTCGAGGCAAAGGCGGGCAACAAGGGTGATGGTTGCTGCTTCACGCACGGCGATACCGGCTTCGGCAAACTCGTCACCTCGCTGAAGGGCAACAATATCGGTTCCAAACTGCTGCCGGGCCAGACGGGTACCGTGTCGCTCGAGGCACTGCTCGGCTCCAACCCGCCGGATGTCTACATCATGTCCGGTTCGCAGTGGACGAACCCTGAAAACTCGGCGGCTCCGTTCGGCTACAACGTTACGCCGCAGCAGGTGTCCGAGGCGCTCGGCAAGCTGGAGCAGCGTGACGGGTTTGCGGCGATGAAGGCGGTGCAGGATGGTCGTGTCTACGGTCTCTACCACCAGTTCTACAACCACCCGTACAATATCGTCGGCCTGGAATACATGGCGAGCTTCATGTATCCGGACGCCTTCAAGGATCTCGATCCCGCCGCCACCTATGCGGCGCTGATCAAGACCTTCACCAAGATCCCCGATGCACCTGTCGTACTCGGCGCCAGCGCGCCGGTTACACAGTAATCCCTCAGCATCGGAGCATCATGTGAGCATTGCCGAACATAATCCGCCGGTCGTTCTGGCGGAGGCGGAACGCGCCTATCATGGCAAGGTCCGCGTGAAAGTCATGATGCTGGTCGTTCTTGCCGTGGCGCTTTGCGCCGCGGCAGTGATCGATGTCTGCGTCGGGTCTTCCGGTCTGTCCCCGAGCGACGTGCTGGCCGCAATCTTCCAGCCGGACAGTGTCAGCCGGGGCACGCGGGCGATCGTCGTCGACGTGCGGTTGCCCTATTCGCTGATGGCCTTGCTTGTCGGAGCATCGCTTTCGCTTGCCGGTGCCGAGATGCAGACCATTCTCGACAACCCACTGGCAAGCCCGTTTACGCTTGGCGTGTCTTCCGCAGCATCTTTCGGAGCGGCGCTTGCGATCGTGTTGCAGCTCGGCATCCCAGGCGTGCCGCCGGAATGGTTCATTCCCGCCAATGCGTTCCTCTTCGCCTTCGGATCGGTGCTCCTGCTGCAGGCGCTTTCGGGCCTGCGTGGGGCGGGCGTCGAGACGCTGGTGCTATTTGGCATCGCGCTGGTCTTCATATTCAATGCGCTTGTCGCCATCATGCAGTTCATTGCCTCTGCTGAGGCTTTGCAGCAGCTCGTGTTCTGGAGCATGGGCAGCCTGACCCGCTCGACATGGACGAAGTTGGAGATCATGGCTTTGGTCATGGCCTGCGTGGTGCCGTTCTCGATGGCGGCCTGCTGGAAGCTGACGGCGTTGAGGCTCGGCGAGGACCGGGCTCGCTCGTTCGGTATCGATGTGACGCGGTTGCGGTTCTTCTCCCTGCTGCGCGTCAGCATTCTCGCCGCGACCTCCGTTTCCTTCGTCGGCACGATCGGCTTTATCGGACTGGTCGGTCCGCATATCGCACGACTGCTGGTGGGCGAGGATCACCGGTTCTTTCTGCCGGCGAGCATGCTGTGCGGCGCGCTGGTCATGGCGCTCGCGTCTGCAGCCAGCAAACTTATCGTGCCGGGTGTGCTGATGCCGGTCGGGATCGTGACCTCGCTGATCGGCGTACCGTTCTTCCTGGCGTTGATCTTTTCCAAGGCAGGGAGAGCCTGATGCTGTTCGTCGAAAAGCTCTCTGCCGGTTACGGCAAGAAAAAGGTTCTGACGGATATCGATATCGCCGCCATGCCGGGCGGAACGATCACCGCGTTTCTCGGGCAAAACGGTGCCGGCAAGTCGACCTTGCTGCGATCGCTCGCCGGCCTTCATAAGGCGGGAGGCGTGTTGCATCTTGATGGTGCCGATATCACAAGACAATCGCCGGTGCAGCGTGCGCGGGCCATCACCTATATGCCGCAATCCCTGCCGCAGCGGGTGGCGCTGACGGTGCTTGAGGCGACGATCGGCGCGCTGCGTGCCTCGTCACGCGATCCGGATGCGGTGAAGCGTTCGCTTGCCGTGCTGGAGCGGCTCGGTATCAGCCATCTCGCCATGGCGCAGCTCGACTCGCTTTCCGGCGGTCAACGGCAGCTGGCGAGCCTTGCGCAAGCACTGGTGCGCAAGCCGCGGGTGCTGCTACTCGACGAACCGACCTCCGCGCTCGACGTGGCGCATCAGATCCGCGTCATGCGGACGATCCGCGAGATCACGCGGGAGCAGGATATTATCGCAATCGCCGTCCTGCATGATCTCGGTCTTGCCTGCCGGTGGTGTGATCGGCTGGTACTGCTTTCCGGGGGGCGCGTGGTTTCCGATGGAGAGCCGCAACAGGCGCTGACGCCCGGCGTACTCAACCAGGTCTATGGCGTAACGGGCCGGATCGAGCGGTGTTCGCGCGGCTTCATCCAGGTGCTGATCGACGAAGTGGCATGAGCCATGGACAAGCGGGATGCGCGTATTAAGTTGCGCGCATCCGCATTGCTTTGCATCCTTGAGGAGTTTTCCATGGCCGATATCCTATCCATCCCCATCAAGCGCAACGACGGCGCCGAGACCACGCTTGGCGAATACCAGGGGCAGGTCATGCTTGTGGTCAACGTCGCTTCCAAATGCGGGCTGACCAAGCAATATGAAGGGCTTGAAAAACTCTATGAGGACAAGCGCGAGCAGGGCTTCGTCATTACGGCTTTTCCAGCCAACGACTTCATGGGGCAGGAGCCCGGTTCGGATGCCGAGATCGTCGAATTCTGCCAGCTGACCTATGACGTGAAATTTCCGATCTTTTCGAAGATTTCGGTCAAGGGCGAAACCCAGCATCCGCTCTACCAGGCACTGACCGGATCTCCCGTTTCGACCACAGGCGATGGCCCGATGAAGGAGAAGCTGCGTTCGCGCGGCGTGGACATCGAGGACGGTGAAATCGTCTGGAACTTCGAGAAGTTCCTGATTGGCCGTGACGGAAAGATCGCGGCGCGCTTTGCGCCGGACGTGACCGCCGAGGACAGCCGATTGATCGCGGCTCTCGACCGCGAACTGGCTAAGACCTGAGAATAAAAAAAAGGGCGCCTGAGGCGCCCTTTCCATTGGATCAATGTCGTGTTTCGCCGCCGCCCTTGGCCTTGTTTTTGGCCTTGGAGTTTCTGGACCACATGTTGAGCATCTCGACCAGGGCCGAGAAGGCCATGGCGGCATAGATGTAGCCCTTCGGCACGTGCACGCCGAAACCTTCTGCGATCAGCGTCGCGCCGATCATAAGCAGGAAGCCCAGTGCCAGCATGACGATGGTCGGGTTACGCTCGATGAAGTTGGCGAGCGGCGTTGCGGCAAGCAACATGACGGTGACGGCCGCAACGACGGCGACGATCATGATTGGCAGGTGTGGGGTCATGCCGACGGCGGTGATGATCGAGTCGATCGAGAAGACGAGGTCGAGGATGAGGATCTGCACGATTGCCGCGCTGAAGCTCATCTGGATGACTTCCGAACCGGCTCCGACCATGTCTTCCTTGTGATCGATGACATCGACGGAGTGGTGAATTTCCTTGGTCGCCTTGTAGACGAGGAACAGACCACCGGCGATGAGAATCAGGTCCTTCCAGGAGAAAGGCTGGCCGAAAACCTCGAAGAGCGGGTTGGTCAGCTGCACGATCCAGGCGATGGTGCCGAGCAGGCCAAGACGCATGATCAGCGCCAGACCGATACCGATCTTGCGCGCCTTCTCACGGTGCTCCGGCGGCAGCTTGTTGGTCAGGATGGAAATGAAGATCAGGTTGTCGATGCCAAGCACGACTTCCATAACCACAAGTGTAACAAGCGCTACCCAGGCCCCCGGGTCTGCTAAGAGCGCTGCAATGTCCATCCATGTCTCCTGTTTTCAATCAAAGGCGGTAAATGCCCGCCGCATTTGGGTGCTTCCGATCCAAAAACAAGAGGAGGTTGAGCCAATGAGGCGACAATTTGTCCCGGTCAGGGGGCTTCTGTGATCACGGATTTGTTACCTGAGGCGTATGCCGCCATGAAGACACGGATGGCGCCGCGAATGACGCGGTCGATCTCCTGCCGCGACGGGGCCTGTTGCATCGTCCCGAACAGGCGGAACTTGAAGAAGCTGCCACTTGCCAGATCGAGGAACTGACCGGACGCGAGATCCAGATCGTCGATATCCAGAACGCCGGTAACGACACCTTTTTCAAGATAGTCGTGCAGCACTGTTCTCAGATTTTGAGGTCCGCGGAAAAAGCGCGAACAGAGATCCGGCATGCGCTCACGGACACCAAGGACCGTCCGCATAGCCGTCATCACCTTCTCGTCGGTGAGGTGTTCGAGAAACTTGACGCCAAATTCGTAGAGGCCCGTTTCGATTTCCTCATGGCTGGAAAGGACGGTTTTCAGTGAGGCGAGGAAAGCTGCCCGCTCCATCTCGACCATGGCGACGAACAGGTCTTCCTTGTTGGCAAAGTAGACATAGATCGTTCCCTTGGAAACGCCTGCCTCACGGGTGATGTCGTTCATGCTTGCCGCATCGAAGCCCATGCGCATGAACACACGTTTCGCCCCGTCGAGAATCTGTTCTCGCTTTGCGGGATCCTCACCGGCAGCGAATCGGCCAGAAGCCTTGGCAGCGTCCTTAAGCGAGACCTTTTTTAACCCTTTCGGCGTCATTTTTTCCATTTCCAACTTTTTTCGAACCGATCGGTTCGATCTGGACTTGATATGTGGCAAAGAAGGCTTTATGTCAACGCTCCGAACTGATCGGTTCGATTGGTCGCAACCTCCTTCAACGATGGTTATACCTATGACGGCTTCTAAAAATGCCGGCGCGCTGCGCACAGTAAAAAGCGATGACATCGACGTGAACACGGTATCAGAGCGGGGCGATGCTACTCCCGAGACGGGAGAAGCAAGCCCGGCTGCGCAATCGCAGGCTCCCGCTCAGTCGATCGATGCGCCGAAGAAAAAGAAGCGCGGCATTGTGCTTCCGGTCATCGTGCTTGCGCTTCTCGCCGGCGGTGCATGGTACGGTTATGAATGGTGGACAACCGGCCGTTACATGGTGTCGACCGATGACGCCTATATCGAAGGCGACATCGCTACCATCTCGCCAAAGGTCACGGCCTTCGTCGCCAAGGTGAACGTGGTTGCCAACCAGCAGGTCAAGACCGGCGACGTACTGGCGACGCTCGACAATGGCGATTACCAGAACGCACTCGACCAGGCCAATGCGGCAATAGAGACGGAAAAGTTGTCGCTGTCCCGCATCGATGCGCAGGTCGAAGGCGCGGAAGCGAGCCTTGCACAGGCGCAGGCTTCCAAGGTTGCCCTTGAAGCTGCCGTGCGCGGTGCCGAGATCACCCAGAAGCGTCAGCAGGAACTCGCAACCAAGTCTGTCGGCACTGCTGCCGATCTCGATAGCGCCAATGTTGCCCTCGACCAGGCCCATGCCAACCTGATCGGCGGTGAGGCCGCAATCAAGTCGGCCAAGGCCAATATCACTATTCTCGAAGCTCAACGCCGCGAGGCGGAAAGCTCCGTGCGTACGCTGGAACTGCAGCGCGACAAGGCCGCCCGCGATCTTTCGTTCACGGTGCTGAAGGCTCCTTACGACGGTGTCGTCGGCAATCGCTCGGTGCAGGAGGGCGATCTCGTATCGCCCGGTCAGCGGCTGATGGCGCTGGTGCCGACCCGTCAGCTCTATATCGACGCCAACTTCAAGGAGACCCAGATTCAGCATCTGGAGCCGGGCTCCAAGGTGAAGGTGCATGTCGACGCCTATAGCGACGACCCGATCACCGGTACGGTGGAATCGATCTCGCCGGCTTCCGGTTCGGTCTTCTCGCTGCTGCCGCCGGAAAATGCGACTGGCAACTTCACCAAGATCATCCAGCGTGTTCCGGTACGGATCGCTCTGCCGCAGGATGCTCTCGATACCGGTCGCCTTCGGGCAGGCCTGAGTGTCGTGGTCGATGTCGACACGCGCACGGCTCCGAAGAACTAACGGCCGCTCGTTCGGCTCCTCGTCAAACAGGCCCTGATTGAAGGGCGGAGGTGGTCCCATGGCTGGGAGCGCAACAACGACTGCAGGATCGATGCCCGCGGCGGCAATGCCGGCGGATGCACCCATGGACAGGAGAAAGCTGATCGCTTTCTTCGCCATGGTGCTCGGCATGTTCATGTCGATCCTCGATATCCAGATCGTCTCGGCTTCGCTGTCGGAAATCCAGGCCGGGCTTTCTGCCGGCTCCGACGAGATCGGCTGGGTGCAGACATCCTATCTGATCGCGGAAGTGATCATGATCCCGCTGTCGGGCACGCTCGCGCGGATCATCTCGACGCGTTACCTGTTTACCTTTTCGGCGGCCGGGTTCACAGCTGCCAGTGCGCTTTGTGCCACGGCGACGAATATCGATCAGATGATCGTTTACCGCGCCATCCAGGGGTTTATCGGCGGGGGTATGATTCCCTCGGTGTTTGCCGCTGCCTTCACCATCTTCCCCCCATCAAAGCGCGCCATCGTCTCGCCGATCATCGGGCTTATCGCAACGCTTGCGCCGACCATCGGCCCGACCGTCGGCGGCTATCTCTCCCACGCTTTTTCTTGGCACTGGCTGTTTCTCGTCAACATCATTCCGGGCATCATCGTTACGATCGTTGCATGGAACTTCATCGACTTCGACAAGCCGGAGCTATCGCTCTTCAAGAAGTTCGACTGGTGGGGGCTTCTCTCGATGGGCGTCTTCCTCGGTGCGCTGGAATACGTGCTCGAAGAGGGCAATTCGAACGACTGGTTCAATGACCATCTAATCGTCATCGGGGCGATTGCTTCGGCTCTTGGAGCGATGGTATTTTTCTATCGGGCATTTACAGTCGAGTTCCCGGTGGTGGATCTGACCGCGTTTGCCAACCGCAACTTTGCACTCGGCTCGATCTTTTCCTTTGTGATGGGGATCGGACTTTACGGGCTGACCTATATCTATCCGGTCTATCTCAGCCGCGTGCGAGACTATGACAGCCTGATGATCGGCGAGACGATGTTCGTTTCGGGTCTGGCAATGTTCTTCACCGCGCCTATTGCCGGCAAGCTGTCGACGATCATGGATCTGAGGGCGATGATGGTGCTGGGCTTCGTCAGCTTCGGCGCCGGTACTTACATCATGACCGGTATCACGACGGACTGGGACTTTTACGAGCTTTTCGTTCCGCAGATCCTGCGCGGCTTCGGATTGATGATGTGCATGGTGCCGATCAACAACATTGCGCTCGGCACATTGCCGCCTGCGCGTATCCGCGGCGCATCGGGCCTGTTCAACCTCACGCGTAACCTCGGCGGTGCTGTGGGTCTTGCGATCATCAGTACCGTGCTCTCCAACCGCCAGGACGTGCATTACGAGCGCCTGCGGGAGCATCTCGACTGGGGCAATCCGACTGCGGTCGATCAGCTGAACAGCATGGCGTCCAATCTCAATTCTTCCGGGCTCGACGGCGCGACCGGCGCAATCCGGCAGATGGTCAATCTCGTCACGCAGCAGGCTGTGGTCATGTCTTTCAGCGATGTCTTCCTGATCCTGACCGTGCTGTTCGGGCTCATGGTCGTTGGTGTCGCGCTGATCCAAAAACCTTCGCCGCAGATCACAGGGCGGAGTGGCGGCGGCCACTGATCGTTCCGGAAAGAATTTCAGGAAACCACCGCCGAAAGGGGCCGTTGCCGCAAGGAAACGGCCCCTTTTTTGTTGGGCGCTTCGCCCACGACATTTTTTCTGATTTACGTACCTCAAAAACTGGGCTACGACGCTTCACGGAGGAATTCATGAAGCCCACCGTCCATGACATCGCACGCAGCGCAGGCGTCAGCCTGGCGACGGTCGATCGTGTTCTCAACGATCGTCCAGGGGTGCGGCACGTGACGCGCGAGCGGGTTGAACAGGCGATTTCCAGGCTCGGTTATGTGCGGGATGTGGCGGCCGCCAACCTTGCCAAGGGGCGAACCTATTCTTTCGTGTTCGTCATGCCCAGCAACGACAATTCTTTCATGATGGGAATCCGTGCCGAGGTGGATGCCGCGACGTCTCGCTCCGGTGTCGAGCGTACGCGGATCCGCGTTGTCGAGGTGCCGCCTTTTGATGCGCCGGCGCTCGCCGAGGCGCTTGACGCGATCGCTCTCGAAAAGCCCGACGGGATCGCCTTTGTCGCGGTAGAGGGCAGTCAGGTACACGCCGCCGTTGCGAGACTGAAGGAAACCGGAACTGCAGTCATCACGCTGGTTTCGGATCTTCCCGGATCGGAGCGGGACCATTTTGCCGGGATCGACAATAATGCGGCCGGACGCACGGCGGCCAACCTGCTTGGCCGTTTCGCCGGCGGACGCGATGGCAGAATCGCGGTCATCGCCGGTTCCATGCTGGTGCGGGACCATCGTGAACGACTTGAAGGTTTCCTCGCCGTTATGGGGGAAAGTTTTCCACGGCTTGCAGTCCTTCCCGTGATGGAAGCGCGGGATGATCCGGCACTGGCCGCGGAGGTCGTATCGGCGGCGCTGCGACGTTATCCAGATATTATCGGGCTCTACAGCCTGGGTGCCGGCAATCGCGGCATCGTGCATGCGTTGCGTGAGGTTGCTCCCGAAGCCCGGCCCGTCGTGGTGGCTCATGAACTGACCAGGACGACGCGGGCGGCACTCGCCGAGGGCCTTATCGATGCCGTACTCAATCAGGATGCTGGCCATGAAGTCCGCAGCGCGATCCGGGTGCTGAAGGGCAAGGTGGAGGGACTGCCGGTGATTGCCGCGCAGGAACGCATCCGTATCGACATATTCCTGAAGGACAATATGCCCTAAAGGCGCGTCCCGAAAAGTGTGGTGCGATTTTCTGAAGAAGACGCGCCTGAAACAAAAGACTGCTCCGAAGGCAGGATGAAAGGATAGTACATGTATCTCGGTCTCGATCTCGGCACGTCAGGTGTCAAGGCGATGTTGATCGACGGCGATCAGAAGATCATCGGCTCTGCGAGCGGTGCGCTTGACGTTTCGCGTCCGCATTCCGGCTGGTCGGAGCAGGATCCTGCGCATTGGATCCGTGCTTGCGAAGAGGCGATCGCGGGCCTGAAGGCCGCGCATCCGGCGGAGCTCTCATCGGTGAAGGGGATCGGTCTTTCCGGCCAGATGCATGGCGCGACGCTGCTCGATGCCGAGGACAAGGTGCTGCGGCCTTGCATTCTGTGGAACGACACGCGCTCCCACGCAGAGGCTGCGGCACTCGATGCCGATGCGCGTTTCCGCAAGATTACCGGCAATATCGTGTTTCCGGGCTTCACGGCGCCGAAACTTGCCTGGGTGAAGAAGAACGAGCCGGAGATTTTTGCCAGGGTCGCCAAGGTGCTGTTGCCGAAGGATTATCTGCGCCTCTGGCTGACGGGCGAGTACATGTCCGACATGTCGGATTCTGCCGGTACCTCGTGGCTCGATACGGGTGCACGCAAATGGTCGTCCGAACTTCTTGCCGCGACCGATCTTTCCGAAAAGCAGATGCCGTCGCTTGTCGAAGGCACCGATCAGGCGGGCAAGCTGCGCGGCGAGCTGAAAGCCAAATGGGGTATTTCCAGCGATGTCATCGTGGCCGGTGGTGCAGGTGACAACGCCGCTTCGGCATGTGGCATGGGCACGGTCAAGGAAGGTCAGGCATTCGTGTCGCTCGGCACGTCCGGCGTGCTGTTTGCCGCCAACGGCTCCTATCTGCCGAAGCCGGAAAGTGCTGTTCATGCCTTCTGCCACGCTTTGCCCAAGACGTGGCACCAGATGGGTGTCATCCTGTCGGCCGCCGATGCGATCAACTGGCATGCCAAGGTGATGGGCAAATCGGCGGCGGAGCTTTCCGGCGAACTTGGCGATACACTGAAGGCGCCGACCGGCGTTACCTTCCTGCCTTATCTTTCCGGTGAGCGTACACCGCATAACGACGCCGTCATCCGCGGTGCCTTCATCGGGCTGGAGCACGAGTCGAGCCGCGTAGTACTCACCCAGGCGGTGCTGGAAGGCGTGACCTTTGCGATCCGCGACAATCTCGAGGCGTTGAAGTCCGCTGGGACCTCGATATCGCGCGTCACCGCGATCGGCGGCGGTTCGCGCTCGCGTTACTGGCTGTCTTCGATCGCGACGTCGCTTGGCGTTCCCGTCGATATCCCGGCTGACGGTGATTTCGGTGCGGCCTTCGGTGCCGCGCGTCTTGGCCTTATCGCAGCGACAGGTGCCGATCCGGTTGCCGTCTGCTCGGCACCTAAGACGGAAGCGACGATCGAGCCGGTTGCCGTACTGTCGGATGCCTATGAGGCTGCCTATTCGCGTTACCGTGCGGCCTATCCTGCAATCCGGGCGATTGCGGGATGATCTAGTCAGGGAGGGGAAAGCTCCTCCCTGCAAACCGGACTGCAACATAAGCCTTTTTTGCCTTTAATGAGGTACGTACCTCAGTTTGAGCTGAATATCTCTTCCAACAAGCTTTCCAAGGAGGAAACACATATGAGCACAGGATTTTTCGGCGATATTTCGAAGATCAAATATGAAGGGCCGGACAGCACCAATCCGCTGGCTTACCGTTTCTATAACCCGGACGAGATCGTTGCGGGAAAGCGGATGGAAGAGCATCTGCGCTTCGCCGTCGCCTATTGGCACTCGTTTGCCTGGGAGGGTGGCGATCCGTTCGGCGGACGCACTTTCGATCGCCCCTGGTATGGTGACGAGATGTCGAAGGCCAAGCTGAAAGCCGATGTTGCATTCGAGATGTTCTCGCTGCTCGGCGCGCCTTTCTATTGCTTCCACGACGCCGACGTTCGGCCGGAAGGCAAGACGTTTGCCGAGAACACGAAGAACCTCAACGAGATCGTCGATTACTTTGCAAGTAAGCAGGAAGAGACCGGCGTCAAGCTGCTCTGGGGTACGGCGAACCTGTTTTCCAACCGCCGCTTCATGGCCGGTGCCTCGACCAATCCGGATCCGGATGTGTTTGCCTATTCGGCGGCGACCATCAAGACCTGCATGGATGCCACGATGAAGCTCGGTGGCGACAATTACGTGTTGTGGGGCGGTCGCGAAGGCTACGAGACGCTGCTCAACACCGACCTGAAGCGCGAATTCGACCAGATGGCGCGCATGCTGCACATGGTGGTCGAATACAAGCACAAGATCGGGTTCAAGGGTGCAATCCTCGTCGAGCCAAAGCCGCAGGAGCCGACCAAGCATCAGTATGACTATGACGTCGCGACGGTCTACGGTTTCCTGAAGAAGTACGGTCTCGAAAACGAAGTGAAGATGAATATCGAGCAGGGTCATGCGATCCTTGCCGGCCATACGTTCGAACATGAGCTGGCGCTTGCTTCGGCACACGGCATCTTCGGTTCGATCGACATGAACCGCAACGACTACCAGTCCGGCTGGGATACCGACCAGTTCCCCAACAACGTGCCGGAAATGGCGCTCGCCTATTATCAGGTCCTGCTCGCGGGCGGCTTTACTACCGGCGGCACGAACTTCGATTCGAAACTGCGTCGCCAGTCGATCGACCCGGCGGACCTGCTAATCGGCCATATCGGCGGTATGGATTGCTGTGCCCGCGGCCTCAAGGCGGCTGCAAAGATGGTGGAAGACGGCGCACTGTCGAAGCCGCTCAGCGATCGTTATGCCAAATGGGATAGCGCAGACGCCCAGAAGATGCTGCGCGGCGATTACAAGCTGGAAGAGATTGCAGCGAAGGTCGAACGCGAAAACATCAATCCTGAACCGAAGTCCGGCCGTCAGGAATATCTGGAAAACGTCGTCAACAGATACGTCTGATCGCGGCCTTCAGTTCGGATAGATTGGCATATGGCCCGGCGGGGAAACTCGCCGGGCCATATATCGTTCAATATGGGCTGAACGTTGCCAGTTGCGATAACAGGATTCTCGGACAATATTGGAGGCTCTTCTCGACCCAAACTTCAGTGAATGGCTGATGAGATCGGGTGGAAGCTTTCCCGGTTTCGGAGCCTTATTCAAAGGAGCCGACCATGAGAAAAGCTGCTGTCTTATCCCTGATCGCATTCCTCGGCTTTGTGCCGCCGGCTGCCGCCTTTACGCTGGATCCCATACCGGGCAGCCTGATCTATCCGACGCAGCCGAAAACGAAGCTCAAGAAGGCGCCTGTCGGCAGCCTGTTGACGCATGAATTTCAGAAAGACGGCTTTAGTTACACAGAGACCTACCGTGTCGGGCCCAAGCGGGAACTGCAACTTCTGGATCGCAAAAAGCTTGGCGGAACGCGATAAGGCAGGGCGCCGCACCTTCGCAGGTGCGGCATTCCTGTTTCAGGCGGCCTTCCGGCCGGCGATACCGTCCAGTTCCACCAGAGCGTCTGCTGGCAATTCCAGTTCTCCTGCTGCCAGGTTTTCGTTCAAGTGACCTAGCGAAGACGTGCCGGGAATAAGCAGAATGTTGGGCGAGCGCTGCAGCAGCCAAGCCAGTGCCACCTGCATCGGGGTGGCGTTCAGGCGGGTTGCAACGTCCGAAAGCGTCGAGGACTGCAGCGGCGAGAAGCCGCCGAGCGGGAAGAATGGGACGTATGCGGTACCTTCCTGGGCCAGTTGATCGATAAACGCATCGTCTTCGCGATGGGCGAGATTGTACTGGTTCTGGACGCAGACGATTTCGGTGATGTTGCGTGCTTCGGCGATCTGAGCGGGGGTGACGTTGGAGACGCCGATATGGCGGATGAGGCCCTGACGCTTGAGATCTGCCAGCACCGTGACCTGCTCCTCGATTGATCCTTCCGCCGGGCCGTGGATACCGTGCATGGAGCGGAAATTGACGATGTCGATCACATCGAGGCCGAGGTTGCGGAGGTTGTCGTGGACGGCAGCGACGAGCTCTTCCTTTGACATGGCGGGCAGCCATTCGGCATTCGGCCCGCGCTTCGCGGAAACCTTGGTGACGATGGTGAGATTGTCCGGATAGGGATGCAATGCCTCGCGGATGATCTCGTTAGTGACATGCGGGCCGTAGAAATCGCTGGTATCGATATGGTCGACGCCGGCCTCGACGGCGGCGCGCAGAACGGCGACGGCAGCGGCGCGATCCTTCGGCGGGCCGAAGACGCCCGGACCGGCAAGCTGCATGGCGCCGTAACCGATGCGCTTGACCGAATGGCTGCCCATCTTGAACGTGCCGGATTTTGCAAGGTCGAATGTGTCGGACATGGGATGCTCCTTCTCCTGATCGACGGTTCTTCGCGATCGCTGAAAGAGAAATAGCGCTGGTTCGTTCGCTTTATAAGTCTGTACAATTCGGATAGTCTGTACGTCAAAACGGACAGTTTGACGGGGGCGCATGGGCGTGGAAATCAGCGATCTTCAGGCGTTTCTGACTGTGGCGCGGGCCGGCGGATTTCGCGAGGGCGCCCGGATCAGCGGCGCAAGTGCATCGGGCCTTAGCGATGCAGTACGGCGGTTGGAAACGCAGCTGGGAGTACGGCTGCTCAACCGGACGACCCGCAGCGTGGCGACGACCGAGGCGGGGCAGGGATTGCTTGATCGCTTGGCACCGGCGCTGGCGGAAATGGAGGCGGCGCTCGATGTCGTGAACGGTTTTCGCGAGCGGCCGGCGGGTGTGCTGAAGCTGAACGTGCCGGTCAGTGCAGCGCGGCTGGTGCTGCCTTCCATCGTGCCGCGGTTTCTGGCAACCTATCCGGATATCCGGCTGGAGCTGATGATCGAGGACAGTTTTGTCGACGTGATTGCGGCTGGCTGCGATGCCGGCATTCGTTATGACGAGCGGCTGGCTCAGGACATGATCGCGGTGCCGATCGGTCCACGCATCCAGCGTTTCGCCGCCGCCGCCTCGAAGGACTATCTTGACGGAAGAGGGCGGCCCGCGCATCCGCGCGACCTCGTGGATCATGCCTGCATTCGCAATCGCTTTGCCAGTGGCTCCATGCCGGATTGGGAATTCGAGCGAGGTGCGGAGACCGTGCTGATCGATCCGCCTGCGGCGTTGATCGTTCAAACGGGTGGCGGTGTGGACCTTGCGGTCGAATGTGCGATGGCAGGAAGCGGCGTCATCATGCTGTTTGAGGATTGGTTGCGGCCGCATTTCATCAGTGGCGCGCTTGAGCCCGTACTGGAGGACTGGTGGCCGAAGTTTTCAGGGCCGTTTCTGTATTATCCCGGCCGCCGTCTGGTGCCGGCACCGCTTCGTGCGTTCATCGATTTCATAAAAACAGTCTGAATGAGCCGATGACCCAATCTCCCCACTCAACTTTCCATAACGCAGAGTTGAAGCCGGGTTGGAGGGGCTTTTGACATAGCGCATTATTGGGCCTGCTGCCCGTCGGCTAAAACCGCCCGGTCAACAAAGGAGATCGCCATGTCAGTTCGTCCCCCGCAGTTCTTCGGCTCGCCATCCATCGAGAGTGGATTGAGCGCCCTGGAGTACGAGATTGCAGAAGAGCGTGCGAGTGCGCTCGGACGGAACGGGCGGCAGGTCGAGGCGAGCCTCGCAAAACTTCGGCAATGGGATGCACAGCATGCCGGACAGGACGATATGAAGCGTCTCGACCTCGTGCAGGAGGCCGCAGAAGCCGTCTGGGGGCTTTTTGTTCAGCGGGAATTGTGCGGCCTGAGCAATGGAGCCGATGTGGTCAAGGATTATCAGATCCCCCGTGACGTGATGGCCAAGGTCGGTACCTTCAAGCGCTCGTGACAATGACACAGAGTTGAGCAGCAAATCTGCTTTACGTACCTCAGAATCTTAGATAGCCTGAAATTACAGGGAGGATTTCAGGTGCACCACATCGCTTGCGAGGAGGCAGGCGTTGGGGGCGTGTCGCGTGTCGACCGTTTCACGACGCTCGTGAATTTGAGGCCGGGTGGATGAACGCATCCCCCGCAACCATTGATGTATCCGTCAGTCAGCCGCTGCTCGAAGCCAGCGGCCTTTCCAAGACGTTCGGGATTATCGAAGTCCTGAAGGATATTTCGCTCACCGTCCGCGCCGGAGAAGTTCATGCGATCATCGGCGAGAACGGCGCCGGTAAATCGACGCTGATGAAGATTCTCGCCGGCAACCATTCTCCGACGCGCGGGGAGATGAAGATCGATGGTCAGCCGGTGAGCTTTTCCGGCCCGGTGGATGCGGAAAACCATGGTATCGTGCTGGTTCACCAGGAGATATTGCTGGCGCCGGATCTGACCGTTGCCCAGAACATCTATCTTGGTCGCGAGCTTGGCAAGGGCATTGCCGTCGATGATCGCGCCATGAACGACGGGGCTGCCAAGGCGATCCACGATCTCGGTGTCGATATCGATCCGAATGCCATCGTTTCCCGGCTTTCCATTGCCCAGAGACAGCTGGTGCAAATTGCCCGCGTGCTCCTCGTGCCGCATCGTATCGTGATCTTCGACGAACCGACAGCGTCTCTCACTCCACACGAAACCGAGGCGCTGCTGAAGGTTATCCACGACATTCGGGCCAAGGGTGTGGGCGTGCTCTACATCTCGCATCGCCTGCCCGAGGTGAAGGAGATTGCTGATCGCGTCACGGTGCTGCGCGACGGCCGACTGGTTGCCTCGCATGAGGCGTCGGAACTCGAACCTGCCGATATGGCGCGGCTGATGGTCGGGCGCGATGTTGCAAAGCTCTATCCCGATCGGCATGCCGTGGAAGCAAGGGAGCCGGTGCTTAAAGTTTCCGGTTTTAATGTGCCGGGTTATGCCCGCGATGCTTCCTTCACGCTCAACAAGGGCGAAATACTCGGTTTTGCCGGGTTGATCGGCGCGGGACGTACCGAGCTTATGGAGGGGCTGGTGGGCTTGCGCCCGGCCAGGGGAACGGTGGCGTTCCGGGGCAAGCCGGTCGCCTTTACCGATGTACATTCGAGCCTGAAAGCCGGCGTTGCTTATCTTTCCGAAGACCGGAAGGGCAAAGGTCTGCTGCTCACCAAGGATCTTCGGGTCAACCTGACGCTTGCCTCGCTCGGAAAATTCATTCGTGGCCTGCAGATCGACAGGAAACGCGAGTCCGAAGCGCTCGACAAGGCTATCCAGGATTTTGATATCCGGACGGGGACGAAAACCATTCTCGCGGGACAGCTTTCCGGCGGCAACCAGCAGAAGCTTCTGCTTGCCAAGATGATGCTGCTCGACCCGCAGGTGGTCATCATCGATGAGCCGACGCGCGGTATCGACATCGGCAACAAGGAACAGATCTACAAGTTCATCGCGGCTCTGGCGCAGGAGGGGCGCTCGATCATCGTGGTTTCCTCGGAAATGCCGGAGCTGATCGGGATATGCGACCGCATCCTGGTTATGCGCAGCGGCCAGATCGTGGGTGAGGTTCAGGGAGAACATATGAACGAAAACGAGATCGTGCAGCTCGCCACGGGCGTGAATTCAGGAGCGGCGGCATGAGCGCGGTTGCGACGGATACGGCCAAGGCGCCGAAGACATCGCGGGACTGGGATATGGCGGCGATTGCGCCGTTTGTGGCACTCGCCCTGCTTCTGGTGCTCGGTTATTTCGCCAATCCGAATTTCGTCTCGGTTGCCAACCTCACCAATGTCATCACTCGCAGCGCCTTCATCGCGATCATCGCGCTTGGTGCAACCTATGTGATCTCTTCCGGCGGGCTTGATCTTTCCGTCGGGGCCATGGTTGCTTTCGTGGCGAGCCTGATGATCCTGTTCATGAATACCGGTGCAATCGGCGACCCGACGCTGATGCTGATCGCCGCCATGCTGGTGGCGCTGGGGTTGGGAGCCGCTTGCGGGCTGGCGAACGGTTTGATCACCACCGTCGGCAAGATCGAACCGTTTATCGCCACTCTCGGAACCATGGGCATCTATCGCGGCCTGACGACCTGGCTCAGCCAGGGTGGTTCGATCACGGTGCGGGACCGCGAACTGCAGCAGCTTTATCGTCCGGTCTATTTCGGCGATGTCTTCGGCGTGCCTATCCCGATCATCGTCATCTTCGCAACGGCCGCGCTTGCTGCGTTCGTGCTCTATCGCACCCGTTATGGCCGGCACCTGATCGCCGTCGGGTCGAACGAGGAGGTGGCACGATATTCGGGCATCTCGGTCCAAAAGGTCCGCACCATTGCCTATATCGTGCAGGGGCTTTGCGTGGCGGTGGCGGTAATCATCTATGTGCCGCGTCTCGGGTCCACTTCGGCGACGACCGGCATTCTTTGGGAGCTGCAGGCGATCACGGCGGTCGTTGTGGGTGGCACGGCCTTGAGAGGCGGTGTCGGCCGCATATGGGGCACGGTCTGCGGCGCTTTCATTCTGGAGATCGTCGGCAATATCATGCTGCTTTCCAATTTCGTCAGCGAATATCTGATCGGCGCGATCCAGGGAGCGATCATCATCATCGCCATGCTGGTGCAGCGATCGCTGATGCGGAAATAATCGGCATTCGGGAATAGGCCGGGCCATCTGGGGTAGGTCCGGTCAGGAGGAGATACCCCCTTAGAACCTTGGGAGAGAGAACATGCGCAGAAGAACTTTCGGGATCGCCGCAGCGGCACTGGCCGCCTCGGTGGCGATGGCACCCACGCTCAGCTGGGCGCAGGAAGAGAAAAAAGTCACCATCGGCGTGTCCATTCCGGCCGCTGACCATGGATGGACGGCCGGCGTGGTGTTCCATGCCGAACGTGTCGCCAAGCTGTTGATGGCCGAGCACAAGGGGCTCAACGTCATCGTCAAGACTTCGGCCGATCCGGCAAGCCAGGCCAATGCCGTGCAGGACCTTGCGGTGCAGGGGATTGATGCGCTCGTCATTCTGCCGACCGATCCGGATCAGCTCGTTTCGGCCATCCAGCAGGTGAAGGACGATGGTAAGTTTGTGGCGCTCGTCGACCGCGCGCCTTCCGTCAACGACAACACGATTCGTAATCTTTATGTCGCGGGCAACAACCCGGCGCTGGGCGAAGTCGCGGGCAAATACATTGCTGAAACGACGCCGGAAGCCGAGGTCGTGATCATCCGCGGCTTGCCGATCCCGATCGATCAGCAACGCCAGGATGGTTTCGACAAGGGCATCGAGGGCTCCAAGGTGAAGGTTCTCGACCGCCAGTATGGCAACTGGAGCCGTGACGACGCGTTTCGTGTGATGCAGGACTATCTCACCAAATACCCGAAGATCGACGTGGTCTGGTGTCAGGATGACGACATGGCCGTCGGCGTGCTGGAAGCTATCGAGCAGGCCAAGCGCACCGACATCCAGTATGTCGTCGGCGGTGCCGGTTCGAAGGATATGATCAAGCGCGTCATGGACGGCGACAAGATCATGCCGGTCGACGTGCTTTATCCGCCGGCAATGGTGGCGACCGCCATGCAGCTGACGGCCGGCAATTTCTATGACCAGGTTCCGGTCAGCGGCAACTATATCCTCGATGCGACCCTGGTGACCAAGGACAACGCGGAGAGCTTCTACTTCCCGGACTCGCCGTTCTAAAAACGCCTATCGCAATCGGTGGCGCCAGAGTGTTGGCGCCGCCAACCACAATCTCCTCGTTCCTGTGCTTGTCACAGGAAACCAGTGCGCCAAGTTTTTGGCGCGGGATTGTCCTTTCATGGCGCGAAGTCGCCATGGCTGGATTCCTGTGATGGTCCCCGGATCAAGTCCGAGGACCGGAATGAGGAGTGGGGCCTGCTCCCCAACGCCAATTTCTAATGGAGGTATTTTCATGAAGACGATCAAGGGCCCGGGCATCTTTCTCGGCCAGTTTGCAGGCGACGCGGCACCGTTCAACAGTTGGGACGGGATCACCAAATGGGCGGCGGACAAGGGGTATCTCGGTGTGCAGGTGCCGACCTGGGCGAGCCAGTTGATCGACCTGAAAAAGGCCTCGACGTCCAAGGATTATTGCGACGAGCTTGCCGGTGTGGCGCGCCAGAATGGCGTCGAGATCACCGAGCTTTCCACCCATCTGCAAGGTCAGCTTGTGGCCGTGCATCCGGCCTATGACGAGGTGTTCGACG